>SIAP01000005.1 GCA_009691725.1 Phycisphaerales bacterium
CAGAACGACTCGATCTCTTTCGGCGTGCCGGGCTCTTGACCTCCAAAGTCGTTGCTCGGGACGCCGATCACGACAACTCCCTTCGGTTTCATCTCGTCATACAACTTTTGGAGTTCGACATACTGCGGCGTGTAGCCGCACTTGCTTGCAACGTTTACAACCACCACCACTTTCCCCTTGAACTGCGCAAGGTCAAACGCCGTGCCATCCAAACGCCTGGTCTCAATCGAGTACATGGTCTTGCCCTTCCACTTCTCCACATGGTGTGGTGTCTGCACAACGCTCTGCGCGAAGCCCAGTCCGACACTTGCCGCCAATAGCATCGTCCGAATCATCGCATCACTCGACCGTCACGCTCTTTGCCAGATTGCGCGGCTTGTCGACATCTTTCCCGCGCAGCACGGCAGCGTGATATGCCAGCAATTGCAGCGGAATCACCGAGAGAAGAGGCTGCAACTGCTCGATGACATCCGGCACATAAAACACATCTTCAGCGACCGTACGGATGTGCTCATCGCCTTCGGTGGCGACAGCGATCACGTGCCCTCCGCGACTGCGCACTTCCGAGATATTGCCGAGCACCTTTTCGTACTGCGAGTTTCGCGTCGCGACAAAGACGACTGGCATGCCCTGATCGATCAGCGCGATGGGACCATGCTTCATCTCTGCGGATGGCATGCCCTCCGCGTGGATGTATGAAATCTCCTTGAGCTTCAGCGCGCCTTCGAGTGCCACCGGATAGTTCACCCCCCGACCAAGGAAGAGCCAGTTCTCGCGTTCGACATAACGCGCAGTTGCCTTGCAGATCACATCACTCGTTTCGAGAATGCGTTGAATCTTGTCGGGCACACCAGCCATCTCCTTGATGAACGACGTGACATACTCCTGGCTGAGAAATCTGCGACGACCGATGTAGAGCGACAACATGGCGAGCGCGGTGATCTGTCCCGTGAATGCCTTCGTGCTTGCCACCCCAATCTCTGGACCAACTCGCAGATACACACCAGCATCGGTTTCGCGTGCGATCGTTGACCCAACCACATTCACAACGCCGAGCGCGAGCGCGCCGCGCTGCTTCGCTTCTTGCAGCGCTGCGAGCGTGTCGGCGGTCTCGCCCGACTGGCTGACTGCAATCACTGCCGTTCCAAAGTCGACGATTGGATTGCGGTATCGGAATTCGCTGGCGTAGTCATGCTCCGCAGCAATCTTGGCAAGGTCCTCCATCAAGTACTTGCCGACCATGCTGGCGTGGAAGGCTGTGCCCTGCCCGACCATCACGATGCGCTTCGCATTGGCGAGTGTGCGAGCGTGTTCGGCGATCCCACCAAGCACGATCGATCCCGTGCGCTCGTCGATGCGACCTTGCATCGTCATGCGCAGCGAGCGCGGCTGCTCAAAAATCTCTTTGAGCATGTAGTGCTCGTAGGGACCGAGGTCGATTTCGGCGAGTTCGAATTCCAGTTCGCGCACCTCCGTGGTGAAAGCGACATTGTCGATCGTGGCGGTGCGGAATGCATCGCGGGTCAGCTTGGCCACGGTGAAGTCTGGCAATGTGAACGCCTGCGTGGTGTGTGCCACGATCGCGCTCGAATCGCTCGCGACGATGTACTCCCCGTTGCCGACTCCAACCATCAACGGCGATCCCTTTCGGGCAACGACCAGGGTGTCTGGCTCTTTGGTGCAGATCACTGCGATCGCGTATGCGCCGGTGACTTCGCGCAGCGCCGCTTGCACTGCCTTCTCCAAGTCACCGTGGTAGAGCTCCCCGATCAGGTGAGAGAGCACCTCGGTGTCAGTCTCGCTGGTGAAAGTATGTCCTTTTTCCTCCAAATACTTCTTTAGTACCGAGTAATTCTCGATGATCCCGTTGTGGATGATCGCGATCCCATGGCCAGCGCGTGCGTCATCGCGGTGCGGATGCGCATTCGCTTCGGTCACTCCGCCGTGCGTTGCCCAGCGGGTATGGGCGATCCCGACGGTGCCGGTCAGACCATCAACCTGACTGAGTTTCTCTTCGAGTGCGCGAACGCGACCGATCGCCTTGCAGATGTGGAGCCCATGGTTCATCACTCCAACTCCGGCGGAGTCGTAGCCGCGGTACTCCAAGCGCTTCAATCCCTCGAGCAAGATTGGGAGTGCTTGTTTGCGACCGATGTAGGCAACGATTCCACACATGCTGAGGGACTCCTAGATGACGTGAAACGAAAGACACTCGCCACGAAGCGAGGCGTAAGGTAGCGTACGCACCCGACGCATCGTATGTGTAGTACGACGCATTGGCAGGAAGCCTTCATCGAGGTCAAGACGCATGGAAGCGTCGCACACTCCTCTCGACATCACTGATCGCAAGAACGCGATTCGATCGACCATGCGTGCCCGCGTATCGGCGCTCACCGAGAGCGAGCGCGCAGCGTGGTCGCTTGCGGCGTGTGGTCGAGTGGTCGGATCCGACGCTTTCTACCGGGCAAGCACCGTGATGCTCTACATGCCCATGCGGAGCGAAGTGGATGTCATTTCGCTGGCGCTCGAGGCATTTCGGCTTGGAAAGACCGTCTGTGTTCCGCACGCCGACGCCGGACGCAAGGCGATGCACGCCATCCAAATGACATCCTTCGACGATGAATCGATGGATGCCGATTCGCTTGGTGTCCGCGTCCCAAAGTCTGGCAGGCAGATCCCCCACGACTCGATCGATCTCATCATCGTCCCAGGCGTTGCATTTGACGCGCGTGGATTTCGACTCGGGCGCGGCGGCGGCTACTACGACCGATACCTCGCACACCTCCCCCGCAGTACAGACACCATCGGCATCTGCTTCGACTGCCAGTTCGTCGATGCGATTCCAACCGAGTCAACTGACATCGCCGTTCAATCGGTGGTCAGCGAGGCTCGACGCGTACCGAATGAATCAGATCACACCTCATGAGTCCTCACCAGAAAGCACCACGATGACACTTCCAAGCCAACAGCCACGCACCGCCTCATCAATGGGATTCCTGCAAGGCGCATATCGCCGCAAATTTTTCCCGATTGCACTCGCGTTGATCGGCGCCGGCGGAGTCGTTGGCGCGACCTACTTCTTTTCACAGGGCACCGACGCGACACCGACTGCGGACAAGACTGCGACCAACACCGTGCCCCCGACTGTCGTTCCATCGACTCCCGATGCGCAGCCAGAAATGCCTGAAATACAGCCATCTTCTGCCACCTCCAATGTTGTGATGTCCGCGCCTGCCGTGGCTCCCGCACCGACTTCGATCGCACGCGTGCCCGCGGTGGCAATCGTGGGGCCCGCAGTTGCATCCTCCGCGCAGCCGACGAATCTGCAATTGCCATCCGCACTTGCGCTCGCAGAGACCGATCCTGTGGCTGCACGACTCGCGCTCACCCAATTGCTCGATCGAAACGAGATTGCTCCCACCGATATGGTCGTGACGATGTTTGCGCTTCGGCAGTTGAACGCACAGTTGTTCTACTCGCCAGCGATCGTGGCGAACGATCCAACCATGCGCGTCTACACCGTGAAGTCGGGGGACTCGCTCTCCAAGATCGCCAAGAACAACGATGTGCAAGCGGACTGGCGTGTCATTCAGCGCATCAACGGAATGCGCAGCGAGAGGTCGCTCCGCGTGGGACAGAAACTGAAACTTCCCGTCTGTGCATTCCATGCAGAGGTCAGCAAGAGCAACTACGAGTTGCGCATCTACGCCGGCGAGGGTCCAACGCGCGTACTCATCGCGGCGTACACCGTCGGGCTCGGTGAACTCAACTCCACTCCAACGGGCGCATTCATGGTGCGTCCAAAGAGCAAGCTCATCAATCCGCAGTGGAAGAACCCGCGCACTGGCGAGTCATTCGCACCAGATGATCCAAAGAATCCCATCGGTGAACGATGGATCGGACTCATCGGAGTCGAAGCGCACAATCAAGGAATCAAGGGGTATGGAATCCACGGCACAATCGAGCAAGCATCGATCGGGCAGCAGGCGTCAATGGGATGCGTGCGCATGAGCGATGGGGATGTTGAGATGGTGTACGAACTTCTCACCGAGCCCAACAGCACAATCGTGATCGCTCCCTAGTGATCGAGTTTGGATGATCATCCAAACTTGATCATTCGCGCGAATTCAATTCCACGGATCGGTCGACGACCACTCGCCGCGCGCTGGCCCATCGAGGTGATGCCCGTGCGCGCGCGCTGCTCCTGAAGTTCGGGGCGCACGCGCCAACTTTGCGGCAAGAAGCATCGCCTCTTTCATTGCGCCGGCATCCGCTTTGCCCTCCCCCGAGATACCAAACGCGGTTCCGTGATCTGGGCTCGTCCTCACGATTGAGATACCCAGCGTGACATTGACGGCGCTCTCGAATGCCAAGAGTTTCAGCGGAATCAGTCCCTGGTCGTGATACATCGCCACCACGAGGTCGTATCGACCGTTCACGGCATCGCGAAAGATGGTGTCTGCAGGCCACGGTCCCGATGCGTCGATCCCTGCGCTGCATGCCATTTCGATTGCTGGGCGGATGATGCGATCCTCCTCGTCGCCAAACAGACCTCGTTCACCAGCGTGTGGATTCAGTCCACAGACTGCGATGCGCGGCGTCGCCACCCCCAGGTCTCTGCAAAGACGATTGCCCAAGTCGATGGGATCGAAGACCCGTCCGATTGTCAGAAGATCGCGAATCGTCATGAGCGGAACATGCGTTGTCGCCAACGCCACTCGCAACTTTGGCGATGAAAACGCCATGCAGTGACGGCGCGCGCGCGCGCGAAAGGCGAAGAGTTCGGTATGTCCAGGCCAGCGATACCCAGCGAGAGACCACGACTCCTTGCTGATGGGCGCAGTCACGACGCCCTCAACTCGGCGGGGATCGGATGGAGCGCGCATGGCATCAACGATGGCAGCCTCCACATAGGACTTGCTTGCGATTCCGCCAACCTTGGAGGGTTCGCGGCGGTCGAACAATCCCAGTACTTGCCCATGATCGATCACGACGTAGTCCGCATCGATCTCGAATTGCGCCCGCTCGCTCTGAGCAGCGACGCGTAGCCAATCCACGGGCAATCCGCTTTTCTCGGCTGCAACGTGCATGGAGTGGTTCGATCCATGCACCACCCAACGAGCTGCACGGCGGACAACTGGATCGTTCAACGCCTTCACTGTCACCTCTGCGCCGATCCCAGCTGGATCGCCCAGTGAAACTGCGATTGTGGGTCGTGACTGATCCATGCTGAAATGCTAGCGATCCAATTGTGCAGATTCGGCGGTGGAATGACCGATCCGCCAAAGTAAAGTGATTGCACCCATCGTGCCAAACTCGCCACTGTCCAATTCGCCGGGTCCTGAACCGCCAGATCCTCGGTGCTGTCCGCACATGGAGCGCAACGATCATCGGTGTACCTCACGATTCGCACTCGGCGAGGTGGAACAGTTGTTCGCCTTCTGCTGCGGTGGGTTTCACGGCTGCGCACTCTTCCACCGCATCAACATGGAGGTGCGATTCCGCGAAACTGTTGGCGATCAGCGCACCGGCGGCATGGGTGTCTTGCAACCCAATCGAGTTCCAGAGTTGATGCATCCCACCATCCATGGAAACACCACCAGTCGCAGCCCGAAAATTCCGTGACTTTCTGGCGTTCTGCCGGATTGAGTGCGGACTCGCACCCCTGACGCTTGAAGCGTATGGGCGCGATCTTGGTCAGCTCGCCACCTATCTGCACGATCGCGGCAACGCCGATCCATCCACTGCGTCGATGGGTGATCTGACCAATCATGTGCGATGGCTTTCGCGCGAATGCGAATATGAAGCGACGACAGTCACGCGCCACCTGGCCACCATTCGAGTGTTCTTTCGATGGCTGCATGCGACTGGGGCGATTGCCCGAGATCCTGCGCGATTGCTCGAACGACCGACCGCGTGGAAACGACTTCCGGGGACGATGACTGCGCGTCAGATGAAGCACTTCGTCGAGTTTCCATCCGCAGAGCATGGACCACTCTGGCTGCGCGACCGTGCGATGCTGGAGTTGATGTATGGCGGAGGGTTGCGCGCCAGTGAAGTGTGCACCGTGAAGGTCAATGACTTTCACGACACGCTTGGCGCACTCGCCGTCACAGGGAAAGGCGGCAAGCAGCGCATCGTTCCCATCGGAGTGCCTGCCATCGAATGGACGCGTCGATACCTTCACGAGTGCAGACCACACCTTGCGCGATCGGCGAGCGGTCGCGATGCGTTTCGGTTGCTTTTGTCATTCACAGGGCGCCCACTCGATCGCGTTGCGGTCTGGCAGTTGGTCAAGAAGATTGCGACCCGCGCCGGGCTCGATAATGTGCATCCACACACGCTGCGTCACTCCTTCGCAACTCACCTCGTGCAGGGCGGAGCTGACTTACGGGTTGTGCAGGAACTGCTGGGTCACTCGAGTATCACCACCACCCAGGTGTACACCCATGTCACACGCGACCACTTGAAAGATGTGATTGCGAATTGTCATCCACGGGAAATGACAGTGCGCACGGTCGCTTCTGGCGCGCGGAAGATGGGGGTCACAGGGAAGCCCGCGGGCCGCCGCACCGCGCAACCCCAAGCTCAGCCCAGCGCCAAACGCCGCGGAAAGTAGGCAAGTTTCGTCGCATCCTTGACCATCGCGAGCGTCTCCTCCGCGACGACATTGGCGCGCACACATCCGTCGCGCAGAATGTCGATGATCAGACCATCGTTGCCCTCATAGATGCTCCGACGGGCGCGCATCGGTTCGAGGAGTTCATTGATCGCCTGTGCAACTTCTTGCTTGACATGACCGTCGCCGAGATTGTCCCCGCGTGAGTAGCGGTCCTTCAGTTCTGCAACGCGCGCTGGGTTGGTCACGAACGCATCGACATACTGAAAGAGTGCGTTGTCGATATTGCCCGGATCGGTCGGACTCTGCCGTCCCGTAAAGATCTTGCCAACCTTCTTCTGTATCTCCTTCGGCGGATCCGCAATAAAGATGGCATTGTTCAAACTCTTGCTCATCTTGTTCACGCCATCGGTGCCCATCAATCGACCAACGGCGCCGACATCTGCCTGTGGAATTGGAAATGTTCCGCCCAATTGTGGGTGATCACCATCTTCGGCATGCTCCGACACACCACAGAACACCTGATTGAACCGCCGCGCAACTTCGCGGGTCATCTCAAGGTGCGGAACCTGATCTTCGCCGACGGGAACGCCGGTTGGTCGAAAGGCGAGGATGTCCGCAGTCTGACCAACGGCGTAGAGCGGGAAGCCGAAGGAATAGGTCTCGCCGAGACCCTTCACCTTGATTTCATCCTTCAACGTCGGATTGCGCATCACACGATTGAATGGCAGCAACATGGCGAAGAGAAAGGTCAACTCGGCGATCGCAGGAACTTCGCTCTGCAGAAAGATTGCCGACTTCGTGGGGTCGATTCCCATCGCGAGATAGTCGCGAACAATCTCGATCGAATCGCGTCGGATGTCGGCTGCACGGTCGACGCGCGTCGTAAAGGCGTGCATGTTTGCGATGATGAAAAAGCAATCATGCGAGGATTGCAATTCCACTCGTCGCTTCACGGATCCAACCCAATGCCCCAGATGCAGCGTCCCCGTCGGGGTGTCGCCCGTCAGGATGCGGGTCCGTCCTGTCGCACAGGAGAGCGTCGACGATGGCGGAGTTGGGGTTGGCGAATTCGCAGAGTTCATGCGCGAAAGAACAATATCAGGTTGGCACAATTGAAGAGTGCGTGGGCAGTGATGGGAGCAGCGATGCGGCCGGTCCGTTCCATCAGCCATCCCAGAACGATCGCCAGCGCACAGAGTGTTGCAAGGCCCGATGCCATCGCTCCTTCGGTCAATGCGCCGATGTGGATCGCCGCGAACACCAGGCTTGTCGCGATGATGGCGACCCATGGTCCGCAGCGCATTCCACGGAGTCCCCGTTGCAATCCACCGCGAAACGCGAACTCTTCCGCAAGAGGCGCGCAAATGGTTGCGACAAGCACCATCGCGGTTGTGAGGAGTGCGCTGGGCGAAGTTCGCAGCAGGTTGAATGTGGTGTGCCCTTCCAGAGGCTGCACGACCCCTCCGCAGAGGACTTGCAAAAATGCCGCGAGACTGCCGATCGCCTGCAGCGGGAACCACGCAACCAGTATTGCGATCACGCCGAGCCCGATCGCACGCCCGCCGCTCCACTGCGGTGATCCCACAACATGGAGCGCAGGCTGAGCAACGACTCGACGAGCGAACACGATCAGACAGATGGCGCACTGCGTCGCGAATGTGCCAAGCGCGCGGAGGACTGTCGCCTCGATTGAGTGATCCTCCACGACGAAGCCCAAGAGATCTCCAAGGAAGATTCCGCCGTAGGGACCAATGAGGAGCAGTGCGACAAAGAGATAGATCGATGGGATGGGCTCAAGTGACCACGCGGATCGTTGTGATCGATCAAGCCTCATCGCACGCGCCCCCGCAATGACGCCGATGATGGCCAGCCCAATGCAGAGTGAAATCATCGGCTCATTCGAGGTGACCTCCTGCCGCACCCCATCGGCAACTTCCCCATTACTCTTGGTCGCCAAGAGCCCAACCGCAACAATGACCGATGTACTCAAAAGAATTGTCGCTCGCAAACGACGCGAAGTGGAGGCAGCGAAAACGGCGCAGCCCCTCGAAGTGCTCAAGGAACGCATCTCAGAACTCGGACGAACACGCAATTTCTTCCAGGCGGTCGTCGACCACGGCAACACTTCTCGATCTCGGCTGATCGCCGAAGTAAAGCACAAGAGTCCATCGGCAGGAGTGATTCGCAAGGATTTCGATCCCGTCGCCATCGCTCGACAATATCACGCCGGCGGAGCTGCGGCGATCTCCTGCCTCACGGACGGCGCAGACTTTGGCGGAAAGCTCGAGTCCATCCATGCAATTCGAGATGCGATTCCACTGCCTGTGCTGCGCAAGGACTTCATCATTGATCCCTATCAAATCTGGGAGTCGCGTGCAGCTGGCGCGGATGCGGTCTTGCTGATCGCCGAGTGCCTTCGCGAGAGCGAGATCATCGACTTTCAAATCCTGTGCGTTGAGTTAGGAATGACCATCCTCTTGGAGGTGCATGACGCCGACAACCTTTGCCGCGTCATGAGCCACGTCGGATTCCCGCACGCTGGCTACGCACTTCTTGGGATCAACAATCGCAACTTGCGAACGATGACGACAGACATCAACCATTCGCTTCGCATGGCCGACCTCGTGGAGGACGCACGGATTCTGGTGAGCGAATCGGGGATCACGACACCTGACGACTTGCGGCGACTACGCAGTCACGGGATTCACATCGTGCTGGTCGGCGAACATTTGATGCGGCAGGGTGACATCGCCACCGCGACTCGTGAACTCTTGAGTTGACCGTCAGCTGGTGATGCCCACAACATCGCGAGCACGAATCAACTCTGCGATGCGCCACCCTGTGAGCGCGGCGCCAATGCGAATCTGATCGCCCGCCACAAACATCTGCAAACCCATGCCCGGTTCGAGACTCCAATCCGCTCTGATCCGACCCACCAGCACCGGGTCCTTCCCTGCTGCATCGAGTGGTTCTGGAAAACGATTGTTGGCGCGGTCATCAACGACCTGCACCCCAGGCGCGTTGCGCAGGATCTCGCGCGCCTGCGACTCGATCATCGCACTGGCGAACTCCAAGCCAATGGCTTCGCAGTGCGCGCGCACGACCGGCACGCGCACGCATGTTGCCGTGACACGCACCGACGAGTCGTTCCAAATCTTGCGTGTCTCGTGCAGAAGTTTGGATTCCTCCTCGTTGTAACCCTCGACTCCAACCGTGCTGTTGTGACTGAAACAGTTGAAGAGATACTGCCGTCCAAAAATATCTGTTTTCATCGGACGGTCATTGCAGAAGTCGTGCGCCTGCGACAACAGTTCACGCATCGCAGCAGCGCCAGCTCCGCTTGCAGCTTGATAGGTCGCAATCGTCATGCGCTTGACCTGCGCAACGCGGTGAAGCGGCGTCACAGCAACGAGCGCCACAATCGTCGAACAGTTTGGAACTGCGACGATGGATGGCTTGTCACATGAATCGAGCGCGCTGGCATTCACTTCTGGGATGATCAGTGGAACCTGATCGTCCATACGAAACGCACTGGAGTTATCCACGACCCACGCTCCGGACCCAACGGCCTGCGGCGCCCACGCCTTGGAGATCCCCTTTCCGGCAGAGAAAAACGCGACATCGACGCCGTCGAAGCAGTGCGGAGAGAGTGACTCGACGACCACTTCGCGATGACCCACGGTGATCTTTCGACCCGCAGACTGCGGGCTTGCGAAGAGCCGAATACGGTCGACCAACGCCCCGCTCGAACTCAAGATTTGGATGAACTCGGCGCCAACCGCGCCCGTTGCGCCGACGACTGCGACCGTGAATTTGCTTGTCATTGGAGAATTTCTCCAGAGAAATCTGCCGCTCCGCTTGCCATTTTGAAACTGTATCGTAAGGTGTTTACGCTTGAAGAGTTCGGTTGTGTAGACCGCCGCTCCCAAGGTCCGAGAGGAATCAACCATGTCACCAAAGACAGCCAAAGCGTCAAAGACCAAACCGAAGTCCGTCAAACTGACTGATGCCGAACTTGAGAAGGCAAGCGGAGGCGGCTCGAGCCGCGTCGCACGCAACTCGAGCGCATCTCGTCAAGCGCGGACACCGAAGCGCTAATCCAGCGCGTCTGATCGACGAACACTATCGAAGTGACTGTTTGCATGTGGTCGGCGACCGTTCTCTGCTCCTGAACGGCCGCTGATCCCTTTTTTGTTGTGCTCGATGACGGATCACCGTGTGGTTAGATTCGATCCCGATGTTTTGAATCGATCATCTGCCGATGCGCCATCTCCAGAAAGGGGCCGGCAACTGCGATGAGTTCAGCGAAAGATCCAGACTGCACGATGCGCCCAGACTCCATCACGTAGATCCGATCAACATTGCGCACCGTGCTCAGTCGATGCGCGACAATGATCCGCGTGGCATCAAGTGTCTCGAGGCTCGCGACCACCTGGGACTGCGAGACCTCGTCGAGTGCACTGGTCGCCTCGTCGAAGATCAGGATGCGCGGGCGTGTCACGAGCGCGCGGGCAATCATCAGTTTCTGGATTTGTCCTCCCGAAAGCGTTTGATCGGTGACATACGTGTGCACCCCCATCGGCATCTCATCCACCTCGTCGCGGAACCCGGCGGCAGCGATCGCAGCAGCAGCATCACGCGCTGTAAACAGCGTGCTGCCCACAATGTTGTCGAGAATGCTGCCAGGAATGACGCGCGTGTTCTGCACGACCGCCCCAATCTGTCGACGAACGGACACGACATCCAATCGACCCAGCGCCTTCCCATCAAAACTCACCTCTCCAAGTTCGGGCACGCGCATCCCGAGGATCAACTGGGTCAGCGTGGACTTGCCACATCCTGAGCCACCAACGATCGCCACACTCTCGCCCGCAGCGATGTGCATCGTGACACCAGAGAGAACTTCATTGGCACTTCCCGGATAGGTAAAGTGGACATCATCGATATCGATTCTGCCGCAGAGGACTCCGGGTTGCTCGCGATCTGCTGTGCGCTCCACCGGTGCGTTCAGGATGGGGGCGATACGGCGAAGAATCGAGCGCAGCGATGCGAGGTCTCCCAACCGTTCGCCAAACTCAAGCACCGCATACAGCGCCGCGACGAAGGCACTATTGAACATGAGGTAGTGCGCAATATGATCGGTCGAACTGAGCAGTTGGGCCCCCACGGCACCGCCTGCATCGCCGGGCAGAAACATGATCCAGAAGATCATCATGCAGATCAATGGGAACGCGGTGGCAAAGATGTCGAAGATGCGTTCGAGTCTTCTGATGCGCATCGTGGCCGATCGAACTGATCGAAACCGGTGCATCCATCTGAGCATCGCATACTGCTCACTTGCGGCACTGCGAATCGTGTCAATGCCTCCAATGAATTGCAGCACCATCGTGGCGAGTCGACCCTGACCTTCCAGCATGATGGTCGAACACTGGGCACGACCCGCGCTCAGAAGCAGGCTGAACAACACCGCCACGATGAGCAACCCGCCGCCGACATACGCCGCCGTGGTATTCACCAGCAGCATCACCACCAGATACATCAGCGAGAAGACGCCGGCCATGATTGCGGAGATTCCCGCGCCAGCGAGCAGTGTCTGGAGTTCTCCAACGGACAGAATGCGTTCTGCGAGATCGCCGCTGGTAAATGTTCGAAAGACCTCGGTCGGCATCCGCAAACATCGATCCAGTATTCCGCCAAGTGCGCGTTTGGCGATCCGTGTCTCCGCCCGAAGCAACAGATTCGAGACGACATATCCGCATGCAGCAGCGGTCAGCGTGGTCCCGAACAGGACGAATCCCAGAAAGAGGATCCCCATTCGATCACCACTGGGCAACACACGCGCCACGAGGATGCCAGTGGCGATCGGAATCGCGAGATTGACGAGCGTTGCGATCCCGCTGACCACAAACGCCCGCACGAAATCGCGCTCGGATCCGTGGATCGCGAAACGGAGAAACTGCGCAATCGAAGATTGCTCGTGCGCGAGCGTGGGATGAAACTGCGAGGCTGTCGGGGTGAGTTGCGCCGCGAATGCATGATCGACGACGACAGGACCCTGCGTCGCGCCCGCTGAGTGAATGAATGCCACCAGTCCATTGGCACTCGGCAAGATTGCGACGGGTGCCTGATCCTCGTTGCGAAATGTCAGCAACGCACCGACACTTGAGTTCCACCAGCCGGGATCGAGAAACACAGGGCGAATCCCAAGGCCAGCGACATGTGCGAAAATTTGTTCTGGTCGGCGGGTGTTGTCTCTTGGGATTCGACTTGGGATGCGCGCTGGTGCGCAGCCAATCTCAAGTGCGATCTGCGTGCACGCACGGACAATCGGCGGAAGTCGGGCATCTGGAAGTTCGTTCCCCATCGACGCACCCGGAGCAAGCATCGACTTCAGTTCTTCTGGAAACGACAATCGACTGATCGCGACATTGACCAATCTCCGAAGGTGTCGCTCGAATGACGACTCGATCACTGCGTCACCCAACCGCACAAGTTCCGCCGCACATCGCTGGCAGGCGACATCGAGCGGACAGTGCGTCGACAGCGTCGATCCACATGCGACAAGCGTTGCGCCCAGCGCAGAGCAGAGAGCTCTCTCCGGCGCAGATCCTGCGGCGACTGTGCTGATACTCGCGCCAGGAACACGAAGGAACTCTGCCTCGGACACTGGCACGACTTCGACGCCAGCCACCGGTCCGACGAATGCTGCACCCGTCGACAACACGCCAATTCTGTGCCGACGACTCCCCGCATGACGCCTCGCAAAGAGCACGACCCTGCCCCGCACCAGCACCATCAGATCTGACAGTTCTTCAAGTTGCAATGGTCCACGGCGATCGAGATAGACGCTCTCACCATGCAACGTCTGCGCAGCGTGAATGGCTGGATGAAGGAGATCGCTCACGACCCATCCCCCGCCACAAGTTCGTGATAGACGCCACCCAAGGCGAGTAGTTGATCGTGCGTTCCGCGCTCGACGACCTCGCCCTGATCCATCACGATGATCTCATCGGCATCGCGAATCGTGCTCAAGCGATGGGCTACCACCAGGCAGGTGATGCCACGATGACGCAGTGCTTCATCGAGTGCGAGTTCGGTCACAGGATCCAGCGCGCTGGTCGCTTCATCCATGATCAGGATTGCGGGGCGCCGGGCGAGTGCGCGTGCGATATCCAGTCGCTGCGCTTCGCCCCCCGAGAAATTGCTCCCGCCCTCGGCGACCTGCTGATCGAGTCCTCCGCGATGCGTGATGAGGTGCGAGAGTTGCGCATCATCGAGCGCTTCGGCAATCCATCCATCCGGAATGTCGGGGTTCCACAGCGAGATGTTTTCACGGATCGTTCCCTCAAAGAATGCGGCGCGCTGAAAGACCGTTGCGATACTCGCCGCGCGCACATGACGGGGAATCTGCGCGAGTGCCTGACCATCGATCAGGATGTCGCCCTCCCACGGATCGATCAGTCCTGCGGCGAGCCGAGCAACAGTGGACTTTCCAGAGCCAGTCGATCCAACGATTGCCACTCGTCCGCCCGCAGCAATCTTCAGCGAGAAATGCGCGAGCAGAGGCTCCTGTCCATGTCCGTACCCAAAGGTAATGTCACGCAATTCCAACGAGCCATGTGCGTATTCGATCTCCTGTGCATCATCCACATCGGGATCGATCGCCAGGCGATCCACGGCATGGCACATGACATCGTCCAGTCGACCAAGATCTGCGCGCACCGTTTGGATCTCGCGAATCAACTCGGCAAGCTGCGTGACCGGAGACATGAATCCCAGCAACAGAATCTGCAGCGCGAGCAGTGTTCCGATCGACATCGATCCTTGCATCACTTGCCACCCACCCAACGAGAGGACCAACACCGACACCACCAGCGCTTGGAACCACGCAGGCACAATGCTCACTGCATTCGACAGGAGACTCGCCCGCTGCCGCGCCGCGCTCACCCGTTCAGCAAATCCCATCGACCGTCCAAAGAAGTCCGCCTCGCGACCGCCAGCCTTGAGCGATTCCAAGGTCAGCAACCCCGCGATGATCGCGCCCTGCTTCATGCCTTCCTGTTGTTGTAACGATTGCGCCTGATCCACTCGAGACCGAGCCACGCAATAGAGGAGGGTGAGTGTTGCGACCACCGCCACGAGCGCGATGATCCCCATGGGAATGTTGTTCAACGCGATCGCCACAAGAAATGCCAGAAGCGTCAAGACCTGAATGATGGCGGGGGCAAATTTTGAGGCGAGCAGCCCGGCAATCGCATCATTGCTCTGCACGCGCTCCGCAATGTCTCCGGGATATCGCTGTCCGAAAAATGAAGTCGGCATTCGAAAGAGTTGGTGGAGAAAGTCGGAAGTGCGTTCGAGCGACAGTTGTTGTTCCAGTCTGGCGAGCATGACTTGCTGGATGACAATCAACCCTGTTTCAAGAATCATGGCAATCACCGCGCCACCAAGGATCCACGGCAACCAGTCGGAGCGCCCTTCTGCAAGCACACCGTCGACGAATGTTGCAGCGATTCCCGGCAACGCGACGAGTGGAACGGCGAGCAAGAGCCCCACGAACACCGTCAACCACACCGCCATGCCTGCACCGCGCATCCACCCTGTGACCAGATTCAATGACGATGGCGGTCCACCCGTCGGTTGAAAACTTTCGCCTGGTTCCATCTGGATGACCACACCCGAGAACTCTTGATTGAATTCGTCAGGGGTGACGAGTCGTCGACCCTGTGCGGGATCCATGATGCGATAGCCGCGACGCGTCCATCCCTCGAGCACCACGAAATGATTGAGCCCCCAAAATAGAATTGCGGGCAATGTGATCTCATCGAGTGCATCGGTTTCGCAGCGAATTCCCTCCGCTTCAAGTTCAAAGTGCCTCGCGGCTCGCACGATTCGCAGCGCATTGGAGCCATCACGATCCACGCCGACAGCCTCGCGAACCTCTTCAAGGGGTCGGTATGCGCGGTAATACGCCAAGACGCTCGCCAAACTCGCAGCGCCGCACTCCGCGGCGACAACTTGCATCGTTGTTGGAACTCGAACAGAGCGCGCCTTTCCCGGCGGAAACTCAACCAATTCATCGGGTGCGTCTGCTTCGACCTCGGGCGACTCTTCGCCGCTCATGGCGACGAACCAGCGATCTGTCCCATGCCAGGCAAGAGCAGTGCGATGGGTCGAATTTGGCCGACAGTGACTTCGATGTCGCAGGGAGTGCCGTTGCTGACTGCGGACGATCGGTCCGATGATGTGGTCCAGCGCAGACCACCTTGTCCGTTGGGGTCGCAGTCAATGGCAACCACGAATGCGGTCACGGTTCCGAACCGCTCGCGGATCGACTCGATCACCCCCGCACTCGGCACCCGTCCAAACATCTGATCTGGACCAGTGACGAATCCATCGATCGATGAAACTTGTCCAATGGCCTGCGCGTCACCGTAGGAATCGCCGTTGCTGAATGCGGCGCGCACTGGCATCCCAATCTCAATGCGCTTCCCTTCAGCGAGCGGCACGAATGCGATGCAGGTTGGAGCGTCGCCGCCAGTGGCGATGAGCGCGATGATCTGACCCTTTGTGACAAAGTCCCAAACTTCGGTTTCGACTGAGACGATGGTTCCATCGGCAGACGCGAGCACCTGAGTCGACGCGTCGGCGGCCGAAGCACTCGCCGAAACAATGGCGATGCATTCGCCGGCCAGCACGTGATCGCCATCGCGCTTGCGCATTTCGCGAATCAGTCCTTCCATCGGCGCATTGACCGTGTCAAGACGTTCGCCGCGCAAAAAGATTCCGCTGCCGATCACTGTGAGTGGGATGCGCCCAGCAAAGCCCCACACCACGACGGCCGCCAAGAGCAACGCAAGCGCAGCGGTCACCACCCAAATCTGAGGTGAGATCATGGGGCTCAGCGCATTCAGCCTGTTTCTGCCTCCTACGGATTGCAGTGCTTGCGCTCGAAAGATTTTTGCGCCGCCTTCAGAGCCAGGATTCATGGAGCGCCAGAATACCGCTGAACAATGATTGCGTCAGAGGTCAGTCGGTCGGCACAGCGAAATAGAACCGTGCGACCCGCGCTTGAAACGTCGACTTGTCGGGGCGCTCAAAAACATAATGCCCCTCCATCGTGCCCCACGCCGTCGTCAGTGGACAGAAGCTGGAATACTCGAACGATTCGCCGGGCGCGAGATCGGGATGCTGGCCAACAACACCTGGTCCATCGACATCGTGGCGCGTGCCATCCGCGTCAGCAATCTGCCACGAGCGATTCGTCAGACGGGCAGGCTCGGAGCCTTCATTGGTCATGCGCACGGTGTAGACAAAGATGAAGCGACCACGCTCAATATCGGAGTGGGACCGCACAAAACTCGGTTCCACGTGAATGCGAATCCCCTCGGTGAGTGCTTCGGAACTGAGTGACTTGGTCGCGGTCTGGGTCATCGATACAAGGATAGTCACAGCAGGGTCGACGGAGTGATGTGCGATGACACGAATCCTCGAGGGGCTCGTTGCTGAGCGCGTTTTCGCTAGCATGAAAAGCCAATCACTTTGGGGATTGGTGTAACGGTAGCACAACAGACTCTGACTCTGTTTGTCCTAGTTCGAATCTAGGATCCCCAATTTTCCGAATCTGGGATCCCCAATTTTCCGAATCTGGGATCCCCAACTTTCCGAATCTGGGATCCCCAACTTTCCGAATCTAGGATCCCCAACCGTCGGGCTCGTCCGTGCGCAATCGACCGCTGCACTCGTTGCTCGATGGATACCGTGCGCCCCATGCGCGTCGTAAGCCTGCTGCCATCAGCAACAGAAATACTCTGCCGGATCGGCGGCGAGGGCCTGCTTGTTGGCAGAAGCCACGAATGCGATTGGCCGCCGAACATTCGTGATCGACCCGTGCTGACCGCACAGCGGACACCTTCACCATGCGCCGCGGATGTGAACGCAGATGCGCGCTCCGGCGCGAGCGCAGCGATCGACCGTGAGGTGCGCGCAGCGCTTGACTCTGGTCAATCGCTCTACGCGCTCAACCTCGAACTGCTGCGCGACCTGCAGCCCGATGTGATTCTCACGCAAGATGTGTGCGCAGTGTGTTCGATCGATCTTGCAACAGTGCGCCGCGTCGCGGCGACGATGCATCCCTCCCCCGCGATTGTCTCTCTGAATCCCAACTCCATCTGGGATGTGCTGGACGATTGCTTGAAGGTTGGCGCTGCCGTTGGTTGCACGGATGGCGCAGAGCGTGCGATGGTTGAACTGCGCGAAGGCTGGTGGACTGCAGTCGATTTCGTCAATCCGTTTGTTCAAGGACCAGAGGTGCTCTTCCTCGAGTGGATGGATCCTCCATTCTGCGGAGGTCACTGGACGCCAGAACTCGTGCACGCTGCAGGAGCGCGACACTCGCTCAATGTCCCTGGCGCAAAGAGTCGCCAGCTTGCCCCTGAAGAAATACTGACTGCCGCTCCAGAGCGCATCATCATTTGTCCCTGCGGATATGGCATCCCTGCCATTCGATCAGAGTTGGCGTCGCTTGAGAGCCAACGCTGGTGGCCACTCCTGCCAGCGAACCTCGAAGGGGATGGTCGCGTCGTGCTCGTGGACGGAAATCAAATGTTCAATCGACCCGGACCCCGTTTGGTTGACGCATTTCGCTGGCTCACAGGGTGGATCAACGATCGACCCGAGTTGATTCCTCCCGGGTTCCCTGTCGAAATGGCGTGACAGTGCCAGCTTTGGGGTGGTCGTGGGAGGGCACGGCGATGGCACGCAGGTTGCTCTGCAAGGGCACCAATGAACTTCGAGAAATTCACCACACTTGCTCAACAGGCTCTCTCGCAGGCTCAATCGATCGCGGTCCGTGATCAGCACGGCGAAGTGAACACACTTCATCTGCTCGATGCGCTGCTGAGTGAGAAGACCGGACCTGCATCAAGCGTGCTCACCAAAGCTGGTCTCAATCCAACGCGCATTGCCGCGACCGTGACGGCACAACTCTCGCGCTTGCCGCATGCGCACGGGTCAACTCCGACCGCAAGTCGCGAACTTCAAGAGGCGATCGGAGCAGCCCAACGACTCGCTCTGCAGATGAAGGACAGTTTCGTGTCGAGCGATCATTTACTGGTGGCGATCGCAGAGTCTCGCGGGGCTGGCAAGGATGTCCTCGCTGCAGTTGGTGTCGATGCTCGAACGCTTGAACAGGCTGCGCGCGAGATTCGCACAGCAAGCGGGGTGACGGGCATTCACGATCCCTCAGCCGAGAGCACCTACGAAGCACTCAAGAAGTATGGAAGAGACCTGAACGAACTTGCTGCGAGCGGCAAGATCGATCCCGTCATCGGGCGCGACGAGGAGATTCGCCGCTGTATGCAGGTGCTCTCGCGTCGAACGAAGAACAATCCCGTCCTGATCGGCGAGCCCGGCGTTGGCAAGACAGCGATCGCGGAAGGACTGGCACAGCGCATCGTCAATGGTGATTGCCCAGAATCGATGCGCGCCTCACGGATCATCACACTCGATGTGGGACAACTCCTTGCAGGCGCAAAGTTTCGCGGCGAGTTCGAGGAGCGGCTGAAGGCAGTGCTGCGAGAAGTTGCATCGAGTGATGGTCGAATCATTCTCTTCATTGATGAGTTGCACACGATTGTTGGTGCAGGTCAGGGCGAAGGAGCAGTCGGCGCAGGACAGTTGCTCAAGCCCGCGCTCGCACGGGGCGAGCTCCACTGCATTGGCGCAACAACGCTCGACGAGTATCGAAAGCATGTCGAGAAAGATGCCGCATTTGAACGACGCTTTCAACCGGTCTTTGTGGGCGAACCATCCCTCGAAAACACAGTTGCGATCCTGCGCGGGATCAAACAACGGTACGAAACACATCACGGCGTGCGCATTCAGGATGCGGCGCTGGTGGCCGCGGTCGAACTCTCCCATCGCTATATCAGCGACCGTTTTCTTCCAGACAAGGCGATCGATTTGCTCGACGAGGCTGCGAGTCGACTCCGCATTGAGAATGATTCGATGCCGGCGGAACTCGATGCGATCCGGCGCAATATCACACGCCTGGAGATTGAGAAAGCTGCGCTGCAACTGGAGAAGGATCCGCAGAGTGCCAAGCAACTCGCGGCCGTCGATCAAGAACTCGCTGGCATTCGCGAGCAGGATCGCACCATGAGTGCGCAGTGGGAGATTGAGAAGGCGGACCTCGACACGATCAAGGGTGTCGACCGAGAGATCGAAGCGCGGCGGATCGAGTTCGCCCAAGCACAACGGCGCGGCGACTTTGAACGCGCGGCTCGCATTCAGCATGGCGAGATCCGAGATCTTGAACTTCGCAAGACCCAGGCCGCCGCATCACTCAAGCAGCGAATCGCAGCGGGCGGGGCATTGGTGAGGGAAGAAGTCGATCCCGAGGCGATCGCTGACGTGGTCGCCAAATGGACGGGGATTCCAGTGTCGAAACTCGTTGAGAGCGAGCGCGAGAAGTTGCTGCACATTGAAGAGGCACTGCAACGACGGGTGATTGGACAGGATGAAGCGGTCCGTGCCATTGCCCAGGCAGTGCGCCGCAATCGCGCCGGGCTCGGCGAAGCGAATCGACCCATCGGATCATTTCTCTTTCTTGGTCCAACTGGAGTGGGCAAAACGGAATTGTGCAAGGCGCTCGCGGAGTTGCTTTTCGATTCGCAGGACGCACTGGTTCGCATCGACATGAGTGAGTACATGGAGCAGCACGCGGTTGCGCGGTTGATCGGCGCACCGCCGGGGTATGTCGGCTACGAAGAGGGTGGGCGGTTGACGGAAGCGGTGCGACGCCGACCCTACTGCGTCGTGCTCTTCGATGAATTTGAGAAAGCGCATCCCGATGTCAGCAATGTGTTGTTGCAGGTCCTCGACGACGGGCGGCTGACGGACGGTCACGGACGCACTGTCAACTTTGCCAACACATTGATTGTGATGACGAGCAACCTCGGATCGAATGCGATCATGGAACTCACTGCCGCTGGTCAACCCAACGAGGTCATCGAAGCGCATGTTCGGGGGCTTCTGAAGAAGGCACTGCGTCCAGAGTTGATCAATCGCATCGACGAAACGGTTGTCTTTCAACAGCTCGATCGCTCTCATCTCGCCGGAATCGTGGGGATTCAGTTGGAGCGATTGCGACGGCGGCTCGTGCAACGCGGGATTGGCTTGACCATCTCACCCGCGGCGGTGGCGGCACTCGCAACTGAGGGGTTCGACCCACAATTCGGCGCACGACCTCTGAAGCGAGTCATCCAACAGCGCATCGAAAACGAGATTGCTGCTGGGATTCTCGGAGGGAAGTTCGGTGACCACGACACCGTGCGCGTGGATTACGCGGGAAAGTCATTCACGCTCGCGAAGGAGTCGACGACATCCAGCGGATCAACAGCGCGCTGAGAAGCACTGGGCCGCGACCAATCGACCGAACTCGAGCAGTTCCACGGTTTCTGCGGGTGTGAATTCGCGTGGCGCAATGTTGGCGATGCCGAGCACCCCGACGACTTCGGCGCCATCCACACCTCCAAAGCATGGGATCGCAATCGCTCCCTCCATCCCCGTGGCGCGCGCACCCGGTCGCACATCGCCGGAAGTATCGTTTTGCAAGTTGCAGATGGTGACTGGACCTCGCCGCTCAGCAGCAATCCCTGCCATCCCCTTTCCAAACGGAATTGTCGAGATGGCCGCCATCACCGGTGGCGGAAAACTCCCGTGAATTGCCAGCAAATGCAACAATCCATCGAGCCCTACCTGATGGAGCGTGGCAGTGTCCGCGTTCATCCGATTGACGATGTGTGCAAGGAACTGCGCAGGCTCGGTGTGGTCTTGAGTCATCCACAAAGACTAGCCACGCGAGGCCACAGGACTCGCCAGACCGCCCGCTGCCCCACAACACCCAAGCCCACCCAAAGAAGCATGACTCGCCTCACCCACCATTCACCAATTCTTCGTTATTCTCACGCCAAGCGCTGTGTGAGTATTTTGCGCAGCGATTGGACCGAGTCACCTGTTCGGGGATTGAGCTGGAGCAGTGCCGAAGCAAAGAGCATTCAACATCCTCGTCATGGTTCTCGCCAGCTTGGCTGCGAGATTCAGCGGACTTGCAACTCAATTCATCACTGCGTGGTACCTCACTGCGGACGAGTTTGGTCTCTACGCAATCGCACTTGGCATCATCACATTCACGCACTTGATGCGGGGTGGAGGAACATCGATTGTCTATCAATCGATGAAGCAAGACGAATACGCGGTGGCGGGTGGCGGGCTCTTCCGATTTGCGGTGTTGTTCGGCTGCCTTGGCGCGATTCTCACGACAACGACCGCGTTCCCAGCACAAGCGTATTTCGATCAACCATCGCTTGGAAAACTCCTGCTGTGGATGGCGGGACTCTCGCTGTTGACGCAGGTTTCGACATACCCACGCGCGAAGATGGTGTCGCTTCTGCGATTCAAACAACTCGCATCGATTGACGTGATTGGTTCGCTTGTCAAACTGATGGTTGCCTTTGCATGCGCACAGGGAGGCTGGGGAGCACTCACCTTCGTCGTCGCGCAGGTGGTGGCGCTACTCCTGCAAACTGCGTTGACACTCATATGGGCGAACTTCCAACGCGCTGACTTTCAGGCACAACCAGACTGGATGCGAACGACATTTGCGCTCACCAAGTATCCGATGGGGATCAGCGTGATGATCTCGTTGATGGATCAGGTGGATTCGTTCATCGCGAGCTTGTTCGTCCCCATCGCGTCGCTGGGCGTGTACTTCTTCGCAGTGCAGATGGTCGCACAACCCGTTCGGCTCGTGACGCAGACGCTCGTCGGCGTCCTTGCACCATACGGCGCTCTCTCGCGGGGCAACCGCAAGTTGGAGAACTCCAATGTCACGACCGCATTTACAGCGGGAATCATTTTTCTTCCACTCTTCGTGCTCGCGGTCGCGGCGATCTATCCAAGCCTGCAGCAGCTCGTGTGGGGGGAGAAATGGGAAAACAGTGTCTGGCCAGTGATGCTGACCGCAGTCTTCTTGGTGTACCCAACGGTGCAGGGAGTCATTGAGGGCCCGATGCTCGGAATGCGTCGCTGGACCACCTATCTGGAACTTCTCTCGTGGCGCGCCGGAGGAAAAGTTGTGGGCGCGTTTTCTGCCATCGTCGTGATTCACTGGTTCCGACTGACTGGTCCTGACATCGCGATCGCGCTTGTGGTTGGAGTCGGCGCTGCGAGTTCGATCGCGGCGTTCTGGCAGATCCGAAAACATCTCTTGGCTGCGGGCGGCGACCACGAGGTCGTGCTCTACGAAATGTGGGTGACGCCGCTCTATGCACTCTTGGCGGTGATCGCAACCCACGGCGTGACATCGAGCGTCATGAATCATCTTCCATTGGACTCATTTGACCTGCGAGAAAGGGCTGCGATTGAGTTTGCTCTCTCTGGCGGGCTGTACAGCGCAGTTGCTATCACGCTGCTTCGCTTTGCATACATCAACAACCTGAAAGCGTTGCTGTTCCTGATCCCACTTCGCTGGCGAGTGCTGATCTGCAAAGTGCTCGTGATCGACGACTACGAACTGACGCACAATCCGCTCGGTCATTGAGCGGCGTTGCTGCTGGACGGTTCGCCGCCGTTTGACGGTCCCTGGGGCCGCGATTGCGACGCAAGCCAACTCTGAAACATCAGGATCGCCCAGATCAAATGGCGATCGCTCTCTCGTCCAGTGAGAAAGTCCTCCCAGATGGATCGGATCGGCTCTGGATTGAGGACGCCATCGCGGGCGAGCCGGTCCCGTGAGAGCAATGATTCCGCCCAGTCGCGCAAGTCTGCCCGAAGCCACTGCGCGATCGGCGCTGCGAAACCCATCTTTGATCGCCGTCGCGCACCCTCGGGAATGATTCGAGCCGCGAGCTGTCGTGAGATGACCTTGCCCTGCCCCCTGCCTACTTTGAGAGAGATAGGAAGTCGCCACGCCCACTCAATCAGATGGTGATCGAGCATCGGGCTACGCACTTCAAGTCCCACCGACATCGATGCTCTGTCGACTTTCACCAGGATGTCGTCGACGAGGTAGGACACCAGATCACGTTGCATCATCTGCGATGCGGGATGTGTGACACCGCTGCTCCAGAGCGACTCTTCGCTCGCCCGGTCGGCGATCTTCGTGCCAATCACCAACCCCTCGCATCGATCGCTGGTCCGCGCCAGCATTCGATAGGCGCCGTCGAGTGATGAGGAGTCCAGAATCGATGCAATGCGCGCGCACTTGTCGGGGAGAAGTTGCGAGCGCAACGCCTGGGAAAGTAGCGGGTGAATCGCGCTAGGAATAAGCCCCATCGCACGCACAAGTCGCGGCGTGTACCGGTACCGGTCGTAGCCACCGAACACTTCATCTCCGCCATCTCCCGAGAGCGCGACGGTCACGCGTGATCGCGCAAGCGAACTCAACATGGCCGTTGGGATCTGGCTGCTGTCTGCGAATGGTTCGTCGTAGCGCTCGCAGAGCGACGGGATGATCGCCATTGCGTGGGTCGAGGTGATGCGCAAACACGTGTGGTTCGTCCGCAGCGCTCGCGATGTCTCGAGCGCTGCATCGCTCTCGTCAAATCGCGCATCCTCGAAGCCGATGGTGAAGGTCTCGATGGGTGTCGGACTCACGCGAGCCATCATCGCCACAACGAGTGCGCTATCGATCCCGCCCGAGAGAAAGGCTCCAAGCGGCACATCAGAAATCATGCGTGCGCGAACGGCGCGTTCGAGGTGTGCATCCATTTGATCCACCAGTGTGCGCGGCGAATGGGTGAGTGTGTTGTCACATCCACGCTCGGCGACGGTGGCTGCACTCCAATACTGCTCCATCGACGGTGCAGCGCGCAGCGGAGCATTCTCGCCCACGCAAAGTGTGGCGATCGTCCCTGCCTGCAGTTTGGAAAGCCCCTGATAGATGCATGATGCACCGGGCACATACCCACGTCGAAGCATGGCGGCGACGGCTGTTGGGTCAAGCGATAACTGACCCCGCGAAACGATCTTGAGAGCCTTCAGTTCGCTTGCGAACGCGAATACGCCGCCGATCCAACCGTAGTAGAGCGGCTTCTTCCCCACACGGTCGCGCACCAGATGAAGTCGTGCTTCATCGCGGTCGTACAACGCCAACGCGAACATGCCATCGAACCGCTTTGTCGCTTCGGTCACTCCCCATTGCTCGAATGCAGCGAGCATGACTTCGGTGTCGCTGCGCCCGCGCCATGCGTGCGAGCTGCGCGTGTCGAGTTCTGCGCGAACATCACTCGCGTTGTAGATCTCGCCATTGAACACGATGGTGAATCGACCAGATGCGCTGACCATCGGCTGATGACCCATTGGAGAGAGATCGATAATCGACAATCGGCGATGGGCAAACCCGATGTGCGCCTGGTCGTCCCACCAAAGCCCTGAATCATCTGGACCGCGATGCGCGAGTCGGTCACTCATCGCGCGCAACAACTCGCGCGAGTCAGTGAGTTCACCGCATCGATCAAAGAAACCTGCGATGCCGCACATGGTGAAAGCATACGAGTCGCTTGAGGTCCGCCCTCTACACTCGCAACATGCCTCTCACCCCAACCACATCGTTTTTCGCCGCACTCACCCTGACCTTGCTGACAGCCTGTGGTGTGTCGGACAACCTCCCCTCCGTTGCCATCAGTTCAAGCACGGCGGCGGTCGTGCGAGTTTCGACCACCGGAATCGGCAGCGAGACGATCCAGCAAAGTTACGAGGCGATTGCCACGATTATGGCAAAGTCAAAGATCCCGCAGATCGTGCAAGCATCTGGACTCTTGCAAATGCAAGCCTCGGCTCTTGACCCAACCACCAACGAGCGCATGCGAAAAATTGACGAATTGATGGAGTCGATGCGTGGCATCAACGCCAAGGCGATTGTTGTGATTGCGGATGGCAACGGAGTTAGCGATCTCGCTGATTCGTTGACTGACATCCCGATCGGCAACGAGGGAATCACGGTGCTTGTTCAGACGACCAGTACTGGGTCGTCTGCAGACATTCAGACTCTCGCAGCCAAGGCATTCGACAGAGAGGTCATGGTCGAGAGTCTGGGAGCGGGTTGGTATTGGCTCAAGACCAGTGCAGGTCAGACTCTTCCTGCGAAGGGAGATGAGGCAGTCGCGAAGGCGTTCGACGAAGCGCTTCGCGCGCTCCCACTGGCAGGCGTCAACTTTGGGATGCGCATGACCGAGGACCTGAAACAGAAGTGTGCAGAAGCGATCGAGGACGACGTCTCTGGAATGGGCATGTTCCTGGGTGGATTCGTTGCGCCACTCCAGAAGCTTGTCGGGCTCTCTTCTTCGCTGAACTTTGGGAAAGATCCAACGATTCGTGTGGCGCTCACCTTTGAAGACAAGGATGCGACGGGCGAATTCAATCAAGCATGGTCCACAACGACGCGCAGCCTTGCGGGGATGGCTGGAATGATGATGGCGGGAGGCGGCAAGGGGCAACCCAAGATCGAACCAAAAACCTTCACCGACATGGCTGCCGCACTCGACATGAAACAGGACGAGACGAAACTGACGCTGACGCTCGATCATGCGGCGTGGAACCAGTTGATTCCCTGACGCTTACCGTGGTGCGCCAAGCGTCCGCGCCGCGGTGAGGAACCCCGCGTAATTCACGCGCATCTCGCCGAGCGAATCGCCGCCAAACTTCTCTCGCAGGGCGCGTGCGATCTCGAACGCCACCATGTTCTCCATCACCACACTTGCTGCAGCGATAGCACTGATGTCGGATCGTTCGTACTGGCTGGTTGTTGACTCATGTGTGCGAAGGTCGACGCTGGGCAATCCACGCAGGAGTGTGGAAATCGGTTTCATCGCGCCGCGCACCACGATGGGCATGCCATTGGTCATCCCGCCCTCGAGTCCCCCCGCATTGTTCGATGGACGGACAAATCCCATGTGCGATTCACCCGTGCGTGCGGGATCAAAGTGAATGGGATCATGCAACTGACTGCCCGTCCGCCGTGCGACTTCCATGCCAAGACCGATCTCGACTCCCTTGAAGGCTTGAATCCCCATCACCGCCATCGCCAACCGCGCATCAAGTCGCGTATCGACACTCGCGCATGAGCCGAGCCCAGGCACAACGCCAAAGACATGGACTTCACAGATTCCGCCAACGGTGTCCTTGTCGACCTTCGCCTGATGAATCGACTTGATGATCGCATCGGATGCTGCGGCATCTGGGCAATAGATCTCGCTCGAATCGCGCGCCGCGCGGAGTTGCGCCAGAGCAGACTCTGTGGGGGCGATGGTGCTGGTGGTGGCCAGCGCACCGCGCACAAATCCAAAGCACTCGATCCCAAACACACGAAGCAAGCACTGTGCGACGGCACCCGCAGCAGTGCGCGCAGCGGTCTCGCGAGCACTCGCCCGCTCGAGTGTCGAACGACAATCTGTGGTGAGCCACTTGATGCTCCCCGCCAGATCTGCGTGTCCCGGTCGTGGACGATGGACAGGCGGAGTTTTTTGGGGATCATCGATCCGCGCATCCGCGTTGGCAATCTCGATGGCGATGGGCGATCCGATCGTCACGCCTTGCCGAACACCAGCGAGAAAACGCGCGCGATCTGACTCGATGCGTTGCCGCGCACCTCTGCCATATCCCCCCTGCCTTCGATGCAATTCGCCATCAACGAACGCGCTGTCGATCTCGACACCCGATGGCATCCCTTCGATGAGTGTGATGAGCGCGGCTCCGTGAGATTCGCCAGCGGTTCTGTAGTGCAGATTTCCCATTGGAGTGATCCTAGATGGATGGAGCTGAGGATGGACCAGCGCTGCGCGGAGGCGATCCCGTCCACGCTTCAAACTGTCTGCGCGCCTGCGCCAGAAACATCTCCCAGCCGCCGACGCATCGGGCGCCCGATTGCGCAGCGTGCGCGAGAAGTGGAGTCATCGCCGGGGCGTAGACCGCATCGAGCACGACGGTGTGGCTGTCCAGTGGTACTTCGTGCGGGAGTGGGTTTTCATCCGTCGATCCACCCCCGTCCATGCCGGCACTCGTGGCATTGACGATGATGTCGAATCGTTCGTGTGGGAGTTGGGAGAGTTTCATGGCGTGAACGTCCAGAGCGGGGAGTTCCCCCGCGTGATGGCCCGCGTGATAGTCAGCGGGGCGCGCCAATTCGACAGCAACAGATGTCGCGCGACGCTCCGTGCGGTTGGCGATCACGACAGATGCTCCGGCAGAAGCAAGACCAACAACTGCGGCTCTGGCAGCTCCACCCGCACCAAGCACAAGCGCACGCGTGCCGCTGACTGCGCACCCCAGCGCATCCAGGATCGCATCGGCATCGGTGTTGAGCGCGAAGAGTGCGCCATCGTCATCGCGACCGATGGTGTTGGCCGCCCCAATGCGCCGAGCACGCGCATCGACCCGGCCGCCGGACTCGTCCACAAATCGGATCGCGTGCTCCTTGTGCCCGATGGTCACAGCGGCACCATAGAAATCAAGAATCGAAGATCCAAACATTTCTCCAACCGTTGCCTTGAAAGCCTCCCACGACGGCGCGACGCTCATGGGGAAGAGTCGCGCATCGATCTGCGCCTCGCGAAACCACGCGTTGTGAATCGCAGGTGATCGCGAGTGCGCGATGGGATGACCGATGACTCCGTACACCTTGGTGTGTTGATTGATCGCGCGAAAATTCCAGTCATCAATAAGTTCGCGCGTGGTGAGTTGCCCTGGCGCCGTTTCCTCTTCGTCGGTGCGAGCGTAGGTGAGAAAACCCCCGAATTTCGGGGCGAGCACTCGACTCATGATGCCATGTTCGCCCATGCAGAGTGCGATCGTTGGTTTCGCACGCATCGCGAGCAATTCAAAGGCCTCGAGATTGTCGCGCACCGTGCGAGCCGTCCACGCAACCTTCGCGATCGCGCTGGTTGGATCCGCCCACATCTCGGCGATGCGAGCGGACAATCCAGGCGGGCGACCTTGAAAGTTGTGGAAGGAAAGAATGATGCGCACCGGATCTTTGGAGGGCGATGCAGCGTGGGCTATTCGATTGAGTACGGCGCGGATTCCATCGCGTGCGCGATAGGTCGAGAGTTCGACATCGATGTACGCCGCAGAGGGATGTGCGTCGCTCGAAGCGACCCATGCTGCGATTCGTTCCTCGTCGCTGCCCGAGAATCTGCCGCCCTCCTCGTCACTTCGCAGGGTCACCACACACGCCATCGGAGAGCGTGCGACGAGGTGTGCGATTGCCTCTGCGCCTGCTGGTTCTTGCGCGAGTGCGTCGACGCGCCACTCGACCACATCCGCGCCTTGCGCCTTCGCCTCGTGCGCTGCCTCCAAGGCGCGATGAACTGCACTCGGAGTCGAAATCGAAATGGCGACTGCGATGAGCGTCACCGCTGCAGATTACGCCGCGCCTCTGGGACTGTCAGTCTGAACTATCCGCATGGATCGCCGGTCGCAATGGCGCATCGCTACGATCGACAACGATGGAAAGCGACAGCACGATCGAAGCGGAGGCATACGAGTGGATGCGCGGACACCTCGGTGGATTCATCCGCTTTGATGGCGAGCGCGTGGCAATCAAGATCGCACCGCTGAATGATGGTCGATTCGTGGCACCAGTGATGGTCGCCATGTTGATGGCCGCTGACACGGTCATGGAACTCCCAGATGACGGCGACGGCGACTTGCATCTCATGATGTCGCTCGAAAAATTTGATGAGCGCAGTGATCCTGATGGATGCGCCGATCGCTGGCGCACCTACCACGGCGATCCATCAGATGTGAATTGGGCATGGGTCACTGTGGACGCCGCAAAATTTCATGGATTTTTCATTGACGGCGAAGTTTTTGCCCGCCCCAATGGGTTGGCTGACACCGAGGCGGGGATCTGTCGCACCATCAACGCCACGCATCGCGATCTGGTCCGCGCAGCCATCTTCGAACAGTTCCGAACAGATGCGACTTCTCCGCTGGTGGTTGGCGTCGATGCGACTGGGTTCGATGTCCGCCGGCAATTCGATGTTCTTCGACTCACCGCCCCCGACGGCAATGTCATTTGCGACCCCACGAGTGCGATCCACGCGCTGAATGCGCTCGCCACAAGCGCATAGGAATCGCACCGACCTTGGGTGATTATTCCATAGACTCAATTGAGTTCATTCGATCGCATTCGCACCCGCCCACATTGGAGAGCATCATGGGACAGCACGACGGCAAACAGAAATTCCCCGGAAGCCTCAACAGCGCGATGATCGACGGTCCCAAGGGAGCCGCAGCACAGGAGTACGCGAACAACTTCGGCGCTCCCGGGTATGGCGACGTCGAGCGCATCTACATCACGCAGCGCTACGAGGGTTACTCTGCGGAGAATCAGGAGTCGTGGCGAACGCTCTACGACCGACAGATGACCTACTTGGGCGCACATGCATCGAGCGTCTATCTCACTGGCGCGAGGTCCATCAGGTTGGTGCGCGATCACATTCCACATCTCGACGGACCTGAATCGATCAATCTCTATCTGAAGAAACTCACGGGATGGCAAAGCAGAGGCGTCCCTGGATACCTGCCCGCGAAGGCGTTCTTCGCCTGTCTTGCGCGGCGCGAGTTCCCCACGACCGTGGTCATTCGCCCAAAGGAATCGCTGGACTATCTGCCAGAACCAGATGTCTTTCATGACATCTTTGGCCACGTTCCGCTGCATGCGGATCCGACCTTCGCTGACTTCTTGCAGACCTACGGGCGCGCGGCTGCAACGACCAACGACTCTGTGCACATCGAACGATTGGCGAGACTCTTCTGGTTCACCGTCGAGTTCGGCTTGATTCGCGAGGATGGCGAAGTGAAGTTGTATGGATCTGGACTCATTTCAAGTCCCGGCGAGAGCCGTCATGCGCTGGACAGCGATCAAGTAGATCGACGCCCCTTCGACCTCGAGACAGTCTGTGCAACGCACTTTGAAATCGATCATTATCAGCCGATCCTGTATGTGCTCGAGAGTTTCGACCAACTGCGCGATGCGATGAATTCCTACGCGCAAACGATTCTCAACGAGACGGCACGGACGGGGCACCTCGTATGAGTCAGCCCGTCATCGCTCGCGCTGAATTCGCGGCTCGTCGTGAACGCGTCCTCCGTGCGCTCGCACGCGACGGGAATGCGATCGGACTGGTCATTGCAGGCGATGCGGATCCATCGCTCTCGTATGCATGGCGACCCAATGCACACTTCGAGTACCTCACGGGCATCACCGACGAAGCGGGTGCCATCGTGTTGTTCGATCCTGCTCATCCGATCAGCGCGCGACGCGTGCAACTCTTTTTGCGCCCCCTCAATCCGGAGTTGGAACGATGGGATGGATTCCGATCTGAGGTGAGCGCGGACCTGAAGTCTCGCTATGGCATCGCAACGATCATGCGCACCACCGGCTTCGCCCGATCGTTGCTTGAGAGCGTCAAGCGCGCCAAGCGCATGGCCTGCTTGCATCCGCTCGCTGCGCACACTGCTTTGATCTCGCCCGATCTTGCGATTTTTCGAGAGAGCGCCGCGCGCATTCCAGGCGCTTCCATCTCCGACCTCACGCAGACTCTGCCGGCACACCGCGCTGTGAAGAGTTCTACAGAGATTGCTTGCCTCCAACGCGCTGCAGACATCACGGCACTTGGTTTCGCGGCTGCACTCAATGCAGCCAAGCCCGGCAAGTCCGAGTTTGAAGTCCAAGAAGCCGTCGAGCACGCCTACAAGTCTGGAGGAGCAACGCAGACTGCCTACCGAACCATCGCTGGAACAGGATTCAACGCGACGGTATTGCACTACCACGCGAATGCAAAGCCGATTCAGGCTGGAGAATTGCTCGTGCTCGACTCGGGCGCAAGTTTCGCTGGGTACGCCGCTGATGTGACGCGCACCTTCGCCGTCTCTGGAAAGTTCACCGCGCGACAGAAGTTGGTCTATGACACAGTGCTGAAGGCGCAGAGTGCCGCCATCCGCGCATGTCGCCCAGGCGCGAAGATGTCTGCGGTCGATGCTGCTGCGCGAAAGGTCATCACAGCCGCAGGATTTGCAGATCACTTCATTCATGGCATCGGGCATCACCTCGGGCTCGAAGTGCATGATGCGGATCCTGGCACTGCGCTCCAGCCCGGGATGATCGTGACGATCGAGCCAGGCATTTACATCCCAGGCGAATCACTCGGAGTGCGAATTGAAGATGACATCCTGGTCACGCGAGGCGCGCCAAAGGTGTTGACTGCGGCCATCCCGAAGTGACCGACCCGCTCCCGTCATCGCTCCCGTCATCGCTCCCGTCATCGCTATAGGGCGGGTGGGCGCGCCCAGTGGTAGAGCAAGAGCGTCGCCGAATACACCACGGGCACCGCAGACACACAGAGCGCGAACCAAATGAGGCGCAGACCGGTGCGCGGCTTGTTGCGCGCGATCCATTCGCATGCGACGATCACGAACATCACCAAACTGAACTTGAATGCGATGGACCCCCAGAGTCCCCACGAATCAATCACGATCTTCGCAACCGGATTCACCTCTTCGCCTCCGCGCCGCTCAAGGATGTACCACGTGAACATCACATCCATCCCGCCGAGGAACACAAGCCAGACATACTCCTCTTGAAACCGCAGCGAAGGAGCGGAAAGAAAACGCGGCATCGGTGAGGGGACTGAACTTGGGGGTCGCCTCACACCCACTCTCGAATCCTGTGGTTGATCTTCCTGCGGTTTCGTCATGGTTGTCAGCGTGCGACCGACATCGGCTGCACCGACCATAGTAAGGACTCAGCCGAGTTAGATCACCGAATCGTGCGTCGAGAGGTTGTGCGCTGGCGCGGTGTTCAGTTGCACCAGCTTTTCGCCCTGCGCCAGCTTTTCACCCTGCGCCAGCTTGGCAGCTTCAGGATCGACGAAGTCACTGTGGCATGAGGCCTTGGAATCAGCCGCACCAACGGCACGCTTGGTCTTCGATGCGAGACGATGGATTTCGTCCGGCGACAGGACTCCACGCTTGGCGAGAATGTCCTGCTGCTCCGCGGTGAGTGCAGCACTTTTCACGGGCTTGCCCCGTTGATATTCCTCTTCCTTTCCGCTGGAAAACTCTTGAATCTCCTTGCTGATGCGAACGCTGCACCAGTCGTGACCGCACATCGCACAGAAGTCGGTGTCGACATCGAGATCTTCATCGTGATATGCGCGCGCAGTGTCGGGATCAAAGGACAACTCGAAGTGCTTCTCCCAGTTGAGTGCGGCGCGAGCCTTGGTGAGTTCATCGTCGCGGTCGCGCGCTCCGGGAATTCCAAGCGCCACGTCGGCGGCGTGCGCAGCGATCTTGTACGCAACGCATCCCTGTTTCACATCGTCCTTCTTGGGGAGTCCCAAGTGCTCCTTGGGAGTGACATAACAGAGCATGCTTGCGCCGTGATAGCCCGCCGCAGTCGCACCGATACAGCTAGTGATGTGGTCATACCCGGGGAAGATGTCGGTCACGAGCGGGCCCAGGACATAGAAGGGCGCACCATGGCAGAGTTGCCGCTGCAACTTCATGTTGTATTCAATCTGGTCGAAGGGCACATGACCTGGACCCTCGACCATCACTTGCACACCCTTGCGCCACGCACGTTCCGTGAGTTCACCGAGCGTCGTGAGTTCAGCGAGTTGCGCAGCGTCGGTCGCATCCGCGAGTCCGCCCGGTCGCAGTCCATCACCGATCGAGAATGTCACATCGTATTCACGCATCACATCGCAAATGCGCTCCCATCCCGTGTACATCAAGTTCTGCGTGTTGTGCACCAACATCCATTTCGCAAGCAGGCTCCCACCTCGGCTCACGATACCGATGAGCCGCTTGCGTATGAGCGGCAAATGTTCCTTGAGAACGCCAGCATGAATCGTGAAGTAGTCCACTCCCTGTTTCGCTTGATGCGCCAGAGTTTCGAGGACGATGGTCTCGTCGAGTTCTTCCAGTTTTCGCCCGATGATCATCGAGTAAATCGGCACTGTCCCAATGGGAACCGTGCTGCTGCGCACGATCGCATCGCGGCATGCATCAAGATCGCCGCCCGTCGAAAGATCCATGACCGTGTCGGCTCCCCAACGCTCTGCCCACCGCAACTTCTCGACTTCCTCTTCGGTGCCTGAGCTGACGGGGCTCGCACCCATGTTCGCATTGATCTTGGTCTTCGACGCTCGCCCAATCGCCATCGGATCGAGTTGGTATCCCAAGTGAATGCGGTTGGCAGGAATCACCATTCGTCCCGCTGCAATTTCATCACGCACTTGCAATGTTGTGAGATGAGGCTCGCGCTCTGCAACACGGCGCATCTGTGCCGTCACAATTCCAAGGCGCGCACTTTCCAATTGCGTGAGAGCGACGAATCCCATCGGTGCGACTGCACGAATAAATGTGCCGCATCCTTCTCGCCCATGTCCCGCGCAGCCAAGCGCGTGCGCCTCGACGGACTCGATGCGCCACCCCAGCGGCAAAAAATCCCACGCGGTCATCGCGCTCGGCTTTGGCATCCCCGGTGTGTCTGGAGAACTAAAGGCGAGCGCCCCGCCGACCTGCGGCGGATTTGCGAAACTCCCAGGCGATGTTCCAACAGAAGCCGATTGTCTTTGTAAAACTTCACTCATTGTTCTCAGACTTCCGCCGAGTTTCGGGTCACCATGCAACGGAGGGTGATGGCAACATGCCATCTTGCGCTTCCCTACGCCGGTGTGAACCGGATCAGGTTCGACGGGTCCTTCTCAGATCACCAACCAGGTGAACGCCCCGAGCGACGATCCACAATATATCTCGAACAATCTTGCTGCATGTGCTCAATTCCCGCGATTTGTGGGTTAGTCTTCGATTGTTACGAGTCCGCGGGAATGCGTCGACTTGGCTGCTTGCGATGGTGCTATTCGCTGCCTGAGCCGGGGGTCTCGCACGGCAACACACTCCTCTGCAAGAGTTCTGAAAAACTTGCGAATGAGATTCTGTTGCTTCCACAACCTTCTTCAAACGATTCCCGCACGCTGCGAACCGCGACTGACGTCGACCAACGCCTCATAGATTCTCTGCGCGCGAATGGGAGAGCGATGGGGCGATCCCTCGCGAAAGGCACTGGGCTCTCCGAAGCAACAGTCAGTCGGCGACTCGCAGCGCTCAGCGCCGCCGGACTCGTCCACGTGCGCGGATACATCGATCCATTCCGGCTTGGATGCAGCGCTGTGTCGATGTTCCGCTTTGCTTCCACTGGCTCTCCCGAAGGCTTCGCCGCAGCACTCGCGCTCCGGAGCGCGTTCTATCGAGTGGCAACCATCACTGGGCGAAACGAAGTAGTTGCACTCTGCGTTGCGAGTGATGCGAGAGAGCAACTGGCAGAACTCGACGCGGCGCTGACTCAACATCCCGATGTGTCACTCCAGTCTGTCACGCCGGTGACTGAGTTGATTCCACCCAAAGAGGCACGGACCAAGGTGACGAGGCCGGCGACGCGAGTTGGACAAGACCTGACCCCGCGTCAAAGCGTGATGCAAGCGCGACTGCTCCGAGCTCTCCAGCGCGACTTTCGAGCGACGTTTCAATCGATCGCGGCATCGTCGGAACTCTCTGCGCCCGCGGTGTCGCTGGCAGTTGCGGATTTGATTTCGCAGGGGGTGATCAGCCATATTGTTGTCTCAGACCCGCATTTCGTGCGACGACCGTTGCATGCGCAGTTTCGCATCGCGGTCCGACGGGAAATCGTCAAGACTGCGTGGGAGATCGCAGCCAGGTGCACCCCCGACTGGGTGTTCTTCTGCCTCGGTCCCGAACCGATCACAATCGAGGGATCCTTCGCACACGAATCAGAACTTGTGCAGTGCCAACGAGCGATCAGTGCGATGGAGCATGTCGCTTCAGTCACGACATCGCAGTTCGCAGTGGTCCACAAGCAGACATTTGATTGGTATCGGCGTGCGGACAACTGACCTGCGAGGGCGCGGTCGAGAGCTATCCTGCGGTTCGTGAGAACTTTCGCCGCGAATCTTGCGGACATTCAGACAGCTGCACGACGCATTGCGCCATGGATACACACGACGCCAGTCCTGTGTTGCAGACATCTCGATTCGCGTGCGGGACGATCACTTCACTTCAAGTGCGAAAACTTTCAACGCACGGGATCCTTCAAGTTTCGAGGCGCATCGAATGCAGTGTGGTCGCTCTCGGATGAGGATGCCGCACGGGGAGTTGCCACGCATTCTTCGGGCAACCACGCACAAGCGTTGGCGTGTGCCGCGCAGTTGCGAGGAATTGCCGCGCATGTCGTGATGCCCAGTGATTCTTCGCGCACGAAGCGAGCTGCGGTCGAAAGTTACGGCGGGCGCGTCATCGACTGCGAACCCAATCTGACTTCGCGCGCATCGACCGCCACGCGTGTCTGCGCAGAGACTGGGGCGACTTTCATTGCACCCTATGACCATCCCGCAGTGATCGCAGGTCAGGGAACAATTGCGATGGAGTTGCTCGAGCAGGTCGCAGATCTCGATGCGATCATCGTGCCAGTCGGCGGCGGCGGAATGATCTCGGGGATCACCATCGCTGCACGCGCGCTTCGACCAGGAATCAAGATCATCGGCGTCGAACCGCTCGCCGTCGGCGATGCGGCGCAATCGAAGCGACTTGGGATTCGCCAATCCGCCACAGGAGGTGTCACGCTGGCCGATGGGCTGCGAACGTCACTCGGCGATCTCACCTGGCCTGTGGTACGCGATTTGGTTGACTCGGTCGTCACCGTCTCCGAGGACGAAATCGTGCACGCACTTCGTCTGGTGTACGAGCGCATGAAAGTCGTGATTGAACCGAGCGCCGCTGTTGGCGTCGCTGCTGCGATCGGACCTCTGCGTGAACGCGATGATTTTCAACGTGCGGGAGTGATCTTGTGTGGCGGCAACATTGACGCAGAATTGCTCGCGCAACTCTTCGCCACGAACCTCTGCCCGCGAACGAACTGACCTATGAGTGATGTAACAAAGTCGATGACCGCAATGCGCCTTGCGGTGACTGTGGCAGCACTCGGGTATCTGGTGGATGTGTACGACCTCATCCTCTTCAATGTGGTGCGGTGGGAGAGTCTTGCAGATCTGGGACTCGATCAAGCGGCGGCGGAGAGCACGGGCGTCTGGCTCCTGAATCTGCAACTCATCGGGATGATGGTAGGCGGAGTGATGTGGGGAGTGCTCGGCGACCTGCGTGGTCGAATCAGCGTGCTGTTTGGATCGATCATCTTGTATTCGGTTGCGAATCTCTTGAATGCCGGGGTTGGCGCAACGACTGGACCACTCGCATTCATGGGGTCATTCGATCCAATCACGGCGTATGCGGTACTGCGATTCGTCGCGGGAGTCGGACTTGCGGGAGAACTCGGTGCGGGTGTCACTCTGGTCGCCGAACTCACCTCGCGTCAGGGGCGTGGAGCGGCCGTGACGGTGATCGGCGCTGTCGGCGTCGTTGGTGCTGTATTGGCTGGTTTTGTAGGAGAATTTGCGGGCTGGCGCATGGCGTATGCGATCGGTGGAGTGATGGGGCTCGCATTGCTCGCGCTGCGCGTTGGAGTGGTCGAGAGCGGAATGTTCAACGCACTCGAACAGGGTTCGCAAAGCTTCGCGCGCGGCATCGTGCCGATTCTTCGCTCGTGGAATGTTGCATGGAGACTCATCAAGATCGTCCTTGTCGGAATGCCCATCTGGTTCACCCTCGCAGTGTTGGTTGGACTCGCGCCCAAGATCGCGCAATCCATGGGAATGTCGCCGGCTCCAAAACCTGGAACACTCGTGGCGCTCTACTACACCGGGGCGATCTTTGGTGATCTTTCGAGTGGATTCCTTTCGCAGCGCTTGAAGTCGAGACGATGCGCGATGGCGATCTTCATGACTGGCACGGCGATGGCGTGCGCACTGGTGCTGACCGTGGGGTCCAAGAGCGCATTCTGGTACGGCGCTGCGACGATGGTGATGGGGTACTTCAGCGGCTACTGGATCGTGGTCATCACAACGGCGAGCGAATCGTTTGGCACCAACATTCGTGCGACCGTCACGACGATGACGCCGAACCTCATCCGCGCCAGCGCCGTGCCTGTCACGATGAGCTTCACCGCGATTGCAGGATCGACAGGTGGCGTGTGGGGAGCGGCGATCACTGGTGCGATCTGCTTCGCAATCGCAGCGATCGCGCTGACACAGCTGTCGGAGCCCTACGGTCGCGATCTGGATTACATCGAGGAGTGACTCGCGACGCGCGCCGCTCCCCCCCCACGCTGCGGGGGGGGTGGGGGCGTTTACCGCGCTGGCGTTCGCTCTGCCAGCATCGCATCGATGCGCTCGAGCCGACGCGCGTGCTGTTCGCGCTTGGGCTCGATGAGCGTCAGCGCATGAATGTGAACACGAGCAGCGGCGAGATCCCCCGCCTCGATTGCACATTCCGCTGCGAGTTCCCTCGTCGAGGCAACATATGGATCAATGCGCGCTGCGCGCTCCGCTGCTGCCAACGCAGCCTTCGCATCTTTGAGAGATCGCGACGCTCGAGCAATCGCCAGTGCAAACGATGGATCGGTGTCAGCGCGTGCATCGAGGAAGACCAGGTGATCCCGCGCCTTCGCGGTTTCGCCCCTCGCCAACGCACGCACCGCAAGGCGCTGATGTGGCCACGGATCCAACGGACGGCTCTGTGTGTAACGCATCAGGATTTCCGCCGTGGCATCGTCGATCCCATCCGGTTCCTCCCGCCCATCGCACCGTGCCACTGCACGACGCGCAGCGAGCTCGAGCACATCTGGATGTGCCGGATTCGCAGCGAGCATCGCAGCAATCGCGGCCTCCGAGAGCGGCGCATCAGGGTCATCTTTGGATCGCGCCGATGCGATGATCGCATCAATCGACGGCTCCGCCGCGAGCCCCCACTGCGCCACCTGCGAAGTTGCCCATCCTGTGAAGTCTGACATGAACTGCTCGCGTGTGATGCCCAGCACCGCCGTGAACGCCTTCGTTTCAGTTTCTCCGCGCGCATATCGATCAAGCAATTGCACGACGGCACCCTTTCCATACGACTCGCGCATGAACTGCACCATCCAGTGACCTTGCGCATATGCGAGAGCACGATCGTTCTTTCGCTTGGGACGCACGAACGCCCACTTGATCTCATCGAGATCGAAAAGTTCATCTTTCTGCAGGGTGTGTGCCAGCAATTGATAGGTCGACCAATCGCGCGCCTTGTGTTCCATGTCGACCGCCGCCGCTTCCGTAAACCAATGCGGAATGCGATTGCTCGTGCGATCGAGTGTGACCGTATGCACAAATTCATGGCGGAGCGTGTCGAGCCAGTCGAAGCGACCGATGGATTGGCTGGTGCCCCTATCCTTGGGTGGCTCGAGCGCGATCACTGGACCGGTGCTCGCTGCCACCGTGTGAATCTGCGGCATGCCAGTGATGCGCACCGCGAAGTGTTTGTGATCGGGCATCAATTCGATGGTCGTGATCGACTTCGGTTCATGTCCATAGTGATCGCAGACCTCGCGGTACATCACCTCGAGTTGGGCGGGCATGCTTGCGGCGAGAATCTCGTCGACTCCAGCGCGACAACGCACACGAAAGTGATCGCTCGTGAAGACTTTCCATCCAGACATCTCTTCCAGCAGATACTTACTAAATGCAACGCGCTTGTCATAGGGATCGAGCCGAGCGGCTTCGGTGAGCGCCGCCAATGCCTCTGCGTCTTTGCCCGCCTGCATCTGCAAGAGTCCAAGTTCGTTGCGTGGAACGCTCCAATTCGGTTCGCGGCGAGCGGCTTCACGGAGGACATCCGCAGCATCCTCGTACTGCCGAGCAAGCGCAAGAAAACGACCGACCTGCCAGTGTGCGCGCCCGCTCTGTGGAGCGATGGCATCTGCGGCGGCAAGTGATGCACGCATCGCATCGAAGTCATACTTCAATCCATGTGCGCTTGCTTCGAGCGCGATGGCCTGGACAAGGTGCGGCAGCGCAGCACGAATCGGCGCAAGAATCGAAAGCGCCTCATCTGCGTCGAAGCGGCAACACGCAGACTCTGCTCGAAGCAGTGCAGCGGGAGCGCAGAGCGCCGCAGCATCGACGGTGCCCGCAGCAGCGTCAATCTTCTCCGCAGCGAGCTCTGCTCCATCGAAATCGAATCCCATCAAGGCAACTTCCCCGAGCAACTGCCACGCATCCGCGGCGCGCGGGTTCAGCGCGAGCGCCTCGCGCAGCGCCGCAACAGCCTCCTCTGCGTTGTGCTTCTCGAGCAAGAACCGAGCCTCCGCCACTCGCCCACGCCAATCAAGTCGATCCATTTCGCGCGCATCTGCAAGCGTGCTCATGATCGCCTCGCACGCCGCCGTGTCCGCGGCGCGCACGCGTGCCAAGATTTGCATCGCATCAGCCACCATCACAAGATCGTCCACAGTGAAAACTTTGCCATCTGCAAGATCGCGCACCGATTCCGCCGCAGCCATCGCGGCTTCATCGAGCTGACCGAGTTGCTCGAAGCACGCGGCGCGCAATGAAGCGGCGCGCGCACCTGGCAGATCGGTGAGCACCTTGAGCGCGTCGACGCACTGACCTTGCTTGAGCAGTGCTTCCGCGACGAGCAATGCGGGCACGCCGGCGGGCACCGTTGTTGTTGTCGCGACTGCGTTTGGAATGCCTGCGTCAATTGCAGCGCGCGCACGACGCGCATGATCAGCGAGATCCCCATCGGTCCAGACTCCGTGATGCACGCGTGCGTTGGCGCGATCCTCTTCACTTCGCCAGGGCGCGGTCACCGAGGATTGCGCCGCAGGCGATGGCTCGACAGATTTCGGAACAGCCGATCCCTGCAGAAAGCGCGGGTGCGGGTATGCGCGCTCAGCGAACCCCAACAGCGCACACCAGATCACGGTGTGCAGCACGCAAGCGCGGAGCAATTCTCTCATGGATCGCATCAGACTATCGCAGTGTGGTGATTTCCTGGCGACTCGCTGAATTGATGGGCGGGAACATTCAGGTGTCGAGTCAAGTCGGAGTTGGATCGACATTCACGGTGCGGCTCCCTTTCTCGGCGATGCCGCGACCAGAACCACTGCCCTCAAAGGTCGCAGGGCTGAAAGTGCTTGCGATCTGTGCAAATCCCCAGTTCCTCCAAGATTTGGAGACTCAACTCCAGCATGCGGGAGCAACGGTTGTGACTGCGGCAGACCCGACGACGCTGCTCGACGGAGATGTCTGTGTATGGGCAGTGGAACTCGACAAAAAGACAACGCTCGAAGAGATCCGCACTGCCGTTCGAATCCACGAGAGTGCTCATGGCGGTCACGCGCACACCAAGTTCATCATGTATGCCCATGAGATCGTCGCGGATGGCCTTGCCGCTCTCGAGCGTTGGCGAAGCCACAACTATGCGATGCTCATCACCGACCTCCATATGCCTCGAATGGATGGATTCGAGCTTGCCACAGTCATTCGCACTGAAGAGGAGAGTTGCTCTGGAAAGCACACGCCGATCATCGCGCTCACTGCCAATGTGGTGAAGGGCGTTGACACGCTTTGCTTGAAGGCGGGTATGGATGACTGCCTTTCCAAGCCAGTTCTCTTGAGTGAACTCAAGTCGCGGATCGAACGATGGATGACGACCCAGAGTGGTCCAACCGCTGCTGGGGTGTCGACGCCGACTCTCTGAAAGCTTCTGCCGTCGCGGGAACTCTTCTGCCGGCGAAGGGTGTTCGTGCCGGTGTCCCAAAGAACTCTCACCTCAAATGGATCTGAACTTGAGGATCAGGTCACTCCATCGGTCGCGTATCGACCTTCCATCCCTCCGTCGACGGCGGCACGAGAAGCGCTTGCGCAGCATCATTGAGACCTTCGTTGAGTTTGCTGTTTCGCAAGAGCACGCGAGTGCGATCCCCGTTGACTGCTTCGACTTCGACTGCCCTGGGCGCGAGCGTTGCGCGATCGAGAACGATGACGATCGCCGTCGTGTCACGGGCCTGCGCAGTGCCAGCGCGTGGAACAAGGCGCAGCGCAGAAAGGGTGTGTGTGCCGTCCGCTCCAGCAGCGGCGAGCGACCTAAAAAACGGCGCGCTTGGGATCTCGCCGATCGTCACGGCGAACTCGCGCAGCACATCTTTCTTTGGCTGGCCGAGCGGTACTGGGAAAGGCCCATCACCGACGCGCAGTGGATCGAACGCCTCGCCCTCGCGCGCGAGCTGTCGACGAATCGCTTGCTTTCGCACAACATCGAACTCCGTTAGCCATCCATCCGAAAAAATGAACCGCCGTGAATCCGTCGAACCGCGTCCGGTGCTGTCAATCGTTTCATCAAACACGATGGCGATCGTGCGTCCTGCCCCGGACGGACCGACCACAACAACGCGACCCTTGCGAATCTCGCGCTCCTCGGTCAGCGCCTCCAGTTTTTCCATCGTCGCCGATGCGGAGAAGTCTCGCATCGTTCGCCCCTGTGCTTCCATGCCGTCGAGGATTTCGTCCACATCATCCACAGGTGCACGAGTTCTGCTGGGATCAGGCAGCGGCACCATCGTTGGATTTTGCGGCAGCGGATCTGGCATCGGAACGGGACGCGACGCTGGATCCATCGGAGGCTCGGGCAGCGGCACGGTCTGACAACCAAGAAGGAGCAGAATGAAGAGCGTGTTCATGCGAGTGATCCCTTTCATGCAATTGGCACATACTCGACGATTTCCAAACCGAATCCATGGAGTCCCGGCATTGCCTTTTGGTGATCGCTGAGGACTCGCAGTTTCCGAAGTCCAAGATCACGCAGAATCTGCCCGCCGATGCCAAACTCGCGTTGGTCCATGGGCTGCGCGCGCGCAGCGACTCCACCTTGGCGCGTGAGATCGGGCGCATTCACATCGTCACCCCCAGATCTGCGCACCTGATGGATCGTGTCCGTCAGCGCGCATCCTTCCATCTCGGATCGCAGATACACCAGCGCGCCGCGTCCGGTCGTGCGAATGGCGCGAAGCGATGCGCGCAGGGTCTCTTGTCCCGTCCGCTGGCCAGCCCCGCGCGTAACGGCAAAGATGTCGCCCAAAATGTCGCGACGATGCATCCGCACGAGCACTGGTTCACTCTGCTCGATCGAACTCCCGTTGGAGTGCAGCGCGCCAACGCCACCCAAACAGAGCGCAAGATGCGGTTGAGGGTCAAGCGAACTATGCCACGCAAAGAGCGTGAATGGACCCTCGGGAGTCTCGATTTCAACCCCCGCCGCTGGTTCGATGCGCGTCACCAGAGTCTCCTGCCGCAAGCGATACTCGATGATCTGTTCCACCGAGCACATCTTGAGCGCGTGCTTTGCACAGAGCGCGAGCAAGTCGTCCATGCGCGCCATCTCACCATCTTCCCGAACTACTTCGATGATGCACGCTGCGGAGGTGAGTCCTGCAAGACGACAGAGATCGACCGAACCCTCGGTTTGTCCAGTGCGCACCAGCACGCCGCCGTCACGCGCACGCAGTGGATTGATATGACCGGGACGCACGAGATCGTCAGGACGAGTCGACGCATCTGCGAGCAGGCGAATCGTCGTCGCTCGATCGCGCGCGCTGATGCCCGTGCCGACACCATGCCGAGGATGCCCGTCAACTGAAACGGTAAATGCCGTACCGCGCAAACTTGAGTTCGTCCCCGCTTGCGGCGAGAGCGCGAGTCGATCGCAATTCGCGCCATCCATCGCGACGCAGAGGTACCCCCCCGCGAGTCGCGTGAGCGTGTTGATCGTTTCGTGCGCCACGAACTGAGCCGCACACACAAGATCGCCCTCGTTCTCGCGCGCTTCGTCATCGACGAGCACGATCATGCGACCAGCGCGCAGTTCGTCAAGAATCTCGGGGATCGAAGCAAAGTTCGTCATTGGATGGTTCACTTTATCCTTCAAGCATGACTCCCGCACCTCGCACGAAAACTCGCTCCGCTTCCACCCTCCTTGCAGCACGCCGCGATGAGCTCTGGCTCCTCGAACTGACCAGCACTCCAACCGCGGCAGGACGCGAAGAACGCGTCATGGCATGGATCGACCAGTGGATTGCACCGCGCCGATCTCGTTTGGATATTCGCCGTGATGATGCCGGAAATTTCCTCATCCAACGGAAAGATCGATCGCATGCTGCGCGTCCGACGCTGATCACGGCGCACTTGGATCACCCAGCCTTCGTCGTCATCGATCCGCCAGCTGCACAGGGATCCGCCGCTGCTCGATCGACATGCGTTTTGGAATTTCGCGGAGGCGTGCACGACCCCTACTTCGTCGGAACACGCATTGAAGTGGTGGACTTCGCAGGATCGCGCCACGGCGCAGTGATCAGGACGCTCGATGCCGCTGCGACACCCTTCAAGCAAGTGACGGCGAAACTAGACGCACCGCCACTGGGTGGGGAAATCGCAATCGGCGACATCGGACGATGGGAACTTCCTGCGCCGCGCATCGCAACTCGTGACCTTGCTGCGCTCGCGCTGGGAAACGCGCCGGGCACGACGCCGGGCACGACACTGCGCCCGACCCGCGTCATCGAAACGCACGCCTGCGATGATCTCGCTGCCGTCGCCGCAGCATGCGCAGCCTTTGACCGCCTGCTGAAGAACAAGTCAGCCGCGAACATGGGATTACTCTTCACCGTCGCCGAAGAAGTTGGATTCATCGGCGCGATTCACGCCGCGCGCAACAAGTTCATCCCCAAGAATGCGCAGCTCATATGTCTCGAAAATTCCCGCAGTTTTCCACATGATTCGCCCATCGGTGCAGGTGCAATCATGCGCGTCGGCGATCGGCTGAGTGTCTTTAGTCCATCCCTCACCAACGAACTCTCGAAACGCTTCACGGCGCACGCCAAGGAACACCCCAGTTTTCGATGGCAGCGCAAACTCATGGCTGGCGGCGCATGCGAGGCGACCGCGTTCTCTGCATACGGATTCGAGTCGACGTGCCTGTGTCTTCCACTTGGCAACTACCACAACATGTGCGACATCGATGGCGTACTCGGCGGTGCGCGCCCCGCACGCATCGGATGCGAATTCGTGGCACTTGACGACTTTCACTCACTCGTTGAGATGATCGTCGTGACCACCCTGTGTCTTGCACCTTCGTCGCGCAAGCGCGACGCTGCGCCAACGCACTTCGAGTTGATGGAGACGCTCTACAAGCGCACATCATCGGTGCTCGGCGGCTAGCGCGCGGTATCCCCAACCCAACCACTAGGATCGCCCATCTTCCATGTCGCACAATCTCGCACGCACATCCCGTCCACACGAACTCGCATCTCGTCTCAACTCTGGACTGCGCAGCGCGATCATCTCTGCGATTGGCGAAAGTGCCGCGACAACTGACCCTGCCATCAAGACAGCAGCCAATCCGAAATTCGGCGACTTTCAAGCCAATTTCGCGATGAGTCTGGCCAAGTCACTCGGCAAGCCCCCGCGCGAGGTGGCACAGCAGGTCATCGACGCGGCTCCGCAGTCTCTCATCGACATTTGCGAACCATTCGAGATTGCAGGACCCGGTTTCGTCAACATCCGACTTCGCGCGCAGGTCATCGCAGAGGCGCTCACGGAAATGGACTGCCCCGCGCTGGGCATCTCCAACGCCAACCGCACGCACACCGTCGCAGTCGATCTCTGCGGAGTCAATGTCGCCAAGCAGATGCATGTCGGTCATCTGCGTGCAACGATCATCGGCGACACCATCGCACGACTCTTCGAACGACTCGGATGGAGAGTGCACCGCCAGAATCATCTCGGCGACTGGGGTCTGCCCATCGCAATGACGCTCGCAGCGCTTCGCCGTGCGAGGGTCGACCTTGACCGTGTCACACTCGACGATCTCAACACTGCCTATCGCAACGCGCAGGCAGAGGGCCGCGATGACGAAGCGGGACTTGCTGCAGCGCATGCGACGCAGGTCGGACCGCATCGCGTTGCGGAGTTGGAAGCGCAGCACGAGGGTGCCGCCGCCGCAATCGCCGATGCGCACGACACACTCAGGCGGCTTCAATCGGGCGACACCATCGTCGTCGCCGATTGGCAGAAGCTGATCGATGTCACGATGCGTGAGGTGTACGAAACCGCCAGAATGCTGAATGTCGAACTCGTGCCAGAGCACAATCGCGGAGAGAGCTTCTTTCGCGACCGACTCGCGCCAACCGTCGACGCCTTCGTGCACGCGAATCTTGCGACACGCGACGCGGGCGCGCTGGTCGTACGCTTTGCAGGGCGCGAGCGACCCTTGCTGATTCAGAAATCAGATGGCACATCGCTCTACGCCACGACTGATCTTGCCGCGGCGCGCTATCGCCTGCAGGATCTTGGAGCCGAACTGGTCGTCTACTGCGTCGACGCTCGTCAACGCGATCACTTCAAGGATGTCTTCGATGCAGTCCAACTCATCGGATGGACGAAGCGCCCAGATGCCACCCACGCCACACTCGTGCATGTTCCATTCGGTGCGGTGCTTGGCGCGGACAAGCGCCCGCTGAAGACTCGCAGTGGCGAGAACTTCACACTCAAGGCGTTGCTCGATGAGGCGATTGCACGCGGACGCCGCGAGGTCCACGCGCGCGCGGCGATTCCAGACTCGCCGACCAGTTCGATGTCCTCGGCGGAGTTGGATGCGATCGGTCAAGCGGTGGGCATCGCCGCCATCAAGTACGCAGACCTCTCGAGCGATGTTGGTCGTGACTATGTGTTCGATCTCGACAGGATGGTTTCGTTCGAGGGCGACACAGGTCCATACGCGCAGTATGCGCATGCCCGGATTGCAGGCATCCTCGCCAAGGCTGCGGCGGCGAACGCCGTGAGCGGAGCGATCACGATTGACACACCGGAGGAACGTGCGCTCGCACTCAACCTCCTGCGCTATCCCGGCGCAATCGAAGATGCGGCATCACAGCTCGCGCCGAACCGCATCGCCGCATTCATCTACGAACTCGCCAACACATTCAATGCGTTCTACCAAGCCTGCCCGGTGCTTCGCGGCGTCGACGAATCCACGCGCGCGTCCCGATTGCATCTCTGCGAACTCACTCGGCGCGTCCTTGCAGATGCGCTTTCGATCATGGCGATTGCCGCCCCATCACGGATGTAAACGATGCCACACTCCACTTCCAATCTGCACATCTTCGATCACCCGCTCATCCATCACAAACTCTCCTTCATTCGAGATCGCACCACGAACACGCGAGACTTCCGACGGCTGCTGTCGGAGATCGCGGCTCTGATGACCTACGAGGTTTCGCGGGAATTTGCCACCATTTCATGCGAAGTTGAGACACCGCTCGAGCGCACGACTGTCCGTCGACTCGCTGCGCCGATCACGCTCGTGCCTGTGCTTCGCGCGGGTCTGGGAATGACACGCGGCGTCCTGGACTTGCTCCCCGAGGCACGCGTTGGACACATCGGAATTCGGCGCGACGAATCGACTGCACTCCCCGTTGGCTACTACACCAAACTTCCCAAGGACATCGCTGCGGGACCAGTCATCCTCGTCGATCCGATGCTCGCAACGGGGGGCTCATGCGCGCATGCGATCACGCTGCTTCTTGAAGCGGGGTGCAGTGACATTCGCGTGGTGTGTCTCGTCGCGGCGCCAGAAGGTGTTGCGTTCCTCGCACGCACCCATCCAACTGTTCGCATCTACGCCGCTGCACTCGATCGAGAGCTCGACGACCACAAGTACATCCGTCCAGGACTTGGCGACGCAGGCGACCGCTGTTATGGCACGGGCTGAGGCGATCACCCGCAACATGACGCGAGGGGTCACGCATCCTTTTGCCACGGCACATCCGCGACGCCGTGCGCGCCATTCGCCCGCCGCGCCATCGCGAAGAACAAGTCGCTCAATCGATTCAGAAAGTGGATCGCCTCCGGCCCGACCGATTCGTTCTCACCCAACGACACAAGCAACCGCTCTGCACGCCGACAGACCACGCGTGCGACATGCAGGTGCGCTGCGAGCAACGATCCACCGGGAAGCACGAACACACGAATCGGCTCGTTTTCTCCCTCGATTTCATCGATGAACGACTCGGCCTCTGCGACATGTCGTGCTGCGATCCGCGCGACCCGCGACTCTCCAGCGCTGCCCGCGGGGGTGGCGAGATCGGCTCCCAGATCGAAGAGTCTCGATTGCAATCGGAGCAGTATCTCGCGCATGCGCGCATCTGTTGCATGATCGGGCGCACACGCGCACACACACATTCCAAGCCACGCGTTGAGTTCGTCGACGGTTCCGTAGGCTTCAATTCTCGGGTGATGCTTCATCACACGCCCGCCCCCGTACAACCCAGTTGATCCATCATCACCAGTTTTCGTGTAGAGCTTCATTCGAGCGATTCCTTCTGTGGATGCAGGACACACTGCGGCAACTCGGTGCGAATTCCCGCAGCATCGGCAACGGCAACGACGAATCCATATCGAAGCGCGCCTGCCGCCCAGCGTCCGTCGGGTGCGAGAGCGATGATCGCCACCTGTTGATGCGCACGAGGATGGAACGCGTGATCGATGCGATGCAGCACCTCTTCGACCGCTTCGCCTGGAGTTGCGCCGCGCCGCATGCACTCGACGGCGAGGAATGACCCACTCACACCCATGATGAGTTCTCCATTGCCAGTCGCCACCGCACCGCCGCCCGCAGGATCCACATAGAGACCATGACCAGGAATCGGCGAATCACCGACGCGACCTGCCAACTTGAACGGCAATCCACTCGTGGAACAGGCTCCCGCCATGTGACGCTGCGAGTCGATCGCCAACACGCCAATGGTGTCGTGAGGAATCTGATGCTCGCGAGGATCCCCGCCGGCATCAACTGATGGCAGCGGAGGTTCACCCGTGCACCATCTGCGCCACGCATCTTTTGCGTCCGCCGAAAGCAGTTGGGATTTGGCAACGCCGAGTGCGTCTGCAAAGGCATCTGCTCCATTGCCAGCCAACATCACATGGCTCGTTCGCTCCATCACCATTCGTGCGAGGTCGGCGACATGGAGATGGTGCGCGACGGCGCACACGGCGCCACAGTTGGCTGGACCAGTCATGACACAGGCGTCCAAAGACATTCGCCCCGTGGCATCCGGAAGGCCTCCATAACCTACTGAATTGACGGTCGGATCCAGCTCGGCGCGCCGCGCAGCCGCACATACCGCGTCGAGTGCCGAGCCGCCAGCCGTTAGCGCAGGCCAAGCGTCGGTGCACCCAGCAACCCCGAAACTCCATGTTGCCAGCATGATAGGCGAAGTCGAACCACCCGCCATCGGTTGGGAAATTGGGGGGATCATCTGGACCATTTGGGACGGAAAGTTTTTGATTTTCCGCAGATTCAAGGATACATGGTTCCCCTCGCCCCGTAGACTTCTTGGGCGATATCTCGTTCACCCCCCGTTCCATTTCGTCTGAAATCAAGACCATCCGAAGGATCAATACTCTCATGACAACCATGACAACCATGACAACTACGACAACGTCGAAAACTCTCTTGCCCCGCGCATTCACCATCGTCGAATTGTTGGTAGTCGTTGCGATCATCTCACTGCTCACCGCGATTCTTCTCCCAGCGATGGGTAAGGCTCGGGATGGCGCTCAAACAACGCAGTCACTGGGAAACCTCAATGCCATGTCCAAGGCCACCTTCGCCTACGGCGCTGACTGGTCCGATCGGCATTTCACTGCCATGCCTGACGATGCCGGTCAAGTCGGCGGAAGTTGCCCGCTCTATGTGTCGCAGGTTGCTTGCCCATCTCAGCAGCTTTTAGGCTTCGATACTAGTGGCGGACTTTGGGGTTACTGGATAAGCGGCTCACTCTGCCCACAGGCGGTCGGCGGTTGCTACAACTGGCCGGTCTTGCTCGCTCTGACTTGGGCCGCTCCTGGATCAGCGATTCCATATCCAAATTCATTCGGCTCCTATGCGATGCCGAACACCAAGGCTTTCAACACATACATCAACGGTCGTTTTTACGACAAGGTGTTCTTTGCGCCAAAGGATCGGCTCGGATTGGAAGCCTGCAACTTCGGGCTTCAGAACGAAGGTGAATTCACGCCAAATCCAAACGGCCAGAATGCGCCAGTGTTCCCAACCTACACCTGGAGTCCAGCGAGTCTGATTCCGCCAGCGGCTCATGCCTCGTCCATTCGCGATTGCGGAAACGCAGGCAAGCAACAGAATCTCGGCCCAGGCGGGTACCGCGCTCCTTCGTGCGGTATGACGATTTATCCAGATCAGAAGACGCTCATGATCGAGCAACTTTGGCTTCAGAATCGTGAAGGTCCAGAGTTGAACACCAACTATGCGACCCCACGAGCGTGGTTCTTCAACGAGGGTTACAACTCGTCTCCTGCATGCCTCTTCTTTGATGGTCACTCCCAGCTCTGCGGAATGAATACGGCAGTGAATGATGACAGGCGAGTCTCGACACAGAATGCGTCCAACAGCGCGATCTGCTCGCTCGGTAAGGGACTCTGGCATCGTGGAACACCAGCAGGTGCGATCGGATGGTTCGTCCCTGCTGCAGCGTACGACCCGTTGATTATATTAGCTCCAACCAGCTTCCACATGTTCACGACCGACGGAATCTTGGGTCGCGACATCCTGAAGTCAGGGAACTGATTCGAGAGTCTTAATAGATCGCTTTTATACAGACGCCGCATTCGTGCGGCGTTTGTTTTTTTACCGCTCCTGCGTCTGCGGGTAAAACACGCCCAGTTGTGGGCTCGATTTGCCCGCAGCTCGAATTGCCCGCAGCCTGTGGCAGATGGAAAAAGGCCCCGCCCCAGCAATTGGGACAGGGCCTTGAGTGCCGACTGAGCCTTCCGCCTTCGTCCGATCCGCTTCGAGGAGATTCCTCTCACGGACGGGCGCGTGGCATGGATCAGTAATCCATGTCGTCGTCGCCGCCGCCTGCTGCGACCTTGGACTTCTTCTCTTTGATGTCGGTAATCGCGCAATCAGTGGTGAGCAGGAGTCCGGCGATGCTCGCCGCGTTCTGCAATGCCACACGCTCCACCTTGGTTGGAACAATGACGCCCGCCTTGACCAGGTCCTGATAGACGCCCGTTGAGGCGTTGAATCCAAACGCAATGTCGGCAGACTCTTCGACCTTCTGAGCGACGATCGATCCATCCAAGCCGCAGTTCGCAGCGATCTGCTTGATTGGTGCTGAGAGGGCGCGGAGAACGATTTCGACACCGACCTGCTCATCACCAACGAGCGACTTCTTGATCTTGTCGAGTGCTTTGCGAGTTCGCAGAACCGCAACGCCGCCGCCTGGAAGGATGCCTTCCTCGACCGCTGCACGACAGGCATGAAGCGCGTCTTCGACGCGAGCCTTCTTCTCCTTCATCTCGACCTCGGTCGCCGCGCCGACATTGATCTGCGCAACGCCGCCAGCGAGTTTCGCCAGACGCTCCTGCAATTTCTCCTTGTCGTAGTCGCTTGTGGCAACATCGATCTGACTCTTGAGCTGCTCGATTCGACCTTGGATGTCCTTGGTCTTGCCGCCGCCTTCGACGATCGTGCAATTGTCCTTGTCGATCGTGATCTTCTTCGCACGACCGAGGTCGGCAAGAGTCACGTTCTCGAGTTGCATGCCGAGTTCTTCCATGATTGGCTTGCCGCCGGTGAGCACCGAGATGTCCTCGAGCATCGACTTGCGACGATCGCCAAATCCGGGAGCCTTCACAGCGCACACCTTCAGCACGCCGCGCAACTTGTTGACCACGAGCATCGCGAGCGCTTCGCCGTCGATGTCTTCTGCGACAATCAAGAGTGCGCGACCAGACTCGGCAACCTTGCTGAGCACGGGGAGTAAGTCCTTCGCCGCAGAGATCTTCTTCTCGTAGACGAGCACAGCGGCATCTTCGAGGACGCATTCCATTGCGGCTGGATTCGTGACGAAGTGCGGGCTCAAGTAGCCCTTGTCGAACTGCATCCCCTCGAGCAATTCGACCTCCGTTTCCAGGCTCTTTCCCTCTTCGACGGTGATGACGCCATCCTTGCCGACCTTGTCCATCGCCTGCGCGATAATGTCGCCAATCTGGGTGTCATGATTCGCCGAGCAGGTTCCAACCTGTGAGATCTCCTTGGAGTTCTTCACTGGCTTGGAGAGTCGCCCCAGTTCGGCAACGACTTCGCGCACAGCAGCGTCGATGCCACGGCGAACTTGATTCGCATTGGCTCCGGCGGTTATGTTCTTCAGTCCCTCTGCGAAAATCGCTTCGGCGTAAATGGTCGCAGTCGTCGTGCCGTCGCCTGCGTCCTTGCTGGACTTACTGGCGACTTCCTTGACCATCTGCGCTCCCATGTTCTCGTATGGATCGTCGAGCTCGACTTCCTTGGCGACTGTAACGCCGTCCTTCGTGACGGTTGGTGCTCCAAAGGACTTCTCAAGAATCACGACGCGACCAGATGGTCCGAGCGTGACCTTGACGGCCTTGGCGAGTTTCTGCACGCCGCGCAGGATGCGCTCGCGCGCATCGTTGTCGTAACTGATTTGCTTTGCTGTCATGTGATGCTCCGTTGTATGGAATAGTGATTGAATGAATGAGTGGAATTCTGCTGTGAAATCAGTCGATGACGCCGAGGACATCCTCTTCGGTCATGATGAGGAAAGTTTCGCCGTCGATCTTGATTTCCGTACCCGAGTAGGTGGTGAAGAGCACGGTGTCGCCCTTCTTCACGCTGAATGGCATGTACTTTCCGGTGTCCTTGTTCAGGATGCCAGACCCGAGCGCGACAATCTTGCCCTGCTTTGGCTTGTCTTTGGCGGTCTCTGGAAGGTAGATCCCAGAATCGGTCTTGGTCTGCGCTTCATCACGCTTGACGAGGAGCTTGTCTCCGAGTGGTCGAACTTTCATGTGTACGGTGCCTTTCTAAATAGTGCGGTCAGAAACTGATCTCAATTCGCGGGCCAATGGCCAGCGTAATGTCGTTGAATAACCCGACGGAGTGTTTCCAACATGGACTCCAGCGGGACGGGACGCTCATGAACTGAAAATGCGCCTTCGCGCAGGGCTTCGACGAGTCCGCGTGCGGACTCACGCGCCGAGATCTGCGGCGGTCGAACGACCACCATCGGCGGAACGGGGGTCAACGCACGCAAGAGTTGCAAGACGCGAGATCCGAGTGCTTCAACATGCCTCTGTGCGATCGCAGAATCGTCGGCAGGGGTTGAAAGATCGACCACAGCGATATGAATGCGTTCGTGGACGATAATGTTTCGCGCCTCGGTTGCTGTCCGACTCCGAATGCAGCGCACTCCCAAAGGCTGAAGCAGTGGAGGGAGAAGGTCTGCGTACGAGTCATTGCGCCATTCTCCATGGGCCAAAAGCAGGTTCAATCGTTCTCGTCGACCAGCTTCGAATGCACCTGCGGATGCCTTTGGGCAGCCGCCGAGGTCACTCTCCATGGCGAAATGTCGGCGAATTGCGGGAAACATGGCGGGTTGAAGAGCAAACCGTATGCCATGCCCCAAGAGTGCAGGGCGGGTGACCCCCCCACCTCACCGAATGACCAGTGGATGCAAGCGATGAATTCTGCCAAATTGGCGGGAGTCCGCGCAATGCCCTTACCCACTAACTTTGAGGGATGATCGATGTTTCAGTCGCCGCACTCTTCCGTGATCCCCAGTCGTACATCGGCAGACCCGTCCGATTGAAGGGTTGGGTGCGTACGCGCCGCGACTCCAAGGCAGGCATTTCTTTCATCCAATTGAGTGATGGATCCTGCTTTGACTCTGCGCAAGTCGTGGTGGCGAGCACTGTGGTGAACTACGCCAGCGAAGTCCAAAAACTCACGGCCAGTTGCGCCGTGATCGCCGAAGGAGAGATTGTCGAAAGCCAAGGCAAGGGGCAATCGGTCGAGATGCAGGCGTCGCGCATCGAAGTTGTCGGATGGGTTGAAGACCCCGACACCTATCCCATCCAGCCAAAACCACATTCCTTCGAGTACCTGCGTGAAGTCGCACACTTGCGTCCGCGCACCAACACCTTTGGCGCACTCGGTCGCGTTCGACATTGTCTGGCGATGGCGGTCCATCGCTTCTTCAGCGACCAGGGGTTCTGTTGGATCCACACGCCGATCATCACGGGCAGTGATTGCGAGGGGGCGGGACATATGTTTCGTGTGTCAACACTTGACCTTGCCAACATTCCAAAAACCTCGGATGGAAAGGTCGACTTCACCCAAGACTTCTTTGGCAAAGAAACGCATCTCACAGTGTCGGGGCAACTGAATGTCGAGACATGGTGCGCGGCGTTAAGCAAGGTCTACACCTTTGGACCAACATTCCGCGCGGAGAACTCGAACACCAGTCGCCACCTGAGCGAGTTCTGGATGATCGAACCAGAGATTGCCTTCGCAAGTTTGACCGAAGACGCACAACTTGCGGAAGACCTGCTGAAGTTCATGTTCAAGGCGCTCCTGAATGAGCGCCCAGACGACATGAAGTTCTTTGCGGATCGCATCGACAAGGAGTGTGTCACGCGACTGGAAAAGTTGGTTGAGGCTCCATTTGAGCGGATGGATTACACCGACGGCATCAAGCATCTCGAAGCGGCGATCGCCAAGGGTCAGAAGTTTGAGTATCCCGTGTCATGGGGGACGGATCTGCAAAGCGAACATGAGCGATATCTCACGGAACAGTTGGTCGGGCGACCGGTCATCCTGATGAACTATCCCAAGGACATCAAGGCGTTCTATATGCGGATGAATGATGATGGCAAGACCGTTGCTGCGATGGACATTCTCGCGCCGGGCATCGGCGAAATCGTCGGCGGCAGTCAACGCGAGGAACGACTCGACATGCTCGACGCGCGGATCGACGAAATGAAACTGGATCGCGCCGCCTACTGGTGGTATCGAGATCTTCGCAAGTACGGGACGGTTCCCCACGCGGGCTTTGGCCTTGGCTTCGAGCGAACGATCTTGTATGCAACGGGCATGACGAATGTGCGCGATGTCATCCCATTTGCGCGCACTCCAAAGACCTGCGATTTCTAGTCGGCGCGGCGACGCTATTGCTGATACCGCGGCACCATGGGAGGAAAGACTCCGGGCAACAGCCTGTCACGAAAGTGCATCCAGTCTCGGCGCCACGGACCCTGTGCGAGATTGTCCGCAGGCTGAGGGAAGAAGGGACCCCATCCGCCCCCAGGCGGACCCTCAACCAATGACACAAGATTTGAATTCTGCAAAGCGTAGGTCTCGGTCGAACCATCCACATAGCTATACGTGATGTGCTTTGGCTCCCAGAATGCTGGAGTGTCGATCCATCCATCCCATCCTGCAGTGGTTCCCCACGCCGCCGGATTCACCGCCCCCGCAGGTGCGGGCGTTCCGATTGGCGGGCGCGGATCGAGCATCCATCCCTGCTCGTTGTAGTTCAGCCCGCTCGTCCCGTCGGACTCGACAATCGACATCAGCGTTTGGGATGGCACTCGAATGTGTTTGGCATGAGTGGTGATCCATTCACGAGGCGTGATCCCCTGGCTGCAAAACCAAGTCTGCCACGATGTGCCGAAGTTGATCAGGTCAGCGGGAGTTGTCACGCCCACGAACGCGCTGAGCGCGTAACTCCGAATTCGCTGCGATGGATCAAGCGGAGATCGATAGAGCGCGAACGATCCCATGTACGGATAGAGCCTTCCTCCAGAGAGCGCCTTGGCGAGTGGGTTCGTACCGTTGAGGTTGAATTCAAATTCGGTTCCACCCACGAGACCTGCCCCATACGACGCAGTCCACGAGTGATAGGACGCATTGGTTGTGTTTCCCTTGTTGATCGTGATCGGGAATGAACCACATGCGTTTGTGTAGGTCGTGGACAGGGTGCCCGGCAGTGCTGTGCGCGGGCTCACATATGCGCCACCGTTGTCTGCGGCGTATGCGGCTTGCGCAAGCGAGATCTGCCGCTGATTCGACAGGCAGGATGTCACGCGCGAGAGTGTGCGAGCCTTCTGAAATCCCACCAGCACAAGTGCGAGCAAGAATCCGATGATCGCCACGACGATCAGGAGTTCCGTAACCGTGAACGCGCGGATGGAAAGCGCGTGGTGCTTCACTGTTGGTAACGAGGAACCATGGCAGGGATCACACCGGGCAAGAGCCGATCACGAAAATGCATCCAGTCTCGACGCCATGGACCCTCCGCAAGGCTGTCGGCAGGTTGCGCATACCGATGTCCCAGACCAACTCCCGGCGGTCCTTGGATCGCAGTGATGACACTCTTGTTCTGCATGGAGTACGACTCGGTCGAGCCATCAACATGGCTGTATGTGACATTCGTCTTTTCCCAGAACGCAGGCCAGTCGATCCAGCCCTCCCATCCTGCGGAATTTGCCCATGCACCGGGATTGGGGGCGTCGACTGGGGGGAGTGATCCCAGCGGCGGACGGGGATCAATCACCCAACCTTGATTGTTGAAATTGAATCCATCGTTGTCGTCCTCGACAATCGACATGATCGTCATTTCAGGATGCAAGTGGTGCTGAACATGGGTAGTGATCCACTCGCGCGGAGTGACCTCCTGTGCGAAAAACCAATCATCCCACTTCGTAGCCCACTCCTGCGAATCCTCCGGAACCGTTCCGCCAACAAATCCACTCAATGAATAACTGCGAAGGCGAGACGTTGGATCGAGCGGTGATCGGTATGCAGAGGGCGAACCCACATAGGGATAGAGACGACCCTTGGTCAGCGCACCTTCAAGTTCGGCAGTTCCAAGCATGTTTGCTCCGTACGACGCCGTCCATGCGTGGTATGAGTCCTGCGCGGTGTTCCCCTTGTTGATCAGAATGGGGTACGAGCCACCCCCAAACGGAGTGAGTGTGTAACTGAAACTCGCGTCAACGCTGGTTCGATTGCTCGCGTACGCACCACCGTTGTCGGATGCGTAGGAGGTTTGCGCAAGCGAGATTTGCCTTTGGTTGGAAAGGCACGACGCGGTGCGCGCCATGAGCCTCGCCTTCTGAAATCCCACCAGCACGAGCGCGAGCAAGAATCCAATGATCGCCACGACGATCAGCAGTTCCGTGACCGTAAAAGCGCGCGTGCCAACTGGAGTTCGTGTCATCTCGAGAGAAGCCTATCCGCGCGACCGATCGCCGCGACATCATTTGATACGCAATCTCCACGCAGCGGGACGCCGCCAAAATGCCGATTTCTTGTGGGGATCCCCACAAGATTGCGCAGTATCCTTCGGGCATGAGAGACTTGATTTCAATCGCACTGACTGCGGTTTGTTTACTCGGTTGTGGTGATGATGCAACGCCGCCAACTCTGCCGGCGACTCCCACGGCGACTCCGAGCGCGAAGGAGGCTCCTGCCACAGCGACGCCTGAAAAACCAGCGAAATCTTTGACCACGCGTGCTCTGCCGGTCGCCCCCGCCGTTCAAGCGCCATCTGCCGCTGCGACCGACCCAACGCCTCCTGCTGCGGGTGTGGAGAGCGGATCTGTTCCTGTGGCGATCGCGCCGCCGCCACCAAAGACACCAACGCGCAAGGGTTCTGGGTCATCTGCGGACTCGCAGTCGTCCCCACCGATTCCCGAGACCGCACTCGCAGATGTTCCGCCAGAGTTGCACAAGTACGCGATCTTGGCTGCGACGCAAAGGTTCCAGGAGTTCACCAAACTTGCGGCAGAGCGCCACACGCTGCAGTTACGCGCATCACAAATTCGATTGGAGATGCGAGGGGTCGTCGCCACCGCAGCGCAAGAACAGGAACTTGCCTCGGTGCAGTCGCAGGTTGGAAGAGTCGGCGATCGAATGGACTCGTATGTGATGAGTCAGAAATGGAGCCAAGATGAACTCGTCACCATGGACTTCATCATTTCGGAACAGATGCGGCTTCGTCCGCCACCGGGTTGAGCGCTCGGTTGAGAGAGAACGCCATGCCACTTCAATGCAATCTTGATCGCAAAGGAAAACTGGTTCGGCTGGTTGCTGGGTCCATCATCGCGGAGGAAGGATTACTGCTGATCTATCTGCGATTCGTTGATGTGATCGACGGCGATTGGCCTTGGCTTGTCGGCGGATTCGCATTCATTTTCGGCACATTCTTGTTGATCGAGGGCGCCATCGGCGGGGGCGTGATCCGTGCGCTTGGGGTGAACACCCCCAACTGAGGCATCGGTGCCTTTCGCAGCGTCGTCCCGATGTCGTGCAACCACACTCACTCGAAGTCGCCGGCGTGCGTGACGCACTCGATCTGGAATTCTGATCTGCTTTCGGCGGTGGCGTGCGGCGCGTTGTTGGTCGCTGCCCTCATCGCACCACGATGTGGCGCAAGTGCATCGAGTGTGCTGGCGATTCTGTTGGCCTCCTGTGTTGCGGGCGGTTGGCATGTGACGATCCGATCGCTCGAGCAGTTGGGGCGGTTTCACTTCGATGTCGATCTGTTGATGCTGGTTGCCGCGATCGGCGCGGGCTTCATCGGCCGGTTCGAGGAGTCCGCCATCCTGTTGCTGCTGTTTTCTCTCGGCCACGGACTGGAGGGACTCGCAACGAATCGCGCGCGCAACGCCATTCGCACACTCGGCACGCTCACGCCGAAAGTTGCGCGCGTGGTGCGTGATGGTCGCGAACTCGAAGTCCCAGTCGAGGATCTCGCGGTCGGTGATCTGGTGCGCGTGATGGCTGGCGAACGCATCGCCGTGGATGGCGAGATCCGCGAAGGAGTGAGCGCCGTCGATCAAAGCCCCATCACTGGGGAGAGTGTGCCTGTTGTGAAAGAGATCGGCGCCGATGTCTTTGCGGGAACGGTGAATGGCGACGGGCTGCTGCTGGTGGCGACCACGAAACTCGCGTCGCAGACCACGATGGCTCGGATGGTGACATTGGTGGAAGAGAGCCATGCAAACAAGGGTCGCACACAGCGTCTCACCGAGCGGTTTACGCGCATCTACACGCCCATTGTGCTCGTGAGCGTGCCGGCGATCATCGTGGTGTTGGTGTCGTTTTTCGATATGAGTTTCTCAGACGCATTCTTGCGGGCAATGGCTGTGCTGGTTGGTGCGTCGCCCTGTGCGCTGGTGATCTCGACCCCAAGCGCAGTGCTTGCGGGAGTCGCGCAGGCGGCGCGCAGCGGAGTCCTGATCAAGGGAGGGATGCACTTGGAGAGTCTTGGCATCGTGCGAGCGATCGCATTTGACAAGACTGGCACGGTCACACTTGGACGACCAGATGTCACCGATGTGGTCGCCGCAGAGGGATTCAACGAGCGCGATGTGATCGCCATCGCGCTCGCGCTCGATCAGTTCTCGTCGCATCCACTCGCGCAGGCGGTCGTGCGCAAAGCGCGACGCGACGGTGTGGTCGCGCGGGAGATCGCGGAAGTCCGCGCACTTCCCGGGCGCGGAGTGGAAGGAATGATCGACGGGAAGCTGGCTCTGGTCGCGGGTCCGAGATCATTCGTTGGCAGCGGCGGCGTCGTGATTCCACCGGTCATGCGATCACATATCGAACACCTTCAGAATCAAGCGCGCACGGTCTCGGTCATCACGCACGGTGAGCACCTCGTTGGAGTCATCGCGATGGCGGATCAAGTACGACCTCATATTGCGGCACTCTTCGTGCGATTGAAGTCGCTGGGGATCCGTCATCTGGTGATGCTGACTGGCGACAACGCCGCCGTTGCGACTGCTGTCGCCGCCCCGCTGGGAATCGATGAAGTGAAAGCTGGACTCCTTCCAGAGCAAAAGATCGAAGCCGTCCACGAGCTGATGAAGCGATGGGGCGTGGTCGCGATGGTTGGCGATGGAGTCAATGACGCGCCTGCGCTCGCTTCGGCAACCGTGGGAATTGCGATGGGAGCAACTGGCACGGATGTCGCACTCGAAGCGGCCGATATCGCGCTCATGGCGGATGATCTCTCGAAGTTGCCATTCGCGGTGGGGTTGAGCCGTCGCGCTCGCCGAACGATCACGCAGAATGTGGCGCTTTCGCTTGGAGTCGTTGGCGTCTTGATTCCGTGCGCGCTCTTTGGATTCGTTGAGCTGAACTGGGCTGTGGTGTTGCACGAGGGAAGCACAGTCGTGGTGGCGTTCAATGCCCTGCGACTGCTGCTGTATAAGGAGTCGGCATGAACTCTTTTCTTTGCGTCGTTGCGCTGATGATGTGTGCCGGATTTCACGGCGATCCGCCAACGCCGCATGCCATCGTGCGCACCGTCATCACGCCCGATGCCGTTCGCGCGAATGTTGCGGAACTCTCGAGTGACGAGATGGGCGGGCGATTTTTTCGCAGTCCATTTGCAGAGAAGGCGGCGAAGTGGATCGAGGCGAAGTTTGATTCGATCGGGCTCACGCATGGCGCGACGAAAGAGTCGTATCGCCAAGCGATCGACACCAATGTTGAGAGCGGTCCAAACTTGATCGCAACGCTGCCGGGAAGCGGCGCTGGATTCATCGTGGTGAGTGCGCACTACGACCACCTTCGACCAAAGCGAAGTGGCGAAGACGTGATCCACAACGGCGCAGATGACAACGCGTCTGGGATTGCGGGCATGTTGGCGGTCGCACAGGCTATGAAGGCACTCGCTGCGCAGGGCGCGGGACCATCATGCACGATTGTGTTCATCGCATTCAACGGTGAAGAGGCGGGGTTGCTTGGATCACGAGCATTCGTGAAAGCACCCACTGTTCCGCTGCATGAGATTCGCGGCGTTTTCAATATGGACATGATCTCGCGTGGACCGCCTCGAGAAATTTGCATTGATGGCGGAGCGGTTGGAGAGCCAGTCACTGCGGCGATCAAGAACGCCAATAAGGAGATCAAGTTGAAAATGCGGCTTGATGAGCATCCCGATTGGCTCGATCGCAGCGACCAGGGTCCATTCCTGAAGAAGCTTGTTCCCGCTGTGTTGTTTTCGGTGGAGGATCACGAGGACTATCACAAGGTGAGCGATGAAGTTGCAAAGATCGATGCATCGCTCGCTGCGGAAGTGTCGCAATTGGTTGCGATCGCCGTGGTGGAAATGTCGAAGACGCCATTCGTGGCGCGCACGCCGTAACCCGCCCGCTCTGCGGGCACAACACGCCCATCCATGGGACTGATCTGCCCGCAGTCGAGGGGGTCAGACCGAGTGGTCCCGTGGATTGATCGCAGCTGGCACGGTGCGACCATGTGGATCGGCGAGCGGTTGTGCGCCATCACCTGTTGCGCCATCTTCACGGGCCAGTCGCGCGCGCATTGCAGCGTCGGTGATGTGCTCGAGAACCATCGCAGTGGGATGCACATGGTCCCTTGCCAACGCCAATCGCTGCATCAGGTAGATCTCCCACAGTCGATGAGAGCGCACGAGCGATGCGCCCTCGCCGCGACCACGATCGGTGAGGCGCACGACCGCTTCCGAGCGGTCGACCCGACCATCGCGCGCCAGTTGGATCAACGCAACTCGCGCAAGCCATCCCGGAATCTCGGCACCGAGCACGAGGAGAGTGCGAAGTTCCACCTCGGCCACCGTGCGATGATCCTCTTCGAGTCTCCACAATAATCCGATCGCATCCTCGCGTGCAATGCGCAGCGTGAGTCGCCAGCGATGAATCGCCCGCACGACGATTCCCCGGCGCGGTGCAATGATGATGGCGATGACGAGGAGCACGCCGAGCGTTGCTGCGATCGATCCCGCGCTTGATGCATCGCGTCCGCCTGCGATGATCGCTGGCGCAACGGTTGTGGCAACCCAGTGACCACTGATGGCGCCAACGAATCCAATGATGATCGCGCCCACGATCACGCCAACGAGTCGATCGCTGAACAGTCGTCCTGTTGCGGCTGGAATAATCATCATCGCAACCACCAAGATGCTGCCGACAGATTCAAACGCTGCGACGCATGTGGCGGCGGCCATCCCCAGAATGATCGACTCCATCAACTTGGGGCGGCAGCCAAGCGTCTTGGCGAGTGCCGGATCGAATGCCATCAGTGTGAGTTCCTTCCAGAAACACAGCGCGACGAGTGCGTTGAGCAGTGTGACGGCACCTAACACTATGACCGCTCGTGGCAATTCGACGCCGCCGATCAATGTCGAATCGAGCGGCGCCAGTTCGATCGCGCCGTAGAGAACACAGGATGGATCGAGATCAACCGTGTCCGCCACCTGCACGATCAGGATGAGTCCCAGCGCAAACGCGGTGGTGAAGGTCAGTCCGAGTGCGGCTCCCGAATCGATTCGTGCGATGCGGGTGAGAGCCGACGAGACGAGCGTCACCATTAACCCAGCCGTCGCGGCTCCAATGAACATCCAGAGTGGATCGCGTGTGCCAGAGAGCAGGAACGCCACGGCGATCCCAGGCAGCACCGCGTGCGATATTGCGTCCGCGAGCATCGATGTGCGGCGCACCACCAAAAACGCGCCGGGTATCGCGCATGAGAGCGCGCACAGTGCGCCGATTGCGATGATCCATCCATCAACCGCCCACGTCCAAGCGCTCACTGGCGCAACCCCCTCACTCGCGAAGAGGTCGCTCGGACGATTAATCCACGGTGGGGTGCGAAGAGGAGTGCGAGCGCGAAGATCGCTGCGGCGAAAAGCACAATGCACGGACCCGTCGGCAGTCGCGGCGCGGATGCGCTCACAAGTGTGCCGCCCACACCACTCACTGCGCCCATCACCGCCGCCGTTGGAAGCATGACGCTGAATCGGTCGGTGCAGAGACGCGCAGCGGTTGCCGGAAGAATGAGGAGTGCGAGGATCAAGATCAATCCGACTGCTTGCAACCCCGCGATGACCACCGCCGTGATGATCAGGAGCACGACACCGTCAAGCCATCGCACAGGACGACCAATCGCACGTGCGAATGCGTCATCAAAGCAGAGCAAACGCAATTCCTTTGTGAGCAACACCACGAGTGCGGCGCAGCTGAATGCGACGATCGACGCAGCGCGTAAGTCGCTCGCGACCATCGACGCTGCGTGTCCCAGTATGAAACTTGAAAGCCCCGCCTGATGACCACCTGGAGTTGCCTGAATCACTGTCAGGAGTGCGGTGCCGAATCCAAAGAATGATCCAAGCACGATGGCCATAGCGGTCTCGTCGCTCACGCGCGCGCCTCGGCGGATCACGAGGATGCTCAGCACCCCACCGAGCGCGCCCACCGCAGCTCCAGCGAGCAACACCCACTGCTCCTTCCCGGTTCCACCGAGCGCGACCGAAACCAGATATGCGCCTGCAATTCCCGGAAGAGTCGCATGGCCCAACGCATCGCCCATCAGTGCGCGACGACGAAGCAGGAGCAAGCAGCCAGCGAGCCCCGCAGCGGCTCCCAAGAGTGCCGCAGACGCCGCGACCACTTGCGTGTTGTAATCGAGCCACGCGATAGAACTGCTCATCCCAACTGCGCTTTCTGAATGCGCTGCGCAGCTTCGTCGAGCAGCGTCAGCCGACCGCCATAGGTTTGGCGCAATCGCTCGTGCGTCATGGTCGTTGCCGTGGGACCAGCAGCAACGACGCGTGTGTTGAGCAACACCACCCAATCGAAATACTCGCGCGCCGTCTCGAGGTCGTGATGCACCACAATCACAGTGCGCCCCTCGCCGCGCATGCGCCGCAGCACTGCGATGATCGCCTGCTCCGTCGCAGCGTCCACCGAAGCGAATGGCTCATCCATCAAATACACCTGCGCGGACTGGGCAAGCGCACGCGCGAGAAAGACGCGCTGCTGCTGCCCGCCAGAGAGTTGTCCGATCTGCTGATGCGCCTCGTCAGCGAGTCCCACCGCATCGAGTGCCTCGCATGCGTGGGCGCGCTCACGCTTCCCCGCACGATGGAACCATCCCAATTGACCAAAGGTTCCCATCATCACGACTTCGAGTGCGCTGACTGGAAAGTCCCAATCGACACTTTCGCGTTGAGGCACATATCCCACGAGTGCCCGCTGTTCTTCATAGGGTTTTCCAAAGACTCGAATCCGTCCCGATGAGATTGGGATCAGCCCGAGACAGGCCTTCAGCAGCGTGCTCTTTCCTGCACCGTTTGGACCGATCACCCCAACGATGGACTGCGAAGGGATGTCTAGATCGACATCCCACAACACCGGTCGGCGTTGGTACGCGACGGTGAGTGCGTGGATCGACAGCGGACTCGTGTCGGAGTGCTCACACCCCGCTGCGCGAGATTGCGCATGGGAGTCGCCGTGGGTGGGCGCATGAGAGTCGCCGTGGGTGGGCGCATGAGAGTCGCCGTGTGGGTCGGATGGCGGCACAGGCGCTGCGTTCATTTCGTCATCTCCATCTTGGTTGGTGGTTGCACTGCGGGCAGAGCCGCGTTCGCTTCGCCACCGAGTGCGGTGAGTCCCGCGACATCGCCACCGAGGGCGTGGACGATGGATTTCGCGTTGGCTGTAATCATGCCGGTATATGTGCCTTGTGGCGTCCCCTGCTCGCCCATGGCGTCGGAGTAGAGCGATCCACCAATAATGATCGCGTGATCGCGTGCACGCGCGCCTTCGACGAGTGCGAGCACATTCTTTTCGGAGACGCTGGTTTCGACGAAGACGGCAGGAACGTTGCGGGCGACAAGCAGGTCGATCAGGCGGCGGATGTCGGCGAGTCCTGATTCACTCTCCGTTGAAATCCCCTGAATCCCCATCACTTCAACGCCATAGTGCCGACCGAAGTATGCGAAGGCGTCATGCGCTGTGACGAGGACACGGCGTTCGGTGCGGACTGTCGCGATCGCCTGCGCGATTGCGCGATCGGCACTGCGCCACTCCAGCGCGAGCGCGCGTGCGTTGGCGCGGTAGAGACCAGCATTCGCAGGATCCCGCACGCCAAGTTGTTCGGCGACATGGATGGCGCACTGCGACCAGATTGATGGATCCATCCAAATGTGCGGATCCGGATGACCATGCGACCCCTCGGCGTGGAGACGCTGCGCATCAGTCAGCGTCGCTCCCGCCTCGATCACCAGACTGCCGCGGCGTCGCAATCGCGCAAAGACATCGCCCATGCGTCCTTCGAGCATGAGTCCATTGGCGATCACCACATCTGCATCGGCCAGCGCGCGTACATCCGACACTGTCACCTTGTAGAGATGCGGGTCAACCCCCTCACCCATGAGCGTTTTGATGTGCGCTCGGTCTCCAACAATGCGCGATGCCATGTCGCCGATCATGCCGGTGGTTGCCACGATCCGCAGCGGCTGCGGCATCCCCTGCATGGCCATCTGCACGACGACGACGACGACGCACATCGTGACAACCATCGAGCGAACGATGCGGGCAGATGTAGCCATGGCTACATCCTAGGCACTCCGTGGCATCTATGCAACAATGCTCCCAAATCCGATGCCGACCTCTGCCCAACGCGAACGATTCACAAAGACCCGCCGTGACCATGCCTCGGAGACCTTTGAGGACTACACCGAGGCCGTTGACGAGATCTGCTCAACGGCTGACTCGTGCCGAGTCCGCGATCTCGCGCTGTTCATGCGTGTTTCGCATGTCACCGTCGTGCGAATCGTGCGCAGGCTCGTTTCGGAGGGGCTTGCGAACAAAGATCGCCACGGCCCCATCACGCTCACACAATCGGGCGCACGACTTGCGCGCGCCGCACGCAATCGACACGCGACTGTGCTCTCGTTTCTTCGAGCTCTTGGGGTGCCCCGAGCACAAGCCTCCAAAGATGCCGAGGGAATCGAGCATCACGCAAGCGATGCGACGCTGCGGGCGATGCGACGATTCATCGCACGACAGACGCTTTAGTTTTCCAACCCACGACGCGTGGCGTCGGCAGTTCACATGAAGCCATCGCGTCTCGCCCGATCATCCACGTGCGGGACGAAGCATTCACGCCGCAAACAAATCTGGACCGCGGCACGCGCGCCAGCGGTCCGTTTCGCATCCGTGTGTGCGCTCAGTCTCGTTCGGCAGCCCCTACCGCACGAATGCATCCATCATGTGATCAATACGCCCGATGGCTTCGTCGATGCGCGCGCGTGCGAGTCGCCCACTCTCCATCGCCTGCGCGAGAGCTTCGATTGCGTTTCGCTGCCGATCTCGTCGATGACACACCAACACACAATCGACTCCCGCCTCGACTGCTCGGACTGCTGCCTCACCTGTCCCCATCCCGTCAGCGATCGCGGACATTTCAAGGCAGTCACTAAACACCACCCCCTGGAAACCGATTTCAGTGCGCAGCACACACTCGATGGCTTTGCGACTCATCGTCGCTGGAATGCCAGAGTCCAGCGCTTCAAAGACCACATGCGCAGTCATGATCGATGCAACTCCTGCGCGCGCCGCCGCGCGAAACGGCGGGAGCTCAACCTCACGCAGGCGTGCCAGTCCGTGCGGCAGTCTCGGCAATGCGAGATGGCTGTCGACATCGGTATCACCGTGACCTGGAAAGTGTTTCGCACAACCGGCGACGCCGCCCGCTTGCAATCCATCGATGAATGCGCGGGCGCACTCCGAGACAATCGCCGCATCGCTATGAAATGACCGATCGCCAATCACAGGATTCGATGGGTTGCTGTCGACATCCACAACAGGCGCAAAGTCCAGATCAATGTTCGCACTGCGCAATTCGCGGGCGAATAGTGCGCCGACACGATGTGCTTCTGGCGCACCAATGCGCCCAACCTCGCGCATCGCAGCCACCGTGGTCATTCCATCTCGCAGTCGGACGACCCGTCCTCCTTCATGATCGATGGACACAAAGACCCGGCTCCCAATGGCGGTCGCATACGACTTGATCGCACTCGAAATCTCGCCCAGCGCACTGTGACTCGTCGCATTCCGTGCGAACAGAACCACACCACTCACGCCGGCATCGAGCACCTCACGAATGTGGTCGTTCAGCGCTGGACCATCGAATCCCACGCACACCAAGCGCGCCGCACGCCTTCGAAGTGATGCTGGGTCGTTGCGGGTGATCGTCATGCGCAAAGACTAGTCACCCAACAGGCTCCATCACCGTGCGTGGATTTGCTGTAGAGATAGTGCGGTGCCGATGACTCACCTGACCCGAGCGATTCGAGAACGCAACTATGCGATCTTCGCCGTGGGATTCGCATGCTCTGGGTTCGGTTTGCAAATGCTCACGACAGTGATCCTGTGGGACCTCTGGCTACGAACGCACGATGCACTTGTCCTCGGCATGGCTGGACTCGCCCGCGCACTCCCGGTCGTGGCGCTCGCACTCGTGGCGGGACATGCGGCGGATCGCCACAGTCGCACACGCATCATCGCACTCACGCAGGGATGCTTCGTCATCGTGTGCGGCGCGTTTGCCATCGCGAGTTACTGGCATGCGCCCATCTGGATCTGGTACGCGCTGCTGGTCGCATCGGGTTGCGTGCGAAGTTTCAACGGACCCAGCCGCAGTTCGCTTCTGCCGCTCCTTGTTCGTCCGGAGAACTTCGAGAACGCAGTCGCATGGAACAGCGGCATCTTTCAAGCTGCTGCGGTGCTTGGTCCAATCACCGCCGGCGCACTCTTGGGGCTCGACATGCCAAGCTGGCTCATTTTCGTCGTGTGTGGCGCGCTCATTTCGGTGATGGGTGTGCTTGCGCTGCGACTCACGCCGCGTGAAGAAGAGCTCGCGAAAGATGCGATGACCATTCGATCGATGCTCGCTGGCATGAGTCACATCTATAAGGAGCGCACCATCCTTGCGACACTCACGCTTGACTTGCTCGGCGTGCTGCTCGGTGGCGCAACTGCGCTGCTGCCGATTTACGCCGATGAGATTCTCGGTGGTGGACCGATCCTCTTGGGATGGCTTCGCGCCGCGCCATACATCGGCGCATTCTTGATGGCGGTGTGGATCGCAGTGCGCCCGCCTATGCGCTTTGCCGGTCCCGCGCTGCTCTGCTCGGTTGGAGTCTTCGGACTCTCGATGATCGTCTTTGGACTCTCAACATCGATCTGGGTGAGCATGCTCGCGCTCTTTATCTCCGGCGCAGTCGACAATGTCAGTGTCATCATTCGTCACACGCTTGTGCAGACCCGAACGCCAAATCATCTTCGAGGTCGGGTGAGTGCGGTCAATTCCCTGTTCATCGAATGCAGCAACGAACTCGGTGCGTTCGAGAGCGGGCTCGTTGCAAAGTTCTGGGGACCGGTCTTCAGTGTGGTGAGCGGCGGAATCGGCACGCTCGTCGTGGTCGGTGCGATCACTGGAGTCTTTCCAGAACTTCGCAGACTACGAACGATGTCGCCGAAGGAACCAGATCCACAAACATAGCGATCACCCCGCCAACTGAGAAGTCCAGCCAAGCAATCCAGCCAAGCAATCCAGCCAAGCAATCCAGCCAAGCAATCCAGCTGCTAGGTCAGATGTTTACTGACAGGGTTGAACAGCACCGCCGCCACCCTTGTTGCCGCCGCAACATGCGCTCGCGACATCGCCGACGCCGCTCACCATCGAATGGAAGACTGCGGCCGGAATGGAGAGAATTCGAGAGGGGTCGCGATCGATGATCGCGTTGAGCAAGACGATGTTCGTAATGTCCGTACCCGTTGCACTCTCGATGACCTCGACCTTGTTCCCTTCACGCACGATGGTGTAGAGCTGCTCGGAGGTGATAAATGCGCTCCTGCTGGTGTCATAAAGGCGGCGATTTGGGTACTTGCGAATACGAATGGTGTCTTTGGTCATTGGGGTGTTCAGCGTTTGGGCGCCTAGCGCCAGTGTGAGGAGCGGAGAGAGGCTTCAAACTGTCTACCACTATTCGCAGCAATGGTGTCTCCTGATTCACTCTTTGCATAAATTTCGGCATTCTCTGTCGCCTCTTTTGGGGTCGCCTCTTTTGGGGTCGCCGATGGGGTCGCCGATGGGGTCGCCGATGGGGTCGCCGATGGGGTCGCCGATGGGGCAGCACTATCGACTCGGCGCGATGATGGCGAGCCCGTACTTCATCAGCGGTACATCTGCGCCTGTCCGTGGCCGCAATTCAATGGTGGTCTGCGCGTGGACTGATCCAAAACTCGCGAGATCATCCGGAGGACCGCCATCCCCTCGCCAGACCAAGAGTGCGCCCTCGCTCTTGATTCGTTCCAGGTCGATCCACGGACTTCGCGATGGAATCCCGTCGATCAAGACATCTGGGTGCGATGGTCCATAAACCCCTATGTTTCCAGCCACAAACACATCGCCGATGACGATCGTGAGCGGCGCCGAACGCGCTGATTCGATCGATCCCATCGTGGATTTCCAGAATTCATCAGCGCTGATTGCGAGCGCCTCTCCGGGATGTTTCACATTGCCGATGTATCCGCTCATGTATGGGCGCGCGACATTGCGTGCGAGCGCGAGGACGATCATCCCGCCCGCAAAGAGCACCCACGCGACCCAGAAAGCGCGAAGTCCGCCCGCCAGAATTGGACGCTTGAACCAGAGCACGCAGGCGAGTCCGATGAATGGGAACCACGGGAGCGCCCAGAGTCCCAACATTCTCAAATTGGCGAAGGACGAAAGCGCCATCGCCATCGCCGTCGGAACGATGGTCAGCCAGACCCAGTACGCAGTGGCATATTCACTCGCGGATGTCTTCGGCGGTGCTTCGATGATCGCATCAAATCGCTTGTTCGTCGCGTTCGAAAACAGTGCGATGAGAAAGATCCAAACACCGACCAGCGCGCCGACCGTCGCTGCGAGAAACTCGATCGGCCACGCGACCCGTCCCCACCATGGCTCTGGCTCGTGTTGGCGTCCAAAGGCCGTGGTAAGTGTGCTGAAGTCAATCTGCCACATGGCATAGACGTGCGGTGCAATCGTGATTATCCCAGTTGCAATTGCGAGCCACGGTCCAGCGGACTTCCACAATGCTCGCCGATCCCGACTCGTCAGTGTGAAGAGCATGATTGCCGCAGCGGGAAGCACAGCGGAGTATTTGCCATACACCGCAACGGCGCTGAAGAATCCAAAGGTCATCCATCCGAGAGTTGACCCGTTGATAGCACGCCATCCCGCCCACATTGCCGCAGCGAGAAAGGGCAGTTGCACCGAATTGTGGTTGAAGACATCGCATCCCTGGTTATAGAAGACGCAGCCTTGCACGAAGAGCGCGGCGATGAGTGCGCGCCAGGGAGCGACGACATCGAGTGCGGCACGCCAGACAATCCATGTGGTGATTGCAGTCATCGCGGGACCGAGTAGAAACTGCGGCCAGATCGCGCGATTGGTTGCGACGCTGAGAGCCTCTGCGATCCACGCAGGAAGTGGTGGATGCTTCCAGTAGCAGAGTTGCCAACCCGGACCCCACGCGAGGAGATCGACATGATCGAGTGGAAGATTCCCTTGGGTCAGGAGCGTGACGAAGAACCACGCGAGGAAGACAGCGAGAGTGGTGATCCAAACGAGCTATGCGCAGCGCGAGCGCGTGCGACATTCAAGCGCGTCAATCACGCGCCGTATGCCTCGATCGCCTTCTTGCCATAGACGGTTGCTGGACCGCCGTTCATGAGCGTGCAGACATCGAGTGTTTCGTGCAGTTCCTGCAGCGTTGCGCCTGCAGTCTTCGCTGCCTTCACATGATGGATGATGCAGTTTTCGCAGAGTCTCGAGACACCGCACGCCACAGCGATGAGTTCCTTGGTCTTGGTGTCGAGCGCGTTTGCGGCGAGGCTGGCGTGATGAAGTTTCGTGAATGCGGCGGCGGTTTCAGGTGTCATGCATGCGAGGATAGATGGATGCGCACGGAAGATGGATGCGATGGCGCGCTCTGGTTGACGCACACAGCAGTCATCCCTATAGTTGCCGCCCTGACTGCGGGGTAGAGCAGCCTGGTAGCTCGTCGGGCTCATAACCCGGAGGTCGTTGGTTCAAATCCAGCCCCCGCTATTGCAGATCAACAGAAGCGCACCTCCACGGGTGCGCTTCTTTGTTTTCTTCGATTAGGAAAACCTGCGATCCAGTTTCAGGAGGGGTGGGTTCCCCAGGCTGCGAGCACTGCGGCGAGGTCATTCCCGTCAATGGTCCCATCACCGGTGACATCGGCTGTCGGCGAATAACCCAGATTCCACCATCCAAGGACAACATTGACATCCATGCCGTTGACGACTCCGTCGAGATTGACATCTCCTGCACGGATTTCACATGAATCAGGACGCCCATCGCCGTCGATGTCCGATGCCGCTCCACTGGCGATGTCCGCAGCGTCATCGATGCCGTTGCCGTTGCAGTCCGCGGTGATCGGGTTGGTGGCAGCCTGCTGCGCATGGTCACTAGCATTATGAGCCGCCTCGGTAATGTCAGCCGCAGTCACCCACGACCCTGAGGCGGTCTTGACTTGCACCTTGACTTGGATGGTCTCTTGAGAGACCTCGGTCACAACAAGCTTCTTCGAATTCGTCTGCCCTTTGACAACTGTGTCAGCGAACACGGACGATGCGATGGAAACAATGAGAATCCCCGAGAAAAAACATGCCTTCATTTAAAACTCCCTGTAGTAGAACCAGCATCAGATCAAAGAACGAATCACACTGAAGGTGCGCTTGCCAGAGCTCCAGATACGGAAACCTCACCGAAATAATCAAACCCACCATCGGAACAACGATCGAACCACCCAGCAATTCCTTCGACGTCAGGGCACCAGAGTAGCGCAGTTTTCACGCTGTTTGATTGAGAATCTCAAGTTTCGCCGCTTGAGGCCCACCACCCGCCATACCCCGACCGCCGCCCCAAACACAAAACCTCCCATTGCGGGCAGATCCGCCGGTCTTCGCGTTGGGATCTGCCCGCAAACGGGCGGGCGCTAGATTGTCCCTTGATGTCCAAGAAAACCCCTGCCAACGCATCGATGCCGATCCTCGATTTCGTGTCGAGCAACTACATGAACTTCAATGCGCGTGCGACGCGCGATGCCCTCTTTGCATACTGGGATCTCATGCACAGCGGCGGCAAGATGTACTGGGCGGTCGCGGGAGCGATGTCATCGGCGCAGCTTGGGATCACGCTCGCTCCAGCTATTCGCGCTGGACTCGTGCATGGACTTTCGGTGACGGGCGCGAACTTGGAAGAGTCGCTCTTTCGCCTCGTGGCGCATCAGAGTTACAAAGACTTTCCTGAGTATCGCTACTTCACGAAAAAGGATGACACAAAGATTCTCAAGCAGCGCATGCGGCGCGTGACTGACACGAGCATTCCAGAAGATGAGGCCTTTCGTGCGGTCGAGAAAATCCTCGTACCAATGTGGAAGCGCGCGACGAAGAATGGTGATCGCCGCTTCTGGCACGAATACTTCTATGAACTCGTGCTCACGATCAATCCCAAGGACTACGAGGGGAATCCAGATGACTGTTGGTTGCTCGCTGCCGCGAAGGCGCGCCTGCCCATCGTCGTGCCGGGTCACGAAGATTCGACATTCGGAAACATCTTCGCGTCGCATGTGAAGTTTGCAGAGTGCAGTGCGAATATCGTGAAGTCTGGTATCGAGTACATGGCGCAGCTCTACGACGATTACGCGCTCCTCTCGAAGGGCAAGGGCGTCGGATTCTTTCAGATCGGCGGAGGCATCGCAGGTGACTTTCCGATTTGTGTGGTGCCATCGATCAAGTACGACTTGCAGCAGAAGGCGAAACCGTGGGCGTACTTCTGTCAGATCTCTGATTCGACGACTTCGTACGGTTCCTACTCTGGTGCGACTCCAAACGAGAAGATCACCTGGGACAAACTCACCGAGAAAACCCCGATGTTTGTGATTGAATCTGATGCGACGATTGTTGCGCCGCTGATCCTGAGTGCGCTGCTCGAGTGCAAGGCGAACCCAATTGCGGCGTCGGCGATGATCAAAGCATCACGTGCGTCGCGGCGGTGACCCCCCTCTTACGGGAGGAATCGTTCGTCGAGACGGTTGATTCTTCCCGTAAGACCCCCCCACGAATTTTGGGATGGTTTTGAGTCGCGCTCGTTTCTCGCCATAGTGTGCGGGAATGAGAAGAGGATGCTCCGCGAAACTGCGCGAGAGTCTCGCAGGCGACCTGCGACGCAGTCCACTCGTGGTTCCACCGAGGTTTCGCGCTCCACCCGCGCTGAAGGCACTCGCTCGCGCACAGGGTGGCGCCGTCTTGAACCGACAAGTTCGCGCGTGTGGAATCACTGCGCCGATGCAATCGCGTCGCATCGCGTACGGTCACTGGCGCGACAATCTCGGGGTCACGGTGATTCAAGAGTGCGTCACCAATCCGGACCTCTGCGACGGGTGGGCACTCGCGCTGCGCCTTGGCAAGAATGCGATCATCACGGGTCCCACGGCGGCCAGGTTGCAGGGGATCCCGCTCGATCATCGAATCGTGCTCGCCATCATGCCTGCGGACGAGCACGCCCACGCACCAGGAGCGCGCATCCTGCGCCGCCCGCCGTTTCAGGCCACGCGGATTCGCGGCGATCTTCGAATGACAGGCGCCGTGGAGGCACTCGTCGACACGCTTGAAGTCTTGCCCCCGCGCGAGGCTGAGTCGCTTCTGTACCACGCGCTCCAACGCGATTGGATGGCACCAACTGACATCGAAAAGGCGCGCGACTCGCGCAGGAAACGAAATCAACACACGCGCGCACTCGAGCGATTGCATGCGCTGGTGTTCGGCGGCGTGCAATCGCATGCCGAACGACGCATGAGGGCGTTGTTGAGAACAAACAAACTTCGGGGTTGGAAGGGAAACCATCGGATCCACGACCCCTCTGGGCGGACACTTGCGATCCTCGACTTCGCGCACCCTGCCCTGCGAATTGCTCTCGAGGTGGATGGTCGAGCGTTCCACTCAGACCATCTCGCATTCGAGCGCGACCGCGCTCGACAGAATGTGATTGTGGTCCAAGAATGGATCGTCCTGCGATTCACATGGAAGCAGATCACTCAACAACCGGCGCGCGTCGTCGCGACGGTGCGCGATGCGATTCGATTGCGCGCGGCGACCCCCCTCTTACGGGAGGAATCGTTCGCGTAGACGGTTGATTCGTCCCGTAAGGCTCCCGTTCAGCGCATCAACAGCAGCACTTCGCCGACGCACAGAATGAAGTATGGCACGAGCGCCGCTGCGCCAGCGTAATCCTTCGCGATGCGTTGTCCAAAGAAAAGCAGCACGATGTCGATTGCAGCGAGTTGCGCACCCCAGAGGGCAACTTGCGTGTCGCCTGTGATCGCGAGTTGCGCAGCGCCCGCAAGCGCAAGCCCGCCTGCCAGAACTTCTGCGACTGTAATGACGATCAACATCCCTTTCACATGGTTGCGAAATGGCGACTTCGAAAAGTGACTCGTGAGCCACGAGAGATTGCCCTTGAAGTCGATGACTTTGTCGAGTCCAGACTGCAGGAAGAGGATTGCGAGGAAGAGCGCGGTGATGATCTGCGCGAAAGGAAGTGGATCGAGGAGGTGTTCACTCATGTCTTCACGCGATGATAATCAGCGCTGCGGGCTGGGCTTCTGGTTGGGCTGCGGGTTGGGCTGCGGGTTGGGCTGCGGGTTGGGCTGCGGGTTGGGCTGCGACCAGAGTTCCGCTCCGACCACCTGTTCGATCTCTTTCGTGGAGCGATCGGATGCGTCGCGGCGCGACTGCAGTTGCTCGTTTCGCTTGAGCACCATCTGGTCCAACTTCGCAGCAGCATTCGATGAGCGGGCTGCACTGGGCCAGGTGGTGGGATCGCTCGCAACAACGCCACTTGTCGCCGCAACGAACTGCGCCATCAGCGGACCATCCCATTGCGCCTGCCTCACAAACGATTGCACTTCTGCGCTGCGCCATCTCGTTGCGATGTCGGTGATCGACTTCTGCTGCTCTGCCGTGATGCCCGCAAGTGCGAGCGCCGCGACTTCAAGATCGGGAATGGTTTGCGCTCCGCGAAGGGGCGGAGGGCTTCGCATGGGACCGCTCTCGAGGGCACGGATGACGTCGTACGCAACGGTCGGTGAGTACTGCGCTTGGAACGCCTCCTCGAGCGGAGCGTTCAGGTTCGCCAGCGGGCTCGATGCTCCGTAGAGGGGTCCCATCTGGATGGCCATCGCGATTCCCGTGAGCTCCACCCCATCGATTCGCTCTGCCTCGGGCAAGTTGCGCGCTGCGGTCTGAATTGCGATGGCAGTTTCGCCGGCCATCAACACGAATTCTTCGAGGGCGGCGTACGAGACGCGCTCTGCGAGATCAGCTCGCATGGCGGCGTCGCTCAACAACAGCGCGCGCGCCGCTGCGATTTGGGTTGGATCCAGCGATCCGAGCATCGAAAATGCTGGGGTGACAGTTGCAAATGGAATCGCAATTCCGCTCTTCATGATTGTTTCGTCTGCGGCGTCAGCGCGGCGCATCAACTTCGCTTGTTCGATCATGTGTAATGCTGCCGCACTTGCGCCGATGGTGCTGGCATTCGCTGCGATGGGAGCTGCCGCCGCTGTGATGAGCGCAATGTCGATCGCGAGCGCTTGGCCGCGGAGCTCCTTGATGAGTGGCCCCTGATCGCGCGATGGATATCCCTCTGTTTCAATCTTTGCTGAAAACTTGACGGATGCCTCCTTGAATGGACCATCCTCAAACATCACGCGGCTCGCGTCGGATGTGGTCACGGCAAGGGCGAGCCAGTCGGCGAAGGGTTTTTGAGCGCTCTCAGCGAGTGGTAACAGTCCAACGCGGTTGAAGAGTGCCTCGACATCCGTCCCCGTCATTGGCTTGGTGACGATGGGGAGCCTGTCGAGCATCTTCTTGATTTGCGCTGCTTTTCGCTCCTCTGCTGTTGGGGCGGTGGCGACGGCTGGAGGTTTCTCCGCGGTCTGCGCTTGCACGACGGTGGGTACACCGAACAACAAAGCGAACGAGATGATGCGACCCAGCATTTGCGGTGGTTGCATGGTTGAATCCTAACTGGACTCTGGCTGGTTGCGCCTACGCTGTGATGCCATGGCGAACCTCGGAAAACGCAATCTGCTTTCGGTCGTGCGCGAGACGGCGTCTGGGGTCTATCTCGACGGAGAGCAACTTGGCGAGATCCTGTTGCCCGGGCGATATGTCAAGAGCGACTTGCGCGTGAAGCAGAAGTTGGATGTTTTCATTTATCGCGACTCCGAGGATCGCCTCGTCGCCACCACCGAAACTCCGTTCGCAGTCGTCGGCGAGTTTGCGTGGTTGAAAGTGAAGGACATTCACGCACAAACAGGCGCGTTTCTCGATTGGGGACTCGCGAAAGACTTGTTGCTGCCCTTCGGCGAACAGGCCGCGCCAGTCGAGGTTGGAAAGCGCGTCATCGTCGGAGTGTGCATTGATCCCAAGTCCGATCGCATCATCGCCAGCGGACGACTGGTCGATCACTTGAGTACGACGCCGCCGCAGTACGCGGATGGTCGCGCCGTCAGCCTGCTGGTCGTGGGTGAGAGCCCGCTTGGATACAGCGCAATCGTCGAGCACGCGCATCTCGGGTTGCTCTACCGAACCGACCTTTCATCGCCGCTCGCGGTGGGACAGCAACTCAACGGATTCGTACGCACCGTGCGCGATGATGGCAAGATCGACTTGCGTCTCGATGCGTGTGGATACGCGCGAGTTGCGCCGCTGACCGATGAGATCATGCGAGAACTCGAATCTGCTGGCGGTCGGCTGAACTTCGATGATGACAGTTCACCCGATGAAGTGCGTCAGCGATTTGGCGTCAGCAAGAAAGCCTTCAAACAAGCGCTCGGCAGTCTCTTTCGCGCGCGGCGCATTGCGTTCATGCATCCTGGAATTGAATTGGTTGCCGCGAAGCCATCGGAGCACGCAACATGAAAGCGAAATCGACCACACCGAAGCCCTCCTCGAAACCAACAACGCCCGATGCGTACATCGCATCGCTCCCGACGGATCGCAAGGAGATCATGACCGCGCTGCGCGCTGTAATCGTGCGCAACCTTCCAACGGGATTTGAAGAGTGCATGAGCTACGGGATGATTGGGTATGTCGTGCCGCACGCGATCTTTCCTGCGGGATACCACTGCGATCCGACACTGCCGCTTCCCTTCATGGGCATCGCGTCGCAGAAGAGTCACATCGCGCTCTATCACATGGGCATCTACATGGAGCCTGCGCTGTTCAACTGGTTTGCGGGCGAATTGCAGAAGACCACCACGAAGAAGCCCGACATGGGCAAGTCGTGCACGCGGTGGAAGAAGCCGCAGGATGTTCCAGTTGCGGTTGTCGGACAACTGGTCAAGAAGATGACGGTGAAGCAGTGGATCGCGCTCTATCAAGCGCAGCTGGATGGATCCCTGGCTGGAACGCGCAAGTAGCGTCAGTCGCGAGCCGGCTCGGAGTCATCCTTGTCGCCAACATCGACATCATCGTCATCGTCATCATCATCGTCATCGTCATCGTCATCGTCATCGTCATCGTCAGCGCGGCTCACTGCCCAAGCGGGATATGGCGCACCTGACCCTTTGACTGCGTGCCAGATGATCCGGTTCAATTCGTCCTCGTCGCACTGATCGATCTTGTCGAGCGGCAACTGCGCAGATGCGAGCGCGTTCCTCCGCAACAAGTCGTCTGCGATCGCTTTGGGATCTGGATTCATTTGGTCCAGTGGCACAAGATTACGGAGCGCTGTGTACGGCGTGAGATCCGGAGCAGTCGTGAAACACGCGTCCATCGGTGTCGCCGTCGCATCGAACTGATTCATCGGTGGAAGCCCAAGCATCAACTCGATCGTGCGCAGAATGCTCGTGTGGTTGTATTGAGTGCTGACGACCGCGCCACGTTTGGCGTATGGACTGATCACAAACGCCGTCGTGCGGTATCCGCTGACGTGATCCCATCCATTCTGCGGATCGTCTTCGATTGCGAAGATGCACGTGTCCTTCCAAAAGGCGCTGCGACTGATCGCTTCGACGATTTGACCGAACGCCAAATCGTTGTCTGCGACGGCGGCGGCGGGAGTCGGCATCCCCGCTGATGTCCCGCTCGTGTGATCGTTGGGGAGACAGATGATCGTGAGCTGCGGCATCGCGCCCGCACGCTCGAACGCACCGAGTTCTTTGATGAACTCGCGCGCGCGAACGACATCTGGGATGTCCATGTCCCACCCTGGAGCCGTCGTACTGAGATACGGTCGCAGCGATTCAATGGTGGGCGCGCTCTCAATGATGATCGCACCCGCGCCGCTCTTGAAGTCATCGAAGCAGTCTCGTGCCGTGATCTTGCCACTGCGAGTGGGGTCTCTCCATCTCTTTGTGGTGTCTGCGAACTCGCCAAACACCCGCAGAGACCGTCCCGCTGCAAGCGCGTTATCCCAGATGAATCCCGCCGACGAATAGGCCATCGCGTCGACGCCATCCTGTCCCATTCCATCTGGATAACTGCGGGGAAACCCTGCGAAAGAACGCTCGACATAGTCCGTGGCAATGCCGGTGTCAGCCCACTGATGCCCGTCCGCACTGAGAATGCCAGAGCAATATGTGTTGTCGAGCAGCACGAAGTCGCGCACGAGTTTGTGCAGGTTCGGTGTGACCTCTTCGCCAAAGACACACAGTGATGGATCGCCGTTGCTCTGCTTGATGTCGCCGAACACTTGGTCGTAGGTGCGGTTCTCTTTGATGATGTACACCGCATGTTTGATGAGACTCGGTTCGCCTACGCGCTCTGGCACAGCGCGCGCTGGTTGATCTGCTCGCGGCGGAAGCTTCGCCGCTTGCAGCAATCCGTAGCGCATGTTCGACAGTGCGATTGTCGTCATCGAAGGCAGCGCCTCGACGGTTGGCAGCGGCACAAGTGAGAGCGTGCCGAAGTATTGCCGAGAGCGAAGTTCGACCTTCTCTCCCTCCTTGAACCTCTTGGTCGAGCCGATCCCCTTGATGTTCGCCACGCAGAGTGTTGGAGGAGTGGTCGGCGCAACGATGATCGCGCCAGGAAACCATCCCACGGGAATGAGACCACGCGGCTTTGATTCGCCTGCGTGAAAGTCGACCACAGCGAGTGCATTTTGGCTGCCGTTGCAGACAAACAGAGTATTGCCACTCGCGCCAAATGCGAGTGCGCATGGTTGCGCACCAAAGAGATCCGCAGGACTCTGCCGCATGCAGATGGTTTCGACCACCTCGCTCGTGCGTGTGTCAATCACGCTCACGCTGTCGCTGCCGGGGTTTGCGACGGCGAGCCAGAACCGATCTGGTGAGAGCGCCAACGCACTCGAATGCAGTCCTGTGATGATCTCTCGCTGCGGCAGTGCGCCAGAGAGATCGATGACGGTGACCGATCCTTCGCTTGCGATGTGACGCACAGCATCGACCCGCACGAACGTGCCTTGCCCAGCAGGACCAGTGAGCGAATTCGCGTCTGGGCGCCGTCCTCCCCAGTTGCTGACGAATGCCTTCTCTCCCGCGAGCATCACATCGAATGGCGCAACGCCAACATCCCACGTACGAAGCACGCGACCGTCCGCTGAATTCAGTTCGACCAGCCGGTTCGAGAGATTTCCGCACACATACAGTTTGCTCCCGTCGCTCGAGACTGCGATGCCTGCGGGGATGTCGTTCTCGCGACGCGGCGCGTTGGCATCAGGCAACGGGATGGAGAAAAGCGCGACGACTCCTTGAATCGCGTCGACGCTGAAGACCTTGATGCTCCCATTGACATTCGAGAGATAGATCCGCGTGCCATCTGGAGAAAACACGAGCCCCGTGTAACTGAGTTGCCCTTCTTTATCTGGGGCGAGAAATCGAGCTGATGTTGCTTCACGCGGGGGGTGCGTCGCTTCGTCCGAAGGGAGTTTGACGCGCTGAAGAATCGCGCCCGTCACGGGTGAGACGACGACAAGTTCGTGCGTCTTGCCGGCCGTGACGAGTCGCACGCCATCGGGGCTCAGCGCGAGTGCTTGCGGACGCATCCCCTCGAGTTCGACTTGAAGACCAGCTGGCGTGAGTAATTGATTCGCCGGTGTGTAGTAGCGGTTTTCGCCAACGTTGCCGACGCGTTCCTTCGTGGCGTTGTCGCTCGCGCCTTGCGGGCTTGCGGCGCAGGCTGTCGCCGGGGCGAGTGAAAGCGCGAATGCGAGTGACAGTGTGACTGCGAGTGCGGTCTTGAGTGAGGCGAGAGTCTGCCGCAGGCGTGGCAGTTGTGTCAGTTGTGTCATCGCGCACGAGCCTACGCAAGTTGCGCGCGAACACCTACTGCGGGAATCTTGTGTGATGCGCTGCGATATGGGAGAGCAGAACACTTCCGCGACTATCAAACACCTCGATGCGTAGCCGCGCCGCTGTCGTTTCGGGCACGCGCACGATCCGCTTGTGGCCAACGGTCGTCGCTTCTGCGAGCGTCGTCCAGTCGCTGGGCGCTCCACCAACTGTGGCACAGGCACTCACTCGAAATCGCGCGATGCGCTGACCAAACGCGATCGGTTCAGCAAGCACAACACGATCAAACGCCTTCGTCGGATCCAGTGCGATCTCGATGGTCGCGGTGCGGTCATTGCTCACGACAGTTGCACGTTCCCTCGTGATGTCCGTTCCATCGCCGTAGGTCGCATCGATGATCGCACGCAATCCCAGCACGGCGGCGGCATCATTCTCATGGATGAGCCCACGCCGATCGACTGGAAAGTTGAGATGCAAGTTTGCGTTGTGCCCAACGCTCCTCTCCCACAGATCGAAGAGTTGCGCAGGCGACTTCACTTTGCCATCCTCGCTCGCGTGATAGAACCATCCAGGACGAATCGACACATCGCATTCAGCGGGGATCCACGACTCGCCGTCGATGTCACCCTCATTGAGCGACTTCGCGGAGGGCGGATTGTCGCTGCCGATGCCGTGACCCTTTGCTTTCAACATCGCCCAACAGGTCTCGCCAGCCCATCCACTTTCATTGCCGACCCATCGAATGTCAGGACCGACATCGCTGAACATCACCGCACTGGGCTGCAGCGATCGCACGAGCGCGCGAAAACTGGGGAAGTCATAGACCTGTCGCTTTCCGTTTGGACCCTCGCCGCACGCGCCGTCAAACCACACTTCGAAAATCTCGCCGTAGTTTGTCAGCACCTCGCGCAGTTGATCGCGAAAGTATTCGTTGTATGGTTCGCCCGATCCATACTCTGGATTGTTGCGATCCCAGGGCGAGAGATACACGCCAAACTTCAGACCCGCCTCCCGACACGCATCGCTGAGTTCGCGCAGCACATCGCCCTTGCCACCCTGCCACGGACTCGACGCCACCGAGTGCGAGCTCTTCGCAGTCGGCCAATTGCAGAATCCATCGTGATGCTTCGCCGTGATGACGACTCCCTTCATTCCCGCGGCGCGCATCACGCGCACCCATTGACGCGCATCGAGTGCGGTGGGATTGAACACGGTGGCTGGTTCATCGCCATGTCCCCACTCCTTGTCGGTGAATGTGTTGGGACCAAAGTGAATGAATCCAGTGAACTCAAGATCCTGCCACGCGAGTTGTCGCGCAGTGGGAAGCGGCTCGACTGGAGATGGTGGTGGTGGCGCGGGCATGGCTTGAGATTCTGAACCCGACATTATGCCTGCGACGAGAAGTGTGAACATTGGGCCGATCCACATTGCGCCGTGGATTAGATCAGCAATTCACGACTCGGCGCGCTCAGTCCGGTTTCAGGTCCCGTGGATCGACTGTGAGCTCGGTCGGATATTCACCGAGCCAATCTGCACACCAGCACCACAGATTCCCCACCGAATCGACGAGTCCGAAGTCATTTAGCTTCATCATCGCGACGGACCATCCCAGACCTGTGAATTCGCTTGGTCCATGCGTCCTTCGCGAGCAACTCAGGTGCTGCCCACATGCGCAGTCGGGTTCGGCGTTCGCACGAATTGCGAATTCCATCTCCGCGTCGGTCGACTCTTCATCCTGCGCCGCTGATCGACCATTCTCCCACGTGAAATGTCAAGACCACAACCCATCATGAACTCGACTGAACCAACGATCACGACCTCGGACTGCCCTTGCGCGTTCATCATCCAGCGCAGCGCGTTCGCATGCGATTGCGACCGGTGTGTGCGCCCCACGGTTACGGATCAATCTCAGTCGTCGTGAACTCAAACGCACGCGCGTCGAAGAGTCCACGGTCACTGAGTTTGAGCGCTGGGATCACCAAGAGTGCCATGAATGAAAGGGTCATGAATGGCGCACGCAGTTGCGATCCCATTTCGTGGGCGCGCATCGTGAGTCGCTCGTAGATTGCGGCGACTTCTTCGGCTGGACGGTCGCTCATCAACCCTGCAATGGGAAGCGACAACTGTTCGACACCGGCGTCACTCACCACTGCGAGCGCGCCACGCGCTGCAAAGACTGCGTTGACTGCACGCGCGATGGCGTCGCGACTCGTCCCCACCGCAATGACTTGGTGCGAATCATGCGCGACACTGGTTGCGATGGCCCCCGTGCGAAGTTGAAACCCGCGGATGAATGCGAGCGCTGGCGGTGCGTCTGCGTACCGATTGCAGACGGCGAGGAGCAGGGTGTCGCAGGGTGGGTCTGGTTCGAGCACGCCAGCGATCGAGGGGGTCGACGCGAAGACTTCACCAGTGGTGAGTTGCCCATCTCGCGCTTCGATTGTGCGCACTGTGGCAGACGCGCTCGCAGTGCGTGTCGCAACGATGAAGTCGCGTGCCGTGAACTGCGCCTCACGAAACTTGTTTGGGGTTGCTGCGGCAGCATGCGGCACCAGCGACTCGCCACCGCGCGCGACAACTGTGCCGGCGATCCATGTCTCACGCACGCGGAAGTCGGTGAGATCCTCAAGGATGACAAAGTCTGCGCGATCCCCTGCGCGAAGGAGCCCCGTTGGGAGTCGATAGTGCAGCACTGGATGCACGCACGCGGCTCGAAGCACATCGAAGATGTCAAGTCCGTGCGCGATGCAACGTGCGGCGATCACGTTGATATGCCCGCGCAAGAGATCGTCGGGGTGCGCATCGTCCGTGGCGAACATCGACAGGTGCGGATACTCGCGCACAATCGGCCAGAGTGCTTCGAGATTTCGCGCTGCACTTCCTTCGCGCAGCAGAATGTGCATCCCCAGCCGCGCCTTGTCGCGCGCCTCATCGAGCGTGAAACACTCGTGGTCGGTCGAGATTCCTGCCGCGATGTACCGCGCTGCATCGTCGCCGCGGAGTCCAGGCGCATGACCGTCCACTGGCTTCCCGACGCACTTCGCAGCGGCGATCTTGGCGAGCACCTCGTTGTCGCCGCCAAGAACGCCGGGGTAGTTCATCATTTCTGCGAGGTATCCCAATCGCGGATCCGCCAGCATGCGCGCGACTGTCCCTGAGTCGAGTGTCGCGCCCGAGGTCTCGAAGGGCGTCGCGGGTACGCAACTCGGAACGCCAAAGGCGATGGGTATGCATGCGTGCGCCGCCTCCGACAGCATGTATTCGACTCCCGCTTCGCCGAGCACATTGGCAATCTCGTGCGGATCGCTCACCGTGGCGACAGTGCCGTGCCGCACGGCAACGCGCGCGAATTCGCGCGGTGGAAGCATGCTGCTTTCGACATGGACATGCGCGTCGATGAATCCCGGCATGATGAATCCGCTGTCGACGTTCGCGCCGTCAGGAAGTTCTTCGACTCTCGCGATCCGTCCGCCATCGACGGTGACCTGCGCGGGATAGATCCGCCGCGCGTGCAGGTCAACAAGATGATGGCGAAGCGTGAGCAACGCCGGTGAGATTATGATGATTCCACCACATGACAACATTCCAGCCCCTTTGAATCGCCAGATGAATTGCCAGATGAATTGCCAGATGAATCGCCAGATGAATTGCCAGGGGATGGGCCCGAGTCGATGGTGCCAGTGCGCCAGTGGTGCCAGTGCGCCAGTGGTGCCAGTGCGCCAGTGGTGCCAGTGCGCCAGTGGTGCCAGTGCGCCAGCAATGAGATGAGACTCAGTCCTTCGCTTTGAGATTCGCGTCGTTGGCTTGAAGAAACGCCTGAATCTCTGCTGACATTCCCAGCAGTTTCGTCCACTGCTCCTTGTAAAGCGTGACGGGAAATCGCCCCAGTCCATAGACGGAGAGTGCCCCCTTCTCGCTGACCTTGAGTGAGAGTCCCCTGGCAGACGTCGCTTTCAGTGCCGCATTTTCATTGCGGAGTCTCTGGAGTTCGACTTGCATCTCTTCGTGTGACATGGTGTGCTCCTGTGGTGTTGGTCAGATCTGTGAACTGGCGACCCACGCGAGTGTATTGAGCAGCCAACGCCTGCACAGAATCTTGAAGTCTTTCTTGTGGACAGTCACCAAACGCGCACGACGAGTGATGCCTGCGCATTACCATCTCGCAACGGAACGAATCCATCAGACCGATCAATAACCACGCAGGACACACATGAATAGGTACCTCGGCTGGATGCTCCTGGCGCATCTCATGGCCTCGTTCGTGCTGGTGTGGATTTACTCCCGCGGAGTGGGCGCGGGTCCGTGGGTCGGTCAAGGAATTCGCTTTGGCGTCGTCGTCGCGTTTCTCACGGTGATCCCGACCTGCATCATCTATTATGTCGTGCAGCCAATGCCGGGAGCGATGGTCGTGAAACAGTGCGCCCTTGACGGCATTCTTATGGTGTTGCTCAGCCTGACCGCGGCATGGTTCTATCGTCGACAGGCGATGAATGCCCCACCTTCTCGCACTCACGCTTGAACGAGTTGTTTCGTTGGGCTGCAGGTAGTTCGGCGGCTCGATTCGCAGGATCACTGCGACTTCCCCAGCACACCGTTCCTACTGACACGTGCCGCCAAAGTTTGCGAGCACCTCAGCGACATCGACTGCGTTCACCACCCCATCGCCATTGCTGTCGCCGCCGCCGACTCCTCCCCAGTTTGACAACACGACTGCAATGTCCACGCCATTGACTTGATGGTCGCCGTTGACATCGCCCGCGCATGTGGGCGCAGAGCCAAACCCGAAGTCTCCCACGATCATGTTGTGATCGGTCGAAGCAGAGTCGCCGGATTGCACACCGAGCGCCGCGAGTTCTGTCGCGTTGAGCGTGGCTGTGTCCAACACGAACGACCCGCGCAGTTGCAATCCCACAGAAGAGTTGGCGAGCAAGTCCAAGCGACCGGGCGTGAATGATCCTGCTGTGGTACTCGTCCCGCGCCATGTCGCCACATCCTCGCCAATGAGGTGCGGCGGAATTGCATCGCGCATGTTGGGTCCGGCGGCGTCACGCACCATCGTCAGCGGCGTGATCGATCCAACGAGATTCCAATCGCCGATGATGATCGCAGGCGCTTGTCGATAGGGCTCAAACGCGGCTCCAAGTGTGCCAGCGCGAAGGTCATTGAGCGTCGCGACGACACTGGTCATCTGCGCGATCCGTGTGGCATCTTCACTGCTACCGATGTAGCCGCAGCACTTGGGATGAATACTGAAGACAACGACCGCATCACTCGTCCCCGCTGCGGGAAGATCGATGACCGCACATGCCGTGGAATTGTTCGGTGATGGCAGCGGGAGCAACGGCGACCGACTCGCAATCACACAGTCGTTGTTCTTGTGCACGAGCCAATTCGCGCCGTCTTCCATCGGATCGGCGCCCGTGAGATAGGTGTCCAACTGCGCCGCAGTCGAGTTGTATTCCTCTTGAAAGCAGTAGATGTCTGCGTTCATGCCGTCGACCAACCGCAGCAGCTTTGTGCGCCGAGACGAGACGAGAAATCCAGTTTGCTCGGTGTTCACGCTCGCGATACGAAAGGCTGATCCTGTGGCGCGCTCTGCAGATCGGCGCACCGGCACCACCGCGGGCTGCGTCATCGTGTACTGGACGTTCGCCGCGAGCGTGTCACTCGACGAGAAATTGATAGTGATGGGCGATCCCACAACGACGCCGAACGACGCGAGATCGACGACGAGTTCAAACTCGTTCGCGGCGTACGTTGGCGCAGTTGTGTATCCGACCGTGTCCCAGCCGACCGAGAGCGCCTCATCGTTGTCACGCCAGAGCGATCTGTTGCGAAGGTCGATGGTGAGCGCACGACCGGCGGGCATCGCAATCTGAACCAGCAGCGTTCCATCTGCGGCCGTTCCCGATTGCACATTCCTAATCGCAGTGATGTCAAAGCGTAGAAACAGTCGCGTGCCGCGATTCGTCGCGGAGACCCGCTGCACATCAAACGCGCCAGACGCATCGCCAATTGGATCGGTCGCGATCACATTCGATGGCGTCCACTCGCCAAAGAGACCGTCGACGCGCGGTTCGTCTGCAAACGCACCGTGTAACCCCAGGAGTGCGGCGACGAGGATTGCGCATACCTGCTGCATCGCACGCAGTATGTCACAGGGCGCGCCCCAGTGCGAGCGAGGGTTCAGCTTTCCCTGATGAATCCGTGTGAATTCGGCGTCAATAGGGATGCATGACGCACCAGACTGCTGCTGCAAGTTCGATCGGCGAGCGTGGAGCACCCTTCCAATTGCAAGCCGTGACTGCGCTGCCGCTCGCCTCGTGCGCCCTCTGACCATGCACATTCAGAATTGTCGGCGAGGCACCAGTCCTCAGAGAGAGGCGTGCATATCACTGCCTCACGCCGGTATCGCGATGCACCTTGACCTTTCGTCCGCGAAGTGTGGTGCGACGAAGTGCGGTGATCACGCGCTCAACATCTCCCTCGGGCAATTCGACGATCGAGAATGACTCGCCGATTTCGATATCACCAATGCCTCGGGGATTGACATCGGCTTCGTTGGCGATCGCGCCGACGAGATCGGCGGGGCGAATCCCCATCCGCGTTCCTGCGGCGATATAGACGCGCACCATGTCGCGAGAGTGTGTCTCCCGACCTTGACCGCCGGCGACACGCTCACCCGCACCACTGCCAGCACCGCCACCCGGTGCGCCGGACTCCTTGCTCCATCCACCGGGCTGCTTGCCCTTGGGTGCAAACTTGCCCTTCTTCTCAAACTTCCCCCGCTTTTCAAACTTCCCTTCAAACTTCCCTTCAAACTTCCGCGGAGCACCACCGCGCGCTGCGGACTCTTCTCGCGCCCCGCTGCCAAACTTTGGTCGCGCAAAACTCTCGATGGTTGGAATGTGCGCGTCATCTTCGCCCGCGTTCTCGCCTGCAGTCGCTTCGTGCGCCATCCGCACCGCTGCGGCAGCGACATCCATGACATCGAACTCCGCTGCGAGCGTCTCGACGACGACTCGAAATCCATCATGACCGCCTGCCTGAATGAGTTCGCGGATCGCACCCTTGGTGAGATCGAGTCGGCGCGCCTTGACATCGAGCGGCGTCGGCACAGTCGAGATCGCAATCTTCTGCTTGGTGAGGAACTCGATGTTGCGAAGAAGCCTGTGTTCGCGTGGATCAACGAGTGTGATCGCGACTCCCTCGCGACCTGCGCGACCAGTCCGCCCGATGCGATGGACATAGGACTCTGGAGATGCCGGGACATCAAAGTTGACCACATGCGAGAGATGATCGATATCGATCCCACGCGCTGCAACATCGGTTGCGACGAGCAAGTCGAGCATGTTTCCGCGCGCCTTCTTCATGACGCGATCGCGTTCGATCTGCGACATGCCGCCGTGCAGCGCCTCGACTCGGTAGCCGCGTCCAACAAGTCGATCTGCCAGTTCATCGACATCCAGGCGCGTGCGACAGAAAATGAGCGCGAGTGTCGGCGATTCAAGATCGAGTACTCGACCCAGCGCGGCGGTCTTGTGTGCACGCGGCACGATGTACGCGCTCTGCTTGACCTTGGGCATCGATCCCTTGGTGCTCTTGTCTCGAGGAATCAGAATGCGCGCGGGGTTCTTGAGATGACGTTCTGCAATCGATGCGATGCGCGGCGGAAGCGTGGCCGAAAAGAGCGCGGTCTGGCGCGTCTTGGGTGTTGACTCCAAGATGAGTTCGAGATCCTCTGCGAATCCCATGTCGAGCATCTCGTCCGCTTCATCGAGCACGACCGTCTGGAGCCCGCTCAGATCAAGCGTCTCGCGTCGAATGTGATCGAGTGCGCGTCCAGGCGTTGCGACGACGACATGCGCACCGCGAAAGAGCGCGACTGTTTGTCGACGAAACTCTTGTCCGCCATAAATCGGCGCAACGGAGGTTCCAAGACCCTTGCTGTACTTGTGAAATGCTTCGGAGACCTGCACTGCCAGTTCCCGCGTCGGCACGAGCACCAATGCGAAGGGCTTGTACGGAACCGCCTTTGTTTTCCCGATTCGCTGCAGCACCGGCAGTGCAAATGCGGCGGTCTTTCCAGTTCCGGTGGCGGCCTGCCCCAGCAGATCGCGTCCCTCCATCAGCGGAACAATCGCAGCCTTCTGGATTGGCGTGGGCTCCTCGTAGCCGAGCGTCGCCAACTCGGCGAGCAACTCCTTCCCCAGACCAAGATCTGCAAATGTCTCCGCCGCATTTTTTTCCTTCATCGTCCAAGGCTACCCGCGAAAGCGCGGCGAAGTCGCGCGGACTACTTCATCGCGTCTTCGCGCGTCAGATGAATCTCAAACACCTTGGTCAGACCGCTCATGGTGAACACTTCGCTCACATTGGGTCGCAGCGCCGCAAGCGCAAGCCTGCCGCCTGCCTCCTTCATCGATCGCATCGACATGATGAACGCACGCAATCCCGCGCTGCTTATGAAACTCAACTCCGCGCAGTCGATGATCAGACGCCGCTCTCCCCGTGCCACAATCTCCATCAGCGCGCGTTCCACGGCGTCGGCCGTGTTCGTATCGAGTCGTCCATGAAGTTCGACGATCGTCCCAAGTCCCGACGCTGCTGGTTGGGTTTCAATTCGCATTGGTTGCAGTCTCCCACGAATGACCGACGCTGTCGAACAGGCACGACGCCTAGCTTCGCACTCCGACATCTCGTATCACGCGCACCGCACAATTGTGTCCCGCAGCGCCGACGACTGATCCTGCGGGATGGCAGCCCGCACTGCATGAATAGAGCCCCTCGAGACCCGTTGAGTAGGGCATGCGTTGGTCGAATCCGAAGGTGTTGTCGATGTGGTGAATGTGACCGTAGCGGATGCCGATCTCCCGTTCGATGCGCTGCGGAGTGAAGACGGATGTGTCCACAACCAGGCTGCGAAATCCAGGGCAGAACTCCTCTGCAACACCAAAGATGTGATCGACATACTTCGCTTCTTCGATTTCCCAAGTCGATCCCTTGATTTCGTATGGCACCCACTGAATGAAAAACGCAGCGTTGTGATGGCCCTCTGGATCGCGCAGCGACGGATCCACCTGTGTATGGATGTACCACTCGATGGTTGGGCGCTCGGCGAGTTCTCCGCGCATAACCTTGTCGAAGCCGGCCTTGATTTCTGCGATGGGATGCGGCCCTTGTGGCAGCAGATGCATCGTGCCATTGTGTTGCCCGCGCATCTCTGGAAGACACTTGAATGTCGGAAGATCGCGCAGCGCCATGTTGATCTTCATGGTCGTACCAGTGCGTTTGCAATTGTCCAACCGCGTGTTGAGCGCTGCTGGGAGTGCAGCGCGACCAACCATCTCGCGAAGTCGGAAGGGATCTCCGTTGACGATGACGGCGCGCGCGGTGATTTCGCGGCCATCCGCCAACGCAACACCCGTCGCCTTTCCGTTGGTCGTGACGATTCGCTCGACCGCCGCGCTGGTGAAAATCTCTGCGCCGTGCTCACGCGCAGTGCGCGCAAAGGCGTTGGCGATTGCGCCCATCCCGCCTCTTGCAACCATCCATGTTCCATCTGCGCCGGGGAGTCGACACATGTTGTGCACGAGAAAGTTCATGCCAGTGCCTGGCGTGCCGAAGGAGCCAGTGAGCCCAGAGAATCCATCCGTGACCGCATACATCGCCACGAGCATCTCGCTCTTGAATCCAAAGCGCGAGAGATAGTCCTCGACCGTTCCAGTGACAAGATTCACGAAGACTTCCTGCAGCGATGGACGGATGTACTTCTGCGCGGTCGCCTCGGCCGACAGCGGTTCTTCAAGCCAGCTCGGCGCCATGTCGTCGCGGATGTGCTCGATCTCGTGTGCAAGCGCACCGTTGGCACGCCAGTCCGCCTCGCTGAACATGGCGAGGAACTGATCTTTCATCGCAGCGTGGTCGGTCCCAAGCAACAAGGAGCGACCATCGAGCATCGGCAAGAAGTAGTGTGGATTGCGGCGAATGAGTTCGATCTTCGCCCCCGTGCGTTCGATGATCTCTGGCGGCATCACGCCCAACAAGTACGAGGCGGTGGAGGTTGCTAATCGCGGTGCTCTTGGAAAGGGATACTCGGTCTTGGTTGCCCCGCCAATCATCGCGCGCTCTTCAACCACGGTGACTTTCAGCCCGGACTTCGCCAGCATCGTCGCTGCGACCAATCCATTGTGCCCAGCGCCGACGACGATGACATCTGTGCGTGTTGGCATGGGGGACTCGCGACTATCTCTTCGACACATCCTTCACACATCGAAATCCGAGGTGTGACATTGCAGAGTCGGTGGTCGTCGACATTCGCGCTGCCACTCGGTAACTCGAGCAGTACGACTCGTGACAGAGAAACGATCCACCTCGGTGCGCCTTTCGCATGCCCTCTGGAAAGTGCGGACCCGTGGGATCGACGATGACTTCGCCCGGCGCGCTTGCAGCGGTGCGGCGCGCATATTCGTTGGGGTCGTAATCATCGCTGCACCACTCCCAGACATTTCCAGAAGTGCCGTAGAGACCGTATCCGTTTGGTGAATACTCCCGCACCGGACTCGTGCGTTCGAATCCGTCCTCTGTGGTGTTGCGCGTTGGAAATTCTCCCTGCCAGATGTTCATGCGCTGTTCGCCATGCGGCTTCATCTCGTCGCCCCATGGATAGATGGCGCGCGCGATGCCGCCGCGTGCAGCGAACTCCCACTCTGCTTCGGTTGGAAGTCGCTTGCCAGCCCAGTTCGCATACGCGAGTGCGTCTTCAAAGCACACATGGACAACAGGATGGTCGAGACGGTGATCGATGGTCGAGCGTGGTCCCTCTGGATGACGCCAGTTTGCGCCGACGGTCCATGTCCACCACTGACTGGAATCCGCGAGACCCTCGATCTTCGCGGGCGGCGTGAACACGAGCGATCCAGGCTGCAACATTTCATCAGACGGCTTGGGAGTGTCGGATGGAACTTGCGTGCGCAGTGCTTCCCAATCGACGGGACGCTCTGCAACGGTCTTGTAGCTGGTCGCATCGACGAACGCAGCGAATTGTCCGTTGGTGACCTCGGTGACATCAACAAAGAAGGCGCCGACGCGTACTCGGTGAGCGGGCATCTCATCCTTGCGGGCCTGCGCATCGGTCGTCTCGCTTCCCATGATGTATTCGCCGCCCGGAATGAGGATCATCCCCGGCGGGATTGTGATTGCATCGACTGTCGCGAGAGGAAACTCCTTCGACACCACACGATGCGTCGCAAATATCGCACGCGCACGCGCGACGATCGTCTCGTGATGCGCTGCAATGTCGGTGGTTTCTGCGGGATCGACCTGCAAGTCGTACAGGGCGATGTTGACGTTTCCTCTGGCGAGCCCTCTCCGCACTGCCTTGTATCTGCCCATGCGCACCGCTTGCTGTCCACTCGCACTTGGAAACTCCCAGTAGAGGAACTCGCGGGTGACAGCGGGCAAAGTCGCTGCGGCGGAACTTTGCAACATCAACGGAAGGAGCGAGCATCCTTCGATGCCGCTGGGCGCAACGCCTCCCGCGACTTCGACGCACGATGGCATCAGGTCGTAAAGCGCGACCGGCGTTGCGCAGGTCGTGCCGTGCGCAATCGTGCCAGGCCAACTCGCGATCAGTGGCACCCGTATTCCGCCTTCGTAGAGATTGCCCTTGTTCCCGCGAAGTCCGCCGTATGAATCGAAGAAGGCGCAGTCCGCACCACCGACCTTGCCTGCCGCACCATTGTCGCTTGTGAAGAGGACGAGCGTGCGGCGATCAAGACCTCGCGTGCGGAGCGCATCGATGATGCGGCCGATGTCGCCATCCATGCGAGAGATCATCGCCGCATATGTTGCACGCGGAGTCGCGTTGGCGATGTATCCACTGTCGCCGGCGTAGGGCGTTTCAGGGAACGCACCCGCATACGGCGCAAGGTCTGCCTCTTCGGCTTGGAGTGCGAGGTGCGGAATCGTGAGCGCAAGATAGAGATAGAAGGGTCGTGACTTGTTGGCATCGATGAACGCGATGGACTCATCCGTAAAAAGCTGCTGCGAGTAGACCGCCCCGCGCGCGTTGTCGCGAACATTGCCCGCGAGTTGCTCAACAGCGTTGTTGCGCCAGAGCGTGGGCGGATAGTGATTGTGCGCCTTCCGCTGGCAGAGAAATCCATAGAAGAAGTCGAACCCCTGCCGACTCGGCTCGCCTGTGCTTCCGGGACCACCAAGCCCCCATTTGCCAATCGCTCCTGTTGAATAGCCCATTGATTGAAGCACCGTTGCGATGGTCGTCGTCCCAGCAGCGAGCGGGAACTGCCCCTCGGGCCGTGATTCCTTGTTGTCACGAATCTGCGCATGACCAGCATCGCGTCCAGTCAGCATCATGCAACGTGTCGGGGCGCAGACTGGCGCAGGCGAATACGCCGCAGTGAATCGCATTCCAGATGCGGCAAGCAGATCGATGTTCGGCGTCTTGATCTTTGTTTGACCGTCGCAGCCAAGATCGCCAAACCCCAGGTCGTCGCAGAGGATGACGATGATGTTGGGAGGCGCATCGGGGGAAACCCTATCGTCACTCGCAGACACAGCGTGCGACGCGAGAGAGATGAAACACGCGACAACAGCAGGGAGCATCAACCAAGCGTACTCCCGTGCGCTCTCTTTCGCGCCCATTACACTCACTCAATGATCGCACACAAATTTGGCGGCAGCAGCGTGGCGGATGCGACGCGAATGGCGCGCGTCGTCGACCTGATGCTCGCACGTGACGAACAACAAGTCATCGCAATCAGCGCGATGCGTGGAACTACCGATGCGCTCATCGATCTCGCGAAGCAGGCTGCCGCGCATGATCCGCAGATGAAAGCGTCATTGCTGGTGCTTGAGGCGCGACACATTGAGACGGCGAAGGAACTGCTGGGCGCGAAGAGCGAACCGATTCTTCAACGACTTGCGGTGGAATTCGAGAGTTTGCGCGATCTCCTGCAGGCACAGTCGCTGGCCGGCGCGTTGTCGAACGACCTGGTCGATCTTGTCAGCGGTCTTGGCGAAGTCTGGTCGTCGCTCATGGTTGATGCCGCCCTGCGCGCGCGAGGGGCGCAGAGTCGCTGGCTCGATGCGCGCGAAGTGCTTGTGGTTGAAAGGAGTGATCTGGGAGCGATGGTGCAGTGGGATGAGACCGCCGAGCGTCTGCGCACGCATTTCGGCGACTTTCCAAAGCACACCGTCGTGACGGGATTCGTCGCACGCACACGCGAAGGGCGCATCACGACGCTTGGGCGAAATGGAAGCGACTTCTCCGGCGCAATCTTTGCTGCGTTGTTTGGTGCGTCGGAACTCCATGTGTGGAGTGATGTCGACGGCATCTACTCCGCAGATCCGCGACTCGTGCCCGAAGCCGTGCTCATCGATCGAGTCTCGTATGCGGAAGCGTGCGAGCTGGCATACTTCGGCGCAAATGTGATCCATCCGCAGACCATGGCGCCCGCCTTCGAGCGCGGCATCCCCATCATCGCCCGAAGTTCCTTCAATCCGACGCACCCTGGAACACGCATCAGCAACGAGCCCGGCACCGCGCAGCCCGTGAAAGGCGTGACGATGTTTCGAGGACTGGCGATCCTCTGGATCGAAGGCGCCGGCATGATCGGCGTGCCCGGCACCGCGGCGCGTGCGTTTGATGCGCTGCACCGCGCAGGCGTCCCTGTTGTCATGATCAGTCAGGGATCGAGCGAGCATTCCATTTGCTGCACGATTCGCCAGCGGGATGGCGCACTCGCCGAGCGCGCGGTCCGCGAAGCATTTGCGCGCGAACTGATCGTGCGCCAGATCAGTGACGTCCATGTCACCGACGGCATCGCTGTCCTCGCAGTCGTGGGCGACGGCATGGCGGGACATCCCGGGGTCTGCGCACAATTGTTCGAGTCGCTGGGTCGATCCAAAGTCAATGTCCGAATGATTGCGCAAGGCGCATCCGAGCGGAACATCTCCGTCGCCATCGATGATCACGACGCAGTCCGCGCACTTCGCGCAACCCATGCTGGCTTTTATCTGAGTGCGCAAACGATATCGATCGGCGTGATCGGCCCCGGTCATGTCGGCAGCGCATTGCTTGCGCAGATCGCAGCAACGCGTGATCGATTACTCACGCACAACAAGATCGACCTGCGCGTGCGTGCGATTGCGAGCAGTCGGCAGATGGCACTCGGGGAGATCTCGATGAGCGCGGGCGCAGTGCTTGATCGCGCGCTCGATCTCGACGCATTCGCTGCGCATGTCCACGCTGATCATCTTCCACACGCGATCATCATCGACTGCACCAACAGTGATGCCATCGCCGATCACTACGCGGAGTGGCTCGCGCGTGGCATTCATGTCATTACCCCCAACAAGTGCGCTGGCAGCGGTGGGTTGGCGCGCTATCAATCGATCAAGAGTGCGGGCGCACGCTTTCGCTATGAAGCGACGGTCGGCGCAGGCCTGCCGATTGTGACCACGCTTCGCGACCTGATCGACACCGGCGACGATGTGCATTCGATCGATGGCATCTTGTCCGGCACGCTCGCCTATCTCTTCAACAGTTTCGATGGGTCGCGTCCATTTGGCGAACTGGTCGCGCAGGCGCGTGCGCTCGGATACACCGAACCAGATCCACGCGACGACCTCTCCGGTCGTGATGTTGCGCGCAAGCTTGTCATCCTCGCTCGTGAACGAGGCGTGATGATCACTCTCGATGCGGTGCAATTAGAGTCGCTCGTTCCCACGGCGCTGCGGAGCGTGCCGCTGGACGAGTTCTTGCGACGACTCCCAGAACTCGATGCACCGATGGCCGCGCGATTGCACGCGGCGCGTGCCGCACACCAGGTGCTTCGATATGTCGCGCGCCTCTCGGTCGATGGCATCGGAAGTGTCGGGTTGGTTGCACTCTCTCCGGATCACCCATTCGGTCACATCAGGCTCACTGACAATGTGGTGCAGTTCACCACTCGGCGATACTGCGAGAATCCGCTGGTTGTGCAGGGCCCTGGAGCTGGTCCCGAAGTGACCGCAGCTGGAGTGATGGCCGACCTGTTGCGTGTTGCAATGGCGCTGGGAGCCCATCTGTGAATCGTGCAGCCGCCATCGCGCCGCCAAGCGTTGGCAATGTTGCTGTTGGATTCGATGTGCTTGGTCACGCGCTCGTCGGCGTCGGAGACCGCGTCACGATCACTCGCACCAACACGTCGCAGGTCCGGATCATGTCCATCACAGGAATTGAGATGGTGCTTCCGCAGGATGCCAACGCGAATACCGCAGGGCGCGCGCTGATCGCACTGCTCGCCTCATGCCCACCGAGTACCGGCTTTGATGTCGAGATCGAAAAGGGAATCGCGCTGGGATCAGGCATGGGAGGCTCTGCTGCATCGAGTGTTGCCGCAGTTGTCGCGGCGAATGCGACACTCGATGTGCCGCTTTCCATCGCTGTCCTCTACCACGCTGCGATGCAGGGCGAATCTGCCGCCGCAGGAGGTTTGCACGGAGACAATGTTGCACCGGCGCTGCTCGGTGGACTCGTCATCGCACCCGCAGAGGGATATCCCGTTTCCGTGCCCGTCCCCGCATGGTTGCACGCAGCGATCGTGCGTCCCCACTTTCCGCTGGAAACTCGCGCGAGCCGAGCAGTGTTGAGCGAACCCTATCCACTGCGTGCATTCGTTGAACAAAGCGAAGCGCTCGCGCTCACGCTCGCTGGCTGTTTCACACAGAGCGCCGCGCTCATTCGCCGCGGACTTCGTGACGTCCTCGTCGAGCCACGACGCGCGCACTTGATCCCAGGATTCGCGCAAGTGAAACAGGCCGCCCTCGAGTGCGGCGCACTTGGAGCAAGCATCTCTGGAGGTGGTCCAAGCGTCTTTGGATGGTTTGAATCGCGCGATGATGCGCAGCGCGGTGCTGCTGCGATGCGCGACGCGTTTCGCTCGGTTGCGCTCGAGAGCACTGCCATGGTGAGCGTGGTTGGCGCTCCCGGTGCGCAGGTGGTTTCGTGAATGTCTCAAGCACACGAGGCGGCGCAAGCGTGTCGCTGTCGCAGGCGATCACGCAGGGACTCGCTCCAGATGGCGGGCTCTACATGCCGCCGATTCTTCCTTCGCGCTTTGGACACTCAACCGCAGGTTTCGGCGTGCGACTCATCGACAGAGCCTGCGAGGTCCTCGCTCCATACTTTGCAGGCGATCCGTTGGAACCGCATCTCCAGACGATGGTGGATGAAGCTTTCACATTCGACGCACCGACGCGGTGGTTGAGCGACGACACTGCACTGCTCGAACTCTTTCACGGTCCAACCGCTGCGTTCAAGGACTTTGGAGCGCGCTTCCTCGCCGCGGCGATGCGTCGTCTTGCGCCACCGGATGCGATGACGACCGTGCTCGTCGCGACGAGTGGCGACACGGGAGCCGCCGTCGCATCCGCGTTTCACAATCGCACTGGTTTTCGTGTGGTGATCCTCTATCCCGATGGGCGTGTCTCGCCACGGCAAGCGCATCAACTGGGCGCGTTCGGCGGCAATGTGCACGCACTGCGCGTCGCAGGAACATTCGACGATTGCCAGCGCATGGTGAAGGGTGCGTTCGCCGATCCGATGCTCAATGCGCGTCACACGCTTGTGAGTGCCAACAGCATCAGCCTTGGACGGCTCCTCCCGCAGATGGCGTACTACGCATACGCAGCGCACAAGTGTGTGGCGCAGGATCGCGGGGTGCCATCGTTCGTGGTTCCCACTGGAAACCTTGGCAACGCGTTCGCGTGCTTGCTTGCACGTGAGTCTGGTGTCCCGATTGACCGCGTTGCCATCGCCACCAATGCGAACCGCGCGCTCTCACAGTTGATTTCGACTGGCACCTACGAGCCATGCCCAACCGTCGCGACACTCGCCAACGCGATGGATGTCGGCGCTCCCAGCAATGTGGAACGATTGCTCCATCGCTTTTCGGATACGCGCGGCGTGGTCGAAGCAGACTGGGTGGATGACGCCGAGATCTCCGCAGCGATCACGCGCACATTTCATGACCACGGCGTTGCGATCTGCCCACACACAGCATGCGGAGTTGAAGTCCTGCGGCGCATGCGCGCCAACGGACGCGCTGCCACCGGCACGAAATGGATCGTCGCAGCGACCGCGCATCCAGCGAAGTTTGAAACGATCGTCGAGCCGCTGATCGGTCAGACCGTTGCACTCCCAGACTCACTCGCGCAGATTCTCAACACGCCAGCGCACGCTGATCTCATCGCATCAACGTTGTCCGCACTGGTGGCGCGGCTTGAGCAGTTTGTCGGTGATTGACCCACCCCCACTCCACCGCGGTTGCTTCAGATCTTCGGATCGACGCCTTTGAATCTGCCTCCAACTGCACCGCCCGGCCGCTCTATAGCATCGCCGCGTGAACCCGCAATCGGCGCAGCGACTGCTCATCATCGGCTGGGACGCCGCCGACTGGATCTTGATCGATCGGCTCTTTTCTGCTGGAAAACTGCCAACCTTGCGACGGCTCGTCGATGCTGGGGCACGAGCGGATCTCAACACCCTCGAACCAAAGCTCTCGCCGCTGCTGTGGACCTCCATCGCCACCGGCAAGACCGCCGACAAACATGGCATTCTGAACTTTGTCGAACCAAAGCCAGAGGGCGGCGGTCTTCGACTCTCGTCAAGCACCTCACGCAAGACCAAGGCGCTGTGGAACATCCTCTCGCAGAGTGGACTCGCAACGAATGTGGTTGGTTGGTACGCATCGCATCCCGCCGAACCAATTCGTGGATCGATCACCACCAACATGTTGCAAGAGGGCGAACCAGCCGACCCTGCGAACCCGTGGCCGCTGCTCGCAGGGACCACGCATCCCGTGGACCGCGCAGATTCCGTTGCGGCGGCACGGCAACGCGCGGCGACCTTTCCCAGAGACACACTCACGGCCCTTCTCCCGAAGTGGCACGAGATTGGCACTGGCGATGCTCGCGTTCGCACGCTCGTGAAACTCATGTCGTATGCGACAAGCATCGAGCGTGCTGCGATCGTTGCGCTTTCGAGCGGTCAGCCATGGGACGCCACGATGATTTTCTTTGACGCCATCGATGCGGTCGGTCACCACTTCATGCAATTCGTGGCACCGAAGATGGCGCATGTATCGCCGCGCGAGCAGCGCCTGTTCGGTGAGGTGATGGACCGCGTCTATGAGTGGCACGATGCGTCGCTCGCGCGACTCCTCGCAGCAGCAGGAGCCGACACCACGGTGATTCTGGTTTCCGACCATGGCTTTCACAGCGATCACCTTCGCCCGAATCTCTCGGATCTTCCGCCCGAACGGAGGATGGAACTTGAATCGAGTTGGCATCGACCGCATGGCGTGCTCGTCATGTCCGGCAAGGGAGTCAAGCGCGGTGCCACGATTGCCTCTCCAACCATTCTCGACATCGCGCCAACATCGCTCGCACTGCTTGGGATCCCCATCGGCGAGGACTTCGATGGGCGCATCCTTTCAGAAGCGCTCACGAATCCGCAAAGCGAGATCGCACGCATTCCGTCATGGGACTCGGTCGAAGGCGACGCGGGGTTGCACCCGGCTGATCTTCGACACGATCCCTTTGATGCCGCCGACGCACTCCAGCAACTGGTTGACCTTGGATACATGGCCGCGCTTCCAGCAGATGTGCAGGGACAGGTGGATCTTGTTCGCCGTGAATCTGCCTTCAATCTTGGCGTCGCACTCATGTCGCGTCGACGCGCCAACGAAGCAATTCCATCCTTTGCGCAGTTGGTCTCTCTGCGTCCATCGGAAGTCCGTTACACCTTGTGCCTGGGGAATTGCCTGCTCGCTGCGGGTCGATTCGAAGATGCCGCGGCGTGCGCAAAGGCCTTGCTCGACCACGCGCCATCGAATCTTGAAGTGCAGATGCTGCGCGCAGTCGCGCTCCATGTTGCGGGTGAAGTGACGCTCGCCCGCGATGCACTCGCACGGATTGAATGCGCCGCTGCGGGGCGCGCCGAGATGACACTTGCGCTCGGGAAACTCATGGATGCGTTCGGACGCCACGAGGACGCGCTCTGCCACTACGAGGCTGCAAAGAAGCATAATCCACGCGATCCCGCGGTCCATGCGGGACTCGCCAGCGCGCACGTGGCACTGGGGCATTTTGAGATCGCAGTCGAGCACGCGCTTGATGCCTTGGAACTCTCTCAGGCGCTTCCATATGCGCACCTCACACTCGGCGCGGCGCTCGCATGGTGCGGCGATTTTGCCAATGCCACAACGAGTCTGGAGTTCGCACTGCGACATGATCCAGGACTGGCTGATGCACTTCGATTTCTTGCAGTCGTCCACGAGCTGACTGCCACGAATGCAGCAACTCCTGACGCCGCTGCGCGTGCGCGGACCGCAGCGGACGATGCACGCGCACGAGCACGCGCCTTGCTCGCAACTGTGGTCACACACCCACGGGATGCGCCACACGGACCAACGGATTTCGCGCGCAAGCACGGAGTCCATGATGTGTGACCCACATCGCAGTCCACCGTGACGCGACTACTGCAGATTTCGACAGTCGGGCTTCGGCCTCGATAGAATCGCTCGGCACCGCATCTTTGATCGACACTCTCGACAAGGAGCAGCTATGTACGGAATGGTCAACAAGGCAATTGAAGATCTCGTCACGATCAACTTTGGCGCAGACAAGTGGGAAGCGATCAAGCGCAAGGCTGGGATCGAGGTGGACGCATTCATCAGCAACGATGCGTACCCGGACTGCATCACCTATGGGCTGGTGACAGCTGCGTCCGAGGTGCTCGATCTCCCAGTCAGCAAGATTCTCTACGCTTTCGGCGAGTTCTGGGTGTTGCATACTGCCCGCAAGGGTTACGGCGATCTGTTGAGCGCCGCAGGTCGAAACATGCCCGAGTTCTTGGACTATCTGCCGTCATTCCATACGCGCGTCGCGAAGTTGTATGAGACTCCCGCAACGGTTGAGCAAACACGATTCAAGGACAAGGGTGATGACCACGACGAGTTTCTTGTGTGCTGGGGGGCAGCGATGCGAACGCGTTTCAAAATCTGCCGTGGCGATCGCTCGGCGCATGGAACTGCCGGAGTCCCAACTCATGCAGATTCGTCGAGGCGCATTATTGCAAGCCATCTGTGCCAACTCCGATGGAACCTCTTGTGCGAAACCAACACTCGAAATGTTCTGCGCAATTCCGACACTGCGACCCGCCGTGGACATTCCTGCATGCTGTCACGAACGATGGGATGGCAGCGGATCGCCACGCCAGCTCAAAGGCGCCGAGATTCCAATTGCTGCTCGCATTTACGCCATCGCGGATGGATGGGAGAGGCTCGCCAGTGATCAGACGGCCCACTCATCGAATTCTCCAGAGCAGGCTCGAGCCGCGATCCAGGCGCTCGCTGGAACCCAGTTTGATCCAGCCATCGTCGCGGTGCTCATCACCATCGTGAGCGAACCGCGCTGGCGTGGTCCGCGCGTCCATACGTGAGTTCAACGTGCGACTTCGCGCGCGCTACCGACCATCCACTCGGTAGAGACCCCGCGGATTGATCATGAAGTAGCAGTCATATGGCTCCAGCGGCGGAAGGGTGATGTATGGGACTCCCTTGTCGTCGTGCTTCACCGAAGACATCCAGAATCCGCCGTTCGAAGATCCGGTGGGTCGTTTGCGAACGCCCTCTTCACGGATTTCATTCACAAGGTGATCGACCCACTTCAACTCGACCGCCTTGTCCGCGAACTCATCCCAGTCGCCACTCTTGCGCGCGGAGTACATCTTGGCTCGAAATTCTTCGAGTGAGATTCCCATCTTCTTGGCGATGGGATCGGCGAGCCGGCGCTCCCACTCCTTGATCATCTTGACCTCTTGCTCGATATCCGTCATGTTCCCAGATGCGCTACTGGACATCTGATGGTGCAAGATGATCGCATTGGGATAGGCATAACTGTGCGGAGCGAGCGTGGCGATCGTGGCGGCCATCGACGCTGCGAAGCTCTTCACCACAACATGCACTGGCGCGTCGCTCGTCTCAATTGCCTTCAGGATGCGGTATCCCTGCATCACGCTGCCGCCGGGAGAGTTGTCGATCACCACAAAGATGGGGCGAGTGCGATCCTGATTGTTGAAGAAGTCGATGCGATCGCAGACATACTCGGCGCTGCCCGACATGATTGGTCCGTTGAGGTCAATCTTTCGATCGCTGATCGTGAGCACGCCATCCTTGAAGGGTTCACTCGTGTACTGCACGGGGGCATTGATGGCATCGCGCCACTTCTCTTCGAGATCACGAACCTGGATCTGTGCGCTAGCGGTTTGTGCCGTCGCGGTCGCACGCAGTTGCTCATCCGCGAGCCTCGATTGATCGGCGCGGCGCTTCTCGGCAGCGAGTGCGTTCACAGCAGCTAATTGATCCTGCTCTCGCTTCATCGCTGCGATCTGGGTCTTCACCTTCATGTCCAGCACATCCTCCGCCACGCGCATGCGCTCCAGGCCGGCGCGACTTGCGGCGAGCTCCGCCTGCAACTGACCGTCCGCAATCGACATCGTGTGCACGAGCCGTGCCTGCTGGGTGTTGGACTCTGCAAGTTCTGCCGCGAATTGTGCATCTCGCAGCTGCTGCGCCCGCTGGAGATCGGCGATCTTGGCACGCTCCGGCGCAGACTCGCTGGTCTCCTTTGTGCTCAACAGTGCAAGATCCGCTTCGAGTCGAGCCTTCTCGAGATTCGCCTGCTGCAACGATCGCGTCTGTGTCTGCAATGCGAGTTCATACTCCACGCGCATCCGTTCGATCTCGGCCTTCATAGAAGAGAGTTCCGCTGCAAGTTTCTCTGCGCGAAGTTCGGCTTCGGTGCGGAGTTCCTTCACTTGCTCCTTGGGAGTTTCGGCGGGGATCTGCGGTGTCGCCTGTCGCGCGAAGGCGCACGGGGCGCATGCCAAGAGAATTGATGTCGCGCAAACTGCGGCGATACGAGAATTGAAGTCCATCATCGGTATGTGCTCACTTTCGTTGAGGAGATGCGTCGGGAGAGTCGATTGGAAGCGTACCGCCCAATCTGGTCAAGACACGATCGTGCCGTAACTCAACCGTCGCCAGAGCCACTCCGCCGGACCCATCGGTCGCCATCGGAGCCACAAGGTCGCCCAGACAACGAGCGCGGACCACAACCCGATTGCCATCAACGACAATTTGAAATCAGCGATCGACGCATACCAGCCTAATCCCCACCAGGAAGCGAGGAAGACGCAGATGATCGACTCCGCAAGATAGATCGAGAGTGCCATCCGTCCCGCCGCCTTGAGGGGTGCTGCGAGTGCAACCGGCCACCGCGGTGCGTACTCGACAATCAACGCCGCGTATCCGATTGGCAGGATGAGTGTGCCGATGGTGTGCAGCGCCGAATGCATGATCGGAATGAGCGCCGCAACCGACGAACCGAGCCCGATCGCGAAGCACCACCATCCGAGTCGAATTCGCCGCGACTGCGACTGCGCGAGAAAAAAACCGCTGCGATATGCCCAGACTCCAAAGACCATCATTCCCATGAGATGCCATCCATACCCAGTGATGAACGCCGCGAAGCACACTCCCCAATTGACGACGCGAAAGAGGAATGCGTCTGACATCGGTCCATCGCGATTCGCAGCGATCTCGCCGTCTTTCCAGATTGTCGCGCCCATCAGCTCGCTGCCAGATCCGATGATCGCATCCAAACCGCGCAGGTCATTCGCTGGGACGACGACTTCGACTGGCGCAACAGTTTCGGAGGTCTCCACCAACTCGGCTGATCGAGTTGAAAGTACCCACATGCCGACCGATCCCGCGATCGAAAGGAGAACCATCACCGACAGGAAGATGATGAAGACTCGCAGGAGGACGCGCTGGGAGAGTCGTGCCATCGCGATGACTGCAACTCCCAAGATTCCGTAGATGAAGAGGATGTCGCCATACCACAACAGGATCGCGTGGAGGAGTCCGATGCCCGCGAGAGCTCCAAGCCGCCGAAGTCCAAATGCCCATCGATCGACGCCCGCTCGCACAAGCCGGTCGCACTGCATCGCAAGACCAAATCCAAAGAGGATCGAGAAGAGCGAGATGCATTTGAACGACAGCACGATGTCCACGACTGCCCAGGTGATCGCATCGAGTTCGCTTGACTCCATGCCGGGACGGTCGAGTGTGGGCGCGAGGGCGCATCCCATTGGCCAGAAAAAGAATCGCATGTTGACCAGCAGAATGCCCAACAACGCGAGCCCACGCGCGATATCGATCCCGTCGATTCGCTCCTGAATCGAGATGGGCGCAAGTTTCATGCGACTAGGTCCTGTGGGCGTCACACCACCCGCGCCACGCGCCTCGAAGCGCATCGTGGAACCGAGTCCCGTAGGACACTTCGTCGCACAGTGGCGAGCGCGCTATCGCTTGACGCAATTCGATGCGCAACGCTGCGAGCAAGTGGCGATCACTGGCAAGCGCGACGGCGATCGACACGAACTCGTCCATCGTCTTCGCAACCCACTCACTGCGTCCCGCCGCACTCAAGAGACTTGCACCAACTCGCGCACAATGACGATCCCCAAGCATCGTCACCGTCGGCACTCCCATCCACATTGCCTCGCAGGTGGTGGTGGTTCCGTTGTAGGGCATCGTGTCGAGCGCAACATGAACACGCCCATAGGAAGCGAAGTGGTCGTGCAATGTTGTCGTGTGCGAGAGGACATCGACTCGGTTGCGAGGAAGCCCTCCATCGGCAAGTCGCGAAAGCAGATGTTCGCGGGTTCCTTCATCGGCGACTGCCTTGCTCTTGATGAGGAGCCGAGAGTGATCCACCGCCGCCAGCACGCGTGCCCACAGTTCGATTGTCCGCGCCGAAATTTTGGCCGCAAGATTGAACGACCCGAAAGTGATTGGCGCTTCAGGCGGCGGCATCGAGGGTGCAGGCGCATCGCTCGGCGGTGAGTAGCAGAGGAAGCACGGGTCGATGCGAAGCAATCGCTCAGTGCACGATGGCTCGCTCCCAAGTGGATCGGTGATCGAGTCCACGATTCGCCATCCCACATTGGGATGCCCCGTCGTGTTTGGATATCCGATTGCGGTGACGATGACTGGTGCGGGTCCGTGATCCAGAGCGCCAAGTCGTCCACCCGAAGTGTGTCCGCCCAGTTCCAGCAGCACATCTATCTTGCGCACGCGGATCGCCTCACCCACCGCTGCGTCGTTCATCGCCACCACATCGACCCATTCCTCTGCGCCTGTCGAAAGATCCTTCGGCATCGGGTCGCCTGCGATCGCCCTGCCAGACGAAAAGAGTGTCAGCGCGCAACCAGCCGGAACTTTGTGGATGATCGGGCGGGCGAAATAGGCGACGGAATGCGTTCGCAAATCTCCAGAGAGGATTCCAAGTCGCAGCGGGCGCTCTGCGGATGGATCGATGCGCGGCGGCGTCACCGCGGATGCCGAGAGCGCGAGCGAGCACTGCGCGTACTCGCGGTGCGCACGCGCCACACTCTCCACAGATTCGTCGAGATAGTTGAGAGCCAGAAGAAAGTTCGAGCGAAGTCCAGCATTCTTGGGATGCGCGATCGTCGCAGGTCGCAGCAGTGCGATGGCTTCTTCGACGCGACCAGTGTCCTTCAGCTTGCTCGCGAGATTCATCGCCAACTCCGGCCAATCTGGTCTCATGGCCATCCCGCGCCGACCCGCCTCAATCGCCGAGGTGGAGTCCCCCAACTCAGCGAATGCCAGCGTCAGTCCAAGGAATGCCTTGGAGTATGTCGGATCCGTCTCAAGCGCCTTCTTCCACTGCGCCACCGCTTCGTGCGGTCGCTGCGCGTTGAGCAGTGCGTTGGCGAAGTTGTTTCGAAATGCAGGCGAATTGGGATTCGCGGTGACGGCGCGCTCGAGCTGATGCAGTGCCTGCGCGAGTGCACCCGACTGAAGCAGCAGGAACCCCAGCACCTGCGCAGCGTTCCAGTCCTTGGGCTGAGTGCGTACCAGCAATCGCACAGATGCCAGCGCAGCCGAAAGACGCCCCTCCCGCGCATCCCGCATGGCCTTGTCAAGCGTTGACTGCGAACTCATTGGATAATCGTAGTTGGTGTCACCCGCCCCAATTCGTGCGGCCAGCCACACTTGGCGCATCGGCGGAAACGGCGTGTGGTCCTTCGCCAGCAGAGCGAGACGCAGATTGCGCACATGGGATAGTGGGGTCAGATCCCTCCCAATAACGCGGGACTGAGCTTCATGGAGGAGCGATACAACTTATCAACCCTCGAATGAAATGCACAACACGATGGACCGCCTGAACCCATAGCTGCGCCGATTCTCGTTCGGTCTGATTCACTTCAACCTTTTTGCGGTGTGTGGCGTGCTCGTCGGTGCGTCGTGGGATCAGTATGTCGGCGACGAATTCCCCTGCCCACTCTGCATTCTGCAGCGCATGGCGATGATTCTTGCGCTCCTTGGTCCGTGCTTCATCCTGCTCGCCGCACGAAGCGAGACGCTCGACGCGGCGACCTTCGCCTCGGGGTACGGCATGAGCGTGCTGAGTGCGGTGGTCGGCGCTGCGATCTGCCTTCGCCAACTGGCTCTGCACCTTTCGCACGGCGACCCTGGTTACGGTCCCTCCACCATAGGACTGCACCTCTACACATGGGCACTCATTGTTTTCGTGGTTGTTGCGGTGATGAGTTCGGTCAATCTCATCTTCGCCCGGCAACTTGCGCCGAGTGACGCGCGCTTCGGATGGCCTTCGAAGGTGTGCGTGTGGCTCGTCGCATTCGTCATCGGCACAAATGCGATTGGCGTTTTCGTCGAGGCGGGGTTCCATCCAACGCTGGTGGACAATCCGACATGCAATCAACTCTTTGTCGATTTGGGATGGCGTGCTGCGCCGGCGCCGTAGGGACTCCTAGCCATCCATCACCCGCTCACGCAGACCGCTTGCGCGGTGAATGCGTTGTTGCACCGCCGCCTTCAACGACGCTTCCGTCGCAATGATCAGAACTTCTCCCTGCGTGCGCGTGATCGCCGTGTAGAGCAACTCGCGCGTGACCACTGGGGATGGCTGCGCGGGCAGCACGACGATGACGCGCTCGTACTCCGACCCCTGGGCCTTGTGGATCGTCAGCGCATACGCAGCTTCGTGGCGTGGTAACTGCGCAACGAGGAACGGGTCGTTGGAGCCCTCGATCTGCGCGACGAGCTCGCCCGCAGCGTTGCACTTCACAATGCCCGTGTCACCATTTCGCAGTCCCGTCACCTCGTCATTGACAGTCACAATGATGGGACGCCCCACAAAGTCATCGCCATACTGCGCATCGGGATTCGCGGCGCAACCGACACACTTGGCGAGCATTCGGTTGATGGCAAGCGATCCATCTGGACCCTTGCGATGACCACACAAGATGCGACTCGTTGGCGCAGCAACAAAGGCGGCGTGACACGCAGCGACCGCACCGCGCGAATCGTGCACGATGTGCCAGCGCACACACTGCGGCGCTGTCGACATGAGCACTCCCTGCACGCGATCCCATTCGCCGTCATTCACTGCAGATGCAAGATGTGCAACGACTCCCGTCGCGGGGAAGCGGTAATTGTCGACAAGCCGCACGGTGGACGGAGCGAGCGGATGGCCGACATCTGCTTCACCGGGCAAAATGTCTGCGAGTACTGATCCCGCCTCGACGCTCGCGAGTTGATGCGCATCGCCCAACAGGATGAGCGTCGCATCTGCGTGCAGTTTCTCGAGGAGCGATCGCATCAGCGCGAGATCAATCATCGAACATTCGTCGACGATCACGAGTCGCTTGTGGGCAAGCGCGTGTTCGCCGCGCGCGCCCAGCGCAGAGTGAATGGTCGAGGCTGAACACTTCGCAAGCACTTCGCGTGTGCGCGCGCCAAGCGCAGAACCAGTCACCGCCGCGTGCACGCTGTTCTCAAGTCGCTTCGCAGCCTTGCCTGTTGGCGCAAGGAGTGCGAGCTCCACCGCCTCCACCTTCAGAATCGCATCCGCCATGCGAGATGCGATCGTGGTCTTTCCTGTGCCTGGACCACCCGTCACGATGACGAGTTGATTGCGCCTCGCAGCGGCAATCGCTTGCTCGGCGGGTCGCACCGCCGCCGATGCTTGCGCATCGACGGACGCGTCGTGCCACGCGCTCGGCGTCGTCGCGCGCGTGCGCAATGTGTTGGCGACTTGAATCTCGTCATGACGACAGGACGCGAGAAAGAGTTTGCGCCCCTCGAGTATGAGCAACTTGTTTGTGTCGCAGCGCGATCCAATCGCCCCCTGCTGAACCCCCGGGTGACTTTCGAGATCGCTCAACCACGCGGTTGGCACCGGTGCGCTCACGATGTCGCGCTCATCGCCAGCCTTCTTTCCACTTCGCGTCGC
>SIAP01000046.1 GCA_009691725.1 Phycisphaerales bacterium
TTACATTCAATGTCCCCAGCATGCTCAATCGAGGCGAATTGAGATAGTTCTTGTATGTCTTCATAATTCCCGGCGGCGGTTGTGAGACAACCCAATTGTCCACCGTTGTATAAAAATCAAAGTCAAGTGAAGTCTTGCCATCATCAGACTGAAAAAAAGTTCCTTGACGAATCTCGTCCGTAATTTCATCGAGCACATCACCAGCAAGACACAACTGCGTCAGCGCAAGTGGGAAGAAAAATACGGAGATTGCAAGTGGATGAAGTGTCATAGTCTCTTGAATTATGATTGAAGCTCGAATGCAAGAATTGGGTACGAAAAACCTTTTACGTTCAACGGCTCTAACGCCACCGTCACCGCGTCCTGATTGCGTGTGTTTGTTTCGGCATCAATGTACACCTGCATTGGAGGCGCGATCGAGCACAACCTTGCGGCAAGATTGACCACTGCCCCAAGCACTGTGTAATCAACTCTCTTTTCGCTGCCCATGCATCCTGCAACCACAGTTCCGAATGCGCATCCAATTCCAATCTGAATGGGACTTGATGATGCTTCGTTTGCCGCTCGACGCGCTTGAATCATCGCCTGAGCGCACTGCGCCATTCTTTGCGCATCATTGGGCGAAGGCCTTGGCGCTCCAAATGTCACCATGATCATGTCACCAACAAACTTATCGACCACTCCTCCATGTTCATACACCACCTGCGTCATCAAAGACATATGACAATTGAGAAACTCAATCACCCGCCGTGGATCCATACTTTCGCTCAACGTAGTAAATCCACGGATATCGCAAAAGAGAATTCCAACATCAAGCGAGCGCCCAGTCAGATCGAGTTTTCCTGCAAGCAGTTCTTTCGCAATCTCAGGATCAGCAACAGCATCGAGAACACGCCGGTATTGATCACGTAACGCGAGACCCTCGCCCATTTCATTGAACCGCCTTGAAAGTACGCCGAGTTCTCCTCGATCACGAACCGGAACGCGGACCGAGTAATCACCCGATTGAATTGCTCGTGCCGCAATGGTCATATCGGCAATCGGACGCGACAGTGTGTGGGCGAGATAGAGTGTCATCATCAGTCCAACGCAAAGAGATATCGCAGCAACAAAAACCATTCGCCACAGTAGGATGCTTTCCGCAGCATAAAGAGGCGCAAGACTTGTGATTGCCACCAACTCAGTCGATGGCTGTTTGACAATCGAGTGCGAATATGCGATTTGCTCCTGATTATCCATCGTGAATTCCTTTTCGAACGTCCCGCTGGATGAACTGAGGGCAATCTCTGCGGCGTCTATCTCGGGTTTGTTCAAACTGAATCCATAGAGCCTGTCCTCTATTCGCAAGCCAACTTGCAAATGGGAATTGTCGTTCAGAACAATTGGGTCTAACTGCAAGTACGGAAAGCAAAACACAAGCAGGCCTAGATGCTCATCATCATCAATCATTGGCGAGAGTATGAATTGAAAGGCTTCTCCACCGACTGGCCAATACAGCGACAATGACTCTGTGATCGGCTCTGTGCTGATTCTCTTGAGAACAGGGGCGAGTTCTATAGATGCCTCTAAAGCGAACGCCTCATCACGACCCGTGAAAAAACCATTCGCATCCATAAAGAAGAACGACGACCGAGGGCCCGCACGCTTGAGCACGAAACGAAGTTCGTCTTCGGCAGTCTGCCTGAATTTGTTTGTATCTGTGATTGCCGCCACGAGACGAGACGACCTTACGATTCGATCGAGGTCTTCTCCCACATCCTTCTGATCACGCACTTGGAGCTTTATGATTCCATCAACATTCGCGACAAGCGTGTTGCGAAGTGCAGAAAGATACTTCTCGCGAAGAATTGGAGCTCCAATCAGCGCGCCGGTCGCCACCGCAATGAGAATGATGAGTGTGATTACAGCCGACAACTTCAGAGAAAAGCTCACGGATGCCGCGTCTCCACAAGATTCGTCCAGTCGACTTCGAGTGTCTTTCCAGCGGTGATTTCAATAACTTGCTCAAAGCGTTTCTTGGCAGAGAGCCAAATCGTTGCGGTGTACTTACCAGGGGTGATTCCAGAGATTTCGAAGCTTCCGTCAGGTTGAGTGGATACAAACCATGGAGTATCGACAACGATCAATGTTGCGCGCATGTGCTCATGCACTTCGCAAAACAGTTGAACGTGCCCAGGCTTATCAAAGACCTCTGCATCTGGCTCCTCGCCTTGACGAAATCGACCAAGGTCGAAACTTTTCGCATCGGAATAACTGAAAACGCTGTGATACATCGAGTCCTTGTTGGGAAATACGACGGGCGTTCCAGTCTGCACCACCATCAATGATGGTCGAAATTGATATCCACTTTGCTCGATTCGCTTGATCGGTGCAAGCGCTGGATTAAGCGCAGGGAATCCCGACCCAATCCATACTGCAGTGACATGTGGATCTGCTGGCTCTACTTTTATAGATGGCCCAGAATATTCCTTCGCAGGGCGAGCATCTTTGGCCTTGTTGATTGGCGCTCGGCCTTTCAGGCTCCCCGTCTCAACGACTGGTTGCGTTTCAGATGTAGCTGCGGTGACTGGTGCAGACGATGCTGGAGGTTCAGCTTGATTTGTTTTTGAATCGTCCGCACGCGATTGAAAAATGATCAGCCCTGCGACCAAAATGGACGTGGTCATAAGCATCTTGGTTCGCCACAGTAAGGCATACTTCATACACAGTCATTCTATCAGAACAATCCAGAGCGGCTTGATAAAAATCCCAGTGACTTGTACGAGTATGACAAGCGCACCAAAGATGATTGAGAAATGGCTTCGCCATTACAACGAAATCAGAACGCACAGTTCACTTGGCTAAAACCACCAGCGCCAGAAACAATCGTCACGAGACCAAACACTGTCGCCGCCGCGCATTACTACGCAAAGTGCTTGCGAAGGAGACAACCCGTCACACAATGTGGTCTGAAGTACGGGGTAGGTCATGCCCATGTTAGCGAATCAAATTATCGCTAAAACGTTTTCCAGATCCGTCGCGCTTGCGCTTACGTACCCAGCCGTGGAAAGTTCTCTCGGGCAAGTTCCGCAGGCCACCCGACTGAATTCGCAACCGAGCGTCGAACAATCGGATCGTGTCGGTCGCCGAGGACTGTCTGACCCACCATTGTCGCCAGACATTCGCATTTCAGCACCGCAGAGTTACACTTATCGCATGGAATCGCCGCTTCGCAGTGGATTTGTCGCGCGCTCGCCCGCGACACTGAAAGAGCGAATTCCTATCAGTATGAATGCCACCACTGCTGCGCTCCTCCTCTCTTTGCTATACCCGGTCGCATTTGCGGCTGCACAAGACACTGTGCTGCGTCCATTCGACGGTAAATCACTTGATGGTTGGGATGGCGATCGATCCTTCTGGGCAGTCCAAGACGGTGCCATCGTTGGTAAGTCAACTGCGGAGCATCCGCTACCTGCAAGCGGATACCTCGTGTGGGGTGGTGACATGCCGCAAGACTTTGATCTGCGTTGCAAGGTGCTGATCACTGCGGGCAATAGCGGAATCCAGTACCGCAGCCATCGTGTTGATGGGCGCACCGATATGGCTGGCTTCCAAGCCGACCTTGATGCGGCAAACTCGTATACCGGCATCTTGTACGAAGGGCTCGGCCGCGAAATCATGAGCGGTCGCGGCGAACAGGTGGAGTGGGCACCAGCCGGGAAGCGTGTCGTTGCAAACTTTGCACCCGATGCAATCCTAAAAGGGGTGATGCGTCCTGGCGAATGGAATGACTACCGTGTGGAAGCGCGTGGTACACGAGTGCGACACTGGATTAACGGCACACTCATGACGGATGTCACCGATGGGGATGCAAGTCGTTTCACACGCGACGGGTTGCTCGGATTTCAACTTCATCAAGGCGCACCAATGGAAGTGCGGTGGAAAGAGTTAGAAGTACGCCCGATCACGGATGCACCTTCTGCATCGGCATTGACGGTGCCAGATGGATTCACCGTTCAGCTTGTTACCAGCGCACAACACAATCAAGGAAGTTGGGTTTCATTAGCGTTTGATCCGAGGGGTCGCGCGGTGGTGAGCCCGCAATCTGGCAAGACGCTGCGAATAGAAATCCCCGCCACCACCAACGGCTACACCGGCACCGAAGTGCACGTCACCGAACTCATCGATGTGCCGGGAAGCGCACAAGGACTGTGCTTCGCCGGTAATGATTTGTGGGTGGATTCCTCTGCTGCTGGCCCCAGCGCAGGCCTCTGGCAACTACCTGACAAGGATGGGGACGGAATCTATGAAAAACAGCGGCTCGTGCTGCAATGGAAAGGTGATGGCGGCGAACACGGACCACACGGCGTGGTGCAAGGGCCCGACGGCGCCATCTATGTTGCTATCGGAAATCACACTGCAGTGCCCGAAGGCGTAAGTAGCGGAGTATGTCGCCCGTGGGCAGAAGATCTTGTTGGTGAACGGATGTGGGATCCGCGTGGTCACGCAGTCGGAATTGTTGCGCCTGGTGGAACAGTGCTGCGTATTGATCCAGCAACCGGTGCAGTTAGTGTCTTTGCTAGTGGGTTCCGCAATCACTATGACCTCGCCTTCAACAATGATGGCGAATTGTTTACTTATGACAGCGACATGGAATGGGACATTGGTACACCGTGGTACCGCGCTCCGCGCATTGTGCATGTTGTGAATGGCGGCGAGTATGGATGGCGATCGGGAAGTGGATGCTTGCCGTCATGGATGCCGGACACTCTTCCACCTGTATGCGAGACGGATTCCTCATCTCCAACTGGCATGCTGTATGGGTCCGGCGGCGCGTTCCCCACGCCGTGGCGAAACATGCTCTTTGCAGCAGACTGGACCTACGGCCGCATCATTGCAGTATCACTCACGGCGAGCGGCTCAACCTATACGGGTGCATGGCAACCGTTCGTCACAGGTCGCCCGATGCCAGTGACTGACATGGCGTGGGGCCCCGATGGCGCCATGTATGTACTTACCGGCGGACGGGGAACGCAGAGCGGTTTATACCGAATTACTGCTGAAAAACCTCTATCAAGCGCCGACCGAAGCGATCTTGCTGATGTGAAGAACGCGCCAGCCCGTGCCGCGCGACGCGCTTTAGAACATCTGAGCGCGACGCCAGATGCTAGGAAGTTGCCGAGTGTAGTTGCGGCACTTGCATCGGAAGATCGCTTCACCGCGTTTGCAGCACGAAACGCACTTGAAGCAGCGGGCTCGTTGGTAACAAAGCAATACACCGATACCCCAACCCCACGCGTTAAAGCTGAGATGATTCTGGCAAGCGTACGCATGCCAAATGCAGATTGGACCTCTGCAGTTCTCGCCGCCGCTGCAATCGGTGAACAACCGGACGCCGATACTTGGAAGCAGTTGATTGCATTGCGTGCCGTTCAAATCGCGTGGGCGCGACACAGCGATGATTTCAAAGGCGAACACGGAACTAAAATCACCGCCGCTGCCGCTCATCTTGCTGAGCGATTCTTCAATCACTCAGACCCGCGTATCGCCGAAGCCGCCCTAAGTATCGCTTGCGAGATGGGTCGGTCGGAAGCGGTGGCTCCGGCAATGGACCGTCTCATCAGGGCAAGCGATCGTTCCGATGCACTGCGCTGGGCAACCATGTTGCGCACAGTGCAGAGTGGCTGGAACAACGAACTTCGTACCGCTTACTGGAACTGGCTCGACTCAGCAAACGATAGTTCTGGTGGATTTAGTTTGCGCGGATTCATCGACCAAGTAAAGAGCGATGCTGAGAAGTATGTGCATCGACCAGAAGGCTCTACTGCTAGCAATTCGGCTACAGCGATCAGCCCGGTAACTGCTGGAAACTCTGGCGCAACACCCGCTCCACGCACAATCGGCGCGGTGAACCATGCGTGGACTGTGACGGAACTCTCCTCGAGCAATCCGAGTGACACTGCACCCGACCACGCGCGCGGCGCACAACTCTTTCGCGAGGCGATGTGCATTCAATGTCACCGGATCGGCGGTCAAGGTGGAGCAAATGGTCCCGACCTCACGGGCGTTGGTAGTCGGTTCGCACGCACTGACTTGCTGCGCGCCATTCTTGAACCAAACGCTGCGGTCAGCGATCAATGGCGCGACACTGCCATAACGCTCAAAGACGGCGGTATGGTGATCGGTCGCATCGTTGGAAGCGATGCGGAATCACTGACCATATCGACGAATCCTCTTGGACCCGAGCGCGATCGCGTCATCCGCACCGAGATTGTAAATAGTGAGCCCGTCACTACATCAAGCATGCCGCAAGGGATGCTAAATGCGCGCACACGTCAGGAAATCATTGACATGCTTGGCTACTTAGAGACGGCCGGCATCAGCGCTGGGCGCGGTGGCTGAGCGAGCACCCACGCTGCAATTGTCTCCAGAACTTCAGAATCGATGGTGAGATCAATCTTTGCGTATTCGGCGACGGCACCCGTCTCTGCTCGCTGGAACATGTGATTAAAGCAGGTCATTACTTTCACTGTCGTTGGTGCGCCAGCGACCTTCAAGCCAGCTTGGCCTTCCCCCCTGAAACCAAACCAGCCGAGACTTTAGTATTCGGCTGGTTTGGTTTCAGGGGGGAAGGTCAGATCCGCGTGGTCACGTGCCAGGACCTCGAAGACTTCATGTGCGCTCGGTTCCCGTTGGTTCGTTATGTATGTCTTGGGTGTTGGTGCTTTACGGGGACACGGGAGTTGGATCGTCTAATTCCCGGTCGGTCAGTGGCGTGACAAATCGCTGAATAACAGGGGTCAAAACCATCGTGGAAGCGATGACAGTCGTCGCAAGTGCGACCTGGTCCGCTGTTGCCCAACCGACACTGAATGCCGCCACCGAGATAACGAACCCGAATTCTCCCGCTTGCGACAGGATGATCGCGAGTCGCCAACTGATGCGATTGGTTGTTCCCATTATTCGGCTGAGGGCATACAAACAGAGAACTTTCAGCATCAGCACGCCTGGGACAAAAATGACAATAACCCAAAGTTGCCCAGTGAGTTGATGGCGGTCGATGCTCAATCCGACGGAAATGAAGAAGAGTGACATGAGCAGAGATTGATATGGGCGAACGATTTGTTCGATTCGTTTGGCGGACGAAGAAGTTGAGAGCGAAACTCCAACGATGAACGCACCGATCGCCGTAGAAAGTCCAACTGAATTAGCGACCAAAGCTGCACCGAGGACGAAGAACCCAATTACACAAGAAAGCGAACTCGAATCTCCGCGATGTTCAAGGTATTCTAAGACTCGTGGCGCAATGAATCGGCTGACTGCGATGATGAACACAATCGCCCCAATGGTGTAAAAGATTGCATCGAAAGAGATGGAAACGGGCGCATCAATCGGCCTCTTTGGATTGAGAATCGGAATGAGAGCAAGAAGAGGAACGACCGCAAGATCCTGCACGATTAAGATCGAGACCGCGGTCCGGCCCATTTTCGAATTCAGTTCGCCACGGTTGCGTAGTGTTTGTAGTACAAGCGCAGTCGAGGACATCGCAAGCATAA
>SIAP01000047.1 GCA_009691725.1 Phycisphaerales bacterium
CCAAAGGTTGGATACCCCGGAACTCCTGAAGTCGATCCGCGTGCCAGCGCGCCAGTCAATTCTGCGCCGCTGAGCGGTTGACCGTTGGACCCGGCGCTCCCGCCAACCATCATCTCACCGTAGGTCGCCAGAGTGGTCCAGTTTGGAGATTGGTACTGCATCATGGGTCCCCAGACAGGAACATCAAAGACCTCTGCAATCTGTTCGAATGCGCCGTCGCGCTGTGTCATTCGCAATGGGTGCCTGTAAAAGTCAAGGTCGGCCGACGGCACATCTGCCCCCGTATCGCCAAGGATGATGACTGGCGTCGTCGTCGCTCCAGGAGTTCCTGGCCACGGCGCGTTGGTGGCTTCGCCCTGCACCGCCGCTGGGATGTCATCAAACGAGGGATAAATCCGGTCCGCTGTAGACCGGACCGATCGCAGCGAGAAATTGGTGGGCTTGCCAGCGAGAACGGCGCCGAACGGGTCGCGCGTGCGTCGCACCGCAAGGTTGTCTGGAGTGGTCAGCAACTCGTTGGTTGCGAACACATCGCCGCGGAAGGGTCTGTTGGGACCGGTGAGCGACACAACTTCGCTCTCCCCCACCACCGACTCTTTGGGAATGCTGTTGCGCGCGAAGACGAATCGTGGTGATCGCTCGTCCGCCGTGATTGCCTTGTTGCTATCAATGTCGAACGACCACGGTCTGCTGATGCGAGTCCATGACATGAGAAAATCGCTCGATCCAATGTCAACATGTGCGAACTGCTGCGATGCGCTCATCGGGTCTGGCGCCACGTACTTTGGCGGCACATACTCGTTCACTTCGCCATCGTCCGGTGGCGTCAGCATGCGCTTCAGTGCATCAGACCAGAGAATCTCCGCCGATCCGAACTGGTTTTCTAATCGATCGACCACCACTGTCACTGCGCCAGCGACCCCAAGTGGATCCCCCACGAGGCGCGTGATGGCGATGTCCCGTTGATCTGGATTGTCGTCGAGCTTGTCAAAGTACACACTCGGCTTCACGCTCCACTTGTTTGCGCCCGCAAGCATGGCTGATTCGGTGCCAGAGACCATCGACGCATTGAAGACCAAAGAATCTGCGTAGTTGTTGGTGGGATCCTCAAAGAGATCATGCCCCCTGGGATTCACAGGCCACGCCGACACGGTGGCGTCAGCGGGAAAGACCTCGGTCGTTGAGACTGTGGCGATCTCATCCTGCATGGACTTGGGAACGATCGCCCCAGTTGGAATGGAACTGTTCGCGATTCGCATCCAAGGATGGGTGAGATCGAGGAAGTTCATCATGTGCAAACGAAATGCAGGATCGTCTGGCATGTCCTTTGGAATCGCAAACACCACAGCAGTGCGCGGAGCCTCTTCTGTGGCGGGACCGAGAATCGGATTGAATCCGTATCCCCAGCGACCATCGGTCGAACCACCTGCCACAGGCTGCACGAACGAAAAGTATTGTCCAAAGGCTCGAAGTCGAAATGGCCAAAGTTCAATCGGTTCGTTGTAGGGATTGGCGATCTGAACGGCGAGCACGACCCGCGCCTTGTCTGCGGAATCATCCTTGTCGAAGCAGACATAGGACGCACCAGCTCCTGCGGTCCCCGCTGGAACAGTCCCAGTCTTTGGATAGACCACCGCAAAGAAGACCTGCACAATGAATGGGTGCTTCTCTTGACCGATGAAACTGATTGGAGTGTTGCCACCCTCCACCACAATGCCCCGCGCTGGATGCAGCGGCTCATCCTTGGCGACGTTCATCCCAGAAAATTTGCGGGGACCGTCACGCGCCGCAAGGATGTTCGCAGTCCAACTCGCAATAGCACGACGAGCCTCGGTCACTGCAAACCTGTTGAATCCGGGCGCAGCCTGGTCGTTCTCCTGTCCAAAGATGCTCGTGCGTGAATCGACATCCAAGAGCGATCGCTGCAACACCTTCGTGACATCTCGGGCGTAGTCATGTTGATTCCAAATGCTCTGGACGAGGGTGACATCGTCGCGGCTCAGTTCTTGATTGAGATCGACCTTTCGATTCCATTCCAAGAACTGGCTGCGCGCAAGTTCGACATCCTGTTGATTCACAAACCCGTCGCAGTTGCCGTCGCCTGCAACGACGCCCGCATCGAGTGGGAATTGCACGAACGGATTTGGGCCGCCCTGCACGGGAACCGCTTGTTCGCCGTAGTAGTCGGCGCCCGTGTAACTGCCGCCGAGATCCACAAGCGAACGCCAACTGCGATCGGTCCCAGGAACCCATGTTGATGCGCCGATTTGATCGAGCCGAAGTACAGGCGGCATGGTCCACAACCACGGCGGCATGAGGTCATTACGCGCACCACTCACGGTCGTGAGTTTTCGGCGGTTGTCCTTCAGCAGTTGAGCAGCGTCGAGTTGGGAGTAGAACTCGCTGGTTTCAGCACGGCTCATCGCAGAGCGCAAGAACTGTTTCGAAGTTGGCGGAACTGGCGGAACGGCCACTGGCGCTCCACCAGGAAGTTCGCACTCCATCGCCCGCTCGAGGCGAGATCGCACATACGGATTGTTCTGGCCCGTGAAGGCGCGGAGTTCCAATTCGTCTGCCATCGTGAATGGCTCCAACATTTCTGGAGCCATCCCGTTCGTTCGAACAACGGGTATCGAAGAGCCAGGAGTGGTCGTCGTGTCGAAAAACCCTTCAACCTCTCCACCTTGACTCATCGCCTTGAAGAAGATGGTTCGTTCGAGGTCAGAGCGCAGAAAAGTCGGGAATGCCAAACTTGCTGTGGGAACGGTCGCAGTCTTGACAACACCTAGCTCACTCAACACCGTGGGTGTCACCGTGTTGTCAGCCACCGTCGCGAGCGCGTTGATCGGGGCACCAAACCGAACCGCATCAAATGCGACTGTGATCCCTGGAAACGCGCTGCTTGTGGCGTTGCGCGACGAACTCAAGAATCCGACTTCTTGCACACCCTCGTTTTCTAGTGGTCCTCCAGTCAGAATCGGCGGGGGGTCCATGCGACTCACGAGCGCGAGGTCCGATGGCGTCTTGCCGCCCGTTGTGGCAGGATCAGATCGAGTTGCGATGTTCACATTCACGAGCGCGCTGTTGTCGACGACGGAAACTCCCACAACATGCTTCACGGACCGATCAAGCGAGGTCGGCGCAACAAACCAGAAACTGTCAGTGAAACCATCGCCATCAGTGTCACAGAGCGTGCGCGTGATGAGATTGCGAGGGCTGTCCTTCACGAATTCATCTGTGCGCGGTCCAAACCACTTCAGTCGGAGAAAGTTCGGAAGCGTCGTTGATTGACCCGTGACCGCTGCGAGATGGTTACTCGAGAACCACCCACCCGCTGGATTCGCAACTGGCAGCGTGCCAAATGCCAGCTGTCGAAAAATCAGCGCAGCATCCCCTTGCGGCGTCGCAGGATTTGGGAATGGTCCCACCGGCGCCAGAGGGATTGCTCCCACCGTAATCGCAACCCAAAGGTTCGGATCTGGCGGCACCGATGGCAACCACTGTTCGTAAGGAATCTCAAGTCCGTACCGGGCTGGGACGTTGGGAAAGAACTGGCTGGGATCAGGACTGGTCGCGAGCGCGACAAGGGTGTTCGTCTCCAGATCAGCGATGTCGGTGACGATGCGCCAGCCATTGTTCGCAGTTGGGATCCACGACAGATGGGACCAATGCGAGAATCGGTCAGAGCCTTGGTATCGCACGCGCACAGGTTCCGTGCTGCGCAGCCAGCGAGCATCACCAAACCCTGGATTCCCCACGGGGTTCGCTTCAGCGACGCGAATGTCTCCCACTGGAACGAACGATGACAGGTTGTAGACATCGGGCCAGTTTGTCCACGGTCGAACTTCAAAGGGTGCGAAGTTGTAGCCATCGATGATGCCGTCGAACCCACTGGCGAGCGTCGAATTGTTGAGCGCATCAAGCGGATCCACCGAGTAACGAGTCGCCGCTGGATTGGGTGCGAGTCTTGGAGTGGCACTTGATGCAGAGGCAACGATGGACGGAGCACCGAGTGCCGCATCGAATGGGTCGACTGGACGCACGAACAAACTTTGCGTGATCTCCTCTGTCACCGCATGCGCAATCGGTCCCACGCGATCGGTCTGCGCTGCAGACAACTGCTGCGCTCCCGCGATGACGCGGCCTGCCTGCGTTCGGCTCACGAATGCGGCCGCCATGATTACAAGCAGCACCAACATCGACACCACCAAGATCATGGTGCTCCCACGGCGGACGATTTTGACGGGATGGAAGTGGCGCATCATTCAGGTCCTTTCTTACGACGCCGGTCGCTTTGGAAGTTCGACCACCAGTTGCAAGGTTTTCCCCTGCTCCAATCGCTTCTCTGGGTCATGCAAACGCATCGTGATCCGAATGGCGGTGGGCCATGGCGTGTAATCGTTTCGGATGGTCAAGGTTGTGGGAACTCCCGGCGCATCGAAAGAACGAAAGGTCGCCTTGTCGCCGTTGAAGCCAAAGACGGCTGTATAAACCTTGATCGAACCCGCTGGTGCCCCCGGCGGATACGAGATCGGTATGGGCGTTCCCGTGACGCCTTCAATTGAAGTCGGGTTGATCGGGGCAGTCGGAGTCCCCGCCGCAGCAACCGCGGTCAGAGTGTTCACGCCGCGAAAATCATCTGGGTTTGCGATTTGGGAATCTGGAAAGCCAAACCACTGGGTCTGCATAAATGGCGACGGCAAATACCCAAAGAATGGCGCCGCAGCAATTGCGCCGACTCCAGGAGCCCATGTCCAATCGACCATGAAACTCGAACAATTCGAAGCCAAGGTTGGCGTGGTCAGCATCACATCCTGGCGATTCATGCTTGGCGCCGTTTTTTCACTTCGCACATAACCCCACAGATGGCGGTAGGAACCACCGAAGGGATCACCGAAGAACCCGTTCTGGATTCGCCGGCGCCAATTCACACTGCCCGTTGGCGCAAGAATGCGGCGCAGGTCATCAAGGTTGCACCCCGCAACATCCACTCGCGAATTGACCACGTCGAAACTCGGAAAGAGCGTCGCATCCGTCACGCCACTGAGCAACTGCGCCTGTGTGAGTTCAAAGAGACTGATCGCCGAGTTGTTCCCGTAGGTGTACTGCGCTGATGGCGCGAGTGGATACAGCACACCATCGAGCTCCTTGTGGAATTGTCGCTTGTCTCCACCATCATCCGCCATAAGTATCGCTTGTCGCGCGAGTGTCCAATCGCGCGCCTCTGGTTGGGTTCCGTTGAACAATCCTCCCCCGCCACCGATCCAATATCCGTACTCCAAATTTGGACCGTCGGTCGTCGAATCGAAAGTCCACGGAACCAGTGGAATCGAGTCAAGCGAAATGGGATCTGGTCTGGAGAGCCCCGCCGCACCCTCTGGAATCATCAGAGGGACTTGGACGCCATGCCCATACATCACCCTCGAACTCATGCTGCGTGACAACCCAGAATATTGACCAAGGTCCTGGTTTCCCGAGAATCGTGCAGAGGTCTGCGTGCCATTCACAAAGAAAGCGATCTGATCGCAGCGAATTGTCGCATTGATCGGTCGAGTCGGATCAAGCAGCGGTGCTGACGGCGTGGTGATCTGATTGATGTTGTTCGCAACAGCGACGCATTGAATGACGAACACGCCGTCACGATCGATTCGTGCGAAGTCCGACCGCACTTGTCTCTCAATGGCGCCAGTCTCTTGCAGGACATCGCTGTTCGCTTCGCCCAGGCTGGTGATCTTGCTTGCGGTGCTGAAAATCCGGCTTGTGGCGGCGATCACCACCAACAACAAACCAACTGCAACCATCAGCTCCACGAGCGTGAAGCCCACACGATTTCGGTTGGAACAAGAGTGTGCGCGAAGGTGCATCATCAGAGTTCCTGCACCGTGGCGAAAATTGGAACGAGTGTGAATCCACGCGAGTCAGAGGCTGGAATGAACCAGATGGCTCGCGCGCCCGGATCGGGTGCAATGCCACCCATTGTCGTACCACCAGCGGTCGTGGTACCGAACAACACTGCAAGCGGAGGATGTGCGGGCACTGGTCGAGTCAATGTCACGATGGTGTCTCGCGTGGTCTTGCGCCCCGTCAACACTCGATGAACTGTGTTGTATTCATCCAGGATCCACTGACCTGGGAATTGCCATGTTTGCTCGAGGGAGATACTTCCTGGCGTTGCAGCCGCGATCGGAGTGGGCACCGTCGAGTTGTCGGACTTGGTCGCCGGATTTCCATCGATGCCACCAAATTTCCATGTCGTTGCACCAGTGAGTGTCGCGAGTGCCGGCAGAGGCGGGATGGTTGCAGACATCGATGCTGATCCTTGAGCCGGCGAGTACACGCGCGGCTCACCACCAGAATCAACAACTCGATAGACGAAGATCGCAACTTGAATTCGCCCTGCGAACCTGCGGAACATGCACTCCCAGTAGTGCGATGGCTTCTTCAGGAGCTGACCGCTCGAGCCGCCCATGGGATAGGAGCGCTCGTCGCGCGTGATCAGCACCAGTGGGAGTGCATCGGCGGAAACACCCAGCGGCAGCACCGGTGAATACGCAGGATCGAGTGCCGCTCGGTTGTACGGAATGCCGAAGAGCGGCGCTCCACCGCCAACCAAGCCAGCATTCTCAACCGCCGCCATGGAAGTATTCAGAGTTGATCCAACAACTCCACCAAGTTGATTGCTGGTGTAGAGCGCGCTGAAAACATCGATCGCTCCGAGTTCATTGATTGGCGTCGCGCCGCTGTTTGCAAACAGAAACCCAGGGCGCTTCCACTCCCAGTCGCCGACGACGGTGCGCGCGCGCGCCACTGGCGCCGCGGAAGTCGCATTTGGAAAGAGTTGGTCGGGCTGACCAAACTCCTCCATTGTTCCAAACCACTCTGGACGGACTCTGGTGCGCAGGAGTGCCATCGCGTTGTCAGCCACGATCGGACCAATGATGTCATCATTCGCTTGGCGCTGCTGGGCGATACCGGCTGGGAAGAGCGCAGAGATGCCGATGAATCCGATGCCGAGAATGAAAACCGCCAGCAGCAGTTCCACCAACGAGAATCCCAGTGTGGCGCGGCGCGATGTTGGTTGGAGAGCGGGCATCACTTGGTGAGTACCTCTGCGACACCAGTAAATCGATTGAATTGAATTCGGTCGCAATTCTGACTGATGAAAAACCCGCGCGAACTATTGAGCGTGCTGGATGATCCCTGCCACTCCGCGAGCGACGTTGCGCTCGCTTCTTCGTGAAACTGGTCATCATTGAAAACGGCGAGAAACATGGTGTGTTGACCGAGCGATTCATCTCTGCGCTCG
>SIAP01000022.1 GCA_009691725.1 Phycisphaerales bacterium
TTTTCATTCTCGGCAGACACCAAGGGCGATGCCACTCCAGCACAACTGGAAGAAGCGTGGTACGCGCAGCTGAAGAAGCTGCAAGATGAACCCGTCACAGATCACGAACTCCAGAAAGTGAAAAACCAAGTTGCGGCGGACTCTTTCCGCGGATTGCAGGCGAATCTTCGTCTGATGATCCAACTGGCCTTTGCCGAGTGCATGGGTGGTTGGGAAGAGATCAACGAGAACCCAAAGAAGTTGCAGGCGGTGACAGCGGCGGATATCCAACGGGTGGCAAAGAAGTACTTTGATGCGTCCAACCGTTCTGTCGCGACCTTCGTTCGCAAGGCCAGTGCGACCAGCGCGACCGCGGAGGATTCGGAGATCGCAGCGCTTCCCGCACCGATGCAGGCGCGAGCTCGCCAGATGGCGGCGCAGATTATGAAGGAGACCGACGCCAACGCACTGCGTGACGGTGCGACTGGGCTTGCTGCGCAAGCCGAGCAAGCGCCTCCACAAATGAAACCGATGATGGACTACATGCTGAAAAAGATGCACGCAAGAATTGCAGAACTTGATGCGAAAGGAAGTGCGAAATGAAACAGGGCAACACCACACACACTCGCGCGGCACTACTCCTGTCGTGTGCCACGATCGCACTCGTCAGTGCGCCATCCACTGCTCAGAGCGGAACCATCCCGCCGCGACCAGAGACGCTGAAGTTTCCGGCGCTTTCGTTCGCGCCACCCAAGGCATCGGAGTATCGCACCACGCTTTCAGATGGGACGGTCTTGTTCATGGTTCCCAGTCATGACTTTCCACTGATCACGCTCACGATCACCTGCATGGGTGGTCGGAATCTGGATCCCGTCAATCTGGCTGGTCTGTCAGCCATGACCGCTGGAATGATGCGACAAGGCGGAACCACCACGATGAGCGCGGATGATGTCAGCGAGTCGTTGGACTTCATGGCGACAAACATGAGTATCCGAAGTCAGGATTGGATGAGTTCTGCATCCATCGATTGCTTGGCATCGAACTTTGACGCGAGCCTTGCGATCCTCATCGACACGCTCAAGAACCCAGCCTTCGACGCGACGAAGTTCAAGATTGCGCGCGCAGATGCACTCGAAGGACTCAAGCAACGCAACGACGATGCCGCATCGATCAGTGGTCGTGAATGGGGATATCTGATGTACGGACACGATCACTTTGAATCGCGACTGCCGACGGGGTCGGGAGTCGAGGCAATCACGGCGGATGACATGCGTGAGATTGCTTCGAAGATTTTTCACCCAGGCAACATGATCATCTCCGTCACTGGAGACTTCGATCCAAAGACGCTGCCTGCGGCACTCGAAAAGGCACTCGCAGGATGGGCAAGCGGACCCCGCAATGCGCCGCCGACACCTCCGAACTTCACCATCGCGCCCGGCGTGTACTTCGTCGAGAAGGCGATCCCACAGGGCAAGGTCAGCGCCGGATGCGCGTCAATTCAGCGGGATAATCCCGACTTCTTCGCCTATACCCTGATGAATGAGATCCTCGGTGGTGGCGGATTCTCGAGCCGTGTCATGCAGAAGGTGCGCAGCGACGAAGGGTTGGCCTACAGCGCGGGAACTGGTTTCCGTGCCGGTCCGTTCTACCCCGGGATCTTCCGAGCGAGCTACGAGAGCAAGAGCCCAACCGTTGCACTCGCGCTGAAGATCATCCTTGAAGAGATCGACAGGATGCGCGACACGCTGGTCACTCCAGCGGAACTCGATATTGCGAAGAACTCGTTTGTCGAAACATTCCCATCGACCTTTGCATCAAAGCAGGCGATGCTTGGCGTCTTTGTCTCGGACGAGCTCACCAATCGCCCTGCTGGATTCTGGGAGAGTTACCGCAACAACATTCGCATGGTGACTGCCGAGGATATTCAACGAGTTGCGAAGAAGTATCTGGTGGTGTCAAACATGGCGATCCTCGTCGTGGGTGATTGGGAGACTATTTCCAAGGGCGACTTGACCGGTCGAGCAAACATGTCGCTCTTTGGAAGTGCGACCGAATTGCCGATGCGCGATCCCATCACGCTCGAACCGATCTCAAAGTCTGCATCGGATACTCCTGCGGCTGCCCCCGCAGCAGCGTCAGGCGGCTGACGTCGCGCCACGCCCGAGCGACCAGCCGAGTTCTGGCATTCGCAGCAGTCGCGCCACGGCGAAGACCACTGCCGCTCCCACGGCGGTGAGTGTCAACAGCACCCACACCATCGTCCACCACGAGGTGTCCACTGGAGTGACGAGCATGGCGAGAGCAAGGACGACTGCCATCGTGACTGACATCGCAGCGCTGCGCATCCAACTGCGACGAACTTCCTCATCCACCAGCGGACCAACACGCTGCGTGAGCACGCGCAACATCCACACCATTTGCACCACGGCGCAGAATGATGTCGACAACGCCAACCCTGCGGTCCCAAGCGGTGTCCAGATGAGCGTGACGTTGAGAAGGAAATTCAACACCACCATCGCCAAGGAAATCTTGACTGGCGTCATCGATTCGCCGCGTGCGTAGAAGGCGCGCGTCAGCAGGTGGTTGGCGCTGTACGCCCAAATTGCTGGCGCGAATGCCAGCAATATCGTTGCGACGCGAGCGGTGTCGTCAGTGGTGAAGTCGCCTCCCTGAAACACCGCCGCCGTCAACGGAGTTCGCAGCATGATGAGCCCGACACTGGCTGGAAGTCCGATGAACGCAACCATTCGCAGCGCGCGGGCAATTGAGGCGCGAAATGCGGGAAGATCGGTTGCCTCTCGAGAGAGCTGCGGAAAAATTGCGGTGGCGATCGAGATGCCAAAGACACCCAGCGGGAATTCGTACAGCCGCTGCGCAAATGCGAGTGATCCCATCGAACCCTCCGCGAGTGGATACGCGATGCCAAGGATGGTTGGTCCCACCAGCGTTGGATAGCTGGCGATCAACGCATCCACAAAGGTGTTGACCTGCAACACACCAAGACCGAGCGCCATCGGGATGACTTGCTGAATGACAGCCTTGAAACTCTGGCGCGCCACTGGGGAGACCTCGCCGGTTCGCAGATCCAGTCCGCGCAAAGCCCACGCGCTCCATGCGCATTGCACGATTCCAGCCACGACCACGCTCGCTGCAACGATGGTGATGTGACTCTCCCCATCGAGCGTCTCCATCCCAATCCAACGAACAACTGATGGAGCCAAGCCTGCGCTGGTCAGCACGATGAAGAGATTCAGAATGATTGGTGCCGCCGCTGGCGGTCCAAAGCGATGGTGGACTTGCAAGACTGCCCCCGTCATGGCGACGAAGCACACCAGCGGCATGTACGGCAACATGATGCACACCAATCGCGCCGCGAGCGTTGCCGATGGCTGATCGGCTGCTGGCCAGACCATCCACAGAATCACCTCACCCACGAGACAGATTGCTCCAAGCAACACGACCAAGCGGCAGAGCACGAGGCGGGCGAGCGCGCGCGCCGAGGCTGGATCACTCTGTTGGAGACGCGCGTAGACAGGAAGGAAACTGGAACTGAGCGCTCCCTCTCCAAAGAGCCGACGAAAGAGATTTGGCACCATAAACCCAAAGGTGAACGCATCCGTGACTGCGCCAACGCCAAAAACGCGACTCAACGCCGCGTCTCGGGCGAGTCCGGTGACTCGGCTGAGGAATGTCAGGACGGAAAGCGTGCGGGCGTGTGTTTCGAAGCTCTTGGACATGTGGAGAGTAAAGAGAGGGTAGATTTCCCATCGGCTCAATGGAATGCTTCGCACCAATCATCTTCCGGCTCTCCCCTGTCGCGCTTGCTGCGCTCGTGGGATGCAGCAGTGGTCCAGCGACGATCCTCGAGAGTGACATTCCCAATGTCTCTGCGATGGAGACGATCGTCACACGCGACCTCAAGCACGAGGGCACAGAGATCGTGGGAGTGACCGTGCTCTACCGAGGCGAGATTTCAGATTGCAAGATCACCGCAGCAGACACCACGGCTTCGTACAGCGAGTACGGGTGGTCGCTCATCAGCGAACAGGCTCGTGGCGCTTCGACCGTTCTCAACTTTGGCAAAGGACGACGGGTGGTTCGGATTGAACTCTCAGAGAACCAGAACGATCCCATGACAAGTTCAGCGGTGCTGCGCGTGAGCCGGCCAACTGCTGCAAGTGGAGCTGCGTCATCCGCGGCGAATTCCAGTCCAGTGGCTGCGAACCCCCCGAGTGGAGGATCGACGGGAGGCATCGACACGCTTGAGGGATTCGCTCCACCGGTGAACTAACTGCTCTTGATGGCACGCGTGCCGTCGGCTGCCGTCACCTTCGCACGATCATGTTCTTCGACGCGGGCAAATGGAGTCGCGCACTCGGGGCACCGACCGAGCCCTCCAACGGCCGGCGTTGCGACGAGGTCGTAATTGCATAAGCGACAACGGATTCCTTCCGCTGCGCATCGCGCGCGATGCACAACATCGACGACACGCATCATCATTCCAAGAGTGAGTATCGCTGCGGAGTAGGACCACAGGTCGATCATGTCGGCTGGGATCAAGTCCTGTGCGCGCTCCGCTGCAAGCGCGATGAGGATTGCGAGAAACACTCCTGCGAGGAGCGCACACGAGAGTGCGGTTCTCGCCGACTGCGCGAGCGACCTCTTTGAGAAGAGTTCTCTCAGTTGATTGCGTCCGTTGATCGGCATCACCCACTGTCCACGAATCCACCCTTCACCGCATGCGGCGCACTTCCCAACACTCATGGATGCATTCGAATCCGCCGTTGCATCTGCGCCGCAGGCAAAGCACGAGTGGTTCGATGCGATGCGCACGATTGCAGCGCGACAGGCAGATCGACGAGCAATCTCGATCCCAGCAGCGCAGAAAAACACCGCTCCGAGAAAACCAGTTTGCCAAAGATGTGTGTCTCGCAAGAACCAGTGGGCAACGCCGACCGTGGTTGGAATTCCGACCATTGCGCCGAGGACGCCCGATGTTGCCAGGGCCATCCATGTGAATGGTCGGTCGAGCGTGTCGCGCTCGGCCGCGTGGCGGAGTGCGTATCGCAGCGCAGTCACCGCATTGATCGGTCGTGCGGGGAGCATCACCAGCACGCATGCCATCGAGATTCCGGTGAGGTCCGCCATCCAATCGGTCCAGGACGTGTGCCGCGCGAATATGGCGAGGGACTGAGTCCACTCGTCCACGATCGAAAATGCGATCATCGCAAGAAGACACTTCCACAGTGCTGGAATCACCCGCGATCGCCAGAGCAGGAAGGTGAGGATCCCGAATGTGAGCGCGTGCAGGATCTTGTCGCTCGGTGCTTCAGGTCCAAATCGAAGTTTCGGCCAATGGGTCGCAACGAGTGTGACGGCGAAACCACACACTGTCATCCATCGCCACCATCGTATTCCCACCGCGCCGAGTGGAACACAATGCGAACTCGGCGGGGCAATCCCAGACCGACTCCCCGCAGCACTCAAAGCGCCGTCGTTCCTGCGGTGGCCACCAGAGCGGGATCCGACAGCAGCGGTTTCCAACGCGCACGCAACGCCTCGGCGAGCGCGCGATAGTCCGCAGCGCCCGCGCAGGTTGGCGCGTAGTCAAAGATGGTCTGCCCAAAGCTGGGTGCTTCCGCCAACTTGATATTGCGACGCACCGCCGGTCGAAGCACGATGGCATCCTGCCATGGCAGGTCGCTCCCTCGGAAGCTCGAAAAGTAATTGTCCATCTCTTCGACAACGGCCTTGCCATGACTCGACTGCGATTCATGCATGCACAGAAGGACGCCGGCAACCTTGAGCTTTGGATTCAGCGCGCGCTGCACCAACAACACCGTCTCAAGCAATTTCTCCAAACCGCGCAATGCCAAGTACTGCGCCTGAGTGGGCACGACGACTTCATCTGCGATCGTCAATGCGTTGACCGTCAAGACCCCGAGGCTCGGCGGACAGTCCAACAGAATCACGTCGAATGATCCCATCACGGATGCCATTCGCTGCGCGAGGATGTGCTGCATATCGGGAATGAGCGCGAGTTCACCCTCCACGAGCGCGAGTTCCGTATCACTTGGAATGAACCAGAGATTCGCACGCGCTTCGCGAATGAGTTGGCTCGCATCGACTTCAGGATTCATGAACAGATCGCGCACCGTGGCCTGATCGGGTGCTGGTTCATGTCCAAAGTGCAGTGACAGATTCGACTGCGGATCCAAATCAACCACCAGCGTGCGCAACCCAGCGAGCGCGAACGCGGCGCCAAGATTCGCAGTTGATGTGGTTTTTCCAACTCCACCCTTTTGGTTGAGCAGCGCAATCACGCGCGGCGCCTGCGGCTCTAGACGATTCGTTGATGGAGCGCCCTTCATGGCGCGAGTGTAACGCTCGAGAGGCTCCAACTCGACAAATCCAGTGGAATTCGCGTCGCGGTTGGAGTGAACCACACCGGCGAAAGCCCCGCATATTGGCGACGGGCAAAGAGCGGCGGAGCATTGGCATCGCTCCCATCAATCGTTCGGTCGATGGCGATTGCAAGTTTCCCCACACGACCATTCGCATCGAACACCCATGAGTCTGGCAACGGAAGGCGCGCACGCCATCGATCCGAAGAACGGTGCATCGCCGCTCCGCTTCGCACCACGGCATCCTCCGCATCAACGCTTCCATCGCTGTGGATGACAACGGTGTGATCGGTCGCAGCCGTCACCCTGACCGTCACGGCATCACGGGTTGGCGCCGCGTCTTGGGGGGCGAAGCACTCGACGATGATTTCCCACCCAGTCGGTCGCCTGCGGATACCTGCGGAGGTCGACCAGTTGGATGGAGGCGACTGGAGCATCCCCGAACGCACCTGACTTAGTGTCGCAGCGGGGCGGAATCTTCCTAGCCCAAGTCCGGGCGGACGAACTGCGATGCGGCCCAATCCCACTGGAATCGCGATGCGTTGAATGCCATCATCCACGAGAAGTGTCGACTGCGCTCGCGCCTGTGATTCGACGGCATCACGGGTCTGATTCTCCCCCACGAGGTCTGCCGGCGGCAAGAGCGCTGCCAATCCATGCTCCTGCAACGCAACTGAGAGTGCCTCATCGACTTGCACAGAATCCCCGGCACGCAATGCGATGCGAGGAATGTCGAAGTACTGAAAGGACTCGGGAGCGATTTCGCAGTCGAGAATTGCCTGCTGCGTATCTGGCCAACGAAAGGAGAGTGGAAAAGCATTCGCGCGGGGATTCGCGATGCCGATGACCACTGAATCGCCGCGCTCCTCGTGCACCCATATCGTGAGCGCAGAGCGGTGGTCGACCCAGTGACTCGCCGCAGCTGACAACACGAGCCCCGGGGCACTTGGAGTGAGCAGCGATCGAAGCAGAATCGAAAGTTCATCTGCGTTGGTCTCCCATGCGGCCATCGAGCGCTCTTGCTGACCAACGAATCCATGTGCGCGACCAGTGAGATCGATGCACACCCGACTCGCGGCAGCGGCATCGTTCTCCTGCAAGTGTGCGATCGCCGCAGACCACAATCCTGCGACAGCACGCGCGTACATCACATTGAGTTCGTCGCCGATGGGCGCAGGCGGTGTCAACCTCAGCCGATGCGCGAGAAGCCACGAACGAAAGTACTCACTCGGCGCGTTCGCATCAGGTCGATCCAACTCACCGATGAATGCATCGGACTGCGTCACAGACTCTGTCGGTGCAAGCGGAGTCATCCAACGCGGAGCAAGGACTTGCTCCCCGAGCATGAGTGACCCATCTGCATCGTCTGGCAGCGGCACCAGCAACACGATGTCCTGATCCCCGTCAGCATTGGTCGCACATGTCGTGACCGGTGGCGATGTCCATCCATGCGGATCAATGCGCGCGGAGAGGAGTTTCGCAGGGCGCCCCACGAGCGCCCGTCCATCCTGGAGTTTCAACTCGATCAACTGGGGCCACGGAATGTGCTGATTCCTGCGGGAAAGAGGGAGAATGAGGACGAACCCGCGCACAGCCATCGGCGCGGCATCGGTCGATGCGACCTCCTGCAAGGGGGGGAGTTGAGCGAAGACATCGTTGGACGGCGCACTGTGCACACTGACTGTGTGAACCCACGCAGCCACACACAGACCAAGCTTCCATGGGGCGTCAGCCATCTTCACTGCGGCGCAGAGGTGTGCACCGCACGATTCATCAGTATCGTCAACCGAGCGGAGCGATAGATGAAATCTGCAACGATTCTCGGTCGAACATCGTTGCCCTCGCCGATCATGTATGACCGATCAACTCCCGCAGGCACCTGTCCAGTCTCTGCGGCAACATCTGCAGACTGCGATGCGTACTCCGCTGGCACTGTTTCTGGTTTCGTATCGCTCAACGCGCCGTGACGAGCGCTCCCGCCGCCAAACCCAGCATCATTGCCACTCACCGGCGGCAAGCTCTCGCCAATGGGGGTGCGAACCACAAGGTCGCGAGCGGTGTTCAGTTCGCTGGTGCCCAACTTCGTCGCACCAGTTCGCTCGCTGGCGGTCGCCTCGGCTGTGCGTTCTGCTTCGACTTCCACACGCAATTCTTCTTGCGCCTGAATGCCGCCACCCGCGATCACGCTGGACTGCCGAATCATCGACCACTCTGGTTTGCCGATGTAGTAGACGACACCTGCAGGCGCGCGCGTGATCAACTTCACTTCCTTGCTCGACGAATACTCGCCCTCATCAAAGACGGCAAAAAGCCCGCCACTTGCGCGGTAGAACATGCCTGGTTTCCCGGGGACTGCGTAGACCCGGTCAAATCCTTGAGGTTGCGCAAGTTCGTATGGCATGCCGCGCCCGGGCATCGTGAGTGGACCGCGATCCGCCACCGTTGGCTCCACCGGATAGTTCGCTGACGTGTCCTCATCGCGCGTGGAGTGATTGATCTGTCCGGGCACCTGCGACTGCGACCACCCATCGGACGTGATCACGGTGATCGTCAATGCCAAGAGAGAAATGTGCGCGAGGCGAGCGAGCATCAACGGAAGGATACGCAGGGTTGGAGCGGTCGTAAACGACTCTCCTGCGCTCATCCGCGGTCTTCGGGGACGAAGACGCTCGTCGTGGCAGATGACAAATGCTGATCGCCCCGACTCGTCCGGACCACCACCCCCTGCAAGGGATCAATGCGAAGCACGATGCCCTCCACCAGTCCAGTGGGAGTGCGAAAACATGTGCTGGTTCCGACGAGTCCGTCTCGGGCTGCGAATCCATTCTCGATCGACTCATCGGTCTGGATGATCCACCGATCCAATCGCTCCAACAGCGCTCGCGCGATGTTGAGGCGGTCAATCGAAAACCCCTGCAATTGAAGGCTCGTCGCACGCGACGCGAGACTCGATGGAAATGCGCGCTGCGAGCAGTTGATGCCAACGCCGATAGTGGCCATGGTCTGATCCTGTTCGATCAACACACCGCCCGCCTTCCTGCCGGAGATGAGCAGGTCGTTTGGCCACTTCAATCGGACGGATGGCGACGCGCCCGATGCTGCGCGGCACACTTCTTCAATCGCCTCTGCGGCAGCGATCGCGCAGAGGAGCGCCAATCGCTCACCGCACTGGACCGGCGTGTTCATGGAGATGGCCAGACCATCCTCGCCCGTATCGATCCACTCCCGTCCCACGCGTCCGCGTCCAGCGGTCTGCCTCCCTGCGATCACCACCGATCCAATGGGAAATCTGCGCGCGTGGTCTTGTGTTGATGCCGTCTCGCGCAGCACAACCACGGACGTCCAGTGTGTGCAATGTGCGATCGTCGACTCCAGCGCATCTGCCCACTCGACGAGCGGTCTGGGAGTTGCGCGGTGATCCGTGGTCATGGATTCGCGTATTGCTCGATGCGCGTCCGAATGGCGACGGCGAGAAGTGCGGCGTCCGCGGCGACGCACTGCTGCGACTCCCACTCGATTCCAAGTCCCGATCCGCCGGGTGCGCCATCCTCGAACTTCGGAATGATGTGGAAGTGCACATGCGGGATGGCTTGGTGTGCGGCGGCTCCGTTGTTCTGCAGAATGTTGTATGCCGTCGCGCCCGTTGCTTGGACGACTGCCCGCGCCACGCTCACAAGCGCGCGACCGAGCGCAGCGGCGGATTCGTCGCTCAATTCATGGAGGAATTCGCGTTCTTCAATGGGCACAACGAGCACATGCCCTCGCGACAACGGTGCGATGTCCAAGAACGCCACGACGAACGCATCGCCGTACACGCGATGTGATGGAATCTCTCCTCGAATGATGCGAGTGAAGATGGATGGCATGGTTGCTGCGTCGACCCACAGATGTGTGGGGTTATTGTGGAGCGAACGCTTATGGAAAGATGCCGCGCAGTTCGTAGACCCGCCCAAGTTGCTCAAGGCCTGCTGCATAGGCCGCGGTGCGCCAATCACACTCGAAGCGTGCCTTGGCGAACTTCACCCTCCGGCTCGCCAACACCATCGTCTGTTCGATCTGACGATCGAACTCGGCGTTCGACCATGGCGTGAATGTTCGATTCTGCGTCCACTCCAGGTAGGAACCGACCACGCCACCGCCGTTGCACAACACTGACGGCCACACCTCAATCCCTCGCTGAAAGAGAATGTCGTCGCCGTCCGCAGTCCACGGTGCGTGCGCGACCTCGGCAACAATCGCCGCGCTCACCCACTCCGCTCGCTTGGCAGTCATCATTTGCTCACCCGCAGCGAGCAGGAGGAGATCGACGGGCGCCTTGAAAAACTCCTCTTCGCTGACCACTTTGGTGTTGGGCAATCCACTCAGTACGCCATCAGCACGCATGCGTGTTGCGGCGGCCTCCGGCTCGATGCTCGTCTTTGCGAGAACGCCTCCTCGGCGGTCGAGTACTCCGACCATCTGCGCACCCTGTGCGACAAGCAGTCGTGCCACCTGACTTCCGACGAGCCCAAATCCGCAGACTGAAAAACGCAAGCCCTCGAGCTTTTGGTTGGAGTCTGGAAGCATGTCGCGAATCATGTGAACGAATCCTGTTCCAACAGCGATGTCTCGACCTGTCGCACCCCCTATTTCCACTGGTTTCCCAGTCACAATTGGACGCATCCCCTGCCGACTGCGATCGGGTGTCATCTGTGCAGCGGTGTCGGAGAACCACGCCATCACCTGCGCATCCGCACCAACATCAGGACCTGGGATGTCGTAATCGGGACCGATGTGATGCGCAATCGACGCTGCGAAGCGCCGCACGACACGCATGAGTTCCTCGCGCGACAAGACATGGGGATCGCAGACCACGCCACCAGCGGCGCCGCCGAATGGCAGACGCAACAGCGCGCACTTCAGAGTCATCAGCAGGGCGAGTCCGCCGAGATCGTCCTGGGACATGAGCGGCGCGAAACGCAAACCGCCCTTGAATGGACCCAACGCGTCATTGTGCTGGATTCGATACCCCGTGAACATCTGGTACTCGCCATCGTCCATGAGCACTGGGAAATGCACGATGATCTCGTTCTTGGGGCGAGCAAGGATCAACTGGTAGTCTTTCGAAAGACCAAGGACCTCCGCTGCACTCAGCATCCGTTGCACGAGCTGCGAATAGAGCCCCCCACTGGGGACGATACCGAGCGCCTCCATGATGGCACTCTGATGTCTGACTGGATCTTCTGGTCCTACTCGTTTCATTTCAAACTCTCCTTCAACGGAACTTCTGCGCTGGCGAATGTGACGAAACCCCAGTACTGCGGGACATGCATGTCAATGATCCACTGCGGAGTCCATGTCCAATTGTGTTCTGGCTTCCCAGCCACTTTAGCATGGGAATCGCCCTGTTTTTCAAGGGTCCACTGCACGCGTGAAAAGTTGATCCGCCACACATCACCAGCGTCGGGATGGGGGGCCGTGTGCTGAAAGGTCTCCGTGCCTGCACGAGCGACCGGGGTGAACACACTCCACGGAATCGCCATCTCGACCGTCCATCCACGATCGATATCTCGCGAATCATTGAGCGTTCCATCGCGGTGGATCGCCACCTGCATTCCCGTTGCCGTCCATCCATGATCTGCCTTCGCCCCCGCGCGATAGGGCACAGGGAGATAGAGATCAAAGATGGTCTCGATGGCATTCACTTCGATTTCGTAATACTCGCGCGTGTCGCCATCGGGATCGACGAAGACCTCGAAGTCGTTGTCGTGAAAGACGATCTCGTCATGTTGAGTCAGCGTTGCCCAGAGGTCGGTCTCTTCCAGATCCGCCGCAATGTAGAGATGCTGCTCATCCCACAACATCTTGACGCGTGTCCGTTGCGCAGGATGCTCGCGCGCGGGTCCTTCGATATCCAAGAACTCGTCGCTCCACGGCATCGACTGCCAGAGCGGATCGTCGATTCTGCCATCGAGTGTGATTGGCGCACTGGCGAACGCAGCCGAATACTTCCGAGGCGCGAAGAGCGGAGCCGTGGACGGAATTGGCTCGGGGCGTCGATAGTCGTCAACGAACTTCGCGGGCGAGACACGAGGTGGGAGTGGCGCACAACTCACGACGTGCGCCGCCGCACCGCACAGAAACACCGCACAAACTCGGCCAAGCGAGATCATTTCAACGCCGCCTGCGCCGCAGCGAGACGGGCGATCGGCACTCGAAATGGGGAACAGGAAACATAATTGAGCCCGCAGGATTGGAAGAATCGAATCGACGCCGGGTCTCCGCCGTGCTCGCCGCAGACCCCAAGTTTGAGTTTTGGTTTTCGTGCGCGACCCTTCTCACACGCCATGACCACGAGGGCTCCAACACCGGCGACATCGATGGATTGGAATGGATCGTGCTCGACGATTCCCTTGTCGATGTATGCGGGTAAGAATGATCCAGTGTCGTCGCGGCTGAATCCGAAGGTCATCTGGGTCAGATCGTTTGTGCCAAACGAAAAGAAGTCCGCATCATCGGCGATTTCATCGGCGGTGATAGCGGCACGCGGAATCTCGATCATCGTGCCAATTGGAATCTCGTACTTCTTGACGCCCGCCTCTTTCAATACCAGCGCCACGGTTTGTTCGGTAAGCGTGCGAAGGAGGGACAACTCCTTCGTCGTGCCCACGAGTGGAATCATGATTTCCGGACGCGCATCGATGCCGTCAGCGCGACACGCGAGTCCGGCCTCGACGATGGCGCGCACTTGCATGACGAGGATCTCTGGATAGGTCACTGCGAGTCGGCATCCACGGTGCCCAAGCATCGGATTTGCTTCGTGAAGTTGCTGCACGCGTCTGCGGACATCCGCGACAGGCACGCCAGCGTCATCTGCGAGCGACTTCTGAGCTGCCTCATCATGGGGAACGAACTCATGCAACGGCGGATCGAGCAATCGAACGGTGACTGGCAATCCCTGCATCGCCGTGAAAATCCCGATGAAGTCGGCGCGCTGGTAGGGCAAGAGTCGTGCGAGCGCCGCTTCGCGCTGTGCAACCTCTTCGGAGAGAATCATCTGTCGAACGGCTGCGATGCGATCGGGCTCGAAGAACATGTGCTCTGTTCTGCAGAGTCCGATGCCGATTGCGCCGAACTCGCGTGCGCGCATGGCATCCGCTGGAGAGTCGGCATTCGCACGAACACCCATCGTTGCATACTTCTCTGACCACTTCATCAGTTGCGCGAGGTCGCCAGGAATCGACTGTGGCACGGTGGGTGCGATCGCGCCAGCCATCACCTCGCCGGTCGCACCATCAATCGAGAGTGTGTCACCGCGACCGAATGTGCGACCCTTCACGGTCAACGATCCTGTCTCTGAATCGATCGAGAGCTCGCCAGCGCCGACCACACAACACTTGCCCCATCCCACGGCGACCACGGCGGCGTGACTCGTCTTGCCACCGGTCGATGTCAAGATGCCGGCAGCCACATGCATGCCTGCGACATCCTCTGGAGATGTTTCGCGTCGGATCAACAACACAGTTTCGCCAGCCCTCGCACGGTCCACCGCTTCGGCGGCTGTGAACGCAAGCTTGCCTGACGCGGCGCCAGGACTTGCGGCAATTCCTTTGGTGAGAATTTCAACGCCGTGCTTGTCTTCTGCGCGGTAGTACGGCAAGAGCAATTGCACCAGATTCCCCGCCGGAATTCGCTTGAGTGCTGTGCGCTCATCGATCAGTCGTTCGCGCACCATTTCAACCGCCACACGCACTGCAGCGGTGCCGTTGCGCTTGCCATTGCGAGTTTGCAACATGAAAAGTCGACCGCGTTCAATGGTGAACTCGATGTCTTGCATGTCCTTGTAGTGACGCTCAAGTTTCTGCCGCACTTTCAACAGCTGCTTCCACACCTTTGGATTCCACGCTTCAATCTCGCTGATGGGCTTTGGCGTGCGAATGCCAGCAACCACATCCTCGCCCTGTGCGTTGATGAGAAACTCGCCGTAGAAGATGTTTTCGCCCGTGGATGGATCGCGTGTGAATGCGACGCCAGTTCCCGAGTCATCGCCCATGTTTCCGTACGCCATCGCCTGCACATTCACGGCAGTGCCAACGAGTCCTTTGATCCCCTCGATCTGTCGATAGGCGATGGCCTTGCCGCCATTCCAACTCTTGAAGACAGCCTTGATGGCCTCTTCGAGTTGCTCCATCGGATTCTGCGGGAAGGAACTCCCCACGCGATCGCGGTAAACGCGCTGATATGCGACGCACAATTCCTGCAACCCATCGGCTGGCACATCAGTGTCCTGCACGACGCCATACTTCGCCTTGATGACATGAAACTCGTGTTCGAAGCGGTGATGATCAACTCCCATCACGACATCACCAAACATATTGATGAGTCGGCGATAGGCGTCGTATGCAAAGCGCGGGTTTCCCGTCGATGCGGCGAGACCTGCAACGACCTCATCGTTGAGACCGAGGTTGAGGATCGTGTCCATCATTCCCGGCATCGAAACAGCAGCGCCAGAGCGCACCGAAACGAGGAGCGGGTTTTTTCGATCGCCAAACTTCTTGCTGAGTTCGCGCTCGAGCATTCGCACATTCTTCCGCACGGCATCCATCAACCCGTGCGGCAGCCGACCGCCGTTCTGGCTGAAACTCCCGCATGTTTCGGTGGTGATGGTGAATCCTGGAGGCACAGGCAGACCGATCGAAGTCATATCCGCGAGATTCGCTCCTTTGCCGCCGAGGAGCAGTTTCTGTGTCGCATTTCCTTCCGTTCGCGACGGACCAAATGCGTAGACCATCTTTGCGACCTTCGGCGACTTCGCCACACGCTTCGCCACACGCTTCGCCACACGCTTCGCCACACGCTTCTTCGCTTTGACCTGCGGCTTGGTCGAGGATCTCTTGCTGCGACGAGAGGATGAACGAGAGGATGAACGGGTGGATGTTGCAGTTGGCATATGGGCTCCGAGGAAAGACCCGAATCCTACTCGACTCGATGCCTCGAGTCTCTACGATGGATTCGTGATCTCACCGACGCTTGTTCATGCACTCGACTGGGAATTCGACCCACATCATGCGATGGCTCGGTGGCGTTGCGACGTGCCGCTCCTTGCGCTGACCTCGGGTGGCAATTCTGCAGAATTCGATCGGTGGACCATCCTTGCTCCACGCACTGCATCCATTCGAGTCGACGCGACCGCGTCTGGTGCCCACGAGCTTCTTGCACACATTCGTGCTCTGACACCAGCGTGTGAGGCTGCTTTCACCCCCGCGAATCAACGACTCCCATTTGCCTCGGGATGGATCGGCTTCATCGGATACGAGTGCGGCGCCCTCTTTGAGCCTCACGCACGCGCTGTGGGCGGCGCACACGCGACGCGGAACGCCCTTTCCCTGCCAGACGCTGTTCTCTGTCGTGTCGGGCGTGCGCTGGTGTACGAACACGCGACGCAGCAGTGGTTTGAAGTCGGCGATCCAAACGCACCAGAAGTCGCTGCGCTGGTTGATGATTCAACCCCGCTCGATTGCGCTGAGTGGTCTGCGCTTGATGGTGGCGAACTGCATCGCGTTGCGAGCACTCCGTGCTTTGCCGATCTCGTTGCGCGCACCATCGAGTTCATCCGCGCTGGCGATCTCTTTCAGGCGAACATCACCCAAGAGTTCCGCGCCGCATTCACGGGGTCATCTCGCGCATTCGCACTCGATGCGCTCGAGTGTGCCTCCCCTCGCTACGGCGCGTACCTCGAACTCGATGACGAACGCGCGTTGCTCTCATTGAGCCCTGAACTTTTTCTCTCCGTGGATGGGTCGACCAGGACAGTCACGACGCGACCGATCAAGGGATCTCGACCGAGTCTTGAACACATCAACGACTTGCTCGAAAGCGAGAAGGATGCCGCAGAGTTGCACATGATCGTCGATCTCATGCGAAGTGATCTCGGGCGCGTCTGCTCGATTGGTTCGGTGCGGGTCGAGACTGCCCGCGCGCTCGAGTCGCACCCAACCATATTGCATGCGGTTGCAGAGGTTTCTGGAAGACTCGCGCCTCGCAACGACCTTGCAGATCTCATCGCCGCCACATTTCCTGCTGGATCGATCACTGGCGCACCCAAAGTGCGCGCAATGCAGGTCATCGACGAACTTGAAACTACTCGCCGTGGCCCCTATTGCGGGGCGATCGGTTTCTCGAGTGGCTGTGGATCGTCGCTCTTCAATGTTGCTATCCGTACCGCTGCACTCACCCGTGATGCAGACACCAGTCGTTGGAACATCGACTATCGCGCGGGGTGTGGCATCGTTGCAGAGAGCGATCCAATCGCAGAGGACGCAGAATGCCTCGACAAGACAGTCGCAATGCGAAACATTCTCGCCGACGAAGAGAGATCCGCGCGCTGCACTGATCAATTGCGCGGAGTCGGCCCTGCACGGGTCTGATCTGCACAACTCGGAGACGTGTCGGTGAGCAGCAGCATCAAAGCATTTCTGCTGCGATGCTCGCTAACTCGCTGCGCTCGGTCTTGGAGAGCGTGACATGACCCGCGATCTTGTGACCCTTCATTCGCTCGATGAGATGTGAGAGCCCATTGCTCGCAGCATCGAGATATGGATTGTCGATCTGCCCAACATCGCCACAGAGCACAATCTTGGTGCCATCGCCCACGCGCGACACAATGGTCTTCACTTCATGTGGCGAGAGATTCTGCGCCTCATCCACAATAATGAATTGATGCGGGATGCTTCGACCGCGGATGTAGGTGATCGGCTCAAGCACCAACTTTCGTGTCGCGACGAGTTGGTCGATGCGCTGCTCAGTCGTCTTGCTGTCGGGCTCCGATCCACCATGTCCACCCCGCGTTGAGAGCAAGTAGGCGATGTTGTCGAAAATCGGCTGCATCCACATGGCCAGTTTTTCGTCTTTGTCGCCGGGCAAGTAGCCGATGTCGCGCCCCAGAGGCATGATCGGTCGTGCCACCAACAACTTGTCGAATCGCTCCTCCTTGAAGACCTTTTGCATTCCTGCGGCGATTGCAAGCAGTGTCTTCCCAGTCCCAGCAGGACCAATCAGCGTGACGAGTTTGATCTCGTCGTCCAAGAGCAGGTCAAGTGCCATCGTCTGTTGCACATTTCGCGCGATCACTCCGTAGACGGGTTTGCGCGGTCCCGTGATTGGAATGATGTGCATGGTGTCACTGAGCCTGCGCGCCAAACCGGTATGCGACGGGTCCGCGTCATCCACGAGCGAGATGAAATGATTCGGGAGCAGCGTCATCTTTTCTCCCCCTTCATCGTCACTCAACTCTGGGAGCGCTCCTGGGACCGCTTCGATTCGTGCGATGGGCAGTTGCCGTTCGGAGTAGAGGTCATCGATCAACGCGCGCGGCACGCGAGCGGTAATGAAACCCGTATTGAGCCAATTCGCATCGATTCGATCTGACTCGAAATCCTCCGCCGGAACGCCAATCGAATCGCACTTCACTCGTGCGTTGATGTCCTTGGACACAAAGATCGCCCGCACTCCCTGCGCATGCAGCGCGTGTGCGACGCCAATGATCCGATTGTCGACAATCTCAAGGTCAAGGTCGTAACTCGCGGCCGCCTTGAGTCGCTGCACGCGGACTGAACCTCCCTGCTCATTCCACACAACGCCTTCAAAGAGGTGACCATTGGCGCGAAGCCGATCGAGCGCACGAATGACTTGGCGTGCATTGCGCCCCTTCTCATCATTGTTCTTCTTGAAGGTGTCCAACTCTTCGAGCACAGCCAACGGAATGACCACCTCGTGTTCCTCGAACTTGAAGATCGACTGCGGATTGTGGAGGAGCACATTCGTATCAAGAACAAAGTGCTTTCTGACCCGCTCCACACTCTCCTTTGCGGGCGCAGTGGCCGGCGAAGTGTGGGAGCCCGATGCCGAAGGGGGGCGGCTCATCATTGTTGTGTGAAGTCTACGAATTGTTTTCGCACTCGTCGAAAGATTTCGGAGATTTGCTCAAGCGGGTAGCGTCCTCGCATGGCAAAGCGCACTCGACGGATTCGCGATCTTGCAAAGGCGCTGGCGCGTGTCGCGCCGGAGGCACTCGCCGCGCCTTGGGACAATGTTGGGCTCCTCTTGGGTGATGCGAATTCCCCCTGCGATCGGGTCCTGCTGACGATCGACCTGACCGACGCCGTCGCCGAGGAGGCCTGCGCTCTCCGCGTGGGTGCGGTCATCGCCTATCACCCGCCGATCTTTCATCCAATCAAGAAACTGGTTCGGCAGGATGCGGCAACGGGACCGCTCTACCGACTTGCGCATGCTGGAATCGCAGTGCTTTCGCCACACACTGCGCTCGATGCTGTCGCAGGTGGCATCAACGATTGGCTCGCAGAGGGAATTGGCGATGGCGACTGCCGTCCGCTCGAAGCAAGCTCATCGCTTGCTGCGCGCGAGTCATTCAAGATTGTGACGGTCGCTCCCGCAGAAGTGATCGATCGCATTCGAGGGGCGATGTCAATTGCTGGCGCGGGACGCATCGGCGAGTATTCGCAGTGCTCGCAGTCATCTGCCGTCGAGGGGTCGTTTTATGGAGGTGCCAAGAGCAGCCCGCGTGTCGGACATCGCGGAAAACTCGAACGCATTCAAGAACAGCGTCTTGAGATGGTGTGCGGTCCAAAGGCTCTTCCTGCGGCGCTTGCGGCGCTTCGTGCGGCGCATCCCTACGAAACTCCGGCGATCGAAGTGCACTCGCTTGTGGCGCAACCATCGGCGCGTGAGGGGCAGGGACGACTCCTTCGACTCTCAGAGCCGGCGTCGACCAAAGAGATTGCGCGCAGGCTTCGCAAACACCTCGGCGCTGACAGATTGGAGTGCGCCGCGCCGACTGCCGCAATCGAAATACATCATGAATTCATCGGACTCTGCGCAGGTTCTGGAATGTCGCTCTTCGACGGTGCGCTTCGGGCAGGCGCCACGCTCTTCTTCACCGGCGAAGCGAAGCATCACGAACAACTCGCGGTCGTCGCACGCGGCTGCACGCTGCTCTTGTCTGGGCACACCGTCAGTGAGCGCGGCTATCTGCCACGACTTGCGCAGAAGATTGCGCCGCATGTCCCAGGCATTTCTTTCACGCTGTCCAAGCACGATCGCCATCCGCTCGTTGAGGTCTAGGCAGTCGCGTGCGAGTCACCCCTCGCTGCGGGCAGATCAAGCCCGTTTTGGGCGGGATTTGCCCGCAGAGCGGGCGTGTCGTGCGGCGGTCACGCGTTCCGCGCCAAAAGCGCCGCGCCGAGTACGCCTGCACAGTCGGCGAGATCGCTCGACACCAGATGACACTTCTTCAGCGAACTTGGAAAGACATTCCACTCAAAGGACTCACGCACGCGCGCGACATAACGCTTGCCGAGCGCTTCGACCACTCCGCCGCCGATCACCACCGACTCAACTGACAGCAGCGTGACCGCGTTGGCGATTGCCATCCCGAGCAACTCCGCAGCGTCGTCCACCACACGCACCACGAGTTCATCGCCGCTCCCGTAGCACTCGGCAATGGCAGAACTGCCGATGACAGAATCCTCGCCGCGCGCAGCCAATGCAGCTCGAATCTTGCTCTGCGGATAGAAGCCGACAATCGTTTCCATCGCTCGCACCATTGCCAATCGACTGCAATGCTCTTCGAGTGTGCGCCGCCCCGGACTGCACCGTGGAAACAAAGTCATCTGCCCAATCTCGCCTGCAGTGTGAAACGCGCCTCGGTAGACCTCGCCACCGAGCACCAACCCGCCACCAATTCCCGTTCCAACCCACACCGCAAGAACATCGCGCCAATTCTTCGCCGCGCCGAGTTGAACCTCGCCCCAAATCGCCGCGTTGACATCGTTCTCAATCACCACGGTTCGACCGAGCCGCTTCTGCATGATCGCGCGCAGTGGAACATTTTTCCATCCAAGGTTTCCAGCATTGATGACCATTCCCTCATCGAAGTCGATTGCACTCGGAGCACCGATGCCAACTCCGTCGATCTGATCGATGGTCACTCCCGCCCCCTCACACGCGCGATCGATGGTCTCGCAGATGCGCTCGATGACCGCATCGAGTCCCAGCGACGCCTTCGTCTTGCGCTTGGCAGATGCGACGATGCGATGATCGCAGTCCACAACTCCCACACTCATGTTCGTCCCGCCCAGATCAACACCAATCACCAATCCGCTGCGCTTGCGTTTCTTCGACTTCGACATAGATCCGCGTGAGATTACTGCGGCGACGCGGACTCCATCGACTCGCTGCGATGACCATTCCAAATCCTGCTCGCGAGCCTGGTGATGTCATCCATGATAAAGAGCATGGATGGCAGCAGGATCAGCGTCAACACAGTCGAACTGACGAGTCCGCCGCTGAGCGTCACCGCCATGGGTGCGAGAAAGCGCGCTTGAAAGGATGGCTCCAACACCAGCGGCGCTAATCCAAGAACGCCTGTGATCGAGGTCATCAGGATGGCACGAATTCGTTTCTGCCCCGCCACGACGAGCGCCTCGCGCAAGGGTCGACCCGCAGCAACTTCGACATTGATGAACTCCAGCAGCACGAGCGCGTTGTTCACCACGACTCCCGCCAGCGCGATCAGACCGATGAGACTCAAGAAGGTCACGTCGAAACCGAGGAGCATGTGACCGATGACCATTCCGATCACACCGAATGGAATCGACAGCATCACCGCAAAGGGCTGGGTGTAACTGCCAAAGAGCCACGCCAGAATGACATAAATCATTGCGACGGCAGCGACCATCGCCACCGGCAGCGAGGCAAATGCCTCGGTGAGATCACGCTGCCGACCACCCTCCCGCACCACGAGACTCGGATGCTCCAACGCCAGCGCCTCGACTGCTGGAGTGATCTTTTCCACGACTGACTCCGGTCGCGTCGCATCGTCGGTATCCGCAGTCACTGTGATTGTGCGCATCCGATCGAGGCGACGAATGGTGCTCGATCCCGCGCGCTGATGAACATCGGCAATTTCTCGCAGAGGGACCGCCACACCAGTGGGCGACACCACCCACAACTGATCCACGAGATCGCCACGCGCTCGTGTGGCGCTATCCAAGCGAACCCGCACATCGACATCCTCTCGATTCTCGCTGTAAACATGGGCGTCGATGCCATACAACGCGCCACGCACCTGAGTCGCGACATCGGCGGGAGTGAACCCAAGCGCCGCAGCAGCTGGATGCACGACGATCTGCGCTTCCGGATAGGCGTCGAAGTCATCATCCGCAACACTGAGCACACCCTGCACCGAGGAAAGCGTCGACTTCAATGATGCGACCACCACCCGCACATCTGCGATGTCGTCACCAGAAATCTCGTAGGTGACATCCGATCCCGAGGGACCACCAGTGATCTCCTGCACTCGCACGACTTCGGCCTCATCCATCGGTCCCGCTGCGATGCGAAGCGCATCCGACACTTGTGTTGATCGACGATCGCGCTGCTCGACCGGCGCGAGTTCGATAAAGATCTGCACCACATTGCTCGAAGCGTTGTCGGTGCTTGCAGATTCCCAGTTGACGCTCACACCGTAGAGCGCAGTGATGGCACGCACCTCGGGCTGCGCTCGCGCCGCCGCCTCCATACGCGCACCAACCCTCTGCGTTTCGGCAAGACTTGTTCCAAGCGGAAGGCGAATGTCCACGACGATGGTCTCGCTGTCATCGGATGGAAGGAATGTGAATGGAACGCGACCGCTCACCACCAGCGCGACAAAGAAGACAAAGACCGCCATCCCCGCCGACACCGTCACATATCTGCGATCAACACACCACAGCGCGATGCGGCGGTACGACCGTTCAATCGATGGCCACAACGAGCGATCGCGCCAACGATCGAATGGCGCCATGATGCGATCGATGATGTTGCGCTGTCCAGACCGCTCCTGCCTGATGGCGCCAGCCATATGCGACGGCATCAAGAAACATGCTTCAAACACGCTGATCGAGAGCGCGACCGTGACCACGATCGGCAATGCGCCAAGCAGATCACCGATGCTCCCGCCAACGAGCCCCAGTGGAAGGAATGCCACGATGGTGGTCGCAGCGCTTGCGACGACGGGCCACAGAACTCTGCGGACTCCGTTGAGGACCCCCTGCTCGATGTCGACACCGGGCACGGATGCCTCCATGTCGATGCTGTCCGAAAAGACAATGGCATCATCGGCTTGGATACCGATGGTCAGCAAGAGTGCAAACATCGTGAGCATATTCAGCGAGAGTCCGCTGAGGTCCATCAACAGCAATGTGCCCGCGAGTGCGACGATGATGCCGAGTGTCACGAGACATGCCGCACGCCAATGCACGCCCAGCAAGAGCGCGATGAACACAAGCACGCCCCCTTGCAATGCGTTGCTCGTGAGCATTTCAAGTCTGTCCTCGATCAACTTCGCAAGATCGTTGTGCTTTTGAATGTCCAAACCCAGCCCACCACGACGATGGCCGAGCTCCCAGCCATCTATCCGACTTGATCCAGCGATTCGCTCGCGCAGCGTCGGCTCAATCGGCTCGCCCCGCCGCGCAGCCACATATCCACGCGTGAACATGGCCATATCGACGGCGTCCTGTTTTCCCCGCCGAAACACCGTGCAATTCGCCGATGGTTTGCCATTGAAGCGACGGATGATCTCGTCGTCGATGAACCCCTCCTGCACCGTGGCGATGTCGCCGACACGAATGAGCCCTCCATGGGGGTACGCCTTCACCACGATTTCTCGGATCTCGCTGGCGCGATGATCCACGCCAAGCGTGCGTATCTTCGTTTCGCCATCGGGTGTGCGCACCGTCCCACCGGGAATCTCACGCATCCACGCCGACACAGCATTGGCGACGTGGGTGATGGGGATGCCATGGCGAAGCAGTTCGCCGTGATTCACCTCGATGCGCAGTTCGTCGTCGCGTGTTCCGCTCACCACAACCGATCCCATTCCCGAGTAGGACTTCAAATCGTCGGTGACTTGCCGGATCGCGCTCTTGAGTTGCTGGGCATCTGCTTCGCCGGACACGGTCACTTGAATCACCGGGATGTTGGCTTCAAACTCGATCACGCGAATGCGATCCGCCTCGACCGGCAGGTCGGTGAGCGACTCCACTCGATCACGCAAATCCTCAATGCGCTTGCGCACATCGGTGCCGTCGCCAAACTTCACGAGTATTCCGCCACCGCCTTCGACAATCGTCGTGCGAATCCGATCGACTCCATCCAGTTCGACTGCGATGTCCTCAACCCGTCGAGCAAGCGAGTCCTCGATTTCTTGCGGAGTTGCGCCGGCGTAGGTCAGCAGGATGCTGGCAGAGTCTGATTCGATATCTGGATAGAACTCTCGGCGAATGTTCGCCATCGCAATCATTCCACCAAGAATCAATCCAAAGGTCAGCAGTCCGCCGCAGACTCGGTTGCGCAGAAAGAAGCGAACGACCTCGATCATGGGCGAGACTCTGGGTGATCGCCTTCGATCGCTTCGACACGGGTGCCCTGCGCGAATCTGCGACCGCCGTCCACTGCGATGGTGATGCCATCGGGCAGCGGTTCCTCAAGCACGAGCCACTCCACATCGTCCACGCCAGATTCGGCGATCGACCCGCGAAATGCGTGTGAAACGGTGACGGCACGCGCCACGATCTTGCCATCCACCAATTCCATGACCCGTTCTGCTCGCACGGCACGACGCGGAATGACGGTGCGCGCGGTGGAGTCTCGCGCCTGGACCAACGCTTCGGCGAACTCGCCGGGTGCGATGCGATCGTGAAGATCAGCGGACTGCGTCACTTCGACATACACGGTCATCGTTCGATCAAGCGGATCGTCTTCGGGTTCGATGCGTGCCACCGTCGATGATCCGATCCGCTTTGCTTGCGGCACAATCTCGAAGTCCACGCGATCTCCAACCCGAACAGATCCGCGCGACGATCCCGGCAATCGAATCGGAATCTCCACCTGGGAGACATCGACCACGCGAGCCACGACCTGCCCCGGCGACACGCTCTCACCAATCTCTAGATCGAGTGATTGCAACACCCCGCCAATGGGTGATGAAATGCGACAGCGTTCGAGATTGCTCTGCGCCGTGGTGCGTGCCGTGCGCTGAATCTCTCGCTGGGCCATCAGTGCGCCGCGGCGAGGAGTCAGTTGATTCGACGCCTCTTGCAAGATCAATTGCGCCCGTTCCATCAAGATCGATTGCTGCCGACTGCGATCAAGTTCGCGCGCACTCGCCGCGCCAGACTCGAGTGCATTGCGCGTGCGCGTTTCATCGTTCTTGGCCAGCTCCGTCTCTTCCTTAGCGAGCACGAGTCGCTTGAAGAGTCCATCCTCTTCGACTGAAAGTACGGCGAGTTGGGCATCAATCGCTGCGATCTGCTGAATGGCTGATTCGACTGAGCGACGGAAATCGACATCATCCAACTGCACCAAGAACTGTCCAACGTCGACCGTCGCGCCAGCCTTCGCGTCGGCGGCGATGTCCACCACGGTCGCACCAACACGGGCAGGAACATCCGCCGAATTGAGCGCACGTACGGTTCCATATCCAATCCACTGTCTCGGCACATCGACACGAATTGGATGGAAGACCGCGACCCGCTGCCGCTCTTCGCGTTGCTCGGTGGATCCAGGCAGCGGACGAGTCAGCGAGAGCGCGATGAAGATTCCGATCGATCCACCGATCATCGCCAACACAATGACTGCGCGGAGAACTCGAGTTTTGATGGTCAGTTGCGGTGCATCCATTGTGGGATGAGCACGGTATCCCAAGATTCGCAGTTAGACTCGCGCGCCTCATGAGTGACGCAAACGCTCCACTTTCCCTCGACGAGGTCCGACACGTTGCCACACTTGCGCGACTGGCCATCCACGAGGATCGGCTCCCGCAACTCCAACGTGAACTGGTCGCAATCCTGGGGCATATTGCACAACTCCAGTCGATCGACACCGCCGGCCTCGAGCCGATGGCACATCCATTGACTCTTTCCAATCGACTCGCAGATGACATCCCAGAATCGGCGATGCCCATCGCGGATCTCTTGAGAAATGCGCCTGCGACGGAGGGAGATTTTCTCGCCGTCCCAAAGGTGCTCGGTGGAGAGTCATCATGACCTCGGATCTCGTCTCCGTTCGTGATGACATTCGCGCCGGCGTGACCACTGCTCGTGCAACAGTCGATGGCTATCTCACCCGCATTCACGCGCAGAACAGCACGCTCAATGCATTCCACGAAGTGTTCGACGACGAGTCGCGCGCAGCGGCAGATGCGATCGATGCCAAGATCGCCTCCGGCGTTCCAGTTGGACCGCTTGCCGGCGTCCCCATCGCCGTGAAGGACAACATCGTGACGCGAATGGGTCGGACCACCTGCTCGTCGCGCATTCTCGAAAACTATCGATCGCCCTTCGACGCAACCGTCATCGAGCGACTGACCGCCGCTGGCGCGATCATGATTGGCAAGACCAATCTCGATGAGTTCGCCATGGGGTCTTCCTGCGAAACTTGCGCATGGGGAGTGGTGCGGAATCCCTGGGATCCATCGCGGGTTCCAGGAGGATCGTCAGGCGGCAGCGCGTCCGCCGTTGCAGCAGATCTCTGCGCTGCTGCACTCGGATCAGACACCGGCGGCTCGATTCGCCAACCCGCTTCGCTCTGTGGAATCGTTGGATTCAAGCCCTCATTTGGTCGCGTGTCGCGCTATGGGCTTGTCGCCTTCGGCAGCAGTCTCGATCAGATCGGACCGCTCACCCATCGTGTTCGCGACAGCGCGCTCCTCTATCAGTGCATGGCGGGCGATGACCACCGCGACTCGACGAGTGCGCCGCACGCCGTTGAAGATGTCGTGACTGGGCTCGATGAAACACCCCGACGTTTTCGCGTCGGACTTCCGCTGCAATATCGCAAGGGCAACGCTCCAGCCGTTGATGCTGCTGTGATGCGCGCGATCGAGCACTTTCGTTCGATGGGAGCAGAGATGGTCGATGTCGATCTCCCACTCACTGATGTTGGCATCTCGACCTATTACGTGATCGCTCCCGCCGAAGCATGCAGCAATCTTGCTCGCTTTGATGGCATCCGCTACGGCCACCGCACACAGTCAACCTCTGCACGCGATCTCTTCGATCTCTACGCACAGAGTCGCGCCGAAGGGTTCGGCGGGGAAGTGCAACGACGCATCATGCTTGGAACCTATGTGCTCAGCGCTGGGTACTACGACGCGTACTACCGCCGAGCGTTGCAAGTCCGTCGACTCATCAAAGAGGAATTTGACAGAGCCTTCACAAAGTGCGATGTCATTTTAGGACCGACCTCTCCCACTGCCGCATTCCCCCTCGGCGGCGTCACCGATCCGCTGTCGATGTACATGTGCGATGTCTACACGGTGAATACGAATATCGCTGGAATCTGCGGCATTTCGCTGCCAGCGGGCTTTGACGAGAGTTGTGGACGACCACTCCCAGTCGGCATCCAACTTCAGGCGCAAGCCTTTGCTGAACCGCTGCTCCTCAAGATCGCACACGCATACGAAGTCGCGCAAGGTGGCCGCGCGCGCATCCCTGCGTCCATCCCTTGACATGGGGGAGTGTGAAAGAAACGACGAGGAGTGTGAAAGAAACTACAAGGGTCGCTTGAGCGCGCCGTACCGCCGCATCTCCATCCGAAAATTTCTCACGATTCGCTCCGCGTCATCGAATCGCTCCCCAAATGTTCCAACCATCGCCGTCGCCAGATACATCTCCGGAGGATCACGCCGTTCGACAGTCAACTTCGCTGGTTCACCACCCTGAGTCTTGATGGTGAATGTCCACGTCTCGCCCAGCAGCGTCGAATCAGCAATCCCCATCTCCGAAGCTGTGACCGCAGCGTTCGCCGCGCTCCTCACATCCGACCACCGCACTGAATCTGGGGCAGAGGTGAGGGGTGCCACCGGCATTCCATCCGCCGTTGCACGCATCGCTTCGACCAACTCGCCCTGCTGCCGTTGACTCAGCACGACATCCGGTGGATAGACCTCGCCGGGGAATCGCTCGTTGAAGAGCACTGGGTTCTCCTTGGGTTCACAACCAGCGACGCACATGATGGCGACGACAATGCAACCACCTCTTGAGAGTATTCGCATGGCTATGTTCATTCGGGCGACCATTGATCCTTATTCCTGCGAGCGTACTCCCCTGTGCTGCTGCAGTGCCATCGATTGCTCGCGGTCCACCGCGAGGATCTTGGACATCGCACTCGCGACACTCGCTCGCTCGATCGCAGCATCTGACTTCCATAACCAGCCGTTTTCATGTGCTTTCTTGAGTCGGTCCGCAGTCGATTCGCTCAGGCTCCACACACGAAAATGCACGGCGCGGTGGGTCGTCAGAACTGTGAATCGCCTCCCACCGAGCAACTCCTTGACCGTCACACAATACTTCTGTGCAACGGTCGCTCGCGAGATTGGGCGCTTCGATTCGATCATCGGAGGGAAAAGCAATCCAGCCCACAGCCCGTCACTTCCGCGCTGCACGACTGCGCCGAGCCCTCGCACTCGCGGGACAACCACCTGCGCATGGAGCGCTGTGCGAACTGCGCGCTTGCGCGGCTGTGGAATGCGATCCTGCGCACTCTGACGGCGCGCAGTGCATCCCCTTCGTATCGGACAGTCTGCGCACGCTGGATGTGCCGGTGTGCACATCGTCGCTCCGAGTTCCATCAATCCTTCGTTCGCCGCTGCTGGAAAGCGTGAGGCATCAACGTACTCCCGTGCTCGATCCCACAACCACTCGCGTCCAGACTTCGAATCGCAATCCACGTGTTGTCCATGCACACGCATCAAGACGCGCGCAATGTTTCCGTCGACGATTGGCGTGCGCACTCCAAAGCCGATCGATGCGATCGCACCAGCCGAGTATGGTCCGATGCCTGGGAGCGTTCGCAGATCCGCAATCGCACAAGGAATCCGCCCCGAATGATCTCGACAAATGATCTGTGCCGCTCGGTGCAGTTGACGAGCCCGACGGTAGTAGCCGAGCCCTCGCCACGCCTTCACTACGCTTGCCTGTCGAGCCCGCGCTAGCACAGAAATTGTCGGGAATCGAGCCATAAAACTCCTCCACGGCTCGACGATGCGCGCGACTTGCGTCTGCTGAGCCATCGCCTCGCTGACAAGCGTTCCATAGGGGGTTCTATTGCGCCGCCAGGGCAGATCCCGAGCCGCGCCCATGTACCACTTCTCAACCAGCCTCGCAGCACTCTCTCCTTGAGGAACCGCGTGCTTCATGCCTTGCGCAACCGCCATTGTCGCCGTAGCGTAGATACTTTCGCCCCACCACTATGGCAAAACTCTTCTACACAATCGATGAAGCCGCATCCAAGCTCGGGAAGTCTGCAGATGCCCTCATCAAGATGGTTTCGGCTGGCCAACTCGAAGAGTTCAAGATGCATGATCAGGTGCACTTCAAGCGTGCCGTGATCGACCAACTTGTGGTTGATGATGGGCTGGGGCTCGACCTCTCACTCAACGACGACCTGTCCATAAGCGACTCTGGGTCCCCCATCGGCGCGAGCCCAAATGATTCATCTGGAAGCGCAATGATCGACGATTTGAAGTTCGACGACGATCCGTTGACTGGTTCCGGCCAAGGACCGGCTGATGAGGTTGAACTCGATCTAAACGATGGGCTTTCCTTGCACGATTCTTCTGCGGAGTCGCCTGCCATCATGGCGCCCGCCTCCCATGCGCCTGCGCCATCGCTGATTCCCGTGAATCCCCCAATCGACCCATTGGATGACATTTTGGGACTTGCAGATTCCGCTGATGACAGCGCGATCGGCAACACCGCCGCCAGCGCAACTCCCTCCTCTCCACCCGCGCCAGTGTCTGGAACACCAACCGCCCGATCAGCACTCGACCTCGACCTTGGACCTGATGGGGGACTTGACCTAGGACTTGACCTGGGACTTGATGATTCGTCCGCGCAACCGTCAGTCAAGGCAACCGCTCCCCAGATTGACCTTGGTGATAGCCGCGGCGGATCCGCAATTGGATCTGCGGATGCCAGTGGCTCCAATGCGCCCGCAGTACCTCGTCGCCCTGCTCCGGCGGAAGACGACTTTTTGGACTCAGGGTCCATGACTGGTTCGGGTGAACTGACTTTGGAGACTGTCGGCTCTGGGAGTGGAATGCTCGATCAGAGCAATGATCCAGATCAATCCTCGATCGGCGCGGGCCTTCTCGATGATGGCGGCGAAGACACTTTCGCAACGGGTCTAGGAGCAGTCGGTTCCACAGGTCTCTTCGCAGAGCCCGCTGCATTGGATGGATTCGAGGCAAGCGAGCCAACTGCTGCACCAATGTCCGTCAGCGCAACTGGATTCACCCCCGCTCTCGCCGAGCGAGTTGATTCTGCGAGCAGTGGGCTTGGACTTGGATTACTCATTGCGGCAGCCATCGCGCTCGTCTTGATTACGGTGGTGGTCGTCGGCAGTCGAACCGGCGGCGGATCAGAACTCGCAACGACCATTTCCAAGGACCTCCTCATCTGGGGGGGCGGGCTTCTCGGCGCAAGTCTGCTCTGTGGCGGCATCGGCTACTTCGTCGGCCGGTCACTCGAGTGATCCTCACACGGTACGGACTTCGCGAATGGGGGATTGCAACCTGCGCCGCTATTGTCATCGTGATTGCTGCGTTGCCGCATGTGTGGGTGATCGTCCCCGTGGCGATTGTGTGGTGTGCGGTCGCTGCATTTTTCCGTGACCCGCTCTTTCGGAAGCCCGCATCCTCTGACCATGCCGACCTCGTCAGCCCCGCAGATGGCGTCGTCTCCGCGGTCATTGCAGTGGATCACCACGCTGCAACCAATGGGCCCGCGACCATCGTCCGAATTTTCTTGAGCGTGCTCGATGTGCATATCAATCGAATGCCCTGCTCTGGCACGGTGGTGTCTATCGTCCACACGCCGGGTCGCTATCTCGATGCACGAACCACGGAGAGCGCGCAAGTCAACGAGTCCAACCTTGTCGTCGTGAAGAGTGACGCAGGCGATTCCATCGGGATCAAACAGATTTCTGGCGCAATCGCCCGTCGCATCGTCTGCCCCGTTGCAGTCAACGAGTCGTTCACACGCGCGCAGCGATTTGGCATGATCAAGTTTGGATCCACAACTGAACTCATCGTCCCGCGACCGAGTTCGACAATCGTTCGAGTGGCGAAGGGCGACCGCGTGGTCGGCGGCGTCACGATTCTTGCAACACTCAACTCCTGATACGACTGCTGATCCGGCTGGCGATACAGCTGGCGCGGGATGACCACTTATTGTGTGTTCGACTCTGGCGACTCACGCGGCCACTGCGGCTGCGCTCGTGTCAGCATGCGCCGCACGCGAGCAAGACCGCTTGCGAATGCAGGTCCGACTGCGCGCGCAACTTTCGTGAATTCGCAGCTGAAGGGTCGCTGCCCATCTCGAAAGAGCACGACGATTGCGCTGCCATGTCCTGGATCGATGTTTGGGCAAGCGAATGCGAAGACCGATCGACCGGGCAAGACCCCGGCAAGTTCAGCGAATCTCGCAGATGGCGGATCGCATGGACCAAATCGAACGACCTCTCCATATGCCACCAGCTTGGCGCACCAGACGCTCGCGAGGTGTTCGATCAATCCAGACGCAGCGCGCCGTGCCAGGTCGTCTCGAACATACCCAGCAAGTCGATACTGTCCATGATCCATGAGAAAGACCGCAGCATTCGTGGGTCCCACTCGTGCGATCAAGTATTGCGTGCTCAGTTCGACAACCGACTCAACTTCGCTCTCCTGCGCGAGCAGCGTTCGACATTCCGCTTGCATCGACGCGATCCCCTCCCGGTCACGCGCGTTCTCCTCTGCTCCCGCAAGCGTTGCGCATGCTCCACCGAGTCGCTCCTCCAGCACGCGACGTTCGCGTGTCAGTCGTCGACACGCGCCTTCGAGGACAGCCACTCGCTCGCTGCGAACACGCCCCGTCACTGCGCTCTCGATTGCGTGAGTCACCCGTCGTTGGATCCCGACATCATCGCTCCACTGGCTTGGTGATATCCAATCCGTGATACCGAGTCGAAAGAACTCCGCGACTCTCTCCGCAGACGGAAACTCGCCCACCAACAGAATTGCGGCAGATGGAAAAAGGCTTCGCAACGCGCGCACCATGCGATCCATTCTCTCTCCCACGTGTGCGTGGTCAATCGCAATGGCATCGACCGTCCGACCACGCGCCCATCGAATGGCGTCGCGCGCTGAATGGACCCGATCAAGTCGGAGTGCCCAATAAGGACCCTTCTCCTCGTGCGAGATTGGCATCTGCGTTGCCCATGAGAGCGGACCAACGAGGAGTAACTGTGCACGACCGAGCGGTGTCTGATGCGGTGCAGAATTGACGCGAGCGCTGACCTGTTTCATGGGTTCCTCGCCCTGTGGATCGACAGCATCACAGCGTCGCTTGAGCGCAACCCATCAATCTGGATCACTTTTTGCCAGGAAACCCCTCTGGATATCGGGCTTTCCAAAGCGTGACCGCCTCTGGTTCGCGTGGATAGCGCACGGCGAGAGACCCCGCATCGCAGACCTCGCCGCGTGCGTACATGGACTGCGCGACGCTCAAGCAATCACGCGCTGAAAAGTGCGGCGGAAGAATTGTCATCCCAACCGCAAGTGCGCGCTCGCGCAGTTGCAGCGGCAGATGCTCATCTGCAATCAAGGTGCGCGCATCAGTTGGATCGAATTCAGTCGCGTCGACCCAGCGCGCATCTCGCACCGCAAGTTCCCCCGCTTCGTCGATTTCAATCGATGACATCCAACACGCACTCCCTTTGCCAGCGAGTGCGACGGCCACGCGCCGACCCTGCGGCCACCACGCAGCGCGGCACCCCATCGCCGCCACAAGTGCAGTCGGCACATCGAGTGCGGGTATTGACAGTGCCTCGCAGATCCCCTTCGCGGTCGCAATCGAAACGCGCAATCCAGTGAATCCGCCGGGTCCAGTCGAGACAGCGACCGCACGCAAGTCCTCCCTCTGCATCTTCGCTGCCTCGCAGACTTCGATGATTGCGGGCAACAGCAGATCCCGCTCACGCGGATCGCCCAGGGGCGTTCGTTCGACCACCTCGCCCGCTCGATTGCGGACCGCCACGCAGATTGTTCTCTGGCTCGACTCGATGGCGAGAATGCCGTCCATCAGTGCAGCGCGCGGTGAAGCACGAGTGGGATCGCGCTGAGTACAAGATCATCCACCGTTGGAAGTGTGTGCTCAAGACCGATGTAGACCACGGCACCTCGTGCATGATCGCTATTGATGACCAGCAATCCAGGCGCCGGACTCTCAATCCCCATCTCGGCGTGGCAGTGACCGACAACCATCAGTTTCGCATGAAACCGCTCCAGCAGCGCGCACACATGCGCATGATCGTGAAGCCTTCCCCACACAACGCACCATGCGGTCCCAGCAGGCGACTGATAGTCCTCTTGCTGCAGCGGTCGATCGAATGCCCCGTCGTCAAAGTCCATCCGACCAGGAATGGAATGAGCGCACCAGAGTCCGTTGTCGCTGCGCACCACCAGCGGCATCGCCAGGATGAACTCGCGAATTGCGGTGGCGACCTCTTCGGCGCGATCATTGAAAACATAGTCCAGGCCATCGTCGAACATAGCGACTTGATCGCCTCCGCCCTTGCTCACACTCATCCGGTGGCACTGTGCCAACTCGTGATTCGCCAACATGGGGTGCACTTGAGTTGGATATCGACGAACGAATTCCGCAACCATCGCAAGATTCCGATACGAAAGATCCATTCCATCCACAAGCGACTCGCCGTGAATAAGTTCGTGCAGCATGACATGATTGTTGGCCGATTCGTCGAGTTCAGCCAGACGCACGATGGCGTCGAGGTGCCCCGGATAATCGTGCACATCACCCGTTGCGAGAAGCCGCCCAAACGGCGGAAGATGCACGGTCGAACCTCGGCGTAGTCGACACGCCAACATGAGTTCTGCTGCCTGCTCGAAGACATCGATCATCGCGGCGGCGTCAATGAAGTCAAGGTCGGGGAGCACCGTCACTTCGCGGACTCCGCGGGCACAACTTGCATCGAAATCGCCACAACGCCGCATCCCGTCGCCGTTTCGATCTCGATGAATCCATAGACAATTCCCTTGACGCCCGCGGCTGGAGCGACTCGCACAAGGAGCGCAACTTCATCCTTGTTGCCCACTTCCCTCCCCCCAAGTCGTGTGCTCTCAAGGGATGCAACCATTTCAGGGGAAACTGACCGAACCCCCTTGATCGTCGACCAGTCTGGCCGCACCACTGCCCCCTTGCCCTGCGGGTTGTAGTGCTCAATGGTGATGGGCACAACAACAGACTCGCCTTGCACCACCCGCCCCGCAACACCGAGCGGTTCAGGGACAAACCAATATCGAATCGATTTCGTTGGGTCAGCACGCGATCCGGTGCACTTATGACGAATACGCAGCGGAATGAGCGGGCAATCGGCGCGATCGGTTTCGATAATCCACCACAGAGGCATTGATTCGCAGGGTGTCGTTGGGGCGGTCCACTTGATTGTGTAGGAGGCTTTGGGGGATTCCTTCGCAGGATCGAATGAGACAAATTGTGGCGCGGTGCCCCCCGCGCTCACGATCCGAAAGGGCTTGCCGTCCTCGCTTGCCACTGCGATCGTGCCAGACGAGACCTGCTTGAGCGCATCAACGAATGCTGGAGTCGCGTTGATAGGAAGACTCGCGACGGCCTTGAGCACCGCCATCATCGGTGCGGGACCGTTCTCGAAGGTCAGAAACACCTTGGCTTCCTTCTCGCCTGGGGTTCGCGGCACATCGAGCGTGGCAAGCAATTCGACCGAGGCACCCGGAGCAATCACGCTCCCAGCCAGCGCATTCACGCCAGTGCACTTGCAACTGGGGACGACTGACTTGATCGTGATCGGTTGCGCGCCAAGATTGCGAATCGAAAACTTCGCGGCGTGCTGCGATCCAGGCGACACCTTTCCAAAGTCGACGAGCGGCGGCTCGATGGCGACTGGGGGAGGCGCTGTCGCTTGGGCGCGGGCCGTCTCGCACCATGCACCGAGCCCAACGAGGGAGATCACTGCGGATATGACCGATGCACGCACAATTTTCATCGCGCTTCTATCTTACGCCGCCACATGGAACTCCTCACCATCGATAATGCGCTCGCCTTCCTCGCACTCAGCGCACTCGAGATCATTCTCGGTGTCGACAATGTCATCTACATCGCCATCCTGTGTGGGAGACTGCCAAAAGAAGATCAGCAGTTCGCGCGCAATGTCGGTCTTGGACTGGCAATGGCAGTCCGCATTGG
>SIAP01000023.1 GCA_009691725.1 Phycisphaerales bacterium
AACTGCACCTTTTGTTGCATCCCTTTGCTCAGTTCTTGGCAGCGCGAGCGAAAGACTCCCGGAAGTTCAATACGCTCAAGCCACGCTTCGATGCGCGACTTCAGCCCCGCCTTTGGAAGCCCCTTGAGTTGTCCCATGAACTGCAAGAATTCGCCAACGCGCATGCGTCGGTAGACCCCGCGCTCTTCGGGCAGGTATCCAATGCGGTCCTTCATATCAAGCGCATCGCCGCCGAGCACCCGAATCACGCCGCGGTCACTTCGAATGAGCGACATGATCATGCGAATCGCCGTGCTCTTCCCTGCGCCGTTGGGGCCGAGCAATCCCAGGAGCGCGCCTTGCTCGATGGAGAGATCGAGATCCTTCACTGCGTCGACACTGCCGAAGCGTTTGCACACTCCTTGCAGAGAGACCGCTGGTTCTGAAGATGAACTCATCTGGATCTGCTCACGTGTCGCCAGAGCCCGATCACTTCTTGGCAGCCGGAGCAGGCGGCACAGCAGGAGGGAGCGCCGCGGGTGGCTTACTCTGGCTGGCATTCGCAAGAGTCTGAATCTCCTTTGGAAGGACAAACGCGCTCGGGTCGATGGGTTCGAAAGTTGCACTGTTGAATGTCATCAGTTGCACCTGTCCCATCAGGACCAGCTCGTGCACCCTCGCCATGGTCCGTCCAGAGAACACTGCAAAGTCGCGGAATGATGCGGTGACTTCGAGAGTGCCCAATTGTGTCTTGGCTTGTCTCACCAGTCCCACCAGATGGCCAGAGTCCACCGCGTAGTAACGAGTTGATGGATCACCGCCGCACTTGAACCGGACCTTGTAGCAAGGGGTTCCGCGAAAGTCGCTTCGATCCACCACCTCGACCTCTTCACAACCGCTCGCGGGATCGATCTCGTGTTCGATGGTGATGTCGCGCAATTCCCGAGCGAGGGCATCTGCCTCCATCAGGCTCGCGCCTCGAATGTCATCGATGGACCATCCCACGATCCCGTTCGGTCCTCGCCCAATTCCCTGGCGAAATGTGCCGAAGCCAGCGATCTCCGTTTCGACACTCATCATCGACGGAGAAAGCACTTTGGTCACGAGTGTTCCCTTGACTGATTGCGCAGGCATCTCAATCGTGCCGGTGAGTGTCCGTGAAGTTTGTTGTCGGATCAGATCTGCTCCACCTGCCGCGGTGACCGCCTTGGCAAAGATCTCCGTTGCAGAGGGCAGCGCTGCTGGTGCCTGAGTCGCGGCTGGCGCCGTCGTGGGGGTCGTTGTGGGGGTCGGCTTGGAAGAGGGCGCTTGACCCGCCGCCGTCGAGATCCACGTCACGACCGTGGCCGTTGCGATCCAATGCGAGGCGCGCTGAATGCGAGAAGAACGAGTGTCCATTTACTGTTGTTCCTTTGCTGATCGGGAGACTCTGTCGATGGCGATCCACAGGAGTGCATCGCGCAGTTCTGGGTTGGGGGATGAAGTGTAGTCAGTGCGGGTTGGCGCATTGCCGATCTGCTGTGCGACTCCGCTTCCCTCAACCAATGCGCCAGAGGGTGTGCGAAAGTCGCCGATGGCGTGCAACAGGACATCTCCATTCTTGAGGTTGTGTGTTGTCGCAGGAAGGGCCGCACCCGCAGAAGTCTGCCCGAAGCACTCCGCGCGTTTGAGATCGACAAGTCCTGCGGCGAAGATCTCCGAGGTGCTTCCAGTATGCCCATCCATGAGAATGGCGAGCGGTCCATCAAATGTTCCGATCCAGTTTCCGTCAGCGTCAACGGTTCGAGGATTGGTCTTGAAATCAAGCGCCATATCTCTTCCGCGCATCGTTCCAAGCGAAGTTGGTCGTGGGAGAAAGTGTCCCGCGACGCCCGTCGCCATCAAACCAAGCCCGCCGGGATTGCCGCGAAGATCCATCACGATCGCATCGGCGGTGCGGAATGTGGCGAGCGCCGCGTCGATGCGTTTACTCAGCGGAGCGAGCCAGACACTGAAGTGCAGGTACCCAACGCGTCCGGTGAGCGCAGGGTCTCCACCCAGTTGTGCAATCTCTTGAGGAGTGAGCCAGCGCCAATCCACGCGCGCTGGAAATGGCGGAAGATTCCCCATCTTGACAGATTCTCCAGGAAGATCCTCGAGCATGATTGAGACCTTGTGCTCCGCGCCGTTGGCATCCACGAATCGATAGTCGGGACTCATTCCGGGTCTTCCTCCAATGAAACCCTCAACAGCCTGATCGCGCGCAAGTCGTTCGAGAGAAGTTCGTGGTGTTCCAAATGGTTTGATGATGACTTCCATCGAGTCGCCTTGCGATTCAATCAGTCGCCAGCCTGTTGCGACGCCTGCTTTGGCACAAGGACTATCCGGGGCGACTGCGGTGACGATCGCCGCGCCATCAAGAACTTGCAGCGTGAGTCCGGACCAACCGCCGACTGCGGTGGAAGTTCCCGTGACGGAATTTGGAATGATGGCGAAATGACTCTCGCCAAGTGTTTCGAGCATGTCCCGCACCACGCTGCGAAACTCGTCGGGGTCGGTTGCTGCCACGGCGCGCTCTCGGAACTGCAGTCGCTTCTCATTCCACTCTCCATGATTGATGGTCGGATCGGGGTGAGTGTCGCGAATGATGACCCACACTTGATCGAACACCTCGCCGCTCAAGTATGCGTCCGACCCAGGAGCTGGAAGTGCTTGATCTGCGGATGGAGGAGGAGCGATCGCCGCCGGCGGGGTCGGTGGTGATTGGCAACCACAGAGGATCGAGGGGATCTGAGTCAACGAAAGCAAAAACAGGAGAGCGCGCATGTTTCGCAGTATCGCATCGGCGGAGGGAATCTGCGGGCGGGATGAGCTTCCATCCGTATATCCGGATGAACGGTTGAAAAGCCACTCTGCCGTGGATAGCCTTCGATGATGCCGCACACTTTTCTCGGTCAACTCGATCGGCGCACGCTTGTCTTCGATGGGGCGATGGGGACATCCATTCACGCATGTGCGGACTGTGCGGCGAGTGACTATCTCGGCCGCGACAATTGCACGGACATCTTGGTTCGTTCTCGCCCAGATCTCATTGGACGGATTCACGAGAGTTTCCTCGCCGTGGGTGCGGATGTTGTGGAGACCGACACCTTTGGCACGAATCGACTCGTTGCTGCCGATTTTGATCAAGAGATGGTGAGTTGGGTGTACGACCTCAATGTGCGCGCAGCACAGATTGCACGCCGCGCCTGCGAGAAGTATGCGACTGCGGATCGTCCACGATTTGTGGCAGGATCGATGGGGCCTGGAACGAAACTCATCACCCTCGGTCAGGCGACCTGGGCATCGATGTCGGATTCGTATCGCGAGCAAGCCCGAGGTCTCATCGATGGCGGCGCCGATTGCTTGATGATCGAAACATGCCAGGACTTGCTCCAAATCAAGTGCGCCGTGACTGCATGCTTGGAGGCGATCGAGGCTGCGAAACGCACCACGCGCGATATGCCGATCTTGGTGTCGGTCACCATGGAGACCACAGGCACGATGCTGCTCGGGTCGGATATCGCGGCAGTCGTGAATGCGCTTCGGCCCTTGCCAATTGCGTCGCTTGGGTTGAATTGCGCGACCGGTCCAGTGGAGATGACCCCGCATCTCGCATACCTCAGCCAGTCTTGGGACCGACCATTCTCGGTCGTTCCCAATGCAGGGTTGCCGATTCTGGTAGAGGGTCGAACTGAGTATCCGCTGCAACCGCTGGATTTTACGATCGCGATGAGACGATTCCTCGAGGAGTTTGGCGCACACATCGTCGGAGGATGCTGCGGAACAACGCCCGCGCACATCGCTGCGCTTCGCAGTGCGGTGCCCGTGGCGGGTGTCCGCACTCCACGCGCTGTCACGATCGCTGCGCCCGCGTGTTCGAGTCTCTACGCGCAGACCGAGTTTCGCCAGGACAATTCCTTCCTGATCGTTGCCGAGCGCACGAATGCCAATGGGTCGCGCAAGTTCAAGACGCTGCTTGACGCGGAGGATTGGGATGGACTTGCATCGATGGCAAAGGAAGAGTTGCGAGATGGTTCGCATGTGCTCGATGTCTGCGTCGACTTCGTCGGTCGAGATGGTGTCCGTGATATGTCCGAGACGGTCGCGCGATTTGTTCGTCAGGTGAATGCGCCACTGATGATCGATTCAACGCAGGCAGACGTGATCGAAGCGGGGCTGCAACACGCACCCGGTCGGTGCATCGTGAACTCGATCAATCTTGAGGATGGCGAAGAGCGGATGAATCGAATCTGCCCGCTGCTCAAGAAGTATGGCGCGGCCTGTGTCGCGCTGACGATTGACGAAGATCCTGCGGCGGGAATGGCGAAGACCGCCCTGCGAAAACTGCAGATTGCCGAGCGCATCCATCATCTCTTTACCCAGCAATGGGGGCTCGACGAAGTAGATCTGTTTTGGGATCCGTTGACCTTCACGATTGCCACCGGCAATGATGATGATCGCCGACTTGGACTGGAGACTCTCGAAGGGATCCGCCTGATTGCAGAGCGGTTCCCACGATGTTCGATCATCTTGGGGCTCTCGAACATTTCGTTTGGTCTCAAGCCTGCGGCGCGCGCGGTGCTGAATAGCGTCTTCCTGCATGAGGCGCGGGAGCGCGGACTCACCGCAGCGATTGTGCATGTCTCGCGGATTCTGCCAGAGAGTCGAATCCCTCCCGAGCAGTGGCAGGCTGCGGAGTGGCTGATCTTTGACCATCGCGGCGTTCACCGTCCAGAGGGTCAACCAGAGAACTTCGACCCATTGCTGCACTTCATCTCGCTCTTCCCAGATGGTGTCGCCAAAGTGAAAGCGCAGCCGCTCGAGGAATTGAGCGTGGAGGATCGTCTTCGTCGGCACATCGTCGATGGCGAAGAGCGATCTCTCGATCTCTCCCTCACCGAAGCGCTGAAGACGTATCCGCCGCTGGACATCATCAACGATCACTTGTTGGCAGGAATGAAGGTCGTCGGAGACCTCTTTGGATCGGGGCAAATGCAACTGCCATTCGTGTTGCAGAGTGCATCTGTGATGAAGAAGGCCGTCGCATTTCTTCAGCCGCACATGGAGCGCGTTGGAGTGACCGCCAAGCCGAAGGCAACTGTGGTTCTGGCGACCGTGGCTGGAGATGTGCACGACATTGGCAAGAATCTGGTGGACATCATCCTGTCAAACAATGGCTACAAGGTGCACAATATTGGCATCAAACAGCCACTCTCGCAGATCCTCAGCGCGTGGCGAACGACGGGTGCCGACCTCATCGGTATGAGCGGTTTGCTGGTCAAGAGTGTGACCGTGATGGAAGAAAATCTGCGCGAGATGAATCGGCAGGAGATCACTGTCCCTGTGATGCTCGGTGGCGCAGCGCTCACACGTCACTATGCCGAAGGGCACTTGCGCGGCGGATATCGAGGCGAGTTGTATTACGGTCGCGATGCCTTCGAGGGTCTCGCAGTCTGCGAGGCCTTTGCCAGCGGTTCGATGGTTGCCATCAACAAGGAGATTGATGCTCGCCTCGCCAAGCGTGCTGCGATTGATGCGAGATCCAAGGCGAATGCGCTGCGGGCGAGTGCAGTCACATCGAGTGGTGGCGGGGGAGAGCCCCCAGCTGGGAGTGGAACAAACTTTGACAGTGCGTTCCCGGATACGGCTGCGACGTCAGCAGGTGCGATGGGTGCGGTGATTGCGCACGACAATCCAATCCCAGATCCTCCATTCTGGGGTTCGCGTCTGACAGACCGCATCGATCTCGATCTGATTTATCCATACATCAACAAGACCGCGCTCTTTCGTGGTCAATGGGGCTTCCGACGAGGCGAGCTCGATGAGCGCGCATACGAGCGATACTTGAGCGATGAGGTGGAGCCGATTCTCGAGCGTCTCAAGCGCGAGTGTCGCATCGAGAAGGTGCTTCGCCCCGCCGTGGTATGGGGATACTTCCCCTGCAATTCGCAGGGTGATGACCTGGTGATCTTCGATTCCGAGGATCACGACCGAGAGCGCGAGCGGTTTTCTTTCCCACGGCAGAGGGCTGGTCGGAGGATCTCGATCAGCGACTTCTATCGTCCCATCGAGAGCGGTCGGAGGGATGTCATTGCCCTCACGTGCGTCACGATGGGGAGCGAGGCGAGTCAACGAGCCAAGTCGCTCTTCGAGCGCAACGAGTACACGGAGTACCTCTATCTGCACGGGATGGGTGTGGAGTGTGCGGAGGGGCTCGCCGAGATGTGGCACAAGCGAGTGCGTGCCGAGTTAGGCATCTCGCATGAAGATGATCCAAAGATTGAACGGCTCTTCCAACAGCATTACCGAGGGAGTCGCTATTCCTTTGGGTATCCGGCATGTCCGGATCTTGCAGATCAGGAAAAACTTTTTCGGCTGCTGCAGCCGCAGCGCATCGGTTGCGTGCTGACCGAGAATCACCAGATCGAACCCGAGCAGTCCACCAGCGCCATCATCGTGCATCATCCGCAGGCGAAGTATTTCTCGGTGTGATGGCTGGCGTTTCTGTGGGAAGATGAATCACATGAGCCTTCCAGCTGTCATCGTGATTTGCGCGACCGGCGGCGCGATTGGTGCGTGGTTGCGTGTTGTGGTGCGCGATGAGTGCGTCGCCCGTGGGATTCCAAGCTGGCGTGCGATTGTCGCGATCAATCTCTTCGGGAGCCTCGTTGCTGGCGCATTCATCCAGCTCGAGATGTGGTCGATGCTGTGGTCCTTCGTCGTCGCGGGACTGCTCGGAGGATTCACAACCTTCAGTTCGATGTGCCTCGACATCGTCGTGCAGTGGCAGAGTGGTCGCAAGCGTGATTCGGTTGTCATCCTCACATCGACGATGGTCTGCTCACCGATTGTCGCCGCAATTGGAACTATCCATCACGCATCGTCGATGTCATCCATGACTGCAAGCGCAGCGGGCGCTGCCCCTCCACCCTGTGCCAATGATCGGCTGCGCCATCACTGCGCCGGACTCATGTTGATTGCCATCGGCGGCGGAGCCGGAAGTGCCCTTCGGATTGGGACGATGCTCGGTTGTGATCGACTTGCCATTGCGCCGTGGGTGGCAACGCTCATCGTGAATGTGATCGGATCGGCGATTGCGACCTTTGTCTTTCGATCCTTGATGTCGCTCAATCGCGATGGGGCACCGATCTACGATCATCCGAGAATGGTGTCGACGGAGCGACTGCTCATCCTGGGATTCTGCGGCGGATTGACGACGATGAGCACGCTCGCGGTCGAGATCGCCAGTGCTTGGGCGCTGGATGCTGTCCACGGGCTGGCCATCGCATTGACGAGTGTTGCAGCCGGCCTGTGCGCCGCCATCCTTGGATGGCGCATCGCAGCTCTGCGTTTTCCCGCCAAAACATGAATGATCTGACGGCTGATAGCGCGCCCACCGCGTGCACTATGTTGTTGTCAAGGAACACCAATGGAAGAGACTCCACATTCCGCACCACGACTCAATCCACTCGCGCATCCATTTTCTGCGGACCTACTTCGTCGTCAGTGGAAACTGCGTCGTGATTCCTACGCGCAGGCGCACCTGTACCACGATGTGCGGATTCGCGTGCATCGTTCGTTGACCTGGCTTGCGACATCCGAGTCGCGCAGGACCGAGGAGTCCGATACGAAGCTGATCGAATTGTGGGCCGCCGCCGGCGGGCTCTTTGCGCGGTGGAGTGAGGCACTCGGCGCACCACTGGGCGATCGTGAATCCACTGCCTCGTTTTCGCGGCAGATTCTGCACTGGGATCGTGATGGGATCATGCCTGCGATGCTGGATGGGATGCGCGCGAGTGCGATGTTCATGTGGAGCGATCCATACTTGAGTAAAGCGATGGGGTCCCGCGCAGAATCAGGTTCAGTCGGTGCGAGCGAGGCTCTCCCAGCGGATTTGACTGCGTTGCTCGCTGGAATTCTGGAACGCGTGGCGATCACCGTGCGGCAACTGACGCTCGGCGCCTCTGCCTATGGTGGAAGCCAGAATCGAGATGCGGTGCAGCGATCAGTTGTCGCGCTGCAGATGTTGGTCCCCGCATTCATTCAGATCATCACCGATCATGGATACGTCGATGATTGGGGGGCACTCTGCTCGCCTGTGCGCGAATGATCGCAGCAGTGTCGGAGTGAATCAGAGTTCCGCAAGCACTGCGGTCAGCAGGTCGATTGTGGCCTCGAGATCGACCTTGTCCACCATTTCGGTGACGGTGTGGATGTACCGAGTCCCTGGACCAAAGGCAATGCACCGCGCCCCGCGACCTGATCGCTGAATTGCGCCTGCGTCCTGTCCGCCCCGCGCCAGCACCGCACGCTGATATGGAATACGGTGCTTCTTTGCGATCGCGCAGGTTTGTCGCAACAGTTCAACATCGACGATCATCGACGAATCCTGCACCATCAGGGCAACGCCGAGGCCTTGCTTCGTGACGCGCTGATTGTCGGGAACCCCAGGGGTATCGCACGCCAGATTCACGTCGAGTCCGATGCCGATCTCCGCACCACAGGCATTGGCAGCGACCAATGCGCCGCGCAATCCAACCTCCTCTTGGGTTGTGAATGCCACGGTGATTTCGCATGTGTGTCCGGCCCGTGACTTGGCAATCCGTCGAATCGCTTCGATGGCAGTGAACACCGCCATTCGATTGTCGATGGCCTTGCTGATCACCTTCAGTGGAGTCTCGAAGAAGGGTTCGTGCATCACGACGAAGTCGCCGACTTGCGCGAACTTCGCCACTTCGGCTGGGTCGCGACCAAGGTCCACAAAGAACTCTTCAGTTCCTGGCACCTTCGTGCGATCCGCCTCGCTCGAAATGTGGATCGGCTTGCCCCCCGGGTTCAACACGCCTTGGTAATCACCGCTGTCAGTCACCACCAGCACCCGACGGGAAAAAAGATTGCGTGGATCGAAGCCGCCTGCGGGATTCAGCCACAAGTGCCCCTGCTCATCAACATGACGCACATAAAAGCCAATTTCGTCCATGTGCGCCGCGACGAGCACACGCGTTGGTTTCGCCCCACGCTTCGTTCGCGTTGGCGTGCGCGTGCAGATGAGCGATCCCATCGAATCGACCTCGACAGAATCGAAGAGCCCCTTGATTTCTTTTTGCACGAGTGCGCGAACGCGCCCCTCGCGCCCAGCGACACCAGCAGTCTCGCACAATCGCTTGAGCAGTTCGTAGTTCATTCTGCGAGTCTATGATTCGGTGATGACTTCCGCTTCGTTCCACGCCGAGTCGTTGTTGCGAGCCCAGCATGACGCATTCGCTGCGGGCGAATCGGCGCGGCGCGCGGCGCACGTTCAAGAAGAGCGGGGGATCGCAGGCATTGCGCACCGCTCGCACATTCAGTGGGTTCCATGGGGAAACACGGCAGAAATTGTCGGTCTCTTCGATCGAGTGGAGACGGAGTACTCGGCGATTCGAAGCGGTGTGGCACTGTGCGATCAACCCCAGCGTGGCACGATCGAAGTCACGGGGAGCGACCGGATCGCATTCTTGCAGCGCATGTGCACGCAGGATCTCAAGAGTCTTTCGTCGGGGCAGTCGCGCCGGTCGTTCTGGCTGAATCGCAAGGGACGGATCGAGTCTGACCTTTTGATCTGCGACGTCGGCGATCGCTTGCTGATCGATTGTGCTGGAGCATTCGCGGCGCCGACCGTCGAGGCCCTCACGAAGTTCATCTTCTCGGAGGATGTCGCAGTCAGTGACCGATCCGGGCGTGACTATCGAATTGCCCTGCATGGACCCCATGCGCTGCAACTCCTTGAGTCAGTCGGTGCGAATGCGAGTGCGGTGGAGCAACTCTCTCATCCATGTGCGTGCCTCTGGACGACTGTGGCAGGGGTGCCGTGCGTGCTGGTGAGAGCGGATCTCTGTGCGACCGTTGGCATCGAATGTTTCGTGGCGCGCGAAAATCTCGTGACCCTGTGGAACGCACTGCTCGGCGCACACGATGTCCTCCATGGCGCACGGCGCCGCGCCCGCCCCTGCGGATGGCATGCGTTCAACATGGCGCGCATCGAAGGAGGCTCGCCGCTCTTCGAGATCGATTTCGCCACCGCGAGTCTGCCTCACGAAACTGGACTTCTTGGAAAGCGTGTCTCATTCACCAAGGGGTGCTATCTCGGGCAAGAGGTTGTCGCGCGCATGGAGAGTCTTGGAAAACCGAAACAGATTGTGCGAGCATTTCGCATGGAGTCGAGCGCACTTCCCACGAGCGGGACGCCCGTGCTGGCAGTTGGTGCTGACGGTGCTGGGGGCGAGGAAATCGGAGTCGTCACGAGCAGCGCAATGAGTCCAATGCTCGGCGCAGCGTGCATCGGCTTTGCGACCGTGCGTTTCAATGCATCTGCTGTGGGCACTCCCATCATTGTGCGCGCCGAGGGGGCGAATCATCGCGCCCTGCTTCAAGGCGAACTCGCATTCGTCCGCGACCCCCACACCCCGTCCGCCACTGGAGGCACGCCGTGACTCCGCAGGAGGGCGTCGATGTCGAGTGGGGGTGGACCCCCGATGTGTTGTTGTTCATTGCGGCAGCGATTCTCTCCCTGGCGCTCATCGTTGCGGGGCTATGGCTCTTTCGCACCGCGTGGCGCGAGGAGTCATCGCACGACGGGAGGAAGCAGTGAACAGTATTCGCATCACAGAAGTTGGTCCGCGCGATGGACTCCAAAACGAATTGGTCCGAGTTCCGACCGACATCAAGATCCAATTCATCAATCTCCTTTCAGCTGCGGGGATCCCAGAGATCGAAGTCACAAGCTTTGTCAGTCCCACATGGGTTCCGCAACTCGGTGATGCGGCCGAAGTGTTGCATGGAATCACGCGTCGTGGCGGAACCATCTATTCGGCGCTCGTGCCAAATGAAAGGGGACTCGATCGTGCACTCGAAGCAGAGGTCGACAAGATCAGCGTCTTTGTCTCCGCGACCGAGGGGTTCAGTCAGCGCAATACGAATGGATCAATCGAACAGGTTCTCCAGCGCATCACGCCCGTGATCACGCGCGCACACTTGGCGGGACTGCCAGTGCGAGGCTATGTGAGCTGCATCATCCGCTGCCCATGGGATGGCGCGGTCGATCCAGCACAGGTGCGACGAGTCTGCGCATCGCTGCTCGAAATCGGCGTCGATGAACTCGATCTCGGGGACACGATCGGTGCGGCGCAACCGGAATCGCTCGCCCAACTCTACGAAGTGATGGCATCACTCGTTGAGCCTGCTGCCACCACCCTGCACCTCCACGACACGAACGGTCAGGCCATCGCTTGCGTGCGCCGAGGGCTCGAACTTGGAGTGCGATCATTCGATGCGAGCGCTGGTGGACTTGGCGGCTGTCCATTTGCTCAGGGGGCTCCGGGAAATGTCGCGACAGAAGTCCTCCTGTCGGCGGTGAAGGATGCTGGATTCGAGAGTGGCGTCGATGCTCAACGAGTTGCGGACGCCGGTCGTTGGATGCGCCAGCAACTTGCGTCCGCATGCGGGGCAAGTTCGTAGCGACCCTGTCCATGTCGGATTGCGCGCAACGCAACTGACAACTCTTTTGGCGTCTCTTCGATCACGACTGCGCGTGGCGATGAAGGGAAGGTAAACCCGCCAGTGTTCAGAATGTGTCGCGCGGTCACTCCACCTGCGGCTGTCACCAACCACGATCCTGCTCGATGTGAATGACCACTCACCAAGAGTTTCGCGTTGGGGCAGAATTGATCCATGAACGCCGCTGCTTCGCGCGGAAAAGTCCGCCACCACGCCAGCACTCGGGCGACCCGCCATGGATTCAGACCGATGGAAATGAGCGCGTTTGGTTCGTTGTGGGCAGCGGGATCAGCCCACTGCGCCATCGCAGCCTCGCCCGCCGATCGCAGGTATCCCGCGAGCGTCTTTGGGTTTCGTTCGCGCGCGCGGATGAGCGTCTCTTCGATGATCTTGTGCGTTGGAGTCCATGGCAACATCGAGTCTCCAAATGCGTGACCGTGGGTGACAAAGACCAATCCATCGAAGAGTTCCACATGATCAACCTGCCCGGGATCATCGTCGTGATTCCCATTGATGAGCGTCACCGAGATCCCTGCGCGGGATGCCATCGACAACCATGCGTCTCGCAACAGGAGCGCGTCTTTCTTGCGGCGTGCGTGGTGAATGTCGGCCGTATCACCGTTGAGAATCAAGGCATCGACTCCATGGAGCAGCGGCGCGAGCGCCTCGGGTCGACGGGGTGGTCGGCCGCAAGGCACTTCTGCCATGCCGAAGTGGATGTCGGAGAGAATCAGCGTGGTCAGCATGGGCTAGCCATTGAGGGAGAGTTTCGCTAACCTACCCGACTCGCTGCTTCTGGATGTCCCAGAAGTCCCCGTCTGAGATCGCATGAGATTGCATGCGAATCACGGTGGGGTCCGTGGCGAGCAACTTGGTGCAGCACCGCACCATCAAGTTGGAATCCAGTATGCGGTCGGCATCACCGCCGAGGAATGCACCGAGGAATACACCATGTCTCAATTTCAAGCACCACCGCCACCAGTCATTCGCCGCCAAAAAGATGCCAAGGGTCGTCTCTTCATCGATTACAAGCAAGTCGAAGAGTTGCGCCGTGCGATGACGCAAAACGGAAAACTGCTCTCGCGCAAGCGGCTCGAGTTGTCGGCTGGCGATCAGTCAATGTTGAGCCAAGCAGTCAAGCGCGCCCGATTCATGGCGCTCCTTCCATTCACAAACGCTGCATCGTAAACCACTCGCGCAGGCGAGTGATCGACTGCAAGAGCAGTGCATGTGCGCGACCGAGCGCTGCGTGCATGCGCAGGGTGATGATGCGCAGGCGAAGGCGACGGAATCCCTGTTCGGTCGGATGATGGAGAAGTCCACGGGTGACCGCCGCATGAGCACGCTTGAGTTCCCGCGTGGTCTTCCCATGCGCCACCGCGTCGACTGCGATGTTGTGGAGCGTTTCAACGCAAGTTCGATTGAGCCGCAGTGATCGCCGCGCTGCGCGTCTTGCGCCCCTTTGATTGCCGACCTCGAACTGCGCTCGAGTGAGTCGAATCCAAATCCGTTCATCCTTTGGATGCCGTTGCGCCGCTGCGACCAATATTCGAACGGCGATGGCTGGGCGACCGCACTCAATTGCGGCACCAGCAGCACCGAGTGCGATCGATGGATCCTCTGCGATGGCGGCGCCGCCAGAGAACTTCGCTTTTCCCTTGCCAAAGAGTTCATCGAGGTGTCTCCCCGCTTCGACCAAGGCGCCCGATCTGGTGAGCGCCTCGATGAGAGAGAGTCGCACGGACATATCGGAAACGCCCAGAGCGATGACGAGCGTGTAGTTGGCACGCGCTTCATCGAGTCGGCCTGCGCGAAGTGCCATGTTTCCGAGTCGAACATGAGCCACAGCATTCGCAGGCTCTAATTCGACAATGCGTCGATACTTCTCTTCGGCTTCACTGGCGCGACCCAGTCCTTCGAGGACGCGACCGAGTGCAAGCAGGGTTCCTGCATCGCCGGGTTGTTCGCGGAGTGCCTGCATCAAGACCTGATGCGCAGATTCCAGTTGCCCCGCGCGAAGGAGCACGACGCCAAGTCGCGTCTTGACCGTCGGGAGTTTGGGATTCTGTGCAAGCGACTCTCTGTAGCACCAGATTGCGCGATCAAACTTCTCCTGCTGTGCGAGCACGTTCGCCATCTCTGCGAGGCAGAGCGGAAACTCAGTCAAATACTGCTGCGCAAGAAAATAGACAGACTCCGCGTCCTCGTACTTCTGGAGCATCCCCAGCGCCATGATCCTGAGCGAGTACGCAGCTTCGATCTTTTGATCGCCCTTCGCCGCACGTTCGCAGTAGCGCACGCAACGATCGAGATCACCGGCACGAATCGATGCTTGTGCCGCTCCGAGCAGTGCATGCACATGACCGGGACTGAGTTCGATCGCGCACTCGTAGGCGGGAAGCGCTTCTGCGTGGCGGCCAAGCGCGTCGAGCGTGACAGCAAGGTTGTGATGCCAATCTCCACGGTCTGGTTCCGATGCGAGTGCGCGCCGAAGTTCAGCCGCCGCCTCTTCGAGCTTGCCAGATTGAAACAACCCACGCGCACGTTCGACACGCGCTTCCGCACTCATCCACTCATTGGAGTCACTCGGCATGGGTAGGGAATTCTAGTCAGTCATCCATCGACTCAGCGCAGTCAATTGTTCGCGTTTTTCAGTCAATAGACCTCAAGCATGCACCGATGGGTCGGTCGAATCCGTCGCTTGATTTGCTCAGTGGTCCACTCTGATGGCGCAATCGCGGATATCTCGTTGTGGACGGTCACATAACCGCTGTCGAGTCCTGCCACCGCGAGGGCCTGAAAAATCCCGACTTGCATCCCCGCAAGTCCGCAGGCGTAGATGAGCGTCCGATTGGATTCGAGCAACGGTCGGAAGTATTCCATGCGTGCGTCGACATAGTGGTGCGTGTGTGGACCATGTCCGGGATGAAGGAGGGGTTCACGGCTGATGACGGGGTGGTAGGAAAAATTGGGATGCGCAGTCGCGAGATTTCGAAACCAATCGTCGTAGAGCAGGTCCGTGCGGTAGGGACTCCCCATCACGAGATGGATGCGGCTTTGAGTCGGTCCAGTCCATCCATCGCGTGCAGGAGAGTGCTCGGGTGGTCCGACCAAGAGTTCGTGGAGCATCCCGCGAAATGGCGCGATTCCAGTTCCAGTCGCCAGAAAGAGATAGTCGTGCGCAGATGGATCGACTGGCAGGACGAAGCGTTTTCCATTTGGTCCAGAGACGCGCACTTCATCGCCGACGGCTCGATCGCAAAGCCAGTTGCTACAGACACCCAAGAAGAGTGGATGTCCGTCCGATCGCGCGGGATCGTTTTCGTCTGGGACTTCCTCGATCGTGCGTTTGCAGGTTGTGGAGATGATTCTGCCAAGTCCATCTTCTCCATAGGACGGGCTGGCGATTGAGTAGAGGCGCACTTTGTGCGGGCGCCCTTTGGCATCGGTGCCTGGGACGACGACGCCGAAGGACTGCCCAGCAAGAAAAGTGCCGTCGAGGGGAGTCCCCGCGAGGTCGACGCCAATGTGGCGAACAAAGCTCGCCGACTTTCCGCGAAGGCAGGGGTCGCTCGACGAAATCCGCGCCGAAACAGCGGCTCCTGGAAGCACGACATGCATTCTCGCTTCGCGCAACACAGGATCGTTTGGGTGGACTGTCATCGCGATCGCAATCGTAGGAACTTCGCCCAGATGTCGCCCAGATGTCGTGGACAAATGTATGCCCACACGCCTTCAACTGCCGAAATAGATGCACGGTTTGGTGCGAGTTGTCGTCACCAATTCCTTCCTGGCACGCCGTGCGTCAGCCGAAGGAACGCAGGATGTGCACGTGCGATCAAGGAGAATCGCGATGGACCGATTCGTCATTCAAGGCGGTCAACGACTGGCTGGACGCGTGCGCGTGGAGGGGGCGAAGAACGCAGCGCTTCCGTTGATGGCGACCTCACTCCTGACGACTGAAGAAGTCACGCTGACGAATGTTGCGTCATTGGCGGACATCAACAACATGCGGAAGTTGCTGGTCACGCTCGGCGTCGAGACGCACCTCGGGGACGACCGAGTGTCGATGCAGACGAAGGATCCAAATGCGATCGAGGCTCCCTACGACCAAGTGCGCACGATGCGCGCGTCCATTTGTGTGCTTGGACCGATGGTGGCTCGCCGCAAGAAGGCAGTTATCTCGATGCCCGGTGGTTGCGCATTTGGAGATCGACCTGTCGACTTGCACCTGCGGGGTCTCGAAAAACTGGGTGCGAAGATCGAGCTGCGCAATGGTTACATCACTGCTTCTGCAGATCGCCTCAAGGGAGCGACGGTGTTTCTCGGCGGTCCATATGGGTCGACCGTTCTCGGCACTGCCAATGTGATGAGTGCTGCAACATTGGCACAGGGACGAACGATTATCGAAAGTGCTGCGTGCGAGCCAGAAGTCGTGGATCTCGCCGACCTTCTGATTTCGATGGGCGCGAAAATTCGCGGTGCAGGTGGGCCGCGCATCATCATCGATGGCGTCGACGACCTCGGTGGCACAAGCCATCGCGTGATGCCAGATCGCATCGTCGCTGGGACCTACGCGATCGCGGCGGCGATCACCAATGGTGAAATCGTGATCGACGACTTTCCATTCGACTCGCTCTTGGCGGTGATCGATCGACTCTCTCTGATCGGCGTGCATGTACACAAGATCACTCCAGACGCCGACGACCGCTGCTGCACCGTCCGAGTCACGAGCGAGCGGCAATTGAAGCCGGCAGTCATCACGACTCAGCCGCATCCTGGCTTTCCGACAGATTTGCAGGCGCAGTTCATGGCGTTGCTCTGTCACGCGCAAGGGAATTCTGTCATCACAGAGAAGATCTATCCAGAGCGATTCATGCACGTGCCGGAGTTGGCTCGCATGGGTGCGCAGCTGCTCCGTCATGGTCCAACAGTGGTGATCTCCGGCGGTGCGAGACTGGTCGGTGCTGAAGTCATGGCGAGCGACCTTCGAGCCTCTGCGAGTCTTGTCCTCGCCGGGCTTGCCGCCGAGGGAGAGACCATCGTCAATCGCGTCTATCACCTCGATCGTGGATATCAGCGGATGGAAGAGACGCTGCGTCAGCTTGGAGCGAAGATCGATCGTGTGAGCGACCGACCGATCCCGGTCGATGGATCACTCTCGGGGGCGGGCATGGCGGCGGGCGCTGCGAATTCGATGCAAGAAGAGGGCTGACGCCACCGCCACATTCAAACTCGGTTGATCGGTGGATTCCATCAACTGGTTTGGTGTCGCCATGGGAATCACAACCGTTGCATCGCAGAGCGCACGCATCGATGGTGCGACGCCGGCGCCCTCAGCACCGAGTATCACCGCAACGCGCTGGGCGCTTTGGATTGTGGGTTGTTGCAAGGCCTCGTCGATATCAACTGCGTCAGGCCCATCTTCGGCAGCGATGAGTGCAAACCCGTGTTCGTGCTTGAGTCGCATGAGGTCTCGTTGCCAATCGTTGGTCACTCCCCATGGAATGGTGAACACTCGCCCGGCAGAAATGCGGATCGACTTGCGGTGGAGTGGGTCGGATGAACCATCCGTCAACAGAACACCGCATCCTCCCAGTGACCCAGCATTCCGAAAGATTGCGCCAATATTGTCGGTCAGCACAACGCCAGATGGGATGAGAAGATCGGCGCAAGGTCCACAGGCTTCGAGCAGATTGTCGAAGGAGGCACTCGATGGACGAACGCCTAGAGCCATCGCACCCTTGTGCATCTCGTATCCAGAGACCTGCGTCATCAACGATTCCTCGGCGACAAAGAGCGGGCATCGCGGTGGATTCTCGGCGCGACTTCGAGCGAGGTGCATCAACGCGCCGAGCGAATCGAGGGTGCGCGGCGTGACAAAGAGTCCACGCAGTTCCACGCGCGGTGAAATGATTGCGCCGCGATCCGCTGCAACAAGCGCATGCAAGAATCGCCTCACGATGCGTGGGCTCTCCACGCAGAAGAGTCCATCGCGCCCGCGCAGATCGCCGTCACGCACCGATCGAAAACTCAGAATTCTTGGGTCGGCAACATCCGTGATCCCAGTGGGGGCCCCGCCCACGTCCCCGTGTGGCTGCCAGAATGGATCAAGCGTCATGGCGTCATGGGGTCATGGGTCATGGACAGGGACGCCAATGAGTCGGTTCAGGAGTGCTTCGCCAGCCACTTCGTGTTCGGCGCTCGCGCGCGACATCCATTGTTTCATGAGGTTCACCAGTTCGGGATGTCGCTGCGTCAGTTTGGGATCCTGATCGAGAATCGTCCGTGCAAAGGAAACCGCCATGTGCAACTCGGTGGTGCTGCGCACGAGTTCTCGTGCGATTTTTATGAATTCCGCCTGCTCGCTCTTGTCAGCGAAGGCACCGCCGAGCAGAGTCCACGGTGTGAAAATGATTTCCTGTTCGGCTCTGCGCAATTGATCGCCGGCGATCTGCATGTCTGCCATCGTGGACGCCCTCGCAGCGTTGGCGTCGCGAAGCAGGGTCATCACGATGGCAGCATTCCCGCTGATGAGCGCGATCGATTTCTTTGTGCGTTCCACGAGATCAAAGAACGGCGGAACGACTTCCTCGGTCCACCGCTGCTGCACCGTGTGCGCCAACGCCTTGCTTTCGGCGAACTGCGTGTGAATGCGATCGAATGCGCTCTGGAGTTGCGCACGATCGAGCGTCGCACCCGCCGCGAAAAGCCCTTCGATTTCTCCAAAGCGTTGTTGCGCTGCTGCGAGTCCTTCGAGGATCGCATTGGACTGGTCGGTCCAGTCTGCGGCATCGAGCGCATACTCCGCCCACACCGCATTGACATCAGTCTGAATGGTGCGAAGTCGCTCCACACCATCTCGTATCGGCGTCCGAAAGTCGAGTGCACGATTTCGCTCCACTGCAGCTCTCAACTGATCTGCTTGGGACTTTCCCAGCAGTGATTCGAGCGTGTCCGTGTGGGGAATCGTGGCGAGCATTTCGTCCGCTCCAAGCGCAGGCTGCCCTCGGTGTGTGGGCAATTCAATCGCGAGCGACGATGCGCCGCCGATCATCGACGAAACCACCTTGACCTTCGCCGTTCGTGGAATGACCAGACTCGCATCCACAGAACAGTCCACACGAAAGTACGACCCTTCACTCCCTGCGGCCGCGACGGTCACAACATCAAGAACATTCCCGACTGTGAGTCCTCCCAAGATGATCGGTGTGCCTGCTTCGACACCAGAGATCCCCTCTTCGAAGGGCTGCCGAACGGACACCGTTCGATGCGGCGGTCCCATGAGTTGTGGGAGCGCAAACACCAGCGCAAAGATCGACATCGCACTCAATACCACAATCAATCCAACCTTGATGTCTTGCTCTCGTGAGCGCGGTGTTTCCACGCGCTACTTCGCTTTCGATTCGCCCGCTGGCTCGGGTGCCATCAGCACGCTGTTGAGTTGCTTCTGGGCAATGTCGTACTTCGCAACTGCATCGAGCACCATCGCTTGGAGGGATTCGCGGAACTTCGAATCGGTCTCGTACTTTCCAGGGTCCCGTTCAATCACGATGCGGAGGGCATCACCTGCGGCTCGAAGATCTCCAGCAGCCATCGCGAAACTTCTGGCCGATTCGTAGAGGTTTTCGTGAGCAATCTGATCGCTGTTGGGCTGGTAGAGAATCTTCCACGGACTGCGGCGGATTTCGATGGATGCCAACTTCAATTGACCAGATGCGGTCCGAATGTTCGAGATCGACTCAGCGATATCTGCCGACCGCTCAAGGAGGAGCGTGTGCACGATGTCGACAGATTTCACAAAGTCGTCCACCAGACTCTCGCCACGGCGCAGTGCACTATCGATAAGTGGGATCGTTTCCTGATTGACATGGATCAGCGCGTCCTTCGCCGATCCCATGGCGATGTCGAGGTTCGCGAGCGTGGCGTCAATTGTCGGTGCGTTGCGAACGACGAGACCCTGTACATCTGTCAGGCTCCCATCCAACTTCAACATCGACGCTTGCGCAGAAGTCAGCGACGCGCCGATCTTGGTGCGCCAGTCGCTGTAATCCGTGCGAATCAATCCGACGACTGCTCCCGCATTGTCCAGAATGGGAAGGATCGACTTCTGATAGTCCCCAGGAACCTGTGCGAGAAACGCACTGAATTGCAGGGCGTTTTCGACCATTTCATCCGCCTTGACTGCGTTGGTTGGACCCAACAGCGTCGCCAGGATTCCGCCGCTCACCGACGCATCCAGAATCGATCCAGCCGGCAGCGGTTCGCCCTCTTCTCCAAGCGACACAAAGTTCAATGTGCCCGCTGTTCCGAGCAGTGGCATGAGGCGCATGACCTCTGCATCCTTGTGCACCTTCACGGTTCGGTCGATGGCAATGTGCACATCGAGTGCGGTGAACTCGCCTTGCGCTCCCAGCACCGGTTGAACGCGTTCGACGCGTCCGCGTGAAAGTCCACCAATCTGGACATCGGATCCGGCGGCGAGCCCCATGACTCCCTCTTGAACAGAGAATCGCACGATGAAAGGCGTGCGATCTGAAAACAGATCGAGTTTGGCAAGAAGCATTCCCACGAATGTGAAGCAGATCACCCCACTCAAGATGAAGAAGCCGGTCTTTAGCCCTGGACTGTTCATGCGGCGAAGCCTACTCGCTTCAAGCACTTCCGATCAGCGCATCGTTGGTCGGAAATCGTTTGAGAGCGGCGAGGAGTTGCTCAATTTGCACATGCGGGGGCATCGCAATCAATCGTCGTCGCAGCGCTGTGATCGTCTTGAGTTCGCGCTCCGAGAGCATCAGGTGCTCCTTTCGAGTTCCGCTCGCTGCAAGATTGATGGCGGGGAAGAGGCGCTTCTCTGAAATGGATCGATCCAAGATCAATTCCATATTGCCAGTGCCCTTGAACTCTTCAAAGATGATTTGGTCGGCGCGACTTCCAGTGTCCACAAGGCAGCTTGCAATGATCGTCAGTGATCCGCCCTCTTCGGCTTTGCGAGCGGCGCCGAAAAGTTGTTTGGGGATTTCTAACGCGCGTGAGTCGAGCCCGCCAGACATTGTCCGTCCACCAGATCCGTACCGGCGCGAGTTGTTGAATGCGCGACCAAGTCGGGTGATGGAGTCGAGGAGCACCACGACATCACGTCCTGCCTCCACCATTCTGCGTGCACGCTCGATTGCCAGGATGCCAAGCGCGGTATGTCGTTCCACATCTTGATCGTTGCTCGACGCCAACACATGCGCTGGCACATTGCGTTTGAAGTCCGTGACCTCCTCGGGTCGCTCATCGATCAACAGAGCGACAAGTTCAATCTCGGGATGGTTGTGCTTGATCCCGTACGCCAGATTCTGCAGCAGAATCGTCTTGCCAGCTTTGGGTGGCGCAACAATGAGTCCGCGGGTTCCATAGCCGATGGGGCAGAAGAGATCGATGAGTCTGTTCGCAGGTGGGCAACCCGGGTATTCGAGGGTGATTCGCGGCGAGGGATCGAGCGCAGTCAACTCTGCGAATGGCTTGCGCTGCGCGAACATCTCTGGCGTGAGTCCCTCAATTTCAATCAGTCTGTCGACCATCTGTCGGGTGTAGCGACCACGCCGCGTCTTCGTCTCCACATCGACGACTTCCGCCACCACACTTGCGCATGGTCGAAGCGAGTAGGTGCTTACGAGTGCCGATGCGATAACGGGATCGTTTTGGTTTTCGATCAAGCCATCGTTGAACTGTCTAATTCGACCCTCGGGGCCTGAAGCCCATTCGAGAATCCCTCGAACTGTATTCATGAGATTGTCGACCAAAGCAGATAGCCCATTCGTCGACGCGGACGAGTAGAGCAGTCCGGCGAGTGAATGTCAAGGCGCACGGAGAGCGCTCGCAACCTCGGCTGCGAGCGCCGCATTGGCAAAGAGCAAGGCGAGATTTGCCTCGAGCATTTCTTGTCCATCTCCGCTGTCAGCCAGACGTGCCAGCAGAAACGGTGTCGTTGCAGAACCCCGCACGCCTTGGCGTGTCGCCTCTGCGAGCGCGTGGGAGAGCGCGAGTTCGGTGCGTTGTGCTGGGAGCACGAATGCCTCGGGGCAGGGTTGCATCAAGAGTGCGCCCGACGAGGGTCGCACAGACCAGTGCGCGGCGACCACCCCTGCGGCTTCGCTCGCATCGCGAACATGGGTTGACAGCTCCAGCGTTGGGTCGGGAGCAACGGTAAATCTTGGGAGCGATGTGGTGCGATAGCCAATCACGGGAATTCCCAGTGATTCGAGAGCCTCCATCGTTGCCGCGAGATCGAGCAGAATCTTGACTCCTGCACTGACGACGAGGATGCGATGTGTTGCGATTGCGAGCAAGTCTGCAGAGAAATCCAACGAGTGCGACCATCCACGATGCACGCCTCCGATGCCGCCTGTTGCAAAGAGGGAGATTCCTGCACGAGCCGCAATGGCGGCGGTTGCTGCGACAGTCGTTCCACCTGATTCACTTCGTGCGATCACCGAGCCCATGTCTCGCAGTGACACCTTCTTCGCATTCTCGTTTGCACAGAGTTGTGCGAGCTCATTGTGTGCGAGCCCAACGCACACGCATCCGTCGATCAGGGCGATCGTTGCGGGAACCGCACCGCGAGAACGAACCGCAGACTCAACGCATTTCGCCGCTGCGAGATTCGCCGCGATCGTCGGGTCCCACTCCGGAAAGGCAGCCATGAATTTCGCAGACATGCTCCTCGGTTCACGGGGGAGTCCGTGGGTCAGCACGGTCGACTCGAGCGCAACAACTGGATGACCATCATCAGGCTGACCCTCCCCCAGTCTGCCTGCTGCCCGCGCGCCTGCTGTCAGCGCATGCGCGACTTCGTCAGTCGCCTTCCAGGGATATCGCGCGTCGTTGGTGTGCGGAAACATTGCGCCAACGCACTCTAGCGGCGGCGCGTCGAGAGTCGTCCGCCGAGTCGTTTGGGTGGTGGTTGCGTTGGCACCAGTCCACCTGGGAATCGTGCTAAATCCGTCGCATCTGGCTTGTTCGCAAGTGGATTGCGCGACTTGGACTCCATCGATGCTTGCTTGCGCACTTGATCCAACTCGCGTTGGGCATGAATGTCGGCAGGAACTGGTCCCGGAGTGAAATCGTCATAGACCGCGACGGGAATCTCGATGTTCGCCAGACTCTCGATGCTGGTGAGCAATTCGCCCTGATCGGGACTGACAAAACTCCACGCAACGCCCTCACGACCTGCGCGCGCAGTGCGACCGATGCGATGGACATAGACCTCCGGATCCTCAGGAAGGTCGTAGTTGATGACATGGCTGATGTCGTCGACATCCAATCCGCGGGATGCCAAATCGCTCGCCACGAGAACTGACAGCCCGCCCTCGCGCAGTTTCACCATCACCTTGTCGCGCTTCGCCTGATACATGTCGCCATGCATCTGGTGGGCGTCGATGTTGTTCCTTTCCAGGAACATGGTGACATCATCGACGGTGCGCTTCATTCTGCAGAACACCAGCGTCAATGCGGGTTCTTCTTTGCGCAACAGATGCAGCAACAGCCGTCGCTTGTCCCATCGCTCCACGGCGAAGTACGACTGCCGAACCTGCGAAACGGTCAGGCTCTTTGCGGTCGTGACGATCTTGTCTGGATCGCGCAGATACTGGCGGGCAAGTTTTTCGATGTCTGGAGAAATGGTGGCAGAGACGAAGACGGTTTGAGGATGGTGCTTCATCGATCCCAAAATGCGTCGAATATCCTCGCGAAATCCGATGTCCAGCATGCGATCCACTTCATCGAGCACCGCATATCGCACATGGTCATAGGAGAGCAACCGCCGTTCGTGCAAGTCCATCACACGACCCGGAGTGCCGACGATGATCGCGGGCCCGCACTGCAATTTCTGGACCTGCGTCGAGATTGGCTGACCGCCGTAGATCGGCACGACATGATGGCCCGTGTGACGGGCGAAATCGTGAATCTCCTTTGCAACTTGGATCGCCAACTCGCGCGTGGGAACCAAAATCAAGACCGACAGCGCAGCATCTTTTTCAATCAGTTGCAGTGCCGGCAGGGCAAATGCTGCAGTCTTGCCAGTGCCAGTCTTCGCTTGACCAAGGCAATCCTTCCCGGCCAGAACGATCGGAATAAGATCCGCTTGGATTTGAGTTGGGTGCTTGAATCCGCGGTCATTGAGGGCGCGCAGAATCTGCTCAGAGAGCCCCAGAGAGGCGAAAGTCTGATCCTCAGCGAAAATGTCGTGGGAGCGTCCAGCGGATCCGCTGGGAGGGGTTTCATTCGTTGTCACGAACCTTGATGATAGCGAGAGGATCATGCCGATACAAACGAGGGCGAAGCACGGATGCGAAGCACCAGTTCCATCATCATCGATCTCGCGGCGCTCGACAGGAATCTGCAAGCCATTCGTGCCGTGATTTCGCCGCAGTGCGACCTGTGCGCAGTTGTCAAAGCAGACGCATACGGTCTCGGTGCCCCCAGAATCGCAAAGCAACTCGCGGCAAGCGGCGCCAGCATGCTTGCGGTCTACAGCCTTCCCCAAGCGGAAGCCATCTCAGCTGCGGGGGTGACCATCCCGCAATTGGTCTTGATGCCAGTGCGTGAGATCGAAGTCACAGGCGAGTGCCATCGACTCCTGCTCGCTGCTCGTCTGCACTTGGTCGTGCATGGCGCGTCGCACGCCCGAGAACTTGCGGCGATCTCCGACCAACTCGGCGGAGGACCGATTCCGGTCCATCTCGAAGTCGACACTGGCATGTCGCGCGGAGGAGCGACCGTTTCTGAAGCAGGACGGGTCCTCGCATTGATCGCAGATGAGCGACGGTTGCGACTCGCAGGAATCTTCACGCACTTCTCGGATAGCAGAGGCGATGGCGGACGAACCCATTCCCAAATGGACGAATTCGAGCGACTCCTGATCGATCATGCCCATCACATCCCGGATGAAGCCTCCGTTCATGTTGCGAACTCCCACGCGGCATTGCGACACCCGCGCTTCCATCGGTCGATGATCCGAACTGGACTGGCGTGGACTGGATTGGCACAGGATCCCGCGTGTGACGTGGACAGAGTTGCGGGGGAGGAGTCATGCGAGCTGGAATTCGCACTGCCATCACTCGAGTCGATTGTGCGATGGGAGTCGACCATCGTGCACACGAAAACGATTGAGTCATCCGTCGCAGTCGGCTATGGATCCCGCTGGAAGAGCACACGACCAACTCGCCTCGGTGTCATTCCTGTGGGCTATTTCGACGGATATCCCGTGGCGTCGGGCGTGAGCGAGGATCGCTGGATCCGCATCGACACTGGATCTCGCTCCTATGAAGTTCCCGTCGTTGGTGCAATCAATATGGATCAATGCGTTGTGGACATCACGGATGTTCCACCATCGATTGCGTATGGGGATGGATTCGTGGGGATGACCGCAGAGATTTACGGTGCGGATGCGCGCGCGCGCAATTACCTGCCGCGCGTGGCCAAGGCTGTCGGGGCGCACGCCTACGAGTTGCTCTGTCGGATGACACCACGCATCGGACGCAAGTACATCGAGGATGCGAATGCGACCGCGCAGATCGACCATCGACGTGTGTTGCCCTCATCGAGCGCGATGACCGCGTAAGGAATAGGCTTCCGCCATGCCGAGATCTGGTGCATTCATCTTGGATGAGATGCGCAGTCTTGCAAAGCAAGTCTCATTTGTTCCCAAGGAGGCTGCTCGCCGTCAGGTTGCTGCAGCCCGCGTGCTGCTCGATCATGTCCAGCCAGACGAGTTGTATGGCTGGAGCAAGATCGTCTTCCAGATCACCCGTTTCAAGGTCGAGGAGCGATCGACACGAGGCGAGTTGCAGGTTGTCGGTCAATCATTGCAGCGCGATTTAGGCGAACTCATTCTGAGGCTGAGTCGTCGCGCACCGGAACTCGCCGGGACAGCGTGGACGATTTCCAAACTCGCCGCAGAGTGGAGGGTCAGCACGCGCACGATTCATCGATTACGCAAACGCGGGCTTGCTGCCTGTTGGATGGAGCGAACTCTGTGTGGACCGCGAACCTACCGTACGACTTCTCGCGGGCTCCTCTTGGCAGTTCGACGAAGCGATGCGCACGAGTTTCAAATTCGCCACGCCAGCGCACTCGCTCGAGCGGCGAAAATGAACAGGATGACTCCCTCTGCGCGTGGCGACATTCTCCGTCGAGCGAGTGCGGCAGCAGCAGGGGGTGAACGTCGTGTTTCGATTGCGGCACGAGAGATCGCAAGAGAGATGGGAGTGAGCACCGAGAGCGTCCGTGTCCTTCTTGTGCGCACTCCAAGCGCGTCGCATGGAAAACTCGTTGGGAGAGGGTCTCGGAGTCTCCGTCATGAATCCCTCGCATTTTCCGCATGGCGGCGCGGGGATTCAGTCGGCGAATTGGCGCGGCGCATCGGCTGTTCACAGCAGTCTGCGGATCGGCTCGCGCACCGCGCTCGCGCCCAGTACCTCCGTCATTTCGCCCACCGCTTTTCTCCCGAGTCGGTGTCGATTCCCGAGCCGTTTGTGCGTGAGGATGCGCGATCGATTCTGCTCGGCGTTCCATCGGTGCGAACCAACCTCGCCGGAGCACATCCGATGACCAAGTCCCACGAGTGGCTGTCGATGGGAGCGAACGCGCCGCAGAAGCAGGCTCCATCACACATCAGAACTGGCGGCGCAGATGCCGCACAAATGATGGCGGTGCGCTTTCTTCATTGGAGTGCACGTGAGTCGACGAGACTTCTTCCGACGATTCGCCCAACAGAAGTGAGCCTCGATCGAATCGAGACAGACTTGCGCTGGGCGCGCATTCTGATGCGTTCGCTCTTGGAGCGAGCGATGCCGACCATCAACGCTCGACTGAAAGTATGGAGCGGAGGAGATGCGATGAGAATTGCGCCTGAGCAACTCAAGCGCATCCTCGCGCTTGTTGGCGAATCACTCGTTGTAGTCATTCGCGACTCCGATCCAGCCCAGATTGCCAGTGGAAGAGTGCGGGTCGATCAAGCGGTGGCGCTCCATCTCGATCGACGGCTCGCTGCCGTCGGACCACCGGTGAAGTGGGATTCATCCGCGCAGAAGCCACCGCCTGTGCGCGATCCGATCGATGCGCAACTTCCATGGCAGGCGCCGCGCGCTCCGTTGGAACGAAGGGTCTGTCGTGCAGCGCTTGAACCAGCAACTCTCTTGCTCTGGCAGATGCGGTTGGGGTTGATGCGCACCAGCCCCGATGGGATAGCGCGCGCCACGAATCCGATGACCATCGATGAAATCGCCGCGGTACTCGGCAAGCCGAACAGTGTTGTTGCGCGGCGACTCGCGCTGTGAACGGCGCATGCCCAGCGATGAACTGTGCTGCAAAAGAGTCGTGAGTCCGCAGCCAGCGCGGTCGCCAAAGCCACAGCCAAAGCCACAGCCAGAGCCACAGCCAGAGCCACAGCCAGAGCCAGAGCCAGAGCCACAGCCAGCGGGGCAATTAGCGTTTGGAGAACTGGAATCGTCGACGCGCACCGGACTGACCGTACTTCTTGCGCTCGACCTTTCGAGAATCGCGGGTCAGGAATCCGTTATCGCGCAGAGCTGGTTCCAAATTGGCGTCGTATGCGAAGAGCGATCGGGCGAGCCCCATCACCACCGCACCAGCCTGCCCGGTGACACCGCCACCGAGAACATTGACGCGGACATCAATCTTGCCCTTGAGCGAGCATTTGTCCATCACGCCGAAGAGCATCTTGCGATCTCGATCTTCGACAAAGAACTCTTCGATTGGTGTTTCGTTCACCAAGAATTCGCCAGAGCCAGGACGCACTCGGACGCGCGCCGTGGCAGTCTTGCGGCGGCCTGTTCCCCAGTACCAACCCTTGGAATCGGCGATGCGATGGAGCGAAGCCTTCGTCGTTCCAATCGGATTTGGACTTGCGGTTGGTGCGGTTGCGCCGCCGATGCTGATGAGGCTGGTCATGGATTAGGCCTTGGTCTTCATTGGAGTTGGTTGTTGTGCCTGATGGTCGTGTTCGCCACCTGCAAAGACGCGCAGGTTGCGGGTGATCCGTCGGCCGAGACGACCGCGTGGAAGCATTCGGATGATTGCTTCTGTGACCATCGTCGTTGGATCATCGCGAAGCAGTGTTTCGTAATTGCGGACGCGCAGTCCACCTGGATAACCGCTCCATTTGCGCAGTGTCTTGAGCTCGGCCTTGCGCCCAGTCAGGACCACCTTCGCCGCGTTGGTGATGATGACCGAATCGCCGCACAGCACATTTGGGGTGTACTCCGGTCGATGCTTGCCCATGAGGGCGGTCGCAACTTCGGTCGCCAGTCGGCCGAGCACTTTGCCCTCCGCATCGACGATGCGCCACGTGGCGGAGAGCTGTCCAGGTTGAATGAATGTGGTTTGGCGGGGCATGTGATCAGGTCCTTCGAGAACTCTCCCCGATGATTCGGGGGGAACGGAAAAGCGTACCGAAATCGCAGAAAGTGTCAAGGGATTGGCTCGCTGATAGCGTCCTCCAACATGTGGACCCCAAGGAATTCGTTGATCGCATCGTGGATCGTTATTGTGCTTTGCGCGGGAGTGTGGATTTCGCTCGATTCGCTGCTCGGTGAGGACACGCAACCCACTGAAATCGCGCCTGCACATGGTCCAGCGGAATCGCCAGCGGAACTCCAAGCCAAACCGATGGCGGGCTTCAAGGATGTTCTGCTCGGGCGGCTTGTGTTGACGCTGACTTTGATGGACGGCACGGGCCAGAATCGGATTTTGATCAGGAGTCAGATCGCGCCGCTACTCGACACCAAAGCCGGTCCTGTCACGAATCTCTGTGGCGCGATCCTGCTCGCTCGGATGGGCGATGAAACTGCTGGGGCCGATGCAGACGCAGTCATCAAACGCGTGGAGGCAGATCCTTCGCTCGCACCCCCCGCATTTCTGTCGACCGCAACCATCGTTGCGAAAGCCATTCGTGATGTCGAGGGAGATTCCGACGAGCACAATCTCACCGCAGAGCAAACTCGATCGCTCATCTCGTCGATGGGGTGGTATGGCGAACTGATGGTCTCAACGGCGCAGCGTGACGAGTCGTTCGAGACATCGCTGTTGAGCAGCCTGTGGTCCATCATGATTGCACTGATCGTGCTGGGAATTGGCGCACTCGTCGCTGGATTTGGCGGCTCAGCATGGCTCGTGTTTATCTTGTGGAAATGGTTCAAGGGATCACTTGCCAATCCAATGGCTGAACCGATTCACACACAGACGACGCTTTCATGGATCTTCGCAGGATGGTTCGCGCTCACGATTCTCCTGGCGATCATGGTCGCGGTGTTGGGGAGCCGAGCAGAGCGTCTGTTGGGCCCAACAGCATTGGCGTTCCAACTTGGAGTGATGTTCTTGCCGCTCGTGGCGCTGGCACTTCCCATGTGCGTGGGGCGAACGCGGGCGTCGTGGGGGCAGATCAGACGCGATGTCGGATTGCACTGTGGCCGTGGATTCTGGCGAGAAGTTGGATATGGAGTCACGACCTATGCCACTGCCGTCCCCATGGTTGTCGTTGGAGCGGGAATCGCCTTCCTTCTTTCGCTGGTGCTCTCGCAAGAACTTGGTGCCGCAGAGCATCCAATTCAGCGCGCCATCGCCGAAGGTGGTGTTGGCGCACGATTGATGCTGTTGTTCATCGCTGCCGTCGCGGCACCGATCGTCGAAGAGATCGTCTTTCGAGGAGTGCTCTTTCGACACTTGCGAGAGCTCTCCGCACGATGGGGTCGCGAGCTTTCCTTTGTGTTCTCTGCGCTCGCGTCCAGTCTGGTCTTCGCCGCGATTCATCCTCAGGGGATTCTCTTTATCCCAATTCTCGGAGCGCTTGCATTCGCCTTTTGCTTTGCGCGTGAGACGCGCGGAAGTTTGATTTCATGCATCGTCGCCCACGGGATCAACAATGGCGTGGTCGTCGCGCTGAATTGCGTGTTGCTGGGATGATTAGCGAGCGAATTGACCCAGCGCAGAGACGACCCAGCGCAGAGACGACCCAGCGCAGAGACGACCCAGCGCAGAGACGACCCAGCGCAGAGACGACCCAGCGCACTGATCACTCGAGTTCGATGGTCCAGTACGCCTCGTCGAGGAACGCCTTCCACGACTGATATTTTGGACTGCCCAGTCGCAGTGCGATCGCAGGATTTCGTTTCGGCTTGATGGCTGGTCGAAGAATCGTCATTCGCGCTTGTGCGGGGGTACGGCCGCCCTTCTTCGCATTGCACTTCACACACGCACAGACCAGGTTGGTCCACGAATTCGCCCCGCCCTGCACGCGTGGCACGACATGATCCAGCGTCAACTCTCGCGTTGAGTAGTACTTGCCGCAGTACTGGCACTGGTTTGCGTCGCGGGCGTAAATGTTGCGGCGATTCAACTTGACCTGCTCACGCGGGAATCGGTCATACCCCAGCAGTCGGATGATCTTTGGCACTGCGATGACCAAGCGCGGCGTCGTCACCCAATCATGCACTTCGTGCTCGTGCGCACGCTGGTACTCAGACGCATCTGCCCACGTGACCAAGTCGTACGAAATGTAATTGCCAGCCTCCACGGAGATGACTTCGGCGACATCCCGAGTGAGCAGCGTGAATGCCCGACGGGCGTTGACCACCCGGAGCGCTGTGTACAGCTTGTTCAGAACCAATACTTTGGAATCAAGTCCCGATACCAGAGCAGTCAACACAATCTCCTATTCGAGACCGACGGTCTCGGCGAGGGGAGTCTATCCCCGGCTGGGGGAGACGCCAATTGTCTTTGCGGAAAGCTGCCCATTCGTCCCGGGCGGAACGAGCCGCGAGGAATCAGATGAAGAATGGTGGCTGCGACGCGAGGATTATTGGCGTAGCAGTTGGAAGATGTTCGCGCAACAGTTGTTCGATCTTGGCATGAGGCAAGATTCCCTCTCCCCACGCGACGCGATCGAAGCAGGGATGTTCGTCGGTGGAATCACTGGAATGCGCGATGTCTTCGAGGATGCACACGGAGCATCGCGGACCAAGATTGCTGATCGAACGAACAAGGTGGTCGTCGAGAGCGCGCAGCATCGAAGGCGCGATCAGTCCAGATGGATAGAGCACCGATGCAAGTCCGTGGCTCCGTCGATCATTCCAGAGTCGCATCTGTCCGGCGACATCACTCACCAGATGCGTGTAGTGGGGGACGATGCCCAGTTGCCTGCTCGAGCCCGCGGCGCTCGGTGGGAGGAGTTCGTCGAGCCATGCCGCGAGCGCTGTGTTTCCAGTTGCGGTCCAGTTGCGAATGTCGCCCGCAAAGAGTTCCGATGCAAGCGTCCCGCTCCAACAAAGCACGAACCCGGCATCGGTGTCGCCACGTGCGCTCCGCAGGAGCGAGCGGCACTCCGGTGACTGCGAGTTTCCCCCAATCCAATGAAAACGATCCCCTCCATGAAAAGGCCCGCCGGGTGAGGGCGGGCTTGGTGTGTGTGTGTTCTCCCGATGCAATGTCGCGCGCGGGTGTGGCAGTGTGCGAAGCAGATCGGTCATTCGATCAGTCCTTCGCAGTCGACGTCAACCCGCTGCGCTCCCGTCCTTGCGCGTTTCCTTGAGTCGTCGCGCCTTGCCGGTCAATCCGCGCAGGTAGTACAACTTGGCGCGGCGAACATCAGCGTGACGGAGCACTTCGATCTTCGCAACGCGCGATGAATGCAATGGGAAAACGCGCTCGACGCCCTCGTTGGCGACGATGCGTCGCACGGTGATCGTGCGGCTGGTCCCACGACCTTTGGTGGCGAGCAGCACGCCTTGAAAAATCTGCACGCGCTCCTTGTCACCTTCGACGATGCGATAGTGAACATCGATGGTGTCACCAATGTGCAGTGTTGGGATTTCCGCGGCAGGCTTGAGATGCTTGGCCTCCACACTCTCCATGATTGCGGTTCGATTCATGTGTGATTCCTCTCGTGGGCGCGTGGCCCGGGTAAGACTGTGCTTGAGCAGCATGATCCAGAGTGGATCAGGCCGATCGTGCGTTGCAACATTGAGGCCTCGCCCTCGAGAGGTTGCGCATGGAGTGAGTCGAGGTCCGGACGGCGTTCGCGCGTCCGTTTGATGCTCTCTTCGAGACGCCACCTTGCGATTGCTTGATGGTCGCCAGAAAGTAGAACATCGGGAACGGTGAGTCCTCGCCACTCGCGAGGACGGGTGTAATGGGGACAGTCAAGAAGGGGCGTGCCCGCCTCGCTGGTCTTTGAAAACGAATCCTCTGCGGCTGAATCCTCGTGACCGAGTGCGCCGGGGATGAGTCGCGCAATGGCGTCAACCATCACGAGTGCTGGGAGTTCTCCTCCAGAAAGCACGAAGTCTCCGATGGACATTTCTTCCAGTTGCAGTGCGTCGATGGCGCGTTGGTCGACGCCTTCATAGTGCCCGCAGATCAGCATGATCCGCTCGCTCGATGCGATGTTCGCGGCTTCGTGCTGCGAAAACTTCTTGCCTGCGGGCGAGAGCAAGATTCGACGGGCAGCACGGGGATCTTGCGCATCGACCGATTCCACTGCCCCGCTGAGTGGTTCGCACATAAAGAGCATCCCAGGACCGCCGCCGAATGGTCGGTCGTCAACGCGGTTGTGACCACCTGCGTCTCGACCGATGGACCACGCGCGAATGTCATGCACGCGCACATCGAGTAATCCCTGTGCAATCGCTCGTCCAACGATGCTCGTGCCAAGAACCGGCGCAAACATGTCGGGGAACAATGTGAGGATGTCAACTCGAAGTGTCATGAATGGCTGTCGAAATCGACTGTGCGAATGCAGTCGTGCGGTTGATTACTTCTTTTCAGCGACGACTGGAGCGACCTTCTTCGGTGCATTGCGTCGTGCTTTCTGACGGGTGATCGCGATTGATGCCTTGCCCTTGGTTCCAACGGTGTTGGCGATCCCTGCGCGGCGCAGCAACGAGGTCACAGTTTCAGATGGTTGCGCGCCGACGGAGAGCCAGTACAGAGCGCGTTCACTCTTGAGTTTCCATTGCTGACCTTCGGGAGCGGTGGGGCTGAACCAACCAAGTTCCTCGATGACACGACCGTCGTTTGGTGAGCGCTTGTCGGCGGCGGCGAGGCGATAGAAAGGCGAGTGGGTTCGACCGTAGCGTTTGAGGCGAAGAACGACCATGGGGGACTCCCTTGAGAACATGCCTCCTGCGGTGAGTCGTTCGTCCAACGGACGGGACCTCGCCGGATTCGCCGTTGAGTTCCCAGTCGTAGTGGGAGCCGTGCGACGAACCTTGGGGGGGCTGATTGCGAGTCGAGAAGCATAGCAAAGTTGCCGCTACCCTCCAACACCTTATGAGTGGATGGTGGATTGCAGATCATTGGCAGCAGGGCGAGCGAGTTGTGCTCATGAGTTGGCTCGTGTGGGTGATCGCATCGATCGTTTTGCACGAACTGGGTCACGGATTCGCTGCGATCTGGGAGGGCGACGACACTCCGCGCGAGATGGGTCATATCACCCTCAATCCTGTGGTGCACATGGGATGGTTCAGTCTGATTGCGCTTGCCATCATGGGAATCGCGTGGGGACTGATGCCCGTGAATCCATCGCGATTTCGAAATGGACGCAGGGGGTGGGCTTTCGTGGCGGCTGCGGGGCCTGCGGTGAACCTGCTGTTGAGTGCGCTGTGCATCGTGGGATGCGCACTGGCGATTCGATATGGACCGCAAAGCGAACCGATCGCGACAAATCTGCGGATGTTTCTGGTGACCGGCGCATGGCTCAATCTGTACTTGATGGCCTTCAACTTGATGCCCGTCCCTCCACTGGATGGTGCAGTGATCCTGTCTGGCTTCTCGGAGAGTGCCAGGCGCTTTTTCTCGAAGCCCGGCGTGCAGCAGTTTGGTTTGCTCGTGCTGGTGATTGCAGTGTTTTCGACGGACCTCGCAAGTCATCTGGTCAAAGAAATTCAGACTCTGACGATCTGGGCCGTTGGAGCGACCGTGGAACTGCTGCCTCCGTCGTAGCGAATGATTCCGCCGACGGCGGTGAGAAGAACTCGCGGTATTTCATTCATCCAATTGCACTCGAGGGGATTTCGATCCAGCGCGATGAAGTCGGCGTGTGCGCCGGGAGTGAGTTGCCCAAGGCTGGGTGAGAGTCCCAGAGCATCCGCTGCACCCGATGTGTATGCCGCGATGGCTTGGTGTGCAGTGAGGTTTTGGTTTTCGCCGTAGACCGTGCCATCGAGTGCTTGTCCTGTGATGGCGACGTGCATTCCTTCGAGTGGATTGGCCGAGGCGATCGGCCAGTCAGAACCGAAGGCGAGGTGCGCGCCGCTGCGCAGGAATGAGCGGAATTGGAAGAGACGATTATCTCGGTGTGCGCCAAGACGCGTGCGCGCAAGCGTCGAATCGGTCGCCTTGTGAAAGGGTTGCATGCTGACGATTCGACCGCGAAAGTCATCGATGGAATTGGGATGCACGGTCTGTGCGTGTTCGAAGCGCGTGCGCTTCTGTGGATCGCACGACAGTGCAGCGCGCAGGACTTCGGCGAGTGCGCGATCCCCGATGGCGTGCACGCTTGGCGAGTATCCGGCGGCCAGCACTTCGCGCATCCAGTCTGCGAGCGTGCCATCGAGTGCGTGTTCCATGAGTGATCCGGCGCGGTCGGTCGCGCTCGTCGCATCGAGGTAATCCTCAAGCATGCTCGCGGTCGAGGATCCAAGTGTCCCATCTGCGAATGACTTGAATCCGATCACGCGAAGCATGTGGTCAGTGCGAATTGCGCGCGCGCGCGCGAAGGGCAGCGGTCGTTCGCGGTCGAGTGCAGTGAGGGCGAGACGCAGCGTCAGAGATTCGGTGTCACGCGCCGGTACGAGAACCTGTTCGATGTCATCGAGATACTCCATCGCGCCGACGGTCGTGACTCCCAGCGAGAGCAAGTGTGCGCACGCATCGGCGCAGGCTTGGCGGCGCATCGGCAGGCTTGGTGCGGGGATGCGAGGGACAAGGATTTTCCACGCGGATTGCTCGAGGAGGAGCCCGGTTGGTGCGCCATGAGCGTCGCGCACAATGGTGCCCCCAGCGATGTCGTT
>SIAP01000024.1 GCA_009691725.1 Phycisphaerales bacterium
GGTGCACCACCGATCGTCACGCTTGTCGCACCCGTGAAGTATGCACCTGAAATTGTGATGGGTGTTCCTCCAACAATCGTCCCTTGACCTGGTGCAACGGATGCAATGAATGGCGGACATGGGCCCCAACCCGAAAGCAGTTGTCCAAGATCGTTCCCAGTCACCGCGCCGTCACCGTCGATATCGGCTGGGCAGTTTGTACACGGTCCCCAACTTGAGAGGATTTGCGCCAAGTCAACCCCATCGATAACGCCACTTGGAATGACATCGCCAGCGCACTGCGCATGCACCGTGGAAGTTGACAGACCGAAAGTAATGGCCACTGCGGCGACAAGCGAGAACACATGCCGGTGATTGAACTTCATTTGATGACTCCTTGAAAAGACACAACCCGAACCAGAAACCGAAATCAGAAACCCCAAACGCTGCGTCAAACATACTTCGAGATTGGTCGAGTTCCATCCCCCCCCCCATTTCACCCACATTCCACCCCCACTGCGGTGAAAAACGACGGTTGAAGCGCACAATCTCACCGCGGCGAGGGGGTTCGTGTCGTGTCGCGGTCAGGGGATTCGTCTCGTTCCCTACCGCGCCCACTCTGGCTTCTGCCATCCCGAAACACGGGCCGACGCATCGAAGTAAATCACCCACACGCGGCTCGGCGGCGGTTGATCCTGAAACATCGAACTCGTGGCAATCGACGAGAGATTGTCGCCATACTGCCAACGCGCGGGAATATCGATCGAACCACTCTTGTTCAGTTGCGCGGGATAGCGCGACGAGGGATCCCCCATGATCGATACCACTTCGGACTCGTTCATGCCCTCGCGAAGTTGTTCAAGCGCTCCGGGAGCGGGTGTCTGACATGCGCAGATGCCGCCGCACGCGATGAGAATCCCAGTGAAAGTTGTCGCCACGCGCATCGCGCTCATTTGCACCATCGCTTGAGAATAACGACACGATCGCACACAATGGGTGCTCCATGACCATCTCACCAAATCCGGTTCATCTCGACTCCGCTACCCAGTCCCTGGTCGACGCACTCGTGGCATCGCATGGAACGGCCGAGCGTGAGCGCATTGAACGCGGCGTTGCGCAGGTTTCCGAAGCGTGGCGCGACGAAGATGGAACGCAGCGGGACCTCGCCGAGTTCTGCATGGCGCGATTCGTTGCACAGGGGCCGCAACTCACGCGACTGCTTGCCAGAATCGAAGGCGCGCTCGAACAGGTGCATGGTCATCTCTACGAGATGCGCCGCACACTTCGTCGACACAGCGACCTTGCAGGCGACGAGTTTCCGGGCATCGATGACATGCTCGCGACATTCGATCCGGCGCCAGATCTTTCGGAGCAGATGTATCGCCAAATGCTTGGGTTTGTAGTGCTTCTCAATTTCCCGCGCGAGCCACTCGCCGCGATGCTCGAGCAGGGAGCGTCGTGGGATTCTGAAGCTTGGGCGCGTGTGCGCATCGCGCAGCACTTCACTGCGCGGATTCCAAAGGAGCTCGCCGATGAATCGCGCCGTATCAACCACGCCTGCCAACAGTGGGTCGCTGGCTTTCACATTCCAGTTGGCACACTGGTCGACTCAACTGGCGCGCGCTGGTTCGAGAAGGACCGCGCGCTCCTCACGCACTGGATCGTGCGCGAGGAAATCAAGGGTCAGTACAACGATTCGGCTGGAGTCACGCGCCAACGCGCCCTTGCCGGTGTGCTGGCGCGTGCCATCGACGGCAGCATTCCAACGACCGTGATGGATCGCACGAACACGCTCGACTGGGACGCACAGCACAACACACTCGACGGGAATCCGGTGCGAGGTGACATCATGGGACTGGCTCGCTATGAAAGGTGGATCGAGCAGTTTGCGCTCGCCCAGAAGTATGACAGGCACTACCCCCAGTACCCCACCGCCATCGCACGCAAGTTCGAACTCGCACGCGAGATGCCGCAGTCGCACGTGGAGCAACTGCTGACTGATCTGCTCGATCATCCCGTCCGAAAGGACCTCGCGGCATTTCTGCGCACGCGACTCGGCCGCGCACTCGAACCATTCGACATTTACTACGACGACATCGCCGAGTCGCGCCCAGCATCGGAACTCAATGCCGCTGTCCGCACGCTCTTCCCTGATGAAAAGGCATTCGAGCGAGCGCTCCCCCAGATTCTGCGATCACTCGGTTTCACACCAGCCGACGCAGACTTTCTTGGATCACGCATTCGCGTCGAAATCGCCCGCGGATCAGGCCATGCGATGCGCCCTCTCCTTCTGGAGTATGGAGCGTGGCTTCGGACGGGTCGGCTCAAGGATGAATTCGGATGGGATGGATTCGACACCGCGATGCATGAACTCGGCCACAACCTCGAACAACTCTGTTCAACCTTCTTCGCACCGCGATCATCGCTGCGCGGCGTGCCCAACACTGCGTGCACCGAGGCATTTGCGTTTCTCTATCAATCGCTGGCGAAGCGCGTGCTGGGCATCGAACCCGAAGGCGGTGCGCAGCGCGCGTTCGCCATCGACAGTGTGCAGACCATGCTCGCCGCGACACAGATTGCTGGACCGAGTTTGCTCGAACTGCATGTGTGGCGCTGGCTCTATGCGAATCCATCTGCGACTGCGGCCGAGTTGCGCACCGAGGTTCTCGCAATCGCAGATCGGCTCTGGACTCGCTTCTACCAACGCGATTTCGGACCAGATCCATATCGCCTGCTCGGCGCCTACCAGCACATGATCGGGCATCCGCTCTATCTTGCGGACTACACCCTCGGGCATGTGATGAGCCATCAGATTCGTTCGTTCATGCAGGGAAAGGACATTGCTGCAGAAACGCGCCGCATCACTTCGATTGGACGATTGACACCACAACTCTGGATGCAACGGGCAGTCGCAGGCGTCATCTCCGCGAAACCGCTCGCGCAGGACACCGCCACCGCGCTCACGCTGTTGACGCGCTGACGGACTCAGGCGCTGAAACTGCTGCCGCAACCGCACGATGAATTCGCGTTGGGATTGTTGAAGACAAATCCGCGGCCCATGATTTCATCCTTGAAATCAACGGTGGTTCCGTTGAGATAAAGGTACGACTTTGGATCACAGACAACGCGCACGGTGAATGGTTCACCGGACTGCTCTGCGACTGCTGTGGCCGTTGATCCACCGTCGCTCGCGCCAATGGTCGCGCCGACTGCCGCCTTGGCCATGCGCCGATTGAAGGAGTAGGACCAGCACTCATCCGTGTCCTTCTGGACTTCGGTGAGATCCAAGATGTACGAGAATCCAGAGCAGCCGCCGCCCTTGACTCCAACGCGCAGGCAGATCTTTGTGGGATCCAATCCTTGTTGCTGAATGATCGTGTCAATCTCTCGGGCGGCGGTTTCGGTCACAATCAGAGGCATTCGATACTCCTTGGGTCGGCGATCATGTCGTTGAACAATTCGCGACGGTCGTCGATGCCGTCGCTTTCCTTTTCCAGTCCTCAATCGCACTGCGGATCGAGTCTTCGGCGAGAACACTACAGTGAATCTTCACCGGGGGCAGACTCAGCTCTTCCACGATCTGAGTGTTGCGAATCGTGAGTGCTTCATCGACAGACTTGCCCTTGATCCACTCTGTGGCAAGCGATGAGCTGGCGATTGCTGATCCGCAACCGAAACACTTGAACTTCGCATCTTGAATGATGCCTTGGTCACTGACTCGGATTTGCAACTGCATGACATCGCCGCACTCGGGTGCGCCAACAATGCCGATGCCGATATCGCTGCGCTTGGCAACTTCCGTGGATGTGCCAAATGAACCGACATTTCGTGGGTTTTCGTAATGATCGATGACTTTCGTGCTGTATGCCATAAGTGTTTCTCCGTCAGTGAGATTGCCAAACGATTTTGGAGAGGTCGATCCCCTCCTTGTGCAGGTCGTAGAGCGGGCTCAGTTTTCGCAAGTGATTGACTGCCCGTTCGATCATGTCGATTGCTGCGTCGATGTCTGCTTCGGTCGTCCATCGTCCCAGTGACAGTCGCAGCGAGGAGTGAGCGAGGTCGTCGCCGACGCCGAGGCTCTTGAGAACATAAGAGGGTTCGAGACTCGCGCTCGTACAAGCCGATCCCGACGAGCAGGCGATCTCGCGCACACCCATCATCAGGCTCTCGCCTTCGACGAACCCAAATGAGATATTGGAAATGTTGGGAACACGCTTTATTGGATGGCCATTGACGACGGTGACTTCGATGCGCTTCACCAGTTCGGATTCGAGTTTCGTTCGCAGCGCCAGCAGTCGCGTTCCCTCTCCATCCATCGTCTGTGCGCAGAGTTCGCAGGCCTTCCCGAACCCCACGATTCCCGAGACATTCTGGGTTCCCGAACGCATCCCGCGCTCCTGACCGCCGCCATCCTGCAGTGCCTCAAGGCGAACGCGAGGCTTGCGCCGACGGACGTAAAGCGCGCCGACACCCTTTGGACCGTAAATCTTGTGACCGCTCCAAGAAAGCAAGTCGATCTGATCGGTCTCGACATTCGTTGGCATCTTGCCGACCCACTGGGTGGCGTCGGTGTGAAAGATCACCTCGCGCTCATGGCAGAGTCGCCCAATTTTGGGAACCTCGTTGATGGTGCCGAGTTCATTGTTCACCCACATGATCGACACCAGAATCGTGTCTGGACGCATCGCAGCGGCGACCATCTCTGCAGTGATCACGCCATCTGCTGGTGGCTGGATGAATGTCGCATCAAAGCCTTCGCGCATCAGCCGACGGACAGGATCGAGTACGGCCTTGTGCTCATGTGCAGCGGTGATGATGTGACCGCGACCGGTCTGACCTGCACCAGCCTTGGCGTAGATCTCTGCCGCACCCTTGATCGCCAGATTGTTTGACTCCGTGGACCCCGAAGTAAAGATGATCTCCTTTGGCTGCGCACCCACCAGCTTCGCGGCCTGATCGCGCGCAACCTCGATGCCGTCCTCGGCCTTCCAGCCGAACTGGTGATTGCGCGAACCTGCATTTCCGAAAAATTCGGTGAAATAGGGAAGCATCGCTTCAACCACGCAAGGGTCGCATCGAGTGGTCGCGGCGTTGTCGAGGTAGATTGGGTTGGGAAGTTGGTTCTTGGGTGAAATCACGGACTTACTCCTCGTAGATTGAGACTCATTCTCAATTCCAAGTGTATGGAGGGCGCCCCCCCTCAACAAGGTGAATGTCGTGGAAATCATCGAACGACTCGAAGAACTCGCGCTATCGCAGCCATGCGCACTCGTGCCAACGATGGGCGCCCTGCACGATGGACACGCCTCCCTGATCCGGCGCGCCGCCGCCACCGGCACCCCGACAGTTGTCAGCATTTTCGTGAACCCCACTCAATTCGGGCCAAGCGAGGATTTCGCCCGATATCCACGCACTCTCGAAGCGGACATTGGGCTAGCGACCGCCGCAGGAGCTCGGGCGATCTTCCTTCCCGCACTCGAAACCATGTATCCAGATGGCATGGATTCCGCCCTGGCAGCATCGCGATCCATCGCCCTTCCGCCTATCGCGACAGAACCGCAGCTCGAAGATGCGTGGCGACCAGGTCACTTCGGCGGTGTGTGCCAAGTCGTTGCGCGACTCTTCGATCTCTGCAAACCGTCGCAAGCATTCTTCGGCGAGAAGGACTATCAACAACTCCGAGTGATCACGCAGATGGTGGAGCTGGATCAGCGGCGATGGCCAGATCTCAAGATCATCCCCTGCGAAACTGTGCGAGAGGGCGATGGCATCGCGATGAGCAGTCGGAATCGCTATCTCAGCGTGGATGCACGAACTGCAGCGCTAGGGATTTCTCGTGCGCTCAATGAAGGCGCAAGGTGCCACGCGCTCGGTCGCACGATCGCGCAGTGCGAAGACGCGATGCGATCAGTGCTGGACGACCACGGTTTGGAAGTGCAGTACGCCGTCATCCGAAATGCTGAAACCCTCCGTGCGGCATTGCCGACGGAGCATTCGCGACGAGCTCTCGTCGCGGCGAAGGTTGGTTCGGTGCGTCTGATCGACACCATTGGGATTTCGGATTCTGCCCGCGATCGCTAAACTCCCGCAATGCGCAGTTTTCGCCCGCTCGTCTCCATGATCGTCATCGGTTGCGTCATCCAGGCTGCACCTGCTCAATATGGCGGAGGCTTCGCACCACCGAAGCCCTCTGGCACTCCACCGGCTGCGGACCCACCGGCACCAGATCCCACGCCCTCAATGGAACCAGATCCCAGTGAAGTTGAAGAACCTCAAGCGCCCCCGTCGAAAGTTGCTCCCGCAACTCCCACGGCGCCCGCATCGCCCGCTGCGCCAGCATCGCCAACTTCGCCAACGTCGCCGGATGCGAAGTCGCAACCCACACGCGTTGAATGCACTGCGCCGCCCAAGGGATGGATCGCTCGTTTGAATCCCGAGGATCGCACAGCGATCGAGGCGGGGCTGGGCTATGCCCTCCCACCGCGCACTCCACAGGTCGTGTGGGTTGGCGAGCATGCGACTGCGTCAGAACCTCATCTCGCCGGCACAATCGTGGTCATTCAAAGTTTCGACTCGAATTCAAATGGAAGTTCCACCGTGGACAAACTGGTGAGCGCACTGGGGGATCTTGCGACTGATCCCCGAGTCGTGGTGATCGGAGTCCAGATTCCCATCAAGGTTGAGGCGACAACCAAGAGATTGGCGAAGTCCACATCCAAGGCAAACCTCTGCGTCGACCAGGATGGCAGCTGGTGCGATGCGCTGGGTGCATTCAAGAAACCCATCAACATTGTGGTCGATCGAAATGGCGCGATTCGATATGCAGGGCTCACGGAAAAGGGGGTCGCCGCTGCTGCGAAACTGCTCCTCGATGAACCAGTTGTCGCAAGAACACCACTTGCCCGCCCAGTTGAGACCGCGAGTGCCTCGACGACTCCGGTTGCGTTCCCCACTTTCACTTCGCCTCTCAACGGCTGCACCGACCTTCGCGGAAAGGCGAGCCCACCGCTGGTCGTCGATCAATGGATCACCGCCAAACCAAACAACGACGGCAAGGTCACTCTTGTCGACTTTTTCTTCACAGGATGTCCTCCATGCCGTGCCGCGATTCCGCATCTGAACGAGATCGCCAGCCACTACAAGGACTCGGTCGCAGTCGTGGGGGTCTCATTCGAAACCAAGTCGACCTTTGAGGAGGGACTCCGCAAGCACAGACTCAAGGAGAACGACTTCAAGTACTCGATCGGGCTCGACACCAGCAGACGAACGATCGGCGGCTTCGGAGTGTCGAGCTACCCATCGATCGCCATCATCTCCAGCGATGGAGTCGTACGGTGGCAGGGTCATCCAAGCGCACTCACTCCCGCGGTGATCGACCCCATCGTCTTGGCGAATCAGCAACTCGCCGCACAGTCCCAACCCGTGGGCGATACGACGCGCGGCTGGGCGAAGTGACCCACGGCTTGGAGTCGACTAGGAAGTTCGTTCGATCGCTGCGTCGGCGATCGACTCGAGCATGTGCCGCGATGGGCTCTCCGTCACTCGCGACAGTCGAGACTTCGCCTGCGAAACGAATTGCATCGCCCGCTCGCGGGCAGCGTTGAGCGCGTCGGTCGACCGAACACACGCCACGAGACCCCCCACATCGCCTTGCTCGATGGCCTCAATCGTCTGCGAGCGCTGCGTGCCATCACATCGTGCGAGATGGATCACAACAGGCAGCGTGAGTTTCCCCTTGCGAAGATCAATGCCGAGCGTTTTTCCGACGACTTGTTCGTCGCCGATCAGGTCCAAGACATCGTCCTGAATCTGAAACGCCATTCCCAGTTCCTCGCCGTAGAGCCGAAGCGCCTCCGAAGTTTCTGGACTCCCCCCCGCGAGCCGTGCTGCGAAACCGCAGCACGCGCCGGCAAGAACCCCCGTCTTTCGTCGGATGATCTCGAAGTATGTCTGGTCGTCGAGTGACACATTGCCGCGATGCGAAAGTTGCAGGATCTCCCCCGCGCAGAGTTGTGTCGTCATCGCTCCAAGCGCCGTATTCAGCCACGGCTCGCCAACGGACGAGCACAGGTGAAACGAACTCGAGATCAGGAAGTCCCCGAGCATGACGGCCGTTTCATTCCCACGAAGCGTGTTGACCGTCGCCCCACCACGCCGAAGGTCAGCCTCGTCGAGCACATCATCGTGCACGAGCGTGGACATGTGAATCATCTCAACGACTGCCGCGAGCGCGTTGAGCCGATGGTCCACCGATGCGCTCTGAGGCGAGCCATCGCGAACGGCCATCCCGCTGGTGATGACGAGTGTCGGGCGGAGCATCTTCCCTCGGTATCGCTCGACATGCTGCGTCAAACGAGTCACAGCGGGTAGATCGTTCACGAGTGATTGTTGAAACAGCAATGCGACTTCGCCAAGCCGTCGAGCGAGCACTTCAGTCACCGAAAGAGTGGCAGGCAGCGGAGTCATCGGACCTTCAATAGTAGATCGAGAGCGATCACTCATCAGTTCTCAGCGACGATGTAGACGATCCAACCTTCGCATGCTTCGCCGAGCCGAGAGGGCTTGAACACTCCATTGCCCTCGCCGGACTTTCGTTCCGTGCCCTCCCAATACACCGCTGGCGATCGAAATCCAGCTTCGACGAGCAGTTCCTTTATCTCGGGGAGTGTCCAGAGCCTCCAGACATAGGTGAACGCTCGGCGCATTTCGCTGCCATCTGGAAATCGAAAGTGAATGTGATTCGTGACATCATGCGTGATCGGACTCACTCTCGCCTGATGCCACACATAGGTGAATCCATCGAGCGACCGCTCCTCCTCGCCCGTCGCCCACGACCCAGAGCCACCATACGCATCGATGACGATCATCCCACCGGCGGCCACACCCATCCGAGCGTTGATAAAGAATTCGAGGAGTTGGGCGCGAGTGCGAAAGATGAAGTAACTGAAATTGAGCGCGACGAGCACATCTGCTGGCGCCGTTCGGATCTCGTTGACATCGCCCTTCTTCAACTCAATCCGCGAGCGCGCCGCTGCGGGGAGTGTCGCGATCCGCTCACGTCCGCGACGCAGCACCGCCTGATCCAGATCGACCCCTACTGCCGTGTTGGAATCTCGCCGCGTCACCCATTCGCGTGCGAGCAAGCCCGTGCCGCAGAAGTCTTCGCGAAGGGAATGAGGTGATCGGTTGCGGCGCTGACGAAAGACGCGGTCGATGAATATGCAGTCGGCTTCCGTCCCCTGCACGGCGAGTTCGTAGAGTTCATATCGATCCGAAGTGGACGCACTTCGCCATCCCCGAGATCGGGAGGACTTCACAACTTTTTTCTTCGCCATGGGGGGGCGAAGTCTAATGCGTTTGCGGCTTTGTGGTGGCGTTGTTCCGCAGCCACAGGAAAACTTGCGAACAATCCAACTTGTCCGTGGAGATTCGCACCAAGAGCGTGGTCCAGTTTCCGACTGCATCCACCGCGACATCTGGGTGAGCGGGATGTGCGACTGCAAACGCATCCGCTGCTGCCCAATCAACCGAAAGCGAGTGATCCGTGGCGGGCGAGAGCGAGCGTGTCACAACTACTGGAGGCTGAGAGTCTGTGATAGAGAATGGAACATCATCGGCCGATTCAATCTGAAAGGATCCATCGGGATTCACATCCCGCGCGATCCCGCTTGGCGTTGATCTCAGCGGCGAGCAGACTTCGTACCTGACTTGAATTCGACCAAGCGGCTTCGACTCCTCATCGATGAATCGAATGAACTGCTGCTTGCGCCCCTGCCCCCACAATTCCAATCGGATGTTCATGGCGAGTTCCCCTCCTGCAGCAATCTCCGTGTTTGGCCGGAGATCTGGAATCGTGCAGCCGCAGGTCGCAACAAATCCGCGCAGGCGAATCGGCTTGTCTGATGTATTGCGCAGGATGGCAGAAATTGGTTGCGGCATTTCGCACTGCGACACGATTCCACAATCGAACACATCTGGAATAACCAGCAGCGGCTGCACGTCGACCGCACCGACTGTCGGGAATGCTGGGGTCGGATGGATTGGCGTCGGTGCTGCGCAGCCAGTCATCGTGAGCAGGACACATGCATAGGCAATCCGCATGGGCTCGAGCCTACGGTGAACACGCCTCGAAAGCCATCTCATTTCAGTAGCGATAGAGCGCCGGCTTGTAGGGTCCATCAACAGGAATCCCTAGATACTCCGACTGCTTCGCGGTGAGTTTCGAGAGGCGCACGCCCAGTTTGTCCAAGTGGAGTCTTGCAACTCGTTCGTCGAGGAGCTTTGGAAGTGTGTACACCTTTTTCTCATACTTCTCCGCACCGCCGTGCAATTCCAGTTGAGCAAGGACCTGATTTGTGAAGCTGCTGCTCATCACAAATGAGGGGTGCCCCGTCGCGCAGCCCAGATTCAAGAGGCGACCTTCCGCCAAGATGATGATCGATCGACCGCTGGCGAAGACCCACTCATCGACTTGTGGCTTGATATTGACCTTGCGTATTCCTGAGAGTGCGCCAAGCCCTGCCATGTCGATCTCGTTGTCAAAGTGACCGATGTTGCCCACGATGGCCTTGTCCTTCATGCGCGTCATCAAGTCGGCGGTGATGACATTGCAGTTTCCTGTGGCTGTAATGAAGATGTCTGCGGTCTCAACGGCGTCCTCGACACGCACGACTTCGTAGCCCTCCATGCACGCTTGCAGCGCACAGATGGGATCGATCTCGGTGATCTTCACGCGACAACCCTGTCCACGCAAACTGTGTGCGCAGCCCTTCCCAACATCGCCGAATCCAAAGACGACGGCGGTCTTGCCGCCGAGCATGACATCCGTCGCTCGCATGATCCCGTCGACGCACGAGTGGCGGCATCCATAGAGATTGTCGAACTTGCTCTTGGTCACCGAGTCATTCACATTGATCGCCGGGAAGAGCAACTGCTTGGCATCCTGCATCTGCTGCAGCCGATGGACACCTGTCGTTGTCTCCTCGCTCACTCCACGGATCCCCGGAGCAAGTCGTGCGAAGAGACCCGGAAAGGACTTCGAGATGTCGTGGATCAAGTGCAGGACGACTTGAAACTCTTCGCCTTCTGCAGTCGCTGGATTTGGAATTTCGCCAGCTTTTTCAAACTGCAGACCCTTGTGCACCAGCATGGTGAGGTCGCCGCCATCATCCAGGATGAGGGTCGGCCCTTGACCTTGTGGCCAGTTCATCGCCTGAAAGGTGCACCACCAGTACTCGGGAAGGGTCTCGCCCTTCCACGCAAACACAGGAATTCCAGAGGGCTTGGCGATGGTGCCAGTTGGACCAACAGCCACCGCAGCTGCGGCATGATCTTGTGTCGAGAAAATGTTGCATGACGCCCAGCGCACCTGCGCGCCGAGATCGACGAGCGTCTCGATCAGCACTGCAGTCTGAATTGTCATATGCAACGACCCAGAAATGCGCGCCCCCGCGAGCGGGTTCTTGCCCTTGAACTCTCTGCGCAGCGCCATCAGACCTGGCATCTCAATCTCCGCAAGTTCAATCTCCTTTCGACCAAAGCGCACGGCTTCGGGCGAGAGGTCTTTCACCCAGAATGGAGGCGTCGCGGTGAGCGAAAGAGTGGTATTCATGAAGTTGGTCATGGTGGTGGATGGCTTTGCGGTCATAGTCACAGTCGGCGTTTCCTTTGGGGCGAAATGAATCTGAAGCATCCGTCTATCCGGATGAACGAATCATAACGAGAGATCGCCTCCCGTCCAGATGGGCGCGCGACACTTGACCGCTCGCCATCGGCGCGAGAGCTTGGTGCTAGAGTGACGCATTCACCCCAAGGAACCACGATGAACCACCTGAAATCAACCCCTCTCTCTCTTGTTGCTGCGGCCCTAACCACGCTCGCCATTTTCGGAACCACCGCCGCGGTGAGCATTGTTGGCGCGGCCAAGGGTTCGCCCTATCCGCTGGCCACCTGTCCAGTTTCGGGCCAGCCGTTGGGAAAGGATGCCACGATTTTTGTGATGGAAGACGCCGCCAATTCACTCAACGACGGCAGGGAAATCCGGTTCTGCTGCCCCAAGTGCGTCGCAACGTTTACTGCCGAGCCCACGAAATTTCTCCCCGCAATCGACGCCGCCATCATCGCTCAGCAGAGTCCACGCTACCCGCTCACCCACTGCCTCGTGATGACGGAAGATGAGCTTCCACTCGCAGGCAGTCCAGACTTCGACAAGGTGAAGGATGTCGTTGTGCTCAACAACATGATTCGACTCTGCTGCCCGGGATGCGTCAAGAAGATCAAAAAGGATCCGCTGAAGTTTGTCGCGCAAGTCGAAGCTGCGGTGATTGCGGCACAGAAAAAGAGCTACCCGCTCACGACCTGTCCTATCTCGGGCGAGGTAATCGATGCGGATTCGGCTGACATTGTGATCGGCGAGCGACTTGTTCGACTCTGCTGCAACGGCTGCGCAGACAAAGCGCGTCAGGATCCGACATCGATCTTTGCGAAGCTCGATGCTGCATCGACAAAGAACGCGCCGGCGACACCAATCGCGCCCACGGCGCCGGCGACACCAATCAAGTCCAACTGAGTTCGCGCCTGCGGGTCGCCAGTCGCGAGGAGTATGTCGCCAGTCGCGACGAGTGAGTTGCGTGCCGCGAACCGCGGATCACACTTTGGTCAGCAATGCACCGAAGAGACCCGGTCCCTGCGCCGTTGTCTCTGGGGAGATGCGATGCCATCGATCGATCCGCATCTCGCTTGCGCGCGCCCACTCCTGTGCCTGGCGATTCGAAAAACCCAGATGCTGATGCGACATCGTTGCGCGGTACTCGGACCGCGCATGTTCGACCATGTCGATCACCAAGAGTCGCCCTCCCGATTTCAGCGTCCGCGCGATTTCGACCACCGCAGCGCTCGGATCGGCGATGTGATGGAGCAAGAGCATCGCAACCGCTGCGTCGAGTGTGCCATCCTTCAACGGGAGATGCATGACATCGCCCCTGCGAAACTCGACATTGCGTGCACCGCTCAAACGATGTCGGGCTGCATCGATCATCGCACTCTCTCGATCGATCGCAATCACCCGTCCAACATAGGGGGCGATGCGCGCGGAAACTTCTCCAGTTCCACATCCGATGTCGGCGACGACCCACGTCGAATCGAGTAGTCCGAGCACTGCGCCAGATCCGATGGACTCGCCAAAGAGCGTTCGTCGAATGGAATCCCACTCGCCTCCCACTCGCCCAAAGAATCCCGCCGTCGAAGTCTGGCGTGTCGCAAGCACAGCCGCAAGACGCGCGTCATCATCGTCAGACTGTGGGGATCCTTCGAGGCGCAGGCGTGTCAGGTTCCAGAGCGCACGAACATCTTCTGGCAAGAGTGCGAGACTCGCAGCATCAGCTCGGTAGAGACTGGTGGTTCCTTCCATCCTGCGCGACACGAATTGCGCATCGAAGAGCGGCTTGATGTGCCGACTCGCGGTGGACTGAGGCATCTGAAGTCCCTTGGAAATCTCTCCCACCGACAGCTCGTGTGACTCGAGCGCACGCAACACACGCAGTCGTGCTGGGTCGCTCAGCAGCGCGAGAAGTGCAGTCCACTCTTTCGTTGCCTCTGGTTTCTTGGAGGCCAGAGTCGGTCGGGATGTCGAAAGTGTCGGTCGGGATGTCGAAAGTGTCGGTCGGGATGTCGAAAGTGTCGGTCGGGATGTCGAAAGTGTCGGTCGGGATGTCGCGCCTGAAGATCCAATGCCTTCGCCTAACTTCGCCGCGCCCGTTCGCGTCGACCCCTTCGCACTCGCACTCTGCGCTCGCCGCCCGCGTGCCACGCGATTAGATCCCCGGTGGATGAGCCGTGGTTCCGTCGAGGACCACACCTTGTGCTTGCAACGACTGAATCACGCGTGGATCCGTCTTGGAGATTCCGTAGGCCTGTCGAAGACGATGTGCCGCTTGCGCGGTGTTTCCCAGACTCAATTGCAACATGGCGAGTTGGTAGTAAGGCTCCGTGGATCGTGGTCGAACGACTCCGTTGTCGACTTCGATCGCCGATTGATATGCCAAGAGCGCGCTGTCACTGTCCTTCAACTTGATCGCATATCCGCCAAGCGTGATATAGGGCTCGCATCGACCAAGCGCTGCGCCCGCTCCACGCAACAGTTGGTAGAGCTGGCTCGCGTCCCCTTGTCGAAAGAGCACATCCGCGAGCGCCGTAATGATCACAAGATTTCCTGGCGAGTGATCGTTGGCGGTCTCAAGACATCTGCGCGCGGTCACGAGGTCCTCAAGATTCGCCATTGCCACCCCGTATCCATACTCACCTCGCCAGAGTCCCGGAGAGTTCGTCACGACTGGATGAAATGTGTCCGCCGCCTTCTGCCATTCGCCAAACTCCAAATAGTGATCACCAAGCGTGATCGATTGCTCTGTCGATCGCGGGCCGGTACAGCCCACCATCGACACAACAATAAAGGCGAACGAACAGGCGATCCATCGCACGATTGTGTGGCAGTCCATTGGGATTGATTGTACGGTGATCCGTGTGGATGCACGAGATGAACCGCTCTGGAAACCGACTTCCATTCTTCGCCACGAGCTCGACGATGGTGCTGTGCACTTCGATTGGCTCTTGGGGCTGATTCCAACCTGCCATGATCCCGATGCCCTCGTCGCCCGCACCTTCCGCAGCGCCGATCGGCTGGATTCTCCGCTTCCCCGCAACGGGGTCGGACTCGAGGCGCTCGCACTCCACCGCTGGTTCTATCTCTTGCTGGATCACTCTCACACCCTCTCCAAGGGGCGGGGAGTCGTCAGCCCAGTGGCACAAGGATTCTGGCGCGAGGGGCAATCACTCCACGGGGTCCATGCCGATCATGGCGACGGCGCCGAAGAAATCGACATTCGATGGGGTGCGTCGGCGACCCCACGGCGCATGCGTATCACGACGATCCCGACTCTTCGCGTCATCGAAGTGTCGCTTGGGAGATAGCCTCGCCGCCGCGTGTGGACGACCTATTCAAGCGCATCAGTTTTCACACTTCTCGCAGCAGTCTGCGGAATGTCCATCATCATTGGGCTGCCCGGGATTTGGCTGATGATCCTGCTTGCAGTGACCCATGAAGTCGTGTGCAGTTGGTGGCTCGCGAATCCGGGAGACTGGTTCGCTTGGACCGCCATCGGCATCGCAGTGGTCATCGCAGCGGGCGCGGAGGCGGTCGAGTTCCTTGCCACTGCCGCGGGAGCGAAAGCGGGCGGCGCATCAAAGTGGGGAGTGTTTGGAGCGATGGTTGGCGGTGTCTGCGGCGTAATTGGGGGAACCCTATTCATTCCAGTTCCAATCGTCGGAACACTCGGAGGCGCTGCGGTGGGTGCGGCGTGCGGAGCGATTGCAGGTGAGATATGCGGTGCAAAGAGGGCGCTCAAGGATTCGATGGCGCCCGCTGCGGGCGCTGCGGTCGGTCGAATCCTCGGCGTGCTCGCCAAGTTCCCATTCGCAATCGCTGCGTGGCTGATTTTGGTCGTTGGCGCGTTCTGGCGCTAGCGCGGCACTGCGAGAATCCGTGCGACAACTTCGCCGACAGGGATCAGCGATTGCGTCCCTGCGCCAAGATCTTTCCACGCGATCATTCCTTGCTCGAGTTCGCCGCCCAAGATCAAAGCGTGCCGCGCGCGACACTTCACCGCTTCACTGAGCAGCTTTCCGACATTGCGAGTGGTCTTGTAGGTGTGACGGACATGCAATCCCGCACGGCGCATGCTGGCTGCAAGTTGCGGGAGAAGTTGTTCTGCTTCGGGAGAGCCCGCAGAAACCAGAAAGACATCGGGTCGTGGCAAGAGCGTGAGATCATCATCGCTCGGCAACTTGCCTCGGTCGCGCAAGAGGAGTCCGATCACGACATCACCCATGCCAAACCCGACCGCAGGCATCGAGGGTCCGCCAAAGGACTCGATCAACTTGTCATATCGACCGCCGCCTGCGATCGCCCGTTCAGCGCCGCTTGCCTCATGCACCTCGAAGACTGATCCCGTGTAATAGGCGAGACCGCGCACAATTCCAAAGTCAAGATCGCACCAGTGTCCCAGTCCCGCCGAGATGAGCCGCTGATTCAATTCAACGAGTGGCTGCGCATCGGTCGGGGAACAACCGAGCGCGCCCGCGATGGTGTCCGCGCTGCTCTCGATGGAAAGTTGTGTTCTCGCGATCATCGCAAGCCGCGTCGTGGCGGATGCACCGAGCCCGATCGCGAGGGCACGCGCATCGAATTCCGAAGGCTCCATCTTGTCACGACGATCGAGGAGCGCGAAGGCATCTGCCAATCGTTCGGTCTGCGCACCGAGCGCGTGCAGTGCAGCGGCCACAACTCCGCGGTGGCTCAGTTTCACGCGGACATCGCTGTGCGACAACCCGAGCCGTTCCATCGCGACGACAGCGGTGGACAGCACGTCCACTTCTGCCTGCGGACCCTCGACTCCGATCAGATCCACATTCCACTGGATGAATTCACGCAGACGCCCCCGCTGTGGTCGTTCGGCGCGAAAGTGGGTGGGAATCGCAAACCACTTGATTGGCTGGGGCAAACTGCTTGCGCGAGCCGCGACCATGCGCGCAAGGGTTGGCGTGAACTCTGGACGAAGCGCGTAATCATCCTCGCCACCAGCACGCCGAAAGGAAAACAGTTCGTTGATGATGCCGTCGCCGCTCTTCACCGTGTACAGCGCGAGATGTTCAAAGGTCGGTCCATCGATCTCATCGAATCCGTGATCGATCGACGATTCGCGCCACGCCTTCTCGATGTGTCGACGCACCGCCATTTCTGGGGGATAGAAATCACGCGTGCCTTTGGGAGGCTGACGAGGAGCGGGAGCCGACATAGGTCGAGTGTATGAAAGTGGGTTGCGCCCGCGACTGACGCCTTCGAGCGCATGAGTGTGCGACAGTCCACCGAGGCGCTCGTGCCTCTCCACGCATCAGCTCTGAATCACCACTCGGGACCGCCGCCGTAACGACCGAACACGTCTGCCATCGCATTGACCATCTCGCCAAGTGTGCACCGACCATGGGCGGCCGCGACAAGCGCGGGCATCGTGTTCTCATCCGCGCGCGCGGCGCGGCGAATCTCATCCAAACAGCGACGCGCACAATCCGCATCACGATTCTTGCGAAACGCACTCAATCGATCGCACTGCACGGTTTCAACGGCGTGCGGTATCTGCAGGATCTCCATCGTGCGCTCTTCATTCCCCTCGTGATATGCGTTCACGCCGACAACAATGCGATCCCCCGCTTCCATCTCTTGTCCCACTCGGTAACTCGCCTCTGCGATGCACCGTCTGAAGTGCCCCTTGTGAATCCCAGCGACCACGCCACCCATCTCATCAATCTCGCGAATCATGCCGTTGGCATCGGACTCCATCTGATCGGTGAGAGCTTCAACGAACCACGAACCACCAAGTGGATCAACTGTGCGATGCACCCCCGTTTCGTGCGCAAGAATCTGCTGAGTTCGCAAAGCGACTCGCACGGCTTGTTCGGTTGGCAGACCGAGTGTCTCGTCCATACTGTCGGTGTGCAAGCTCTGACAACCGCCGAGCACGCCGGCCATTGCTTGATACGCAACACGGATGATGTTGTTGAGTGGCTGTTGCTCCGTGAGCGAGCATCCCGCGGTTTGCACATGCGTTCGCATCAACCATGACCGCTCGTTCTTCGCGCCGAATCGCTCCCGCATGGCGTGTGCCCAGATGCGACGCGCCGCCCGCAACTTGCAGATCTCTTCAAAGAACTCGTTATGGCTATTGAAGAAAAACGAAAGCCGAGGCGCGAACGCATCAACGGGCATTCCGCGCTTCAATCCCCACTCGACATACTCCATTCCATCACGCAACGTGAAGGCGAGTTCCTGTGTCGCAGTCGAACCTGCCTCACGGATGTGGTATCCACTAATCGAAACGCTGTTCCAACGGGGGGTGTGCTGACCAGCAAACTCCATGGTGTCCACGACAAGTTTGACACTCGCTTCGGGTGGATAGATGAACTCGTTCTGCGCGTGAAACTCCTTCAAGATGTCGTTCTGGAGTGTGCCGCCGAGTCGATCCCACGAGATGCCACGCTCTTGGGCCATCGCCAAGTACATCGCCCAGATCACAGCGGCAGGGCCGTTGATGGTCTGGCTCACGGTGACATCGCCAATTGGAATGTCGGCGTAGAGCCGAGCCATGTCATCGATCGTTGAGATGGCGACACCGCATCGACCGACCTCGCCAACAGCGAGTGGGTCATCCGAATCGCGACCCATCAGCGTCGGCAGATCGAATGCAGTCGAAAGCCCCGTGTTTGCCTTGGTCCCTTTGGCATTCTCCAAGAGATATTTGAACCGCTTGTTGGTGTCTTCGGCGCTGCCAAATCCCGCGAACTGCCGCATCGTCCAGAGCCTTCCGCGGTACATCGTCTTGTGGATGCCACGGGTGTATGGAAAGGTTCCAGCGTCTGAGATTCGCTCACTGGGTCTCGCCGCATTCTTCGGATCGACCGCGCTCACCGCGTCTGGACCATACTGCGCGTCGATCTCATACCCCGACAAGGACACAGATTCGGGATCGACAGAAATGCGTGGTGCGCCAGCAGTATGCGACTTGGATGGAACAGTACTCATCGGCAGAGCATCCTAGCGTGGTCACCATCATCGCTAGTATCGCTCGCACTGTGACAATGCACGTTTCGATCGTCGTGCCGACCTACCGCGAAGCACTCAACATCCCCGAACTCACCAAGCGAATCGACGCGGCGATGCGTCCGACAGGGCACACATTCGATCTATGGTTGATGGATGATCCGTCCAACGATGGCGTCGAAAAAGTGGTTCGCGATCTTGGCTACTCGTGGGTGCATCTTGTCACGCGAACCCCGCCGCGCGGGCTTGGATTTGCGGTTCTTGAAGGACTTCGCAAGGCTCCCGGCGACATCCTCGTGGTGATGGATGCTGACCTCTCACATCCACCGGAACGAATCCCGGATCTCGTCTCTGCCGCAGAACGACCGGAGAATGACTTGGTCATCGGATCGCGCTACGCACCAGGCGGGACAATCGCCGGAGATTGGTCTTTGCTGCGTCATATCAACAGTCGTGCCGCAACACTGCTCGCGCGACTCTTCACATGGGTGAAGGACCCCATGAGCGGATTTCTTGCGATGCGCAAGGACATCTTGGACCGCGCCGCTGGCGATCTCGATCCGATTGGCTACAAGATCGGCCTCGAACTGATCGTGAAGTGTCGATGTCGCCGGGTCGCCGAAGTCCCAATTCACTTCAGCGATCGGCAACTCGGAAAGAGCAAGATGGGCCTCAAAGAACAGATTCGATATGTCGTCCATGTCCGCAGGCTCGCACGCTGGAAGTATGGCGAACTGGCTCGCTTTGCAGAGTTTGGAATCGTTGGACTGACTGGCGTCTTCGTAAATCTGCTGGTGGTCACTCTCGTGAGCGAGCAAATGAGCCGCATGGGATTTGCTGCGAGCGCGCGGCTGAACACGGCAATCACGCTCGCCGTGTTCGCATCAATGACCACGAACTTCTTTCTCAATCGGATGGCGACATTTTCGGACAAGGCGACAAAGAGTCTCGGGCGTGCGTATCTGACCTTTGTCGCCGTCTGCCTCATCGGCGGCGTTGTGAATTGGTGGACAACCAAACGACTGGCAACTGAGTGGCACGAGATCACGCTTGGGCTGCAGATTGCGGCACTCTGCGGCGTCGCGGCGGGGATGTTGTTCAATTACGCCGGCGCGCGGATGTTTGTCTTTCGCACCAAACGCACATGACCCCGAGGGGGCGGTCAGCGTGAATACTCAAACACGCCGCGATTCGTCTTGTTGCCAAGTCGCCCAGATGTCACGAGTTGTCGAAGCATCGGGCACGGGAAGAACTTCGCATCGCCGAGTTCGCGGTAGAGCACCATCATGATGTCGTGGCAGACATCGAGCCCGATGAAGTCTGCAAGACGCAGCGGTCCCATCGGAAAATTGCAGCCGAGCACCATGATCTGATCGATGTCCTCTGCTGTGGCGACACCTTCCATGCATGCATAGAACGCTTCGTTGATGAGCGGCATCAGCACCCGGTTGGACACGAATCCAGCACGATCATTGGCGGGCACTGGCGTCTTCCCCATCGCACGCGCGAGATCCAGCGTGCGTGCAACGGTTTCGTCGCTTGTGGCAAGCCCGCGAATCACTTCGACGAGTTTCATCACTGGCACGGGATTGAAAAAGTGCATGCCGATCACCTGGCTCGCACGCGCTCCCGCTGCGGTTGCGATGTCGGTAATCGAAATCGAACTTGTGTTCGTCGCAAGCAGCGTGTCAGCAGCGAAGGTTTCTGCGAAGGCGCGAAAGAGCTTCTTCTTCACATCGGGATTCTCACTGGCGGCCTCCACAACGCAGTCGGCATCTGTGACTGCCGCAAAGTCTGCGCCGTATGAAAGGCGACTCGCCGCTGCGTGCGCCTCATCCGCGGTCATCTTTTGCTTTTCGACGAGCCGAGCAAACTGTTTTGTGTGATAGCCGCGTGCCTTGTCAAGTTGCGCCGCGCTCACATCGACCTGCACCGCTCGAAGACCACACTGCGCAGCGGTGAGAGCGATTCCCGATCCCATGGTTCCTGCACCGACAACGACGATGGTCTTCACTGGTCTTGACATAGGTGCGCAATGGTAAGGGGCACTCACCCATCCATGCCAGACGAGGTCAGTCCATGTCGAGCGCGAGATCGATCGACCCCGCCCCGTGCGTCAGTGCTCCCACACTGATGCGATCGACTCCCGTGCGTGCGATCGCTGCGATTGTCTCGAGGCGAACTCCGCCGGACGCTTCCAGGAGCATCGTGGGGTTGGTCTTCCCGCGCATCTCCACGGCGCGCGCGAGAAGATCCACGGAAAAGTTATCGAGGAGTGCGATGTCGACTGTGTTCGCCGGCAGCGCCAGCAGTGCTTCGAATTGTTCGATCGTGTCTGCCTCCACGCAGACGAATCGAAGTGGAGTCCCCGCGGCGCGCATTCGGGGCACTGCCTCTTGAATGCGACGGGCGTACTCCGTTGGTGAAAGCCCAGCGATGTGATTGTCTTTCACGAGGACTGCGTCGTCGAGTCCCATCCGGTGCAGCTCTCCCCCGCCGCACGCCACTGCATACTTCTGCAGCCACCTCAGTCCTGGGATTGTCTTGCGCGTATCGCAGACCCTTGCCCGCGTGCCCGCGACTGCGTCCACATACCGCGAGGTGACCGTCGCAGTCGCCATCGCAATCGAAAGCAGGTTGAGCAGCGACCTCTCGATGGGAAGGATGTTGGTCAATGAACCACGCAGGTGAATGAGCGTGGTCCCTTCGGCGACACGGACGCCATCTGCGATGCCCTCTTCGAGCGAACCCCGCAACTCACGACCCTGCAGAAACCCGTCAAGCAATCCCATCCCGGAACAGACACCGGGTTGCCGCGCAACAATCCTTCCCGCTCGTATCTGCGGCGAATCGCAAAGGAATCGCGTGGTGATATCGCGCTGCGCCCCATCCTCCTCAAGCGTCTGGGCAATCGTGCGAGTGAGGTGACCCGCTGAAAGGTCGCGCCAGAGCGCTGCGAGGGTGGAACTTTCAATAACAATCACTCCCGCATTCTATTGCGGGGGCGTCGGTCGAATTGACTGAACCGGCCGTTGATTGGGCGCGACTCAGTTCCGTCGGCGACGAGCGATCAAGCCCGCCATCGCACCGAGCGCAAGCACGGCTGGGGATGGAATCACACCAACGACCACATGGTTCGAAGACGCGAAAGTTCCGTTGGATCCAGATCCGAATGTCGAAATTGTGATCGAATGGATCGCACCGCTTGTGCTGATGAATCCGGTAAAGCTGTTATCGCTCGCCGACGCGAAGACATACGAGACGCCATTGACTTCGGCGCTGACGAATCCGCCGGCGCTGCTGAAATCCGCGTTTGTATTGAAGAAATCTCCGCCGATCGCGAACACATTGTTGTTGGCGAATGTGAACGTCAACGGGGCGTTTTGATGATTGGTCGACATGATTCCGCCGCCCGCATAGAGCCCCCCGACTCCAGCAGCGGTCCATGATGAATCGCCGCTTCCGCCCGCGAGTCCACTCTCGTAGTAGCCCGAGTAACCCGCAAAGTCTTCGTGCAGAACAGTTCCGCTCATCGAGGCGACAATGCCGTCGAAAAGCGCGCTGCTGCTGACGACCATCATCGCTGCGCCGGCATCAACCACCGTCAATGAAATTGTTGTTGCGGCGACGAGAGTTGAGATAATCGAGGCGTGGTTGGTCATAGGGCTCTCCAGCAATCCTTGACCTCCCTCAGAACTCCAAGAATATACGTGACGAAACACCCTCATGCAAGTAAGCGGCCGTTATTTCTCAAAAAGCGCATTTTGCTTTCGCAAAGCGACGGTGTTCAAACTCGCCAACCCTGTACAGCTGGTCCAGAATATGTCGCTAGAGGCCTGATGATACGGTTATTCGCGTGCTGTTCCATGGCGTGGGCGCACCAGCCGGTGATCCGAGATGCGACGAATATCGGCGTGTATTGAGGCACGGGAATTCCCATGCAGAAATATGTAATGCCGCATGGGAAGTCGACATTGGGGTGAATCGCCTTGTCTCGCAGCATGATCGCTTGAACGGAATCCCCCAAATCGAACCACTTCTGACCACTTGGACCAAGGTTGGCAGCGAGCTTGAGCCCCCACGCGCGCAAGATCGGTGCGCGGTGATCGCCATTCTTGTAGACGCGGTGCCCAAATCCCATCAGCTTGCGCTTTTCGGCAAACGCGCGCTTCATCCACGTTTCGACGCTCATCGCTCCACCAGCGCAATCGGCATCGATGTCCTTGAGCATTTCCATCGCCATCTCATTCGCCCCACCATGCAGTGGACCCTTCAACGCACCGATCGCACCGCAAATTGCGCTGTGCAGATCGGTCTCGGTACTCGCAATCACGCGCGCCGCGAATGTGCTCGCATTGAAGTCGTGCTCTGCGTAGAGCACGAGGCTGACATCCATCACACGCGCAGTCAACTCGTCGGGCTTCTTTCCAGTGATGCACCAGAGCAGGTTCGCGGCGTGCGAAAGCGTCGCATCTGGTTCAACTGGCGCTCGACCTTCGCGCGCAGCCTGACAGACTCCGATGATCGTTGGAATCTGCGCAAGCAGTCGCTTTGATTTTCGCAATTCCGCAGCGGGATCATTCGATTCGCACTCCGCATCAAGGTGTGAGAGCAGCGAGATTCCAGTTCGCAGGATGCACATCGGATGTGCGGACGGGCTCTCCTTCACGACGCGCACGACTGCGTCGCGAACACTTGCTGGAATCGCTCGCAACCCCCCCTGCTCGCGTTTGAATTCCGCGATCTCGGTCGCGGATGGTTTATGACCGACGAGCAACAAGTACGCAACCTCATCAAACGACGCATGCGCCGCAAGATCTGCAATCTCGTAGCCGCGGTAGACCAACTGCGTCTGATTCACCTCGCAAATGGCAGTGTCACCCACCGTTTGACCTGCGAGTCCCCGCGTGTCTGGCACCTTTGTCGCCTGTGGAGCAGTTGCATTCATTGGATCATCGATACTAGCGCAGTCACTCCTTTGCGATCACAATGCCTCGCATGAGCACGCAGACTCTTTCGATCCGTCATTCGCTTCCAGGGAGGCGCGTCGCACGCACACTCGCCGTCGGTGTCGTCGCATGTTGCATTCCAGTTGGATGCGGAACAGAGACATCCGCGAGGATCGATCCAGCAATGCCGTCGATGAATAGCAGCGAGGTTGCGACTGCGATGGCCGGCAGTTACAGCAACGCAGCGCAAGCACATGTGGACACATCATTCCAGTCGCTCACGCTGCACATGAGGGCAATCTGGGTGGACCGTGCGGACGGCCTTTGGCTCTATGTCGAGCAATCACTTGCGACAACTCCAGAGAAGCCCTATCGACAGCGTGTCTATCAGGTCGTCGATGGCCTCGATGCAACATCGGTCGAGTGCAGAATCTTTGATCTCCCAGGTCATCCTCTGCAGTTCGCGGGCGCATGGTCAGAGGATCGACCTCTCGATTCGCTCACCCCAGATCTGCTGAGTCCTCGCGAAGGATGCACCATCACGCTGCGACGGGACGCGCTTGGCGAGTGGCTCGGCACGACCGCGCAGAATGAGTGTGCCACGACATATCACGGAGCGTCGTACGCGACGACGACCCTGACACTCACACAGCGCGCAGCGAAGTCTTGGGATCGGGGCTATGACAGCAGTGGGAAACAGGTCTGGGGATCGACGACTGGACCCTATGACTTTGTAAAGTCGTCGAAGCCGTAAGAGCCTGTGACGTCATCGACACCTGTGCGAACTGCACCACGTCTGGCACTTCTCACGCAATGCGCCGAAGCAGCGTGATGCGCCCGATGGGAACCCATTCCGCAACGAGGATGTCCCCGTTTGCAAGAAAGATCGCATCGTGGGGATGCACAAACTTGCCTGGAACGAATTGCTCGCGAGCAGCACCACGAAGCGATGAGGGATGACCGTCTCCGAGCGAGACGATTGGCTTGAACTTCTCGTCATACAACATCACCACGCTCTCCAGATCTGCCACGAGCATCATGCCTTCGCGAAACTTCATGTCGCAGGGCATCCGCACGCCATCGGTGTGAAAGGCGATGTGCTTCCCGTCAAGGTCGAGCACTTGAATCCGCCGGTTGCCACGATCGGCAACAACCAATGTCGGTGATGCGGATCGCGGATCAACCCACATCCCGTGTGGACAGGATGTCTCCCCCGCCGCGCTTCCCGGCCGACAGATGACTTTTTTCCACGATCCATCGGCGCCGAAGAGGTGAATAAACGATCCGCCGTACCCATCACCAACGAAGATGTTCCCATCCGGCGAGAAAGCGACATTCGTCGGGCACCACGACTCTGGTTTTTCGTAGACACCACTCTCCATCGGACAGGAGGATGTCCATATCACAGTTCCATCGAGGTCAGTCTTCTCCACGCATCGCCGCCTCGTATCGCAGTGATAGAGAAACTCTTTGCCACCCTCTTCGTGCACATCGAGACCGTGCGCTCCGCCTGCAAATTGACCACCCCACGAATTCAGAAATGTGCCGTGGCGGTCATACACGCAGACGCCCAACGCGGGCGAACTTCCGCCTCCCACTGTGTGAGCGACATAAATCCTTCCCATCTTGTCTTGTGCAAGACCGTGCGTGTCGCCGAAGGTCATGCCGGTGGGCGGTTTGATCCAGTCATGGACACAGCTGAATCGATGTGCATCTGCCCCGAAGATGATGGGTGATTGCTCACCTGTCTGCCCACACGCTCGCGTTGCAATATGGGGCAGAATCGCAGCAGCCGCGGAGAGCCGCAAGAATTCTCGTCGATCGAGATTCATGCCGACCCTCGTGGAAAACTCCATTCAACTCCAGGGGTGTAGTTCATGAGTGCGTAGAGGTCTGTGCGCGATTGCATCTGCGGCAGCATCGACTCGACTGAGCCCTGCGCTTTCAAGCACGCCAATCCACTCTCGACTGCGTGCATTGCGATGCGCATCATCGAGAGTGGGAAGATCACGATGGAGTATCCCAAAGCTGCGAATTCTGCGGCGGTGAGATGTTGCGTCTTCCCAAACTCCGTCATGTTCGCGAGCGAGTGTCCGGGCGATTCCTGCGCGAATGTGCGGAATTCATCGGCGGTTGCGAGACCTTCGGGGAAAATGACATCCGCGCCGGCCGCGCGATAGAGATTTGCTCGCCGAATTGTTCCAGCGAGTCCTTCGATTGCGTAGGCATCCGTGCGTGCGATGATCACGAGCTCCTTCGAGAGTCGACCGCGTGCCATCGCGGCCACCTTCTCCGACATCGCAGATGCCGAAACAAGTTCCTTGCCATCCAAGTGACCGCATCGCTTTGGGAAGACCTGATCTTCGACATGCAGCGCAGCGGCTCCAGCGCGTTCATACTCAACGACCGCACGCACAGCGCATTCCACTTCACCAAACCCAGTATCTGCATCAGCGATCACTGGCAATCCCGATGCATCCACGACTTCGCGAATGGTTCGCACCATCTCGGTCAACGTGATCAATCCGATATCTGGATAGCCCGCGCCATTTGCTGTCGCCCCACCCGACACATAGCACGCCGAGAATCCGGCGCGCGCTACCGAACGCGCGACCAGCGCATTGAATGCGCCCGGCGCAACGACCACACCCGCATCCATCAATCGTCGGAGGCGTGTTCCAGGATGAACCTGAGCGGAGCGGTCGATCATGGCGCACACTCTAGTTCCCGCGACCGATGTCCCACACCCACGGGGCTTCTGCGTCTTGCCGAGTCTTGAACCATGTCAACTTCAGGCCGTGCTGTGCCAGGTCGACCACATGAATTGACGGCGGCGACTTTCCCCCACTCTCGTGGCTAGGTGTGTCGGTCAAGGCAAGCTCGAATCGTGCCCGAGCGGTTCGCCCCACGGGTGCGGGTCGGCTTGCGTCGACTGCGGGTTCAACCGGCGTGAACACATTGGACGAGTCCGCGCGAACTTGCGAGAAGCCTGCGCTCCATTGTTGAGGCCAGACAAATTTTTGGTCCCTGAGTTCTCCTTCGAGCGTTGCGAAATCGATCGGCACTGCCCCGTCTCGATCAAGCGCACGGACTCCCTCGCCCAGAAACCCAAGGCGCTCGCGCAGCGTCTCAATCGAACTCGCACGCTCCGTCCGTGCGAATGCTCGCCACTCCTTGTCCAGTGCCATCCATCCAGCATCATCTCGCACGCCGTACACGATGGCAATCGCAAGTGGACTTGGCGTGCCCTCTGCGACGAATTGCAAGTACCGCTGAAAATGCAGCGGCGAGGTCGCTGCGCTGGGCTTCATCAAGAATCGAATGATCGATGCCGCCTGTTCACAGTTCGGTTCTACCCGATCGGTGGATTGTGCTTTCTTCCATGCGTTTCGATCCATCGACAACAACTCGCGCACACTCAACGCAGCAGAATCTGACAACGAATGTCGAACAACTTCGAGTCCGGCTTCTCCGATTCCGCCGGCGCCACCTTTGGAGTCCAGCCTCGCCAGGAAATCCATCACGCCACACTGAATCGCGGGTGGAAGATCGGCACCGCAACTGAGGCGCAGGTATTCGGACCCCACCGCCGCAATCAGCCCGCGGGCGGCGAGCGGAAGCGGCATGTCTTCAGTACACACTGCGATCCCTTGACCGAGCGGAGAGTGAAACGCGAAGGCTGCACTCGAAGCGTCGATTGCGAATTGACTGCGCATCGTTTCACTCAGGTCCTCCTGCGACGAGAAGAGCAGTCCCTGTTGGAGCCCGCGAGTGCGGGGGCGCAATCTCCCCAATCCCAGATCGACCGACTCCCAGAGTCGATTGATTCCCTGAGCCGTGGACGCGGTGACATCGGTTGGGAGGTCGCTTCGAACTCGGTGGAACTCTGACGCGATGATCTTTTCCGATGTCCTATCCCACCAACTTGCCCTGGCGACCTCGGACTGCCCCGGCGCAGCAACCGAAGTCGTGAGGAGCGCAATAGTGACTGACATGCCCTTTTTATGTTTGAAAATGAAGATGTTATTGCCCATCTGTGCGTTCAGATGCAATGGTTTCTGGACATTCACCAGCCATCTCGAATCGTTGGAAGTCCGCCTGTATAAAAACTTTAGAAAAATCATCATGTTTCGCAACTCGAGGCGCCACAACAACGGATACTAGTGCGTCAGGATCGAAGTAGGGATCTTTTCTGACAGCAGTAGATCGGGATGGTGGATGGGAGTTCGAGGTAGTTAAAGGGACCGCGAACAAACAAGACCAGTCTGGATTGAGGGAAAAGGTTTGGTTTGAGGGAATTGGGGCTTCCGCCTTCCGAAAGGGAGAGGGAAGCGTTAGACGGTTTTCATGGGATGTGATTGAGAACTACCCGATCTGCAGGATGGGAATTAGGAAAAGGGAGGCCGGCCGCGACTCTGAAAAGGGCGCGGCCGAGCCTGTTTTTGCGGTCGCGCTCGCCGATCCAACAGCCTCATGAACAACGCGGACTGACCAAGGTGGGTCGTATACTCCGCCTCCTAAATGCGTTCATTGATTAATCAAATTCGTGCCGTCTCGCTCACGACGGTGTCTATCGCAATGTCCCGCGCAATGTTTCTGACCGCTGCGCTCTGTTTTTCTGCGGCCTCGGAGGCGTCTGTGCCAAGCACAGAATCCGTGGAGCCGACCGCCCCACTGGCGACGAGTGCGACGGTGATGCAGTCGAAGTCGGCACCCACCGAAAAGCAACTCAACGATCTCTTCCTCGTTGGACCTTCCGTACTTCAATCGCTCGGTCTTCGCACCGTGTGGCAGTCCTCGATCGTTCGACATGCCGACGCATCAACAACCCACGTATTCGCCGCCGATGGCGACAGCGTTTTCGTGATGGACAGCGAAATGCAACTGACTCGAGTGCTGTCACGCGATGGCAGATCCGTCTGGCGCAGTACATGCGGGCGAAAGACAGACAAAGTCCTCGGCGTCAACCGAGTTTCCGTCGGGAAACTCGATGAAGTATGCGTGACACTCGATGTCGCAATTCGTGGAGTTGATGCCGTGACCGGCGATCTACGAATCATGCAGAATCTAACGGTGACTCCTGCGAGTGCCCCTGTGTCGACGGGGCAGTATCTCGTCTTTGCATCAAAAGGTGGGCAAGTCGCTTGGCAACAAGTTCCGCTGGGGGTCTTCTGGCGCGCCAATGAACTCAAGGGAGTGATCACTTCAGCTCCGCTCCTCATTGGACGCAGCGTTGCAGTCGCAAGCAATTCCGGACAAGTGGCTGTCCTCAATGCGGAGGATGCACGCCAGATTTGGCGGAAGGAATTGCGCGGATCGATCGACGGAAGACTTGGTGCTGGGGCGGATGCGGTCTACGCAGCGTGTGAAGATCATTCGATCTCGGCACTCGAACTGGAGACCGGAAGGCTTCGATGGCGGCATCTTGCAGGAGAACCACTGACTGGTGATGTCTTTTGCGACGACGAACTTGTCTACACGCAATCGCCTAGTGGAGGACTGCTCGCCCTCGTTGCCAAGCCAGACATTGACGGAACCACCTTTCAAAGAGATGGAATCCTCAAGTGGACGAGCACCGCTCAGGGGACACCAATCTGCAGAGTCGGTTCACTGCTCCTGCTTTGGGATGCGAACGCGCATACTCTGACTGCCGTGGAATCATCCAACGGCACCATCGTTTCCTGCGCCGCGCTTCCACTCGTGAGTGCGATCGCTCTCACCGGACCGATCGACCCTGACATCTATCTGCTTTGCACGGATGGCACCCTCCAACGATGCGAGTCCATTGATCGTGCGACCGCTTCCGCACGAGAGACTGCTTCACGTGCAAGACCCGCTTCAACTGAGCCCACCATGGCCGCCCCATGAGCGACTTGGTCCCGGTTCGACGAGCCCTCATCTCCGTCAGTGACAAGCGCGATGTGGTCGCATTCGCTCGCGCGCTTGTTGAGCATGGCGTTGACATCATTTCGACCGGCGGAACCGCTGCAATGCTCCGCGCGCAGGGAATCAAAGTCGTTCCCATCGAGGAATTCACTGGATTCCCCGAGATGCTTGATGGCCGCGTCAAGACGCTTCACCCGCGCGTGCATGGCGGTTTGCTCGGGAGGCGAGATTCAACGACCCATCTCCAAGCGATGGCTGAACATGGCATCCTCCCCATCGATCTGGTCTGCGTCAATCTCTATCCATTTGAATCCACGGTTCTCAAGAGTGGCGTCACGGAAGAAGAAGCGATTGAGAACATCGACATCGGCGGACCAAGCATGATCCGTTCCGCCGCGAAAAACTTTTCGCATGTGTGCGTCGTCACGAGTCCTCAGCAATATGACCGTGTGTGCAGCGACCTGCGCGCGCACTGCGGATCAACCACAGGATCTCTTCGGCGCGAACTCGCCGCCGCAGCATTTTCACGAACCGCTGCGTACGACGGTGCAATCGCGGGATGGTTTGACTCGGGGTCAAAGTGGGGGTCAAAGGGGGCTTCAGAGGGGGCTTCGAAGGGCGACTTTCCAAATGCACTCACGCTCTCGTTCACGAAGTCCGAGGAATTGCGTTACGGCGAGAATCCACATCAGCGTGCGGCGGTCTACATGCAACCCGGGGCGACCGAGTCCACGGTGGTGGGAGCGCCACTGTTGCACGGGAAGCCACTCTCCTACAACAACCTTCTCGATGCCAGTGCCGCGCTCGAACTCGTCCAAGACCTGAGTGACCTGGACGATCACAGTTGCGCATGCGCAATCATCAAGCACACGAATCCATGCGGCGCAGCCATGGCGGGATGCACACGCGATGCGTTTCTCGAAGCCTATGGTGGTGATCCAGTTGCGGCCTATGGCAGCGTTGTCGCATTCAACGGAGTCGTGGACGCAGCCGCCGCTGAGGTCATGATTGCTGGCGATCGGTTCCTGGAAGTCGTCATCGCCGAAAGATTCGATGCTCCCGCACTCGATCATCTCTCGCAGCGCTGGAAAAATGTTCGACTCATCGCACTGGGGCCGATTCGACATCGCATCGATCGTCCCCTTTCGGTTCGTTCCATTCCAGGCGGAGTGCTCCTGCAGGAACGGGACACGCTTCCGCTGCGATCCGATGCCTTCAAGCATGTCGCTGGACCGCCGCCAACATCCGCTGTGCTCACGGATGCGGTCTTTGCATTCATGATTGCCAAGCACCTCAAGTCCAACGCCGTCTGCATCGCCTGCGAAAAAGTTTTGTGGGGTGGGGGCGCAGGTCAGATGGACCGCATTGCGAGTTGCGCCATCGCCATCGAAAAGTCCAAGGGGCGATTGACGAATTCGTCCGCCCTCGTACCAGTCGCCGGAAGCGACGCCTTCTTCCCATTCTCCGATGGACCAGAACTCTTGATCCGCGCTGGCGTGAAGTGCATTGTTCATCCAGGCGGGTCGAAGCGGGATGCGGACACCACCGAACTCTGTGCCAAACACGGCGTGACATGTTTGATCGCCGGGTCGCGGCACTTTCGCCACTGACGCACTCTCGTTAGGATCGAACCCCTCATGACAGACATGACAGAGGTATCACTCAAGCATCCATCTCTCGCCCCTCTCAAACGAGCATTCCCGAGTGCGCGAATGCAGGTCGAGGAGTTCCGTGGACAAACGACAGTGATTGTCCCCGCGTCGACGAGTCAAGAAATCCTGAGATTCCTCAGAGATGACGCTGACTGTGACTACAACATGCTGCTCGACCTCGGCGGTATTGACTATCTCGGATATCCCGCACCTCAGCCAGGTCGATTCGCAGTTGTCTACATCCTCAGCAGTCACCAGTTCAATCAACGAATTCGGATCAAAGTTTTCTTGAACCCGACGATCGACACAAGCGGAATTGAAGAGGACCCTGCTCTCTATCTCGACTCTGTCACGAAAATCTGGCCGGGAGCAGAGTGGGCTGAGCGCGAAGTCTTCGACATGTTTGGAATCCGATTCGCAGGTCATCCCGACCTACGCCGCATCTTGCTCTGGAAGGACTATCCAGCCCATCCACTGCGCAAGGACTATCCGCTGAGAGGTCGCGGCGAGCGGGAGCATTACCAAGTGATGCCCCGCTGAGGAGCGAACTGCGCCCACGGCGGAATCTTCTCTTGTTTTTTGGGGGGGGTCAGAAGTTGCTGCCAAATTTGAGTTGAGAGCGGCGAGTGCAACGCACGCGCCACTGGATCTCGTCTTGGGCGAGCACCGCTGGCGAAACGGTGAGTTCTCGGCCGAGCGCATCGAGGGTCTCGCCGCGCAGGATTCGCGGGACCACATCCCAAATCGGTGTGGCAACCAATCGTGGGCTGGGGCTCCCCCGGGACGGCGTCGCGGAGTCCCGCCGAGGATTGTCCAGTTCCGGTGGCAACTGGCCGCAGATTTTCGAGTGTTTTTGGCTCTTTCATGCTGTGTTTTTGACCGTCAGTCGTGAATGGCCATCGAATCCCCGGAAAATGGGTCGCAAAACTTGACGGACTTTGGAATCGTGGCATAGTCATCTTGTCACGGGCCCCACCGCAATGTGTGGAGGGTCAACCCAGTGAGCATTGGGAGTTTCGAAAAGGAATTCAAACTACTTTTTGAGACCAGGAAAGGTGTTGGTGGATTCCATCAGTGGGTCCACACAACTGACCACACATAGGGAGATTCAGAAATGAAGACTTTCGCAGTACTGGGAGCGGCAGCGCTCATCACCTCATCCGCAAGCGCGACATATACAAACCTCACGGTTGAAGTGGCGTACAACGTCTCGGGCTCCCAAGGAGTTCGCGATGTGTATTCGGTCTACGCAAACTTCACGCTGTCGAATGATCGCATCCTGAACCTCTTTGATTACGCCAACATTTCAGGCACGATGGGCGCGCGGCACAATGACAACGCCTTCGGCGATATCGATACCGACGGCGACGGCTACCCCGACATCTTCGGAGCAACCGGCAGTTGGTCTCTTGCATACAACTTTACTGCTGGCAACGCCACCGATACGTATGTCACCGTTCAGGGAACATCCGCAACCGGAACGGCTCTTGACCCATCCTTCACCCAACCATTCACCAGCGCCACCATCGGTGGAACGAATGCAGGTTGGTATGACGCAACTCCAGGAACGCAGAACACCATCGGGGCCACGCTCCGAGTGAAGGTCATGCAGATTTCACGCGTCGCGGGAGACATGACGGCATACACAGGTGAGATGACCGTTGGATACTCAATCTTTGGTTCGACCAATCCATTCTTCGGATTGGATCAGAGATTCAGCCTTCCGATTCCAGCGCCGGGCGCACTCGCTCTGCTCGGTCTCGCTGGCTTCGCATCACGACGACGTCGCGCCTGATTCTGCGCAAGTCGAATCGTCAAGAGCAATCTTGACTGAACCGGTCGCCGTCCTTGGTCTCCCCGAGGACGGCGATCTTTTCCTTTTTGTCGCAGGGGCCTGGCGGGAGCACGCGACTGAAACCCCCAGATCGGCAGCAACCTCGTTGCGCACTCGTCTCTTGCGGTGGCCACGAATACCCTGCGATTCCACTGACTTCACGATCAATCGCATGCGGAGCTGCATGATCCACCGATCGATACCACCGTGCTTCGGCATCGGAACTTTCACGACGATTCCGGCACTCGTTGTACTCGCATCGTTCTCACGCTTCCGCACGACGACACCGCGATGAAGACATCGCAATCAAATGAATAATCGTGCAATGATAAATTGACTTCGCACATTCTCGTGCTAGATTCAACAAGTCGATTCGATTTTCAAGCAATGGACGCTTGGGTGCGAGTCGACCTTGGAGAGGAACTGGAGAAAAGGAAATCACAAGAGAATTTTTTGTCCGCTGGATGTTTGCAATGACCGCAACATTCGACGGCACAGGGCGAGTCGCTCGCACCTGCGTCTGATTTTTCTTCCCATCCATCCCGCTTCAACCCCCCCCGCAAGGGGGGGTTGTTGTTTTTGGAGTATGTCTTCTGGACTGACGTTGATTGGCGCTGTCGCCGACGAACAATCAGTTCGATGGCGCATCTGCGAGAGTTGTGTATCGCAGGTATTGCAAACCGACCGACGCCCCTGCCATCATCCCCCTCTGCGCCGTGATATAGATGGCGACGCCATTGCTATACGGGGCAGTCGCCGAAGTGCCGCTCTCGCCTCCGACCGCCGTGCCACCTGCGCTTCCACTGAGCACATTGGTCTTGAACTCATCAAAGACTGCCTTCGTTTGAAAGACGATCAACATTTACATTTCTTGACCGCCAAGTTGGAGCCCAACGCTCGGGTTGGAGGTCGATGCCCAACCTTCCTGTTCCCCAGCGGGGGTGTAAACCACCGCTCGGCCGAATTCGCTCCCACCAAAAATCACCCCCCACTTTCCGATACCCGGGAACACCGCGTATCCAGCGCTTTCGGCGAGTTGCTTGTCGAGTCCCGGCGTTTCCTTGATGAACAGCGCCCGACTATCCGCAGCTTCCCTGATGAATGACTGGCGATCCTGCACGCTCGGTGCGGTATTGCAAGAAGTGATGAAAGCAGCGGCGGCAATGAAACACGATGCAATGCAGGTGGTGAGTTTCGTCATACGCGCAAGGTTATCGATTCGCGTCATACCTCTGCGACTTGACTGTCGAGCCATGCTGCCACCGCGTCGATCGACATCCGTTCTTGTTGCTGCGTATCGCGGTGACGGATCGTCACTGCCTGGGAGGTGAGCGTGTCGGTGTCGATGGTGATGCAGAATGGTGTGCCCGCCTCGTCCATGCGC
>SIAP01000048.1 GCA_009691725.1 Phycisphaerales bacterium
ATCGTGATGGCGGCAGATGCGCTCTCGGGAGCACGCCCGGGGGCGAGGCGCGAATCAATGGAGCTCTATATCAAGCGGCTCGAGCAACTCGAGGCGATCGCATACGAGCAACCATCGGTGACCGAAGCATTCGCAGTGCAGGCCGGGCGAGAGATTCGCGTGATTGTCGATGCGCGCACAGCTGACGATGCGACCACGCACATGATCGCCGCTGCGATTGCCAAGCGTGTCGAGAGTGAGATGACCTTTCCCGGCGAGATCAAAGTCTCGGTGCTTCGCGAAGTGCGCGCCGAAGCAACGGCGCGGTAGCCTGCACGTCGAAGAAGCACAATCGCATGGACGACACCCCACCAACCTTCTCAACACCACCCGCTCAGTTCAATCCACAGCAGTTTGAAGAGGCCAAGAGCAAGAAGGTCATCGCTGGCGTGCTCGGCATTCTGCTGGGATGTTTGGGAGTTCACAAGTTCGTACTGGGCTACACGAGAGCTGGCATCATCATGCTGGCAGTATCAACTGTGGGATCCGTGCTCGGATGCCTCGTCTGTCTCCCGTATGTTGGATGGGGCGTTATGGCGATCATTGGTCTGGTCGAGGGAATCAACTACCTCACCAAAAGCGACGAAGAGTTCTGCCGCCTGTACATCGCGAACCGCCGCGAGTGGTTCTAACACGACGTGCAAACGCTCAGTGAGATCCGCGCCATGCTCGATGCACGGGGCGTCCGTCCGCGACACCGGTTTGGACAGAACTTTCTGCACGATCACAATCAGATTCGCCGTCTGATCGCGCGGTCGGGCGTGCAACGTGGCGACTGCGTGCTCGAGGTTGGTCCTGGCACTGGCGCGTTGACCGAGGCGCTTGTCGAGGCTGGAGCCAACATCGTCGCCTGCGAAATCGATCGTGATATGGCGGAGATTGTGACTGAACGCGTGGTGTCCCGTTCACAAGGTCTCGTTTCGCTCGTGGTCGGAGACTGCCTCGATGGAAAGCACGAGTTGTCGAAGGCGCTGATGGCGGAAATCGAGAGACGCTTCCAAGGCGCCCCCTTTCGGCTCATCGCAAACCTCCCCTACCAAGCTGCGACTCCACTCATGATTCTGCTGCTGACCACCCGCCTCGACTGCATCGGTCAGTACGTGACGATTCAACGCGAGGTTGGTGAACGACTCACTGCATCGCCGCGCTCAGGGGCGTTTGGACCGCTCTCGATTCTCTCATCGCTTCTCGCGCGCGTTGAAGTCTTTGCAGACTTACCACCATCGTGCTTCTGGCCCGCACCCGAAGTGACCAGCGTGATGATCGCGATCGAGAGGCTTGAATCTCCCATTGCCTTCGACACACTCGCTCTCAGCGCATTCATGCAAACGCTTTTCACCAAGCGGCGAAAGCAATTGGGATCGATTCTCGGGCGCAACGGCGCCTGGCCCGATGGGGTCACTGCGACGATGCGCCCCGAAGAATTGACCCCCACTCAGATGATTGCACTGATGGCTGCGCGCCGCACCGATCATTAACGACCCAATTCACGGCGTTCTTGAAGATGCGAAGTCCGAGGGTGTCATGGGCACGCGTGCCTGCATCGATGCGCGTCCACTGTGGATGTTGTGTCCAGCGCGTGTATCGCTCGGGATGCGGCATGAGGCCCAAGATCAATCCTGATGGATCACAAATGCCCGCGATCGCGCCGAGTGATCCATTGAAATTGTCAGTGGCGCCGTAGCGAATCGCAACTTGTCCGGCAGCCGCGAGACGCTTGACGACCGAAGCAGGCGCGACAAATCTCCCTTCGCCGTGAGCGCTCGGAAGCAGATCATTTGGAGAAATCGCAGGCACTCCCTTCGTCCAGATGCAGACGGTGTCGCGTGGAATCTCAACTGGAGTCCAACGATCGCAGAACTGCGCAGAGACGTTGTTGGCAAGTGCCACTGAGGCAGGTGCGGCGGTCTCTGGCCAGAGGGTGCTCGCATCGCACGGACCAGGCAACAATCCTGCTTGCACCGCAATCTGAAAGCCATTGCATGGGCAGATCATCGGCACGCCACGCGCCACCGCGTCACGCAGCGCTGGATAGATCGACTTCGCAATCAGTGCGCCCATGATGCGACCCGCTGCGATGTCATCGCCATAACTGAATCCGCCAGGCAATCCGATGAGGTCGTACGAATCGATCAGCGATGGATGGCGCACTAATGTCTGCAGCAACTCTCGGTGAGGCTGCGCCCCCGCCGCAGAAAACGCCGCGCACAACTCGAGATCGCAGTTGATGCCGGGGGCGGTGATGATGAGTGCTCGCGGTTGGGCTTGATTCATGCTGCTCCTGTCGACCATGCGCTGCGCAGGGTGTCGAGCTTGGTTGCGGCGAGCAACTGCCCGCCCTTCGTGAGGCGAAGTTCATCCGTGGCGGTCGTCGTGCCGATCACCGCGTAGTGAATGCCAGCCCCACTGAAATGCACGCACACGCGCTCGACATCACTCGCCTTCACTTCGAGAAGATAGCGTGAGGGATCTTCACAAAACGCGAGAGCGGGCTCGTCGATCACTCCACTGCCAAGCGCCGCAACCGGCAACTTTGCCAAGTCGACTTCTGCGCCAATGCCACCGGCGAAAGCCATCTCGGCGAGCGCGACTGCGACTCCACCCTCGCTGCAATCGTGCGCACTTCGTATGCAGTTCATTGCGATTGCTCTGGCAACCGCTGCGGCAATGCGGGGCGCGATGGCCAAGTCGACGACTGGCATCTCACACGTGCCCTGTTCGTCGCTGCCCGCGAGCAGCGCGAAGTGCGATCCACCTAGGCGCGATGAAGTCGTTCCAACCATGATGATTGCATTGCCCGCGCTCTTGAAATCCATCGTGCACGCACTGTTGATGTCGTTGACGATTGCGAATCCACTGATGAGCAACGTGGGAGGAATCTGAATCGTCTTTCCTTCATCGGTGACAAACTGATTGTTGAGACTGTCCTTGCCAGAGATAAACGGAGTGCGGTAGGCCTTCGCAGCGTCATAGCACGCCCACGCGGCACGCACGAGCGCGCCCATGTTTCTCGCATCGCGGCAGGATGGCCAGCAGAAATTGTCGAGGATCGCTATGCGAGTTGGATCTGCTCCGACGCAGACGAGATTGCGAATGCACTCGTCGATTGCTGAGAGACCCATCACATACGGATCACTCGCGAGTCCCGTGGCGAGTCCATTGGCGATGGCGAGTCCGCGCGTGCTGCCTGCGACCGGGGCAATCACCGCTGCATCACTGGGACCACCCTCGCCGATGCCGACGAGTGGTTTCACAACTGAGGTTCCCTGCACCTCGTGGTCGTATTGGCGAATGATCCACGCCTTGCTCGCGATGTTTGGATGCGCCAAGAGTGCGCATAGTGTCTGCGATATCGATGCGTGGCTCTGGGCATCGCTGCCGCTCGGGGCAAGCGCGCGCGATCCGGCAAACCTTGCATTATCTCTGGACCAGGCGAGGTCCCAGACTGCTTCGCGTACTGGTGAAGGAATGCCAGCATGCAAGAACCTTGTATCGAGCCGACCAACTTCTGTGCCGTGCCATCGCAGGATGATGTTCTGATCGGGGGTTCCAAATGTGCCGAGTTCGCACATTTCAACCGTGTGCAGTTCACAGATCGATGCCAGCTTTGCGATGTTTTCTTTTGGTACGGCAAGTACGAATCGTTCTTGCGCCTCACTGATCCAAATCTCGGTCGGCGACATTCCGGCATATTTCACCGGGGCACGGTCGAGGTGCACATCTGCGCCGATCGAAGACGCCATCTCGCCAACTGCGCTTGAGAATCCCCCCGCGCCGCAATCGGTCAAGCCGTGGTAGAGGCAACCATGCGCATGATCGCGCGCTGCAAGAATTGCGTCGAGCGCAACTTTTTCGGTTATCGCATTGCCGATCTGCACGGCGTGACTGAACTCATCCGCGTGCGTATCTGTCAATTCAGCACTCGAAAATGTTGCGCCGTGAATTCCGTCGCGTCCTGTTCTGCCGCCGATTGCGACGATCACATCGCCGTCGACGACGGTTCCATGCGTGCGATTGCGCGGCATGATGCCGACGCATCCCGCATACACCAGTGGGTTTCCGACGTACCGATCGTCGAACCACACCGCTCCGTTGAGCGTTGGGATTCCCATGCGATTTCCATAATCACGAATGCCCGCGACGACTTGCGAGAGAACGCGCTCTGGAGCAATGCAACCGCGCGGCACTTCTTTGAGATCGCCACTTGCAACACAAAAGACGTCGGTCGATGCGATGGGCTTCGCCCCTTGCCCTGTGCCAATGATGTCGCGAATGCATCCCCCGATGCCCGTCGCAGCGCCGCCATACGGTTCAATCGCACTGGGATGGTTGTGCGTTTCAACTTTGAAACACACCGCATGATCATCGTCGAATGCGATCACTCCTGAATTGTCAACGAAGACAGAGAGGCACCAATCGATCGACGGCAGTGCAGTGTTCACTCCCGGTCCTGCGAGCAGTGTGTTGGTGCCCATGAGTTCGTGTGTCGCCGCCGCAACGGTCGTCTTGAGCAAGTTGCGAATGGTGACTGAGCCATCGCCATTGAGTTCGTGGCCTGGGCGCGCGTGTGCGCCGCATTTTTCGCCGCTGTATCGAATCGTCGACTTCAACGTCTTGTGCACACAGTGCTCGCTCCACGTCTGCGCGATCGTCTCGAGTTCAATCTCGCGCGGATTGCGCCCAAGACGTTTGTATTCCGTCTGAATCGCCTGCATCTCGTCGCGCGAAAGAAAGAGATGCGCGTCGCGCGAGAGTGTGTCGAGGGCAGCGCCATCCAAGAGGCTCAACTGCACCTCGCGAATGCTCAGTGTGTATTCGCTGCCCTGGGGGAAAGAGTGTGGATGGTGTGGCTCATCAAAAACCGCCTGAATCACAGGGTTTGCCGCGTGCTGCTCGACGATCTGACGCGCGGCCGCTTTCGAAACTCCCCAGAAGTCGAAACGCGCTCCGGTGCGCACTTCAATCTCATCGCCGAGCAGTGCCTTCGCCGCCGCGCGCACACTCTGCGCAGCGGGATCCATCACCCCAGGAAGTGGATGCACTTCAACGATGGCATCGGGCAGGCTCTCAACGGGCGATGCTGGGCCGCTGCTAGCCCCGTGCTTGCGCGTCCAACTCCACACTTGCGTCACTGGATCGGCGAGCAACTCCCGTGCAAGTCGATTGCACTCATTTGCATCGAGCACTCCGCTCACCAGATACACCGCGGAGTGAGCAACTCGAGCGTGTGTCACCCCTGCTGCCCGCGCCAGTGCGTCACCACGCGGATCGCGCTGATCATGCGCCGCGCGCACTTCAAATCGAACAATTTCTCCCATCGACATGATGCGATACTAGCGATTCACCGCATGATTCAACCCAACTCAGAACAGTAACTGCATCTGAGCGCGCAGGACAAACTCGTCGGACTGCGAGACGCGCCATCCGGTGGCAGGCACGGCATATGATGGATAAATCGGGGTGAAACCATAGCCGAAATCTGTCGTGACTTTGACATCTTGCCCGTCGAGGTAATAGTTCAGTCCAAGCGTCAGAAGATCCATGTGATGCTGTTGGAAGAGGTAGTTGTCGACTGGTTGAGAGAGCATCGCAGCCTCGCCGGAATTGGTTGCTGTCGTGTGCATGTACTCGTAGCGCGCGAAGACTTCCCACTTCGGCGCAAGATAGACAGCGCCCTGCAGAGTGAATCCGAGGGCGTTGACCGTGCCAGCATCAAAGTATGTCGCGCCCCCTGCGTTCTGCTGCAGGTAGGCGGCGTTTGAATTCACATAGTTGTAGTACGCGCTCGCGAAGAGCGATGCGCCACCGAATTGCCATGTGAAATCGGTCGTGAAACCGAGCAGTCCATTGCTGTTTGAGTCTGTCCCAGCGCCAGGGGTCAATGGCAGTCCTTCATTAGGCTTCGTCACTTGCGCGTTCATCGCAACTCCCCAGAGCCATCCTGGTTCACTTCCGTCTGGACTCGTGAACTGGTCGAACTGCGCCCAGCCGCCGGAACCCTTCCAGTCAAATCGCGTCGTCAATCCCCAACTGACCGTCTGCGCATCCCAGGGCGAATTGAGAGGCTGCGAGCCGACCACCTGCGCCGGACCCGCGATGTTGTCTGTGCCGCCGTCATTCACCGAGAAGCGCCAGCGCGCCTCATTCGAGAGGTACTCGAGTTCGATTCCCTGCGTGTATCCCATGCCATAGTGCAGCGACACAAGTGAGCGATCTACCGCCATTTGATACTGCTCGAGAATCAGGAACTCACGACCGAAGGGCGCACGAAACTGACCCATGCGCACCGACCAATCGTCGGTAAGGTTGACGCGCACCCAGGCGTCTAGCAATTGAATGCCGCCGGACCCCTGCGAACCGATGATATTCTGTGGATTCGGTGATGCG
>SIAP01000049.1 GCA_009691725.1 Phycisphaerales bacterium
CAGCCGATGTAGGTCGCCAATTGCATCGCCTCTGGACCAGGCAGCAGCATGCAGAAGTTGAGGGCGTGCAGGAAGCGATCCTCGCCGAGCCACTTGCGCTCGTCCACGATGACACGGTGCATGAGCGCGATTTGCGCAGTTGGTCCGCCAAAGGAGTTCACGCCGATGTATGCCCACACGCGCAGTGCTTCACGCAGCGGCACCAGCGATGTGGATGGCAACGATGAGTTCGCTCGGCGCATCGTGCAGATGATTGCGCAGGCCGTCGCCAGCGGTCGCACCTCGACTGCGCCGTGTGTGATGAGCGTCTCGCCTGATTCAATGCGCGCGATCGATGGCTCGTGCGCGGATGCGATCTCGATGGCACCATTGGCGGCGTGAATCACCACCAGCGTCGCATCGACCGGCATCGCACCACTGCGCACAAGTTGCATCTCTCCGCGCCAATGCGTCCGGCGCAGCATGAGATTGACATCGCGCACTCCATCTCCTGTTGGATCGCCCACAACTTCCTCTTCGCCGGTGAATGCGAGTGCGCTGCCGACGACGGGAAGATCTTGGCGGCGATCCCCACGTTCGATCGCAAGCCCCGCGCCTTCGAGCAGTGCGATGCAACGATCGATGCCGACATAGTTCGAGAACGCACAGCGCGAAGGAATGTCGGCGATGGCCAGTCGCCACGACCAGTCATCTCCGCCAACTGTTGTTGCATCACTCGCAACAACGAGCGTGCTGCCGAGTCCGTTCTTCCACACCTCGCGCTTGCCCGTTGATGCTGGAAGGAGCGGCATGGGGTGAACTCTAGTTCGAGTGATGCGTGGAGAATTTTCCTCATAGGTGGGGTCAGTGCAGTGCTCATGTTTTCGGAGGTCACCCCGCCGCATCCTTGCCCAGGGGGAGCGGAAACCGGGGCTCCCGAGCGTTAGGTTGTTGCTCTCTTGCGAAACAGGCCGATCGAACTGCGGTCAGAGTCGTCCCGACGTCACGCCACCCCGGGATCGTGCAAGCTCCCCCGACTGGACTCGAACCAGTAACCTGGCGGTTAACAGCCGCCCGCTCTACCATTGAGCTACGAGGGAATGAGGGGTGAAAGATAGCAGTGCTGCGGGGTGCGTCAACTTTCGGCGATTCTGCGCGCTCGCTGCGGGCCCTCCGCCTCTCCCCGCGAACCCATCGATCCCCTGCACTTGCTGCGAAGCGAATTCTGCGTACACTTCGCGACTCGATCTGGAGCCCACCATGAAGTCTGAAACCCATCCAAAGTATTACCCTGAGTGCAAAGTCAACTTCCGCGGACAGGTCGTCATGACCGTCGGTGCGACCGTCCCCGAATTGAACGTCGAAGTCTGGTCTGGATCACACCCCTTCTACACCGGCAAGAACACATTTGTCGATACCGCCGGTCGCGTGGAACGCTTCCAACGCAAGTTTGCGGGGGGATATTTTGCCAAGGGCAAAGACGCCGCTGCGAAGCCCCCGGTCGCGAAACCCTCGGTCGCGAAGCAGTAGCTCTCTCCATCTCGAAATCGTTCGACACCGTGCTTCCCCAGGCACGGTGTCTTCTTTGGATGGATATGGTGAAATGAACACGCACGATGTCAAATCCTCCCGACAACCTCATCCGAAAACTCGTCGAAACTGAAAACGAGTTTGGATCACTCACTGCTGCAATGGAGGATCCCGCGATCCTCGCCGATCATCGTCGACTTCGGACAATTGTCATACGTCGCGCCGCTCTGGAAGAAATGGTGATCCGTTGGCGACGATGGAACACTGCCGGAGTCGAACTCGCCGCGGCGGTTGAACTCGTCACGGAACGCGATGCCGCCATCGCCACCATGGCGCGTGAAGAGTGCAGACAACTTGAAAGCGAACGCACGACCATCATCGAGGCCCTCGTGCGCGATCTGGTGATGGCAGACGACCGCGCCGTCGGCGAAATCATTCTCGAAGTTCGCAGCGGCGTGGGCGGCGACGAAGCAAGCTTGTGGGCGGGCGATCTGGTGTCGATGTATCAGCGCTATTGCCTGAGTCGCGGATGGACATGGGATGAACTCGAATTGAAGGCTGGCGATGTTGGTGGCATCAGCCACGGCGTCTTTGAGATCACCGGAGTCGGCGTGTGGAGTTCACTCGGCTACGAGGGCGGCACGCATCAAATCAAGCGCGTCCCCGCAACGGAGGCGCAAGGGCGCGTGCACACATCGACGGCGACAGTCGCAGTCCTTGCCGAACCCGAAGAAGTTGCGTCGGCCGTCGACCCTGCCGAGGTCAAGGAAATCATGACCACTGCACAGGGACCTGGCGGACAGAATGTGAACAAGGTTGCAACGGCTGTGCAGTTGATCCATCTTCCGACTGGAATCGAAGTGCGCATGCAGGAGACGCGCAGTCAACTTCAAAATCGCGAGAAAGCATGGCGATTGCTGCGGGCGCGCGTCTACGAACGCCGTCGAGCAGAGGCCGCCGCTCGTCGCGCCGATGTGCGAAGTGCGATGATCGGATCTGGCAGCCGTGCCGAAAAGATTCGAACGTATCGATCCAAGGAGTGCGTCGCGGTGGATCACCGAGTCGATGAGAGCTTCAACCTGACCGAACTGCTTGCGGGACGCATGCAACCTCTCATCGACGCGCTCGCACTCAAAGACATTGCGGATCGGGTGGAACAACTCTGATCGCGCTCGATGCGGCGTCGAGCCATTGATCAAGGAACTTTTCGCAGAAGACTTCCACGGCACGCGCGGTCGATCTCGAATCCACTCCACGCAGCGCGACACGATGATCCCCGTCGGTGCGGTCAAAGAGAATCTCGTACTGACCATCCACCACCACCGCCGGCGGCAAACGCAAGGCGAGGTGTGCGACCGCGGCATTGGTGTTTGCCGTGCCAAGTGCAATCGCGGGCGATGCGACGAGAGCTGCGTCATTCATGTACCAAAGGTCGGTGAGAATCTGCACGCGCATCTGTGCTACGCCAGCATCGTGATTGGCTGCCAGTGCGCGTTCAACCAGACCCTGCAACTGCACCGCGATTGGTCGATCCACACGTTCGGCCTCTGGGTGTGCGCCGACGACCAACCACATCACCCCCGCTGTCGCACTCTTCGCGGTCATGGCTTCACGCTCGCGACAACTTCGAGACTTGCCGGATGCGTCGCAGTCGTGAGCACGATTGGAAGCAGCAGGATTCCAGAAAATCCTGAGCGCGGAGTGACCGTCACAAAGACATTGATTCCCCGATCATTCGTCGGCTCGGTTCGTGCGAGTGCGACGGTCGCGTCTTTGCTCGTCGTAGTGACCCCTTGGATCACCACCGATCCATTGACAACAGTGAACAGTGCCTCCGCAGGAACATTCGCCGAGATCGATCCGAGATTGCACCGTGTGTCGATGGTCGAAATCAGCGGCTTCTTTGGAGCGTTCAAGTGTCGGACTCGCGCATCGACCACCGCTGCTCCAGGCGCATCGGTTTCGAAGTAGATGAAGGGCGGGAGATCCGCACTCAGTGATTCCAGGTCATAGGCAACGATGTAGGAATTGCGCGGTGCATCGACTGCAGCGTCGAACCCTTGGATCGACACAGGCGCGCCAAGCGTCGAGAGAATCTTGAAAGGCGCACGATCGATGGACTCAACAATCACCCGCCCTGTCAGATTTTTCTGGTCAACAGTGTTGATGTATGGCGGCACGATGCGCACGGGCATCGTGACCTCTGCCTTCACCGCAACTTCCAACGCGCGACCGTACCCGTTGACCGAGATCTTGACCGATGATCGACGAACGCCCATCGCTGGCGCACCATCTAGTTTGACTTTGAGTTCGACCGTCGATCCGGGCGGGATCTCCTTGCCAACCAAGTCTGAAAGTGTGGTGCACTTGCACGATGGAACAACCGCGTTGATGGTGAGCGGAATTGGACTCGTGTTTCTGATGAGCACCGACCCTTCACCTCCCACATTTGGAGGCAAGAATCCAAGGTCAAGCGCAAGTGGTTCCGCAACGAGTGGCGGCGCAGCTGGCGTTGACTGCGGCGGACGCGCACCAGCCGCTGCTGGGTTGCGAGGCGGCGGCGAAATCGTTGGAGCGTCCTCATCAATTGGCGCTGTTGCGGGTGCCTCTTTCGGCGCTTGCGTTGGCGTTGGTGGAGTTGCTTGAATCGGAGCCGCACGAGCAAATTCTGCCCAAGAAACAAGCAAAACAACCGTCAATACCAGGGGGAACTGGTGCGAAACTCGCTTCCGATAACGTGGCATTCTGCCCAAGTCATGGAGTTCGTTCCGCGAGCGACAAAGACGGTGAATCTGCGTGGAATTCATGGAGTTGCGATGAACTCTACTCGCCCGTGAACGGTCATCGATGTCGTTCCATCAAAAATAGTTTCGGTTTCTTTGGAAGACGATTTCACATTTCCAAAATTGGGGCTATTGTGAAAGTGCGGATGAGAGTCCGCATCAGCCCATTTCGAGTTCGGAGAATGATCCTTCGAGCGCTGGTCGGCTGATCAAACACGCCCTTTTCCCTCCCTCCGCCCCCGAGCCTTGTGCTCGGGGGTTTTTTTATCCGCGCGCGTGCACTTCGCGGCTCGATATGATCCCGATCCCCCAAGGACCCCCAATGGACTCAAACGATTTACGACCTGGCGTGGCGATCAAACTCGATGGTCGCTTTTATGTTGTCACCCAATTCACGCACGTCACCCCTGGGAACCTGCGGGCGTTCATCCAGATCAAGATCAAGGACATCGACAAGGGCACGCTGCTCGAGAAGCGTCTGCGTTCGGGCGAAAATGTCGAGCAGGTTGAGCTCGACCGCCGCCCCATGGAGTACCTCTACCTCGATGGCAAGAAGTATGTGTTCATGGATACCGTCAACTACGAACAGGTCGAACTCGATGAAGTTGTGGTGGGCGACATGCCGCTCTATGCGAAACCAAACACCGAACTCGTCGTGTTGTGGTGCGACGGCAAGCCGATTTCGGTCGAGTTGCCAAATGTTGTTGAGCTGAAAATCACCGACACCGCCCCTGGCATCAAGGGTGCGACTGCGACGAACCAACTGAAGGAAGCAGTCTGCGAGACTGGACTCAAGACCCGCGTGCCACCATTCATCGTTGTTGGCGAGATGATTCGCGTGAACACATCCGACGGCTCATACGCCAGTCGGGCGTGACGCTTGGCGGCATGTAGTTCCAGCGCGCAGTAAATGCGTCATAGTCCGCGGTACTGAGGATGCCGTCGTGATCGACATCCGCCGACAAGTTGCCGATAGTCCACGAAGCGAGGAACGCACTCATATCCGCGCCATTCACCACGGCGTTACTGTCGAAGTCTGCAATCGGATTTGGTATCGCGGGGAAGAGCGTCCAGCCGTTCAAAGGACTGGCCCCAGAGGTTGCGAGCAGCTGTGTGCCCGAGGCATTCATCTGGATTGGCATGACCATCCAGGCTCCATCCGGAAGCCTTGCCGGAAGCGTTGAACCATTCCATTGATAGGAACTCGGTTATCCAGCGTCGCGGGCGCGCGCCCGACAACTCCACCGTGAAGGGTGTTTCGTGCGCTCATCGTAACTGCGCGGTTCTTCGATACAAATGCCTGGCGACATTGTTGCTCATTGGCGACCTATTAGGGTCAACAGCGCGAATCGCCCGAACGATTCACCTGCATCTTCGCCACGGAGAACTGATTGCGAACAATGTATTGCGCAAGTCGCTCCATATCTTGACACTCATGCGCCGCGATGCGTCGACTCTGATGCACTTGAAATCCAGAGTGCACCCAACCACGCAACATGCGCGCTCGATGAACGGGCAGCAATCGAGCCTCGACCAAGAACGCAATCACGCCGCCCCCGCGGTCTGTTGCCGTGCAGGTTGCGGACTCTGTTCAAGGTCGAAAAGTAAATCCCAAATGAAATGAGCAAGCGTTTTTGGCGCACATTCTGCGTCAATTTGCGATCGTGAATGAACGTAATTGAAAGTACATTGACATCATGACAATTATGTCTGTTCTGCAATGCGTTCCATGGCTTTGGCATGACAAGATCGCCACGCGGGTGAAGATGCCAATCTGGTTGCAGGCCACATTGTTGTTTTGCTTTTTGTACGGCGCCAGTGCGGTCGCCGCATTTTATTCGGGCGTGCTTTTAGAATTTCTTTTCGACCGCAATTGGTCAATCATGCTTGTGTTGATCGCGTTCTC
>SIAP01000025.1 GCA_009691725.1 Phycisphaerales bacterium
TCTCCCGTTGGAACGAACCACTCGATGCGCGTTCGTGTCGTTGGACCGCAGATTCCAAAGGCCTCGCCTGTTCCAAAGTCGCCGGTGCCTGTCAACACGCCAGTCATCTTCTCTTCAAGATCAGGATTCACGATCGCCAGTTCCTGCCCCTCGGCGAGATCGAGTCCGCTCAGATGCAGGCGCGAACTCATCGCGCCCTCCATCACGATGTCGAGTCGCCACAAGCGACCGCCCTCGACATCGATCCACTGACCATCAGCGAGCGAGATGTCGAGCAATCGTTCGATCGCAAAGCGAAAGGGTTGTGACGAGTCCGCGTTCGCGTCTTCCTTGTGGTAGCCCGTCACATCCATCGCTTCGAGTGCGATTTGGGAGGGCGGTACGAACCACGTGCCGAATCGGTCGCTGAGCGTTGGCTCGGGAGCCTTGGGATTCGTGGGCGCAAGAAGCGGGCCATGTCCATCGGCATCGCCCGCTGCGAAAGCAAGGGTGGTCGACAATGAAGTCGCGAGGATGCAAGCGAAAACGGCAGGCGTGGTCAATCTCATGGGGGGCTCCGATTTGGGGATGAATCAATGCCGAAGTTCGAGAACGCACTCGCAAGATAGCCTCGATTGAGTCGAGATCGACTTGTGATAGCCAGTTTTTTGATGGTAATCGGGCTACTTTGTCTGGAGACGTACCGACTCGAGGTACGCCAGCAGATCGAGAATCTCTCTGTGAGTACGCGTACTCAGAAGTCCGCTGGGCATACTCGATGTTGGAATCTCAGAAATTGAAGCGATTTCGACCTTGAGCACCCGCTCGCGATCCTCAGTAAGGGGATTCGTTCGGACGTCGATCGAGTCAGCATCACTGCGCACAATTCGTCCGACGATGATCGATCTGTCATGCGTTTCGATGACGCTGTCCCTGTACTGATCCGAGACAACCGCAGAGGGATCGAGTATCGCCACCAGCAAATCGTGCCGCGAAAACCGGCCGCCAACGCCCGTGAGATCTGGACCAGTCGTGGCGCCATCACCAGCAAATCGGTGGCACAGAATGCACGTGGCATCGCGAAAGATCCGTGCGCCGCGGTCGAGGTCGCGCGGCGATGCGGGCGTGGTCGTGGTGAAGTCATCCTCGAACTCCGAGACTCTCCAGTCGTGTTGCGTTGCACTTGTCGTCGTGAAAGCGGTCGGAGGTGTGCGTGGCGACGCTGCGCTGGCCGCACCATTCGAATTCGCGGCGTCGGTCGAACCAAGCGGCGCATCCCCGACCGTTGCGTGCGCATCGCGGCGAATGTGTTCGATGAATCCCAGGAGACTGAATCCACCAGATCGATCATTCGCAGCGTTGAGCCACTGCCAATATCGAACACGCAATTCGTCGGTCCATCCATCCTTGATGAGTCGCAGGATCGATGCGAATCGAATTGCGTCACTTCGATCTGGGGCGCGTTCGAGAGCCGCCATCGCCAGCGGCACGGTTGCAGGGAGTCCCAGAGCACCGCCGAGTTCAAGTGCGATCCACTGCGATGGTGCATTGAACGACGTGGACTCCGCAGCCAGTTTCAAACCCAATTCGCCAACACGCAGCACACTCGGATCACGGGCGAGGTGTCTGTGGCGTGCGACAGCGATTTCGACGATGCGCATCGCAGCGATTGGAGCCGTGCCTTGGTTCTTGGTGGAGTGACCCTCCTCTGCGATCTCACTCATCGCGGCTGCCGCGAGCTCACATGCGTTCTTCGCGTCGGCTGCGTCGCCAACTCGGACCATCGCAAGTGCGCCAGCGAGCGTTGCACGCCGCGAGGGAAGAAGCGCCACTTCGTCGCGCCACAACTGAATCAGTTGATGCTCGAGCGCGATGCGTGCAGCGTTCTGCACGAAACGATCTGAATGATCGAGTCCAGCGAGCAACCTGGGAAGTTGCGCAGCGAGTTCACTCGATGTGATGGCGCGATGCAGTTGTTCATACGACCGTCGGAGGGCGCGCAGATCCTCGCATTCGCTCGAGTCGCCGCTCGGTTGCAACGCGATTCTCTCGGTCGTGTTTGCGCTCACGCGATACAAACCACTCTGAGTTCCGCGACCGCCCGTTACGAGATACATCGCGCCATCTGGTCCCCACGCCATGTCTGCCACTGGCATCGGACGACCCGTGATGAATGGTTGCCACTGCGAGGTAAATGTGGAGCCACTTTCTGTGATCGTTGCGGCGAGGATCCGTCCATAGGTCCAGTCTGCGCAGAAGATCATCTCATTCCATGGCGCGGGGAATCCGCCACCCCAACCTGCAAGCATTCCCGTGGGCGATGAAGAGTCGGTTTCTCCCGCTGGCGGCAGCGAATCTGGATACCAATCGGGCCACGCCGCACTTCCGCTGCGCCATCCATAGTCGCCTCCCTGCACCACATGGACGATGCGCGGCGCGCGATACCACGGCGCTCCGATGTCCCACTCCATGTCGCTGTCGTAGGTGAAGAGTTCTCCGTGTCGGTCAAAGCAATGGTCGTACGCATTTCGGAAACCGCCTGCGAACGCCGTCACTCCTTCAGTCGCAGGATCGACGCGCACCACAAGTCCACCCGGTGAATAGACACCAACAGCATGTCCGCGCGGATCCCACATTCGCGCATCGATTCGATCCTCGCCGAAGAAGTCAAGAGGAGAAGTTGGAGCGCGACCCGGCGTTTCATCTGTCGCGTACTGCACAATCGACGAGGGGACTCTCGTGTGATTTCCAATAGCAACGTAGAGCGCCCCATCAGGACCCAACACCACCGCGTGTGGTCCGTGCTCACCAGCATCACCTTCGTAGGGGATCAGGCACTTCGCATCTTCGTACGCGCCATTGCCATCGAGGTCGCGCATGCGCCACAGACCGAGTCGTCCATCGGCGCCAGCGCCATTGGCGTAGAGATCCGTGCCGACGAAGCAGAGTCCCTGCGCACTTCGAATCGGCGCATCGAAGGGGCGAATCGTGGTCGCTGTCCCTGTCCAGAGCGTGCCATCGTCGCTTCGACTCACCCCTGGAATCCACGCCAAGAGTGCCGCACCATCCTGCGGCGTGATGAGCACTCGATCATGGGGATCGAATGTCATGCACACCCAACTTCCTTCGCCAGCTTGCGCGCTCGCTAACAAATCCGCTGTGAACCCAGTGGGAAGCGTGAGACTCGAAACAGGGGGAGCAGACTTGATCGCACGCACTTCGAGTGCGCTGTAGCGAACCTGCATCGGCGCTCCCTGATGCAACTGAAACGCCAGCAGCCCATCACGCCGGAATCGACTCGCATCTCCATCGGTCACATCACTCATCAAGACATCGTTGATCCAATGTCGCACGCGTGTGCCATTGGCTTCGATGCGATAGTCGTTCCATTCTGCTGTGCGGATCGCTCGTCGCAGAACTTCGTCGGGAGCAAACTGCGCGAGAACCCGTTTGCCTGCAGGCGAAAACTCCACTTGCTCGCCGCGTGCGCTCATCAATTCGCGTCCGAGCCCTTCGTAAAGCACGCCCGTGTAGTGATTCTGCGCATCAAGATCCGCTTGGAATCCATGCAAATCGTGCTGACCGTTGACACGTGAACTTCGGTAGTGAATTCCGCTGTTTCCACCCTCCAATCTCACTCGGCAGCGCAATTCAAAGTCCTGTGGCATGTCGCCAGCCCACACCAAGTATGTGCTTCGCGTCAGGGGATGCTCTGCCGTCGACTTCCCAACGATGCACCCATCCTCGACGCTCCAGTACGAACGATCACCCTCCCATCCCGTGAGAGTCGCACCATCGAATGGTTCGATCATGTCTGCGCTGGAGGGCGGCTTGTGAAACCACATGAGGTGTTGCTGCGGCAGGCTCGAGTCATTGCGATCAAACACAAGCCCCGCCGCCTCTAATTCCGTGCGCGCCTGCGCTTCGGTCATCTTGTGGTGCGGCTTGATGTGCACGTCGGGATCCTCTGCTCGAAACTCAACCAGCGCGACGCGACCGCCAGTGCGAAGTGCACGCACAATCGATCGCATCATCTCCCAGGGGTGGTCGAACTCGTGATAGGCATCGACGAGGAGCACCATGTCAACGCTCTGGTCAGCGAGGCAGATGTCATCCACTTTGCCAATCACGGGGCGAATACTGGTCAGCCCTTCTTTGGCAGCACGCTCGGTGAGGTGCGCGATCATCTCTGGTTGGACATCGACTGCATAGACCGCGCCTGTGTGGGTCACGGCGCGCGCCATCGGCAATGTGAAGAAACCACTTCCTGCTCCGATGTCTGCAACGCGATCGCCGGGACGCAAGCCGAGTGCTCCGAGCAAGAGATCTGTCCGCTCTTCGTCCTTTCGCTCTGCCCGTTCGAGCCAGTCGATGGCAGGATGCCCCATGACAGTCGCGATCTCTCTGCCGAAGTAGGTGCGACCGATGCCATCTGCGCTCGGCGGGCATTGACCGTATGCACCAATCGGCGGCGGGTCGCCTTGCGCCCACGAGGTCATCGCAACGGAGGTCATCGCAACGGAGATCATTGCCACGGAGATCAGTGGAACACGGATTATGAGTGACATTCGCACCGAAGCAGAATAGAGCGTTACGATGCGATCATGATCATGTGCGCTCGGATCGTCGTGGGAATTGCGATTACACTCTCCGTTGGCAGCGCACCGCTCCCGCAATCGCAGCAACTCTCGTGGGCGTCCGTCATCGAAGAAGCACCCGATGAAAGGGTGATCGTGAATGAAGAGATCAGTCGTCGCATCCGAGCCACCGGACTTCCGTGGCGAGTGCGTGACAAAGTCAGCGACATCGAGATGCTGCTGGTGCCTGCGGGATCATTCCTGATGGGAGCGAGTGCTGGTGAGTCTGATATTGGCGCTGCGGATCAACCTGCGCACGAGGTGACGATCTCGCACCCTTTCTATGTCGGCTTCACAGAGGTGACGCAGGAGCAGTGGGTGCGAATGATGCGTGTGAATCCCAGCCACTTTCAGCGGGGGACTTTCCAGGCAGAGTTGTCAGAGAAGCGCGAGGCAAAGATCAAGGCGATGATGAACGACGGATTCACCCGTCAAGAAGCCGATGCTGCAGCCGGCGTCGCGCAGGTCGAGAGTGTGGACACCAGTGACTGGCCCGTCGAGTCAATTTCTCTCGACGATCTCCAGAAGTATCTTCAGAAGACGGGGCTTCGCCTTCCAACCGAAGCCGAGTGGGAGTATTCCTGCCGAGCAGGAAGACATGAGTCGCGGTATGGCGAACTTGATGCCGTCGCATGGTTTGGCGCGAACTCGGTAGAACGGACTCATTCGGTTGCGACGAAGGTCGCCAATCCGTTTGGGTTGCATGACACACTTGGCAATGTCTGGGAGTGGTGTTCTGACTGGTACTCGGCGGACTATTACGCCTCGTGCAAGGGGACAGTCACAGACCCGACGGGTCCTGCAACGGGTGAGTCGCGTGTTGTTCGCGGAGGGAACTGGCTGAGTCTCCCCAAGACCTGCTCCGCCACCTATCGAATTGGCGGTTCAGTCGGTCGACCCGCATACGGCTTTCGCGTTGTTCGCTCCCCATGATTCCAGAACGGGCGGTAGGCTGAAACGATGCGCACATGGGGAATCCAATTCTCGGTTGCTGCCGCGGGACTGTCGATGATGAGCGGTTGCTCGATCACGGTCGCGGGCGGATCGCCTTCTGATCATCGACTCGGGGGAGCGAAGATGGGATGGGCGGAAGTACTCGATCGTCACCCTGACCCAAAGATTGTCACGGATCCAGCACTCGTGGCGAGCATCAAGGCAACCGGATTGCCATGGCGAGTGCGAGACACTGCCAGCGGCATCGAGATGTTGCTGGTTCCTCCTGGGAGTTTCGTGATGGGCATGAGTCCAGCCGATATGGACGCGATGGACGATGAGCGACCTGCGCACGATGTGATTCTCACCAAGCCGTTCTATCTCGGTCGAACTGAAGTGACGCAGGGTCAGTGGACGGCGGTCATGGGTTACAACCAAAGTTATTTTCAAGAGGCAAACTTCAAGATTCAAACAGGTCCAACGCACGATGCGATCATCGCGGCTCTGATTGAGGCTGGTTACACCCGCAGCGAAGCAGAAGCGAAGGCGGGAATTGGCGAGTTGAAGGAGGTTGATGCGGCGTTGTGGCCAGTGGAGACCGTCAGCCCAAATGATCTCGTGGCGTACTTGCGCAAGACAGGTCTTCGACTTCCGACGGAGGCAGAGTGGGAGTTCGCCTGCCGCGCTGGTGTGCGTGAGCCTCGTTATGGCGTCCTCGATGAAATCGCTTGGTATTCAGACAATTCCCAGCACAAGACGCACGCCGTCGGCCAGAAGAAAGCCAACGCGCTGGGATTTCAAGACATGATCGGCAATGTGTGGGAGTGGGTTGGTGACTGGTATTCAGCCGACTACTACGCCGCCTGCGAGAATGGCGCGACCGATCCAACAGGTCCATCACCGAGCGATTTCTGGGTCGCGCGGGGCGGTTCGTGGGATCATGTTGAAAAGAATTGCCGCTCATCCTTCCGCCAGAATCATTACGTGCCAGACCCGCGTATCACGGACTTTGGCTTTCGGGTGGCACGAAAGCCCGAATAGACCTCTTCGCGAGAATCTTCATGAACAAACTTACGAATCACATTGGCTGCCGAAGTCGCAGCGCTGCGTTGATGGGAATTGCAACGATCGCATGTCAGGCGGCGGCGCAGGCTCCTCCAGCATCGCCACCGCTGCCGACCCCTCCATCAACTGCGCCCACACAGAACCAACCAACGATTCCAGCGCCGCGCACTCAGCCTGGAACCACGGACGGAAACGAGATGGCCATCGCCGGGTCACGAATGGGATGGGCAGAGATTCTCGAACAGGACCCCAGCCCGACGGTTGTCACCGATGCGACGCTGCGCACCGCCATCTCTGGAACTGGTCTTCCGTGGCGCGTGCGAGATCGAATCACGGGGATCGAGATGCTCCTCGTTCCGTCGGGCGAGTTTGTCATGGGAATGAGCCGTGGCGATGCGAATGCGAACACCGACGAGAAGCCGGCGCATGATGTGATTCTGACGAGACCCTTTTACCTCGGTCGCACCGAAGTGACGCAAGCGCAGTGGTTGAAACTCATGGGATCGAATCAGAGTTACTTCCAAGACATCAACTTTCAAGCACTGCCAGAGGCGGATCGCGATGCCAAGCTCGCAGAGTTGATGGAAGCGGGATACACGCGACAACAGGCAGAGGAGAAACTCGGTGCTGAAGTGATGACGACGGTGGTCACCATGAATTGGCCTGTCGAAACGCTCACCTTCGACGACCTCGCGCCCTTCCTTCAAAGAGCGAATCTGCGCTTGCCCAGTGAAGCGGAGTGGGAGTACGCCTGTCGCGCAGGATCGCGCGAGCCGCGGTATGGATCGCTCGATGAGATTGCGTGGCAGTCAGAAAATTCCCAAGAGCGCACACATGCCGTCGGCGAGAAGCAGGCGAATGCGCTGGGATTTCACGACATGATTGGAAATGTCTGGGAGTGGGTCCATGATTGGTACGGTGCGGACTACTACCGCGCGTGCGAGAATGGAGCGACAGATCCCACGGGGTCTGCGCAGAATCCATTTCGAGTGCTGCGCGGGGGATCGTGGGATCAATCCGACAAGAATTGTCGTGCGTCCTTTCGGATGAATCACTACACCGGTGATCCACGAATAACGGATTACGGATTTCGAGTTGCGCGGACGCCCTGACGCCGGGCTCCGCCAGTGCGCGTGCCGCTCCATTCCAAGTGAAGGTGATGGAACGATTTAGCGAATCGTCGCAATGTGAGCCGCGCGCTCTGTAAACCGTCCGCCCTGTGAAATTAACAGAATCAAAATCATCGGTCGATTGCCGATTGTGCGGCAGAGAACTACTGTGCCGCATCAAGGAGACATGAAGATGACAACGAACCAATTCTCGACGCGGTTTGTTTGCCTCTGGGTTCTGTGCACGACTGGGATGGCAGTCATCTGCCACTCAACCCTCGCACAAGGGATCTCACCGGGGGACGATGCGCAACAGCCCTCGGCGCTGCAGGAGATCGAGAAACTCAAAGAGAAGATGGCAGCGATGGAGGCGCGCCACGATGCAGAAATCGCCGCGATCCGCAACGAGAATGGCGACAAGTGGCTCACGCAGCAGCGTGCAGAGGAGATTCGTGTCGTGGTGCAGGATGTGCTGGCAGACTCATCGACCCGTTCGAGTCTGCAAGGTGATGGTGCAACTGCGGGATGGAACAAGGGGTTCTTCATCGCAAGCGCCGACGGGAACTTCAAACTCAAGATTGGCGGATTGATACAAGCGCGCTATGTCTACAGCTACCAGCCCACGACGAGCCGATTCGAATCCACGGAAGCCGAGTCGAGCCAGTACGGAACAGAAGTTCGGCGCGCCGAAATCATCTTCTCTGGAAATGTGCTTGATCCGAGTTGGACCTATCAGGTCAAGATGGCGTTCAATCAGAATGGAATGACAGTCCAAACCGACAGCGGAAGTACCTCGCTTGCAAACGCGGCGCAGCTGAACGACGCGTGGATTCGCAAGGACCTGGGGAACGGTTTCTCGATCAAGGCTGGCCAATACAAGAGCAATTTCAATCTCGAAGATTGGAGTGCTTCCAATGCACTGCAATTGGTGGAGCGATCCGTGATCAACTCCTACTTCACCATGGACTTCATTCAAGGCATCGAGTTGCAATACGAAACCGACAACTGGCGTGCGTCTGTGAATTACAACGACGGCGGTGGCAATCGAAACATCGGAGCCATCGGGCAGAACACCTCTGCAACATTGGCCGCAACGAGTTCGGGGAACACAGTCGAATGGGCGACGGCAGGACGATTTGATCTGAAATTTGCGGGCAAGTGGAGTCAGTTCAGAGAAATGATGGCCTTCAAGGAGAGTGACGAAGCACTTCAAGTCGGCGTTGGCTACAACTGGCAGCGCGGTGGGAGTCAGAATGCGCTCAATGATGCGTTTATAGGCAACAGCGACGGAATGAACTTCTCGTACACGACGGACATCGCGTGGCGTTCTAACGGCGCGAGTCTCTTTGCCGCGTTTCTTGGGAACGGGTTTTATGCACGACCAGGCGGTGATGCGCCAGTCAACTCATACGGAGCCGTTGTGCAAGGCGGTTACTTCGTGACCAACGACTTGGAGTTTGTTGCGCGTTGGGAGTACCTGAATGTCAGCGGCGGAACAATCGATGTCACCACGACTGGGAGTGCTGGCAATGCGTCTGCGATCAATGCGCAGCATTTTCAGATCTATACCGTCGGTGCGAACTACTACCTGTCGAAGAATTTGCTCAAGTTGTCTGCCGATGTTGGGTATGTCGTGGGAGCGCTGCTCTTCCAAAACGGCATCTACAACAATTCGATTGTTGGTGCGGACTACCGATCGGATGAGAATTCGGCGGCCACTGGTCAACTGGTCGCCCGCGTTCAACTGCAGTTGGCATTCTAAATTCGCTGTCGTGTGAAGGCTGCGGAATCATCCGCGTGGATGCGGGCGAGATGTGGCATCACAGCAGTGCTGGTGCACATTCCTCGATGCCACGACTCACTTGAGCGGGATCACATCGAATGGGCGCGACTGGAAATCTTTCGAGTCTGGTCCTACCTCACCCAAATCGGCGAGCACTCCGTTGTGCGCAAGGTCAGACGAAGCCGCCTCGGCGAGGACATAGACCTTGCCTTTGTAGGTCAGCGTCTGATCGCCGCCCTGGACATCCACGCACACGCCAATGATCGCGTGTCCCGTGCCATCTTTCATGTGCAGCGTGATGATGATGGTGTGAGCGATCTTCTTCGATCGAATCAATGCCGCCATCAGTGCGGACTTGGAATCGCAGTCGCCGCCCTTGAGGAGTGTGATGAGCGGAGTTCGCATCCCACATCGATCCTTGCCGTCCGGCGCATCGGGAATCGTCTCGTAGGGAATGCTCTGAATGAAACGAAAAATCGCAGCGATGCGATCGCGCGCAGTCGCAATGCGCGGTGCATCGCTCTCCTGCAGTACGCGATCGGTTTCCCGCAGAATGCTCTCCGCGATGGGGCGGACACTGTTCGCGCAACCAGCGACAAGCCACTGGTAGTCGGCTTCGAGGATTCCAACTGTCCCATCCTTCGAGGGCGTCACAAGCATTCCGTGATGGGCAAGCTTTGCTTTCTCGAGCCGTTGGAGGCGGGTTTTCTCCGCCTCGCTTGTAAAGCCAAACTGAATGGACTCCATCACAACGCCGAAGTGTTTCTCAATGGACTCCGCCAACGCCTGATCGATGGAAGCGACGATCGTGAATCGCCACGGAGCGATGGACGGATTGCGATACTTCACACCGTGGCGCGTTGTGATCGACGGCGTCGCATCGAGCCACTCGTAGGTGCGCTTGATGATGCGCGGAGTGACTCGTGCAGGCTCGTTGGGGGTCGCCAGCCACGCATCAAATTTGGCGTTGTAGTCGGTGGGCTGCTGTTGGATGGCACCAATCGTTGCAGCGCACACCACGGCAGCCCCAACCATCAACGACACGGCGCGTGGTTTGATCATCGCCGCAGTTTATGCCAATCGCATTGGAAGTCGGCGATCGTCTGGCTACGCTGAAGCCATGCGGTTCACACTCTCATGCGCGGTCCTCGGATGTGGATCGCTCTCGGCGACTGCGGTTGCGTCGATCATTCTGTTGGGTCCCACCACGATTTCACTTGCGCCGCTGGTCAACCCCACGCACGCAGCTGTTGGAGATGTGGACGGCAACGGCGTCGTCGACATCGTTGTGAGTTGCCGCGCTTCCACCGGGAAGTTTGGAATGCTCCGAGGAATCGGCGGTGGACTCTTCGCTCCACTGGAGATCATCGATGCCGGAGCGCCCACGGACTGGGTCGAAATCTGCGACGTCGACGGCGATGGAATTGCAGACCTCGTCGGATCGGTGCGGTCGAATCATGGTCGCATCGCGTCGTTGCGCGGGCTGGGTGGGGGACTTTTCGATTCGCCGGTCATGACCCGTGCGCAGCGCAATCCCGCGGGGATGGTGGTGCGCGATCTCGATGCGGATGGGCATCTCGATGTGTCGCTGGTGAACTATGGCTCCGCCTCTGTCGAAACATGGCTGGGAGAGCGCGGTGGCGCACTTCGTGGGTCGCAGATCATCGCAGCGCAACCATGGTCGACGTCGATTCCATTTCCGTTCAGCATTGTTGACGGAGACTTCGACGGCGATGGTGATCTCGACCTTGTGACCGCTTCCATTGGGGGCAGCTCGCTGACCATGCTCCGCAACAACGGCGCGGGTTTGTTTTCACAGGGCGAATCATGGCGAGCGCCGATGGTCGGCAATGAAGTGGTCTCCATCGCCAATGTCGCTCGCACAGACATCGATCTTGACGGCGATCTGGACATTCTCTCCAACGGATTGCTTCTGAAGGCACCCAATGTGACCGTGGTATGGATCAATGATGGCACGGGCGCATTCGGCGAGAAATCGCTCCGTGTGGGTGGAACCGAAGGCTATTCCTGGACAGTCAACTCCGCAGACATGGACGGCGACGGCGACGCCGATGTGCTGATGGGTTCTGCGCTGCCGGGAAAACTCACGATTGCCGAGGTGGACGGAGCGGCGGGAGGCGCATTTGTCCACGTGGGCGCCAAGATGGCTGGGACATTTCTTCGCGACATGACCCTCGTCGACATCGACAATGATGGGGACCGCGATGTCGTCGCCGTGGATATCGCAGCGCACACCGTGATGATCTACCGAAACGCATCCGGCGGCGTTGCGGACGATCCTCCAGCGCCGCCCTCTGGTTCGCTGCCTCCGTTGGCGAGTTCCATTGCAGCATCGCAGTGGCTTGCGAACTGGACTGACGATGGGGAGGATGAAGAGGGATCAATCGCGGGGGACATTCCGCCCATCTGCGGCGCAGGAGCGGGACTCTGTGAAGAACCACATGAGACGCCAGGTTGTGTCCGAACGCTGTGCTGTCAAGCGGTTTGCGAATTCAATCCGCTCTGCTGCGATGTTGCGTGGGACGCCGCGTGTGTCGAGGCAGAAGACGTGCTCTGCGACGACTTCAACTGCCCCAGTGCTGGCGCGTGCGATGACTTTCACGCGGGACCAGGATGCGACGACGAGTCATGTTGTGGATTCCTCTGCGAGTTTGACCCATTCTGTTGCTGGGCCGTGTGGGATGAGATTTGCGCGCGCGAATCACCGATGTTGTGCGGGGCAGAGCCCTGCTCCATCGGTCATGATCCGCGTGCAATTGAGTTGCCAGAGATTTGCTATCAGCGTCTTGATGAGGGCTGCAACAGGGCTGGCAGCGGATCGACTGCCGCCATGTGTCCAGCCTCCTACGAGTCGACGATTTCCACGGAGTCCACACGCGACACAGATTGGTTCAACACTCGATCGCTGGGATGTGCAGCAATCGTGTCGCTCGAAACCGAGTTCCCGCTCACGGCGGTCGTCGTTCGTGGTCCATGCGATGGACCACTCCAGTTGATCGCAACGCTCGAACTTGAAGCTTGCACCACTGGCACGCTCATCATCGACCCAGAGTCACACGATTGGATCGTTCTCTCCGCCGCAAACATGGATCGCCCTTTCCGAAGTGCGTTCCCCTGCGACATCGCAGATCCCGATGCCCCGCCACCAGATCCAGCCGATCCACCCTTTGTGCCGAGTTTCTTTGGTTTGAACTACCGCATTTCCTTTGCTGCGAAGCCTGTCGCAGGCGACATCAATGGTGATGGCTTCGTTGACGGGCTCGATCTGACGGCGCTGCTTGGTGGATGGGGTGGATCTGGCCAAGCGGACATCGATGGCAATGGCATCGTCGATGGCGCAGACCTTCTGATGGTGCTGTCCAACTGGGGAAGTGGCTGACCATCGAGGCGATCAGGCCTCGCCGCCCCATGCACTCCATCAACCTTCGCTTGCAGTCTGCGTGGCTGCGATCTGATAGCAGCGCGTCATCTCCGCGCGGACTTCCGAATCGCTCGCGACAACTCCCTTCGCTTTCAAGTCCGCCACAATCTTTTGCAAGACATCGTTGTCGCCAGGAGTCTTGAGGTCGGATTGAATGAGTTCCGCTGCGTACTGTGCGGTCTCCTCAGGGCTCAACTTCGTGCGCTGCCCAACCCACGCTGCGAGCAACTTGTTGCGGCGCGCTTCGGCACGGAAACGCTTTTCCTCGTCGAATGCAAACTTGTTTTCCAGTGCGTCTTCTCGATCAGAAAATCCAGCCATGGGTCACTCTCCTCTGTGGATCTCATGCTATCGCCAGATATCTCGAATGGGCGATGAACGAATCGTGACAGCGAATCTCAATCCCGTCTCTTCCCCCTCCGAACTCGGCGATGCAACATCATTGTCAATCGGTGCGATGATGGAGCCCGTCCATGCCGTGTTTTCGCCAACGCTGACGACAGGAGAGGCGACCGAGCAGATTCGCGAAATCGTCAAGAGTGTCTTCGTCACATACGGTTGGGTGTGCGACGATGATGGGAGACTTCTCGGGGTCCTCACGATGCGCGATCTCCTCCTCGCAGATCGATCAACACGAGTCGATCAAGTGATGATCAAGAGTGCCTTCTCCCTCCATCCAGAAACGATGCTCGTGGACGCGATGCGCGAGGTGGTCACGCGCCACTATCCGATTTACCCAGTCTGTGACTCATCTGGACGACTCATTGGACTGATCAGAGGGCAGACGCTGTTCGAGGCGCAGGCGATTGAAATCAGCGCGCAAACGGGAACGATGGTGGGTGTGTCAAAGGAGGAGCGCCTCGCAACGCCGTGGGCTCAGGAGTTTCTTTTATCGACATCCCTGGCTGCAGTTGAACTTGTTCACGGCGTTCATCGCTGCGGCGGTGGTGGCCGTGTTTCAAGGAACCCTTGATTCGCTGGTGATTCTCGCAGTGTTCCTGCCAGTCTTGGCCGGGCAGTCTGGCAACACGGGATGTCAGGCGCTCGCGGTTGCACTGCGGGGGATGACGCTCGGAGAACTCAAACCTGGTCGCGATCGAACATTGATCATCAAGGAAGCGCTGCTTGGTCTCGCCAACGGCGCATTGGTGGGGGTGACTGCGGGAATCGGTATGCACATCTGTGCGGGAATGCAACCGAAGCCCGAGGACCCAACTCATATCTGGGCTGCGGAGAAAGCGTTTCAGTTGGCAGCGATCACCTTTGTCGCGATGATCGGCAGTTGCATGATCAGTGGTCTCTCGGGAGCGTTCATCCCGTTGACCTTGAAAAAACTGGGAGCAGATCCTGCGACCGCATCGAGCATCTTCCTCACCACCGCCACTGATGTCGCAAGCATGGGAATCTTCTTGGGGCTCGCGGCCATCTTCATTCGATGAATGAAAAAGGGCCGAAGCCAATCGCTTCGACCCTTCAGTTGATCCAGTATCCAGCGTCAGTCTTACGTCGTCGCGTTTCGCTTGGTGAACACGCCGATGATCACGAGCAGGGCAATCAGACCGACGAAGCCACCACTTCCGATCTGGTTCACGAACGCCATGAGGTTGCTGGTGATTCCGCTGAAGAATCCGACATTGTTCGATCCAAAGATGATTTGGACGAGAACGCCAAGTCCGATGAAGAGAAGCATGATGTCCATGAGTTCACGAGCCCAACCCTTGATCCATGTGAATGCCTGCATTTGATAGCTCCTGGGGATTCTGATCTAGAGAATCACGCACAATGCCTGATTCTTACAGGTTGTTATCGACCGATCCCAGTGATACCGTCACATTTTGCGGGATGGATCACCGCTGGATGGCCTCTTTCATCCGCTCGGAAGGGGCAAGTGGTCGATATTCACGAAAAAACGGGCAAATCGCCCCACCGCGCCTCCGTTGCAGCATGTGGAAATTATGATCCAAATCAGAGCAGACCAAATGGGAGAACTGATTCACGCAGACAATTTGCACAAGTCCTTCGGCGCAATTCGCGCGGTGAATGGCGTCACCTTTCGGGTCAACGCTGGTGAGGTGGTTGGATTCTTGGGCCCAAACGGCGCCGGAAAAACCACCACGATGCGCATGCTCACTGGATTTCTTGAACCGACTCATGGCGATGTCGTCATGAATCAGTTGCTTCTGCGCGAAGATCCAATCGGCGCTCGACGGAGCTTTGGCTATCTCCCCGAGGGCGCGCCTGCCTATCCAGACATGACCGTCCGTGAGTACTTGATGTTCATCGCGCGCGCGCGGGGAATCCCATCAAAGGAGATCGCCGCACGAATCGCAGATGTCGTGATGCGCATTCACTTGCGCGTCGTCGTCGATCAGGTGATCGAAACGCTTTCCAAGGGATTCAAGCGCCGGGTCGGAATCGCACAGGCGATCATCCATGATCCGCCGATCCTCATCATGGATGAGCCGACCGATGGGCTTGATCCAAATCAGAAGCATGAGGTGCGCGAACTGATTCGGACGATGGGGTCGACAAAGGCGATCGTTCTCTCCACACACATTTTGGAAGAGGTCGAAGCAGTCTGCACGCGCGCCGTGGTGATCGCGGCTGGTCGTGTGGTGTTCGACGGAACGCCAGCTGAGTTTGATCGGTTGGCGCCGGCGAGTATCACGCGAAATCGCATGGACTATGCGTTCCGCGCGATGACGTCGCAAGCGAGCGAGGTTGCATCGTGAGCCCGTGGCGAACGGTTTTTCAGCGGGAATTCAAGGCGTATTTCGCGACGCCACTCGCGGCGGTGTTTCTTGTGGTCTTTCTGTTCCTCGCTGGAATCTTGACCTTTGCCATGGGTGGTTTCTTCGAGCGTGGGCAGGCTGATTTGCGTTCGTTGTTCCAGTTCGTGCCGTGGCTCTTCCTGTTTCTTGCCCCATCGCTTTCGATGCGTTTGTGGGCGGAAGAACGGCGGCTTGGCACGATCGAAATCCTGACAACACTGCCCATTCCACTCTCGCACGCAGTGTGGGGGAAATTTCTCGCAGCGTGGCTGTTTTCGTTGCTCGCACTCGCCTTGACGATGCCGCTGTGGGTGACTGTGTCGTGGTTGGGTGATCCAGACCACGGTGCGATCGTTGCGGGCTATGTCGCATCCGCCATGGTGTCTGGAATCTTTCTGGCCATCGGCGGGTGCGTCTCCGCCACGACGAAGAACCAGGTCATCGCATTCGTCGTCACGGTCGTGGTGTGTTTTCTTGCGATGCTCTCGGGATTCCCACTCGTGCTGGATTTCTTCCGAGGATGGCTTGCCGCCGGCGCAGTCGATGCCATCGCGAGCGTGAGCGTGCTCTCACACTTCAACAGCCTCATGCGCGGCGTGGTTGAGCTCCGTGACATCGTGTACTTCGCCTCTGCGATCTGCGGTCTCCTGATTGCCACACATTTCATGATCGACTGGAGAAAAAGTGCCTGAAATGAAGCGGTTGAGCAAGCGATCGATCGCCCTCGTCGGCACAGCACTGCTGGTGGTGGGGTGGCTGGCCCTCAACGCCATCGTCTCGACTGTCAACATTCCGTTGAGGGTTGATTTCACGGAAGGTTCTCTCTACACGCTCTCGCCAGCAACCAAAGCGATGCTGCAGTCACTCGATGAACCGGTGCGAATTGACTTCTTTTACTCGGCAGAAGGGGCGAAGGACATTCCGGTCCTCAGCAATCACGCACTGCGTGTCCACGAGTTCCTCGATGAACTCGCGCGCGTCTCACACGGACGCGTTGATGTGCGGCACATCGATCCGCTTCCATACTCCCAGGCGGAGGATGCTGCGACCAGTGCGGGGATGGCTCCGATCACCGTTGATGGCGCTGGACGCAAGCTCATCCTCGGCGTGCTCGTCTCTGGATCGACGGATCGACGAGAGGCGATCCCCTATCTCAATTCCGCCGACGAGGCCTATCTGGAGTACGACATCTCGCGGGCCATCATCAGCGTCTCGCGTGCGACCCACGCCCGTGTCGCACTCATTACCGCACTTCCCATGGATTCGGATTTCAATCCCCAGTCAAGGCAGATGGCGCCGCCGTGGCAAGTGCTCTCCCAACTCCGCACGCTCTTTCACGTGGAAGTCGTCGCGCCTGACGCAGAGAAACTCCCTGATTCTTTCGATGTTCTTGTGATCGCGCACCCCAAGGGCCTTAGCGAAAAGTTGCTTCGTGCCATTGACCAGTACGCCGTCAACGGTGGGGCGATGCTGCTCTTCCTCGATCCATACTGTGAGTCCGATGTGCAACCCAGCAGTGCGGGCGGCTATGGTGCTGGCGGAGGATCGAGCGACCTCGGCACGCTTCCCCATGCCTGGGGAATCGCGTGGGAGAGCGGCGACGTCGTCGCAGATCGAACCTATGCGCAGCGTGTGCGTGCGCGTTCGCAGGGTGGGCTTGCAACGGTTGACTTCGTCGCGTGGCTGCTGCTCACGAAGGACGCGATCCTTCGGAATGATCCAGCCTTCGCTCCGCTTCAAAACATCGTGATGCTCTCTGCGGGCGAAGTGGCAGTTCGGCAGGGCTCGTTGCTTGAGATGACACCACTCATCGAGAGTTCATCTGACTCCATGCTGATCGACGCATCCAAGTTGGGATCCTTTGCAGATCCTGCCGCCCTCTTGCGCGAATTCAAGAGCGACAACCGCACGCGCACGATTGCGGCTCGGTTCACCGGGATGGTCACGAGCGCCTACCCACGAGATGCGGCGTCCGACGCAGCTGCGACGGATGCCACCAATGCACTTTCCGCCGCGAAACCTGCAACGATTGTGGTTGTCGCCGATGCAGATCTGCTGCGAAATGAGGCGTGGACGCAAGAGGAGCGACTGGGCAGCTTGAGTCTTGGATGGCGACCCTTTGCGGACAATGCCTCTCTCTTGTTGAACTCCGTTGAACAACTGTGCGGAGACAGTGCGCTTCTATCGCTTCGATCGCGCGCAGGGAGCCAACGCCCATTCGACGTCGTTCGCGAGTTGCAGCGCGCAGCAGAGGATCGATATCGCGTCCGTGAGCAGGAACTGCAGGCGCGGATCAAGGATGCACAGAAACGCATCAACGACCTTCAGCAACAGAAGACTCCAGACCAGTTGTTGATCCTCACGCCGGAACAAGAGGCCCAACTTGGGTCGCTGCAGCAGGAGGCGAGCGACGCACGAACGGAATTGCGTCAGGTTGAGTTTGGTCTCCGCGAAGAGGTCGAGGCACTTGGACATCGACTGATGCTCTTGAATGTCATTGCGTGGCCAGCGTGTGTGGCGGTCGTGGCGCTCGGTCTGGGTCTTCGCAGAAAACTCTGGCGACGATCGGTGATCGCATGAACAACGCACGATTCATTCGCGCGCTCGTCATCAGTGTGATCGCGCTGGTCGCCCTGGCGGTTGCACTTCGCATGCGGGCGCACGATCCAATTGCGCCACCAGAACTCGATCAGTACCTCAACTCGATTGCCCCGCTCGCCTCAAAGATCTCGGCGATTGAACTGCATTCTGGCGAGACTCCGCTGCGCATCGAGAAGGGGAGCGAAGGATGGACGGTCGCATCCCGAGCGGGATTTCCTGCCAAGGCCGAGCGTGTCCAGGAACTTGTGCGGGGATTGATTGCACTCGATGCTGATCAGAAGATGACGGCCAAGCTGGAGCGCTTGCACGAATTGGGGTTGGCGTGGCCCGATGCGAACAAGGAGTCCACGCGAGTTCAGATCTTTGTGATGGATTCCGACCAGCCTGTACTCGATGTGATCATCGGACGTGCTGTGCAGTCGCCAGCAGGCGTGTATGTGCGCAGGAGCGGTGAGAATCAGTCCTATCGATGCACGGGATCCCTGCGTGTCGCACATGCCATCGAGGCATGGATCGCAAGTCCCGTGTCTGATATCCCAGCGAGTGCGATCGGGCAGATTAATGTCGATGGGCTGACGCTCACACAGCAGGCGGGGCAATGGAGTTTCGTGGAGCCGACGGGTGAGGCGGATGCGAGACGCGACGCACTCAAGGCCACCATGCCATTCTTGCTCTCTGGATTTGCTCCCGAAGATGTACGCATCGCCACGACGGAGGATCTTGTGCATTCCAATCAGATCGCAGTGATCTTGCACCTCGACGCCGAACATGCCGTTGATGCGCGTGTCTGGAAGGAGGGCGATGGCGTGTGGGTTCGTCTCGCGCTCGGTGAGTGTGCGTCGACGCCTCACGAAACACTCGACGCGTATGCTCCCATGTGGCAAGGATGGGTCTTCCGTTTGCCATCGTGGCGCGGGGCACAGTTTGAACCACTCTTTGCGCCGATCCCAGACCCGACCACAGCAATCGCGCCGATCCCATCTCCGTAGCATCGTCGCGGCGCACACAGGAGGAACCCCATGACATCAGCTCCAAAGACCGAGAAAACACCTGCGATTGCATCGCCTCCAAGAATCTATGAGGGCGATGGTGATCGACTGGTGGAAGTTCCACAGGCTGGTCCAAAGGTCACGCTGCTCCCGTCGGGAGATCCCCGCACTGCCAGTGGAGCCTCTCGCATTCGCGTGATGTGGGGTCAACACCTTCTCGATGATCTTGTGGAAGGGCACTATCGAACGCTGGTCCTGGGTGTGAACGACACCGACAACACGCACGGCATCCTCCGCGAGATTCTCAAACTTGTGCCGACGAGTCAATGGACGCTCGCTTCTGCCACGAGCTACGCAAAGATGTTTCGCTCCGCCGTCGACATTCACGCGCGCGAGGATCGCGAACCATACATTCTAAAGTTCGATCTCGATCGCATCCTGGTCCTGGCACTCTTGCGTCCCAGCGGACGCGACCACTTCAACTTGGAGGACCTCTACCGAGGATTCAAGACGGTCACGCAAATGCTCAGTGGTCGCGCAGATCGGGCTCCTGTGGCAACGATCTCATTTCTGGGAGCCAAGAGCAATCGGTTGCGCGACCATCAGAGCAACGAGCCCAGCGTCGAAGCTGTTCTGAAGGCGATGCACCATGCCGGATACCGAGGGGATTTCTATCCGCCAGTCAGTGCGTGGGATGCGCCGCGGACGGGGGTGTTTGCGCGGTATCCATTCCCAGAGGGTGTGGATCGCATGCGCGAAGGCAGTAGTTGAGTTCGCGTCAGGCAGCGTGACCCGAAGAGGTCGCAGGGTCACCATCGAAGATCGGTCGAAACGCAATCATCACGAGCGCTCCGCGGAGTGCGGTGACTCCCCCGAGCGACAGTCCAAACGCATCCGCAAGCGCAGGCTCAAGCGGTGCCCATATCAAGACAGCCACGGATCCCGTGACAACTGCGCAGACATCAAATGTTGACCATCGGCGCCAGAGTGCGAGTGCGGTGAGGAGCGCGGCACAGATCGTCGGAAGCAGGAATGGATGGACTGCTCCAGGTGCGACGTATGCGACCGCAAGCGAAAGCAACGCCATCACCAACCAACCGCCAAACCACGCATCACTGTTGGCGCAGTCTGGCGCGCGTCGCGTGCGTCTGTGTCTGGCGATGATCCGTGATGGCACGAGCATCGCGACTGCGCCCATCAGCAGCAGGATCGCATCGCCCCACCAAATGCTGGCAGCGGGCCACGGGAAATCGACGACGGTTGTGCGACTCAGTGCGAGTGACACCAGGCTTCCAAGAGTGATCGCGAGTGCGAGTCCGCTTGCGACACCCAGACTTCCAATGAGCGATCCGATCACACTTGCAGCGCTCATGCGCCGTTTGATGCGAAGTGCCATCCCAATCCACACGAGCGATCCGAGTGCAGCGCAGTCGCTGAGCCACGCGGGCCATCGAACGATGAACCATCCATAAACGTCGAACCACACCGCGGGTCGCATGACTGCAGCAGTGTGCATGGTTGAGTCACGCGCGGCGAGTGCGCGCACCAAGGCGAGGGCGCTCTGGCCCAACTGATTCACAGTGCGTGCGTCAAGATTCTCAACCGTGTCTTGCGCGGTGTGGTAGTTCCGAGGTGAACCGATGAATGCCAGATTGAAACCCGGGCTCCCGCCTCTCGAATACATCGTGAAATCAGTGCCATTTGGCATCCTGCGATAGGCCTCCGCAGCGAGGCTCGTGCTGTGCGCTGGCAACGCAACTGAACTCAACATGGCAGCATGAGCGGGACCATCGGCACCCACTTCAAAAACATAGATCGGTCCATCGCTGCCTCGCGCGTCAAGATTGACAACTCCAACAACATCCTTCCACATGGGATGCTCCGTCACGAAGCATCGTGCGCCGTGCAGTCCAATCTCCTCTCCATCAGGAAAGAGGACGATCACATCTCGTTCGGTGGGCGACGCCGTGAGCGCACGAATGATCTCGAGCGCACAGGCAACGCCCGCTGCATTGTCGCCAGCGCCTGGACCGGCAGCGACCGAGTCGTAGTGCGCGCTCACGAGGACGGCGGGTCGTGTGGAACCTGCCTCGGTGCCTCGCAATCGCACGAGCAGGTTCATCATCTCAACTGCAGTGCGGCTCCATCCACGCGCCATGAATGGCTGTTCGATCACCTCGCAGCCCAGTGAGACAAGTGCCATGCGCAGTCGCTCACGCGCAGCGAGGTGTCCCGTCGACCCGACCGCGCGCGGCGCGCCGTCAGCAACAAATGCGCGAAGCGTGTCGAATGCCGCGGCTCCATCAAACTCGGCGCGCGATGTCGGCGATGCGATCTCGGCAGGGGAGTGTCTGAAGATCGTGAGCCCGATGATCGCAACGGTGACGAGTGCAGCGACGAGTCGCACACGGATCATGCGCGAGCCCCAACTCCATGCTGAATCCCAGTGAGTTGCGTGTGTCGCTGGAGATACTTCAAGACCGTGGTCATGAAGGCCGCATGTGACCATGTCAGCGGGCTGACCGAAAGATGATCGCCCGAATAGGGATCGAATTGTTCGGCGAGGACACCCGACGGCATCGCGCGAGCACAGGTCCACTGCAACAACTGCTGCGCCTGCGCCAATTCCTCCGCAGTCTGTGCTCGTTCGATAAGCCACTGCGCGTACCAGAGTGTGGAGATGATCCACGGATTTCCCGGGACGCGCCCAAGATCCACGTGCTCAACTCGGTGGTAGGGGTCGCGTTCGTATCGCGCCATCCCGCCAATGGAGGTGTGCACCCAGAGTCGCTCGCGCAGCATCTGCATGTGAGCAACGACCCGTGGATCATTCGCATCAAGCGCACCGAATGCGAACAATCCAGACGCGCTCGCGTCTGCTGTGAAATCGAGCTCGTAACCGCCGTCGCTCAGTGGGGTCGCCATCCGTGCAAACGCATTGCGCTCGGGGCTCCACATATGACGCAGCATTGCACCCTTCATGCGCTCGGCTCCCTGCGCGAACTCCGTCGCACGATCGATTGCCCCGACTTCATGGGCAAACTCGCTGGCAGCACGCAACGCACCAATGGTTGCCGCAACCGTGAAGAGATGAACGCCGCGTCGCTCCTCCCAGAGGTCCCACGATGGCATGGGCAATCCATTGTGATCCCGATGTCGCAACATCCAATTGGCAGGGTCGACGACCAACGGGTTGTACAGATCGCGAATGAACTCAACATCGCGAAATGTGCAGAAATGCCGACGAAGCGCCCAGACAACCAGTGCGGTTCCGTCCTGTTGAATCGGCAGAGCGCGCTTGCCATCAATGACCCATGGATGCCAACTCGACGCATTCGTGCCGCTGGGGTTGTACTTATGCAAGAAGTATCCAGAGCTCTCGATCACGCGCTGCGCGAATCGAAAAAACTCCTGTGAGAGTTCACTGTGGCCTGCCATCACGAGTGCGTACGACACGAGCGCGCCATCGCGGGGCCACATGTACGAGTAGGTGTCGCCTGCAAAGCGAGTGATGTCGTAATCGTTGGCAGCAATGATCGCGCCATCGTGGTCGATCTGCGTTCGCACGATCAACTCGCTCTGCATAAACAGATTGCGCACTTCGCGTGAGAGCGGGGAGAAGTCGAACCCCTCCTTTGTCGCCCACAACCTCCAGTACGCCTCGGTGCGCAGCATCATGCGCTGCGGCGTCTTGTTGCGCACTTTATCGTCGAGTGCTTTGACTGCGTCGTAGTCCTTGCCGGCGCAGATCCAGTACGTCACCGTAGATGATCCTCGTGGATGCAGCATCACGGAAAACCCGACCGTCGAATCGACAGAGCCCTGTGCGATGGAGTTGCGCGACAGGATCCCATCTTCGGCATCGCGCCACGTTCCTTCGGCATCTCGAATGCGCTTTTGCCCAGTGGCCCAGGTATCGACGCCATAGGAGCGCGCACCGCAACCGTTGAAGAGGAAGTAGGTCGCATCTTTGTAGTGCACAAGCCCGCCAGTCTGCGGGTCGTAATTCACCGTATCGCCAATGGCGCTCTCGCCAATGGACAGGTCTTGGTGAAAGAAGAGTCGCACATCGCGTGGTCGCTCATGCAGGTCCGTCACGGTGACAGATCGGAAATAGACGGGGCTCCAATAGTCCACTGCATCTCGGCAGAGCAGTTCCAATCCGAGTCGATCATTGCGGAGTCGCACTTCAGTGACGAGCGAGTCTGCGACATACCTCAAGTCTCGCGACCACCCAGATGCTTCGATCCACGCGAATTGTCCATCGACCCACACTCCGAAGCGTTGCAGGTGTCCACAGGTGTGGTTGGGCATTCCGACATGGGGCCAGTACAAGTCGCGCACTCGATACAGATCGTCGAATGCGACGAGCATTTCGCCATTGCCGACTGGGAGGTTTCGCGGCATGCGAGCTCGGGTCAGTCGACGAAGCGACCAAACACAAGTGATGTGTTGTGCCCACCGAACCCAAACGAATTGTTGATCGCAATGGTGATCGATCGCTCTTGCGCATGATGGGCAACAAAGTCAAGATCGAATCCCTCGTCTGGGCAATCGAGATTCATGGTTGGTGGCAGGACGCCCTTCTTCAGTGCCAAGATGGTTGCGATACTTTCGATTCCGCCTGCAGCTCCAAGCGCATGGCCAGTGACGGATTTCGTCGAACTCATCGCCAGTCGATGGGCATGATCACCAAAGAGTCTTTTCACTGCCGCAACTTCGGCGGCATCGCCCAGCGGCGTGCTCGTGCCATGCGCATTGATGTATCCAACGCGTTGAGCAGAAACCTCTGCGTCCGCGAGCGCATTCACCATTGCGCGATGTGCGCCGGCTCCCTGATCTTCGGGTGCTGCGATATGGAACGCATCGCCGGATGAGCCGAACCCAAGGATCTCCGCATGAATGTGCGCGCCTCGCTTGACGGCGTGTTCGTACTCTTCAAGCACGATCACCGCTGCACCTTCAGAGAGCACAAAGCCATCGCGATCCTTGTCGAAGGGGCGCGATGCGATCGTGGGAGCATCGTTGCGGGTCGAGAGCGCTTTCATGGCGGCGAATGCGCCAATGCAGAGTGGCGTGACCGCGGCCTCTGCGCCGCCTGCCACCATGACATCTGCGTCGCCGCGCTGAATCATGTGGAATGCTGCGCCGATGGCATGTGACCCTGTCGCGCATGCAGTCGCAGTGGCGATGTTTGCTCCACGCAGATTGAATCGAATGGAAACCTGCCCAGCGCCTGCGTTCACCATCAGTCGTGGCACAGTGAATGGACCAATCTTTCGATTGCCTGTCACCGCCATCTGCGTGACGCCAGCCTCGATGGTGCCGATGCCACCAATTCCAGAACCGATCGCGACGCCATGTCGGTAGGGGTCGCCTGATTGAAAGTCGAATCCAGAATCGGCAGTCGCTTCGGTTGCCGCGGCGAGTGCCAACATTGCGAAGCGGTCGAATCGCCGACTTTCACGGACATCGAGGATTGTGCCGAAGTCGTATCCGCGCACTTCGCCAGCGAAACGAACTCCCCAATCTTCGTTGGCGTTGAAGAGTGTGATCGGGGCGATTCCAGATCGCCCGTTGACCATTCCATCCCATGTTTCGGCGACGCTATTTCCAACCGGGGTGAGTGCACCCAAGCCCGTTACAACGACTCGACGAAGGGTAATTGTCCGCAACGCTGGAGATCAATCTGCGGAATCAGTTCGCGGACTTGGCTGCGTCGCCCTTTGGTCCGGCACCGAAGTTCGCCTTGATGTAGTCGATGGCTGAACCAACGGTTTGGATCTTGTCGCCCTGATCATCTGGAATCGAAGTTCCAAACTGATCCTCGAACTCCATGACGAGCTCCACAATGTCAAGGCTGTCCGCGTTGAGATCGTTGGTGAAACTCGTCTCGCGCTTGATTTCGCTCTTGTCGACTCCCATTTGCTCGGCGACGATTGCGATGACTTTTTCTTGAATCTCGGCTTCTGTCACGGTGTTGCTCCTGTATGCAAATTGATCGAATCGAGTGAGTCAGACTGGTCAACGGATCGGCAATTGCCGACGAGTCGGATTATAACGGGAGTTGCACAATGTGGGCGGCTGTCGCGCATCCAAGGAGTTCTCGCCGCGAATGGTTATGATCCCACACCAAAAGAAGGAGTCCCTCATCGAAAAGCGAGTTGCCATCGTCACAGGAGCGAGTCGGGGAATTGGAAGAGCGATCGCCATGCGATTGGCCGCCGATGGTCGATTCGTCGTGGGATTCGCACGCAATGCCGATCAACTCGCCAGCCTCGCTGCGGAGATCACGGCGGCGGGAGGATCATGCGAGGTGGCCGCATGCGATGTCGGTGATGGCACGGCGCTCGCAGCAGCAATCGAGTCCGTCGCCGAGCGCCATGGGCGATTGGACATCTTGATCAACAACGCAGGAATCACGCGCGACGGACTCATCTTGCGCATGAGCGATGACGATTTCGATGAAGTGCTGCGCGTGAATCTGCGGTCTGCCTTCGTGGCGTGCCGCACAGCGGCGCGACCGATGATGCGCGGGAGATTCGGTCGCATCGTGAGCATGGGTTCTGTGGCTGGAATCATGGGGAATCCTGGGCAGGCGAACTACGCTGCGGCGAAGGCAGGGCTCATCGGCATGTCCAAGTCGATTGCCAAGGAACTTGGTGGAAAGGGCATCACGGCAAATGTGATCGCGCCTGGATTCATCGACACCGATATGACGAGTGTGCTCCCGGCTGCGTTGAAGGAAGCAGTGCTTCCAATGATTCCAGTCAAGCGGTTTGGAAGCGTTGACGACATCGCAGCTGCGGTCTCATATGTTGCATCTGACAGTGCGGGCTATCTCACGGGACAAGTCATCGCCGTGGATGGTGGCTTGTCGATGTAGACGCCGCGCGTTTCGACACCCGTGCCGCCCAAGGAATCCCGTGCCGCCCAAGCGGGCAAGCAGAGTGGATGGTGCCGATGGATGCCTCAGTCTGGCAGCGGTGCGTGCGGCTTCTTTCGTAGGACTCCGCCACCAGATCCACCGCCTGGGGGAGGTGAATCGCCACCTCCGCCACCACCAGCATCGGCAGTTTGGTCGCCTTCTGTGGTTTGCAAGTCGGACTGGGGAATCTCCACAATCTCATCGGGCAGGTTCGAGTACTTCTCAAAGAGCCCGTCGACGTAGGTCTTCCATGAACTAATGGAATCCTCACCAGAGAGATGTTCCATGATGTCTGGAGGACCGGGGAATGCGGTGAAGACAGCGTCTGCGTCGACCATTTCTGCATCGAAGAGCATCGGTTGTTCCGTGCCGTCGGTCGTGACGACAGCGAAGGTTGCGAAGCCATCACTCTCATCTTTGCACTGAACTTCGATGGTGGTGATCTTCGCGGTCGTCGCGCTCCACGAGCCATCTTTCGCAAGACCCTCCATCACCTTGCGATCAAGATCACTCATGTGACTGCCGGCGTACGCCGAATCGCCCTTGGCAAAGGCGTTCCAGAACTTCAATACAGCAACGCGCTTCTCGGTGGTCTCCGGCGCGTATCCCTCGGGAAGTTGGACGCGCACATCGATGTTGTGCTCTTTCATCAGCTCTTCAATCGACTGAACGGTTGGTTCTGGCTCTGGCGGCGGCGGCGGCGGCGGCGCGTAGCGAACGACGGGCGCAGCTTCCTCCTCCTCTGCGCACGACAGCAGTGTCGCACAGCATGCTGTGGTGACGAGTGCGATCATCAGAAACCGCGTCGGCGTGCGACGCGTCAGAGCGTCAGTGTTTGTCTGGTTTGTCTGGTTTGTCTGGTTTGTCATGGCTTATTACCTCGCAGGACTTGTCAATTCGACGCATGAGACCCTTCAGCACGCTGCCCGGCGCCAACTCGTGCACCACAGGGCGGTGGGAGCCCAGCGACAGTTCCGCGTTGAGGGCCAACATACTCTGACTCCATCTTACGGGGCACACCAACTGATCGACGAGAAGTTTCTTCAACTTCTGCGCGTCAGTTGGATCGTGCAACTGTGCGGTGACATTGCTCCAGACGGGGTGTTTCAGCGGGTGGAATTCGACCTGTTCTAGCGTGTTTTTGAGGGCTTCCGCCGCAGGAGCCATCAGCGGCGAGTGGAAAGCGCCTGCGACCTGCAGGGTGGCGGCACGGCAACCAACTTCTTGTGCGACCGCAATCGCCCGCGCGCACGCAGTGGCGTGACCGGAGAGGACGATCTGTCCTGTCGCGTTGAAGTTTGCCAGGACGAGCACATCTCCCTGCGCTGCACCATCACAGACGGCCTGTGCTTGTGCCTCATCAGCTCCAATGAGTGCCACCATTGAGCCGCGACTCGCCTCCGCTGCCGCTTGCATCAGTCGTCCGCGTGCGGCAACCAATCGAAGTCCATCTTCGAATGTGAATGCGCCAGCGATCGCCAGTGCTGTGTATTCACCGAGTGAAAGTCCCGCGCAGCATGCAATCGTGGGTCGATCCTCACATTCTTGCAGCGCGTGAAAGCTGGCTATGCCACAGGTGAAGAGTGCGGGCTGACAGACATCGGTGCGGTTGAGTGTGTCAGCTGGACCATCAAAGCAAAGTTTCGAGAGCGATCCACCAAGCGACGAGAAGTCGATTGCCGCATCGGCTCGGGCAAAGACCGCCGCAGCGGTTGTGCTTGCGTCGCACCACGCGCGACCCATCCCAACGGACTGTGCTCCCTGACCGGGACCAAGGACAACGATGGAGTTCGACATTGGACTGCCCTCGCTTCTCTGGACGCTGATCAAATCCGCCACACGCCGCTCGCCCAGGTCAATCCCCCGCCGAACGCAACCATCACAAACGGGCGTTCTTTTTCGATCTTTCCTGCGCGCCAAAGTTGATCGAGGCAGAGCCCAACGCTTCCAGCAGAACTGTTGCCGAAGCGATCGATGTTGATATAGACCTTCTCGGAGGGCAATCCAAGTTTCTCGCGCGCCGATTCGATGATGCGGATGTTGGACTGATGACAGATCACCTGCCCAACGCTCTCCGCAGTCAGCCCTGTCTTTGACATGGCGTCTTCAATGACCTCGCGGAACTTGGTTACAGCGAACCGAAAGACTTCCTTGCCGTTCATGCGCAGATGTCCCATTGCGATGGGATTGTTTCGATCATGCTCCGGGACATCGCCAGCATGGCGGGGGATGTACAGGGACTCCCACCCGCGACCATCTGCACCCATCGTGCTGTAGAGGCAGCCGATTCTCGGGTCGGGGTCACGGGAGAGAACCGCAGCGCCTGCTGCGTCGCCAAAGAGAATCGACACGGTGCGATCGCTGTAGTCAACAATCGAACTCATGGCTTCGGATCCGACCACGCCGATGGTCTTGAACTGTCCCGATCGAATGAGTGCCTGCGCGAGATTCATCCCGTAGACGAATCCGCTACACGCGGCAGAAAGATCAAACGCTGCCGCTGGAACAGCGCCAAGTGCGGCTCCCACCCGAGCAGCGACCGATGGGCAGGTCATTTCGGCTGTGACGGTGCCGACGATGATCAGGTCGAGGTCAGAACCCTGCATTCCTGCGGCATCCAAGGCATTCTTGAGGGCTTCGCACGCCATCGTGAATGTCCCTTCGGTGGAGAGATCGCAAATGCGTCGTTCGTGAATCCCAGTCCGCTGAACGATCCACTCATCACTCGTATCCACCATCTTCGAGAGCGCCTCGTTGGTCAGCACGCGCGCAGGAACGCACGACCCCGTGCCGCGAATGCGCACGCCGAAGGGTTCAGCAGACGCGTTCATGCGATGAGATGGGTTGCGGCGGCGAGCCGCTCGACAATCGTTTCATTCACGCCGAGGTCGACGAAACTACGTGCGCGACGAACTGCGTTGTTGATCGTTCGTGCAACGCTCGATCCATGAGAGATCAGGCAGACACCATTCACGCCCAAGAGCGGAGCTCCGCCGAACTCGTGGTAGTCGTACTTTGCGTAGAGGCTCTTGACGACGGGCTCGAGTCGTGATGCGAGCGATGGGTCGATCGCAAAGACTTCTTTCGCGAGGGCCTTGAAGATTCCGGAGGAGAGCCCCTCAGCCATCTTGAGCATGACGTTGCCCACGATGCCATCGGTGATGACGACGTCAGCGTCGCCGTTGAACACGCCTCGACCCTCCACGAATCCCGTGAAATTCAACCCTTCTGTCTGGCGCAGGAGGTCGCGTGCATCGCGCATTTCCTGCGTGCCCTTTTGTTCTTCGCCGCCGACATTCATCAGTGCGACACGAGGGTTCTCAACACCGAGCACCTTGCGGGCATAGATGTCGCCCATAACGCCGTACTGTGCAAGATGGTGCGCCTTTGGTTCGATGTTCGCGCCGACATCGATCAGCACGATTGGACCCGCGAATGTTGGAACCGTCACGGCAATTCCGGGACGGATCACGCCGTCGAGTCGCCGCATATGCAATTGCGCAGCTGCGACGCAGGCGCCAGTGTTGCCGGCAGAAATGATCGCAGAAAGTCGATTCGCCAACTTTGGAGATGCCATCCGCCCCATCACAACGAGCGAAGAATCCTTCTTGGCACGGACCGCATCGACTGGAGGCTCGTCCATCCCGATGACTTCAGTCGTCGCCACCACTTCGATTTGTTGTGACTTGATCCCGCGTTCCGCGAGGGCTTCGTTGATGATGTCACCGTCACCGACGAGGACGAGCTGATCTCCCTCGTTGAGTTGTGCGAGTGCCGCAAAGCAGCCCTTCAATATCTCATCTGGGGCGTTGTCTCCGCCCATGACATCGATGCCAATTCGCATCGGTCAGTATCAGGCGCTGGCCTGGAATCCCTTGAGTTGCAGTCCGGGACGCACATACCCGCATGACGAGCAGGCATGGTGTGGACGGCGTGCCGCACCGCAGTTTGGGCACACCACTGTGTGAGCGGCGCGCAAAGCCTGATGGTTTCGTCGTCGTCGGGTTCTTCCAGGGGATGTTCGTAGTACGGGATTCATGGTGCGGGTCCTCTGTTGCCCCTGTTGGAGCAGGGTCGGGGAGTCTAGCCAGTTCTTGCAGAGTGTCAAGGAATCCCCGCAGTGGTTGCCCTGCGCATGAGTTGTCTGTATATTCCCCGACTCGCTTGAGAGTGCCCATTTATGCCGACCATCAACCAACTCGTTCGTAAGCCCCGTCGCGACCCAGCCACCAAGAGCAAGGTCAATGATCTTGCCGCATGTCCACAACGACGCGGCGTGTGCCTGCAAGTGAAGACGGTCACGCCAAAGAAGCCAAACTCCGCGCTTCGCAAGGTTGCGCGCGTGCGACTTTCCAACGGACGTGAAGTCACCGCATACATCGGCGGCGAAGGTCACAATCTCCAAGAGCATTCCATCGTGCTCGTTCGCGGCGGACGCGTGCGAGATCTCCCCGGTGTTCGCTACCACGTCGTGCGTGGGACGCTCGACTGCCTCGGAGTGGATGGACGCAAAAAGGGTCGTTCTTGCTACGGCGTCAAGCGCAAGGCAGCAGCGACCGCAAAGAAGAAGTAAGTCAAGGACGTATCGAACGTCATTGACAGATCACGGGTGCCGGTTCCCTGAATCCGGATGCGAGTCGGACGTTCCGCTCGCAAGGCAGTAATCGCGGCGCTTCTCTCCCCAGTATCACGCTGGTGCGCCTCGATGAAATCGTCCACGCAATTCGTGTGGAGGCCCCATCTAGGAGACACAGGAGTCCGTCATGCCCAAGCAATTCACCGCAAGCGAATCACAACTCAAGCCTGATCCTCGATATCAGGATGTCATCGTCTCAAAGTTCATCAACTGTCTCATGTACGGCGGCAAAAAGGCGACCGCGCAGCGAGTTGTGTACGACGCATTCGACATGGTGCAGAATCGACTGGACAAGGAAAAGTCCGAGGCCCTGCCAAAGACGGCAATCGAGTTGTTTCACCGGGCCATCGACAATGTTCGTCCATCCGTTGAGGTGCGATCCAAGCGCGTCGGTGGTGCGAACTATCAGGTTCCGATGCAGTTGAATCGACGCCGCGCGCAGAGTTTGACCTTTCGATGGATCCTCGACGCCGTGCGCGGAGAGAAGGGCAAGCCCATCGCACTTCGACTTGCCAAGGAACTCTTTGACGCAGCAAAGAACGAAGGCAAAGCAGTCACCACTCGCGAGAACACCCATCGCATGGCTGACGCGAACAAGGCCTTCGCTCACTTCGCCTGGTAAGCGCTCCCTGTGGACGCACCGAACGAGTTCGGTCGATTCCATCGCCAGATCATCCTTCCTGGATTCTCGGTTCAGACCCAGCGTCGGCTGCGTGATTCGCACGCACTCGTTGTGGGTTGCGGCGCGCTTGGATGCGCGTCGGTTGATCTGCTCGTAAGAGCGGGTGTTGGTCGACTGACGATCGTTGACCGCGACACGGTCGAACCAACGAATCTGCAGCGGCAGTGCTTGTTTACCGATGATGATGCGAAGCTGGGGGTTCCAAAGGCAGAGGCCGCTGCGCGTCGTGTGCGAGCGATCGATCCGAGTGTGGTGGTGCGCGGGTGGGTCGATGACTTTCGCAGCGAGAATGCGAAGTCGTACTGCGATGGTGCGAACATCATCATCGATGGACTCGACAACTTTGAGACTCGGTATGTCTTGAACGATCTGGCGATTGCCCAAGCGATTCCGTATGTCTACTGTGGCGCAGTCGGCTTTGAGGGGATGACTTTCCCCATTCTGCCTGGCGATGGACCATGTTTGCGATGTCTGTTTCCCGAACCACCTGCGGCGGGGATCGCCCCAACTTGCGACACAGCAGGAGTCTTTGGTCCAGCAGTCGAGATCGCTGCGGGATTCGCGGTAAGTGTTGCGCTTCGACTGCTCGCTGGAGTGTCAGAAGCGCACGATCGCGATCTGGTGAGTTTCGATCTCGCACGTGGAGCGCTGCGTCGCATGAAACTGTCGGGGGCTGCACGCGTGAGCAATTGTTCTGCGTGTGTGCGCCGTGAGTTTGAGTTTCTTGATGGATCGCGCGCCTCTCAAACGACGACACTCTGCGGGCGCAATGCAGTGCAGGTCTTGCCTGCGACGGTGCAGAAAGTGGACTTGGAAGGTCT
>SIAP01000006.1 GCA_009691725.1 Phycisphaerales bacterium
ATCCAAAGGGGCTCTACAAGAAGGCGCGCGCCGGAGAGATTGCAGTATTCACTGGTGTGAGTGATCCATACGAAGCACCACTGCGCCCAGAGGTGCACGCCCACACTGATCGAGACTCCGCAGAGGTCTGCGCCGCGCAGATCGTCGCCACCCTGCCTTCGTAACATCGCACTCCATGCGGTGGTTCTGGATTTCCATTGTCATCATCGGTGTCGTTGCAATCATCATGATCATGCAACCACGGGAGCGTGATGATCTCGTCGATGCGCCGCCGATCACACCATCCACTGCACCACCCATTGGACAACCCGTCATCGCACCGGACGCACCAGCACCGGTCGCGCCATCATCTGAACATCACGATCAATTCGACTTCAAGGGCACGGGGTCAACAACCGATCCATACCGCATCACATGGTTACTCATGAAGAGCGCCGAGGACCCAAACGAGCCAAACGGCGAAGTGCGCATTCCTAAAAACCTCGCGCAACTCGACGGCACATCCATTGAGATCAGCGGGTACCTCGCACCGCCCGTCCAACAGGAGACCACGAGTGAACTGCTCGTGATGCAGAAGCGATGGGATGGCTGCTGCATCGGGACTCCGCCAACACCCTTCGACTGCATCGAAGTCCGACTCGATGCACCCGTCACCATGCGAGCCATGCACCTCATCCAGTACGGAACCATCCGCGGCACGCTTCGGATCGAACCCTTCATCGCCGGCAAGTTCTTGTTGGGGCTCTATCGAATCGAAAATGGACGCGTCGAGGGCGAAATCTCCCAGTAGATGCAGACGCCCCCGCTCCGAGCGACACAATCCGCGCAGCGTTGATGTACTTTCGTGGGCAAGATCACAATGACACCCATAACGAGATCCATCACTCCACGTCCAACCGACCGAATTCCAACGAGCGACTTGGGTGTGTACGAAGTTGTTCGCCGCCTCCCCGTCACGACATGGTCGATGCGTCCCACCGTCGCGCTTCCGGTGATCGCGCCATCGAACGAATCATCGACCGCGCTTCATTCCATCGGCCGACTCGCTGGATGGATGGACGCCACGGATTGGGTTGGACCGCTCGCAACACGACTCGCCTCCCGCTACCGGTCCCCCGCCGCGCAGCCTCTCCTTCGCGTCACCACCGCGTGGCTTGGTATGGCTGGCCAATCGCGAAGTTCCATCGCATGTGTGCCACCACCACCAGCGTGGTTGCCATCCATCATCAGCGGATGGCGCACCGCTGTTGCCATGGACACTGTGGCACAACAGGACAGAGCCAATACTGGTTTGCGCGCCGCTGCATGGACTATGTGGATCTTCGATCAGGCACAACCATTCGGATCATCGAGCGAGAGTATTGCCCGCGCACACGCCGCACACATCATCGCACATGCAACTGGATTGAGCGCGCCGTTGATCGGAGGCGTTCCACACTCGGATGCATCACGTGCACAACTGCATGGCCTTCTTGCGGGAGTTCATTCGATCGACACATTCGCCATCTGGTGTCGTGCGTGGTGCCTCGAAGTCGCAGAGGAATGCGATCGGGTCCTCGTTGCGCTCAAGGAGATCAAGCGTGAACGCGATCACCTATTCAAGGTCGCCGGCGCGATGCGCGCCCCACGGAATTGTCTCGCGCTCGCCGAGTCACTGCTCGCAGATCCAAACATCACCGTTGCTGATGCGGCACGAACGATGGGTGTGACATTCCGGGCCGCACAAGCGATCGTCGACAAATTCGCTTCACAGAAACTGCTGCGCGAAGTCACGGGGCGGCGGCGCGATCGACGGTATGAGTGCGATGCGCTGAGCAACGCACGGTGGCTCTGAACAGTTCCATGCTCCAGATCGGTTCACTGACACTTGACTCACCGCTCCTGCTGGCTCCCATCGCTGGCCACTGCGATCTCTCGTTTCGCATGCTCTGCCGCGAACAAGGCGGCGTCGGACTTGCGAGCACCGACCTGTTGAACTCGCGCGCAATCCTGAACGGCTCTCCGCGCACGCTTGAACTCGCGGCGACCAACGAATTCGATAGCCCATGCGGTATGCAGTTGTATGGCAACTCCGAGGACCCACTTCCACAGGCCGCGTGCTGGGCAATCGATCACGGCGCGAAACTCATCGATATCAACATGGGATGCCCCGTCGACAAGGTTGCCAAGAAACACGGCGGCTCTCTGCTGCTGCGAGATTGTGCATCAACACAACGACTCACCGAGCGCATCGTCGATGCGGTGCACAAGCACAGCGGTGGTCGCGTTCCAGTCACTGCAAAGATGCGTCTTGGATGGGATCGCGAACATTTCGTCGCGCCAACACTTGCGCGCGATCTCGCGTCGATCGGAATCCAGGCTGTGACCGTGCATGGGAGGTGGACGGTCCAGTTCTTCTCCGGCAAGGCCGACTGGAATCTCATCGGTGAGGTCGTTGCCGCGGTGCCATCGATACCAGTCATCGGCAACGGTGATGTCACCGAACCGCAGCACGCACTCGATCTCATGCGACAAACCAACTGCGCTGGCGTGATGATCGGTCGCGGCGCACTCCGTACTCCGTGGATCTTTCGGCAGGCGCTTGAACTCATCCGCACCGCCGCGAGCCCGTCGAGTGGGGTCGACCCGCCAACCCCGTTCGCTCCGACACTCCTCTATAAGTGCCAGATGATCCGGAGGCACCTCGACCTGCTTGCCAAATACTGCCCCTGCGAACGGCATGCGATTCATGGAATGCGATCGCGAATCGCCTGGTACAGCAAGACGATGGGCCCAATAAAACCACTAAAAGAAGCCATTAGAACAGCCTCGTCGCTTCAGGAGATGGCTTGTGCGGTGGACTACTGGATCGAGCACCTTGTGGCGGGAGCAACAGAATCGGACATTTTGGGGCGACTTTTTGCTTTTGACAGCGGTGGAAGTAGTGTTCGGGAGTCCCAAGATGTGTGCGGGACGCCGGATCTGCGAAGGGCGGATTCGGTAATTGAGTAGTGCAGGTAGGGAAACGAGCCCCAGGCTCGAAAGGAAAAGGGAATGTCAAAGAAGTTTTTTGTCGGCGCGATGTTGTTGTCGCTCGGCGCGTCCGCATTTGATGCGCACGCTGACATGATGGCTCCAGTTTTTTCGTACTCGATCTCGTCGGGTGGTCTGACTGTGAACGGCAGCGCGTCTGATTTTGGATCAGTCCGTCAGCTCGCTCCAACAGAGTGGTTCTTCCAAGGAAACACAAACGCACTCGCCGGAACGTCGCTGAGTTGGGCGTACCTCGTCGACCCAGATCCATTCATCACCGGCACCTTCTCTGTCACGAATGAAACTGCGAGCGCGAGAGAGTATGTCATCAACTTCTCGCTGCCGATCTCTCCCTCCATCGAGGCGAGCACGATGTCTGGACAGGTTGCGGGCACACTGACAGACGCCAACGGTTCAGGGTCGGCGCTGCTGACATCGATCGCTGGCGGCAATGTCTACACGGCACTTGCAGACGAGTTGTTCGTCTACTCACTGATGTCTGGCGCCAACCACTGGGTCTCGAACCCATTCGGCACAACCTCGTTTAGTGGCGGATCCTTTGGACAGGGAACGACACTGGCGGGACCATTGGTCAACGACACAATCGGAATCCGCTTCGCGTTCACGTTGAGCGCTGGCGATTCTGCGTCATTTTCGAGTATCTTTGTTGTCAATCCGGTGCCTGCACCGGGAGTGTTCGCACTTGCGGTCGTGACTGGGCTTATCGGGTATGGGAGACGACGACGGTCGTCGTGAATCATTTGGAAGCGGAGGAAAAGGGCATGAACAGATTGAGACAGAATGGAATGTCGTGCGTGATGGCATTGGCGGCGGTTGTCGTTGTCTTGGCACCGACTGCATCAGCCGGATTCACATCCGTTGGTGCGTTCTATAGCGTCTCGTCATCAGTTGGAGGGGGAAACCTCATCAACACAGCGATGGACACAACGCCGGTGAGTTGGGTGAACAACGGGAACTGGACGGCGCCGAGCGCGTCTATCGAGTGGTCAAACAATTTGCAGGTATGGAACCAGGCAACCGGGATAGGAATGGTGAATGTGAACATCGTCATTCGCAACAACACCGCCGCCGCCCAAGACTTCACACTCGTTGCGGGAATGGATGGCTTTGCGTCCGGACCATTCACGGCAAGCGGATCGATCGGCGGTCAATACGTCAATGGATCGGCGACACTTGGCATGCTCACGAGCAGTGGTCCGCTGTGGAGTGCAATAGCTGATTCATCGATCGTCAATACCCAACTGAACAACGCGCTGTTCTTTGCGCAGCCATTCCAAGTCGTGTCGCTGGGGAGTTTCAGTTTCAGCAATATCCAGTTCGGCGGAGGCATCTCCGACCGTGCGTCGATCGCCTTCTCCATGCGCCTTTCGCCCGGTGGTGAGGCGAGTTTCACCAGCGTGTTTTCATTTCAGGTCATCCCCGCCCCAGCCGCGTTCGCACTCATTGGGTTGATGCCACTTGTTCGATCCCGTCGGCGCCGCTGAATTCAGGCGCGGGCGATCACACTCGCAGTTCTTTGGACTGCGGCAAGTCCGACAAACTCGCAAGACCAAACACCTTCAAGAATTCGCTCGTCGTGCCGTACAGCATTGGACGACCGAGTTCTTCCGCTCGTCCAACGATGCGAACGAGTCTTCGCTCGAGCAGTCCGCGCAAGACTTCTCCAGATGCGACACCTCGTATCGCTTCGATCTCGGCGCGTTGGATGGGTTGTCGATACGCAACGATCGCGAGTGTTTCGATGGCTGGTTGAGTCAATCGAGTCTGTTGCTTTTCTCCGCGCAGTCGTGACACAACTGGCGCGAATGCGGGAAGCGTCAAGACCTGCCGTCCACCGGCAACCGATTCGATCTTGAAGGCACATCCCAGCGAGAGATATCCGGCGTTCAATTCTTCGACCGCATCGCGAACCAGATTCGTGGATTTGCTCTTGGCGATCAGTCCCAGCAACTCTGCGATGCGCGTGTCCGACATCGGGCGATCAGCCGCAAGGAGGATTGCTTCGACTCTGCGCGCGAGCGGAAGATCTGCGCAGGGAATCTCCTGAATGTCCGGTTCGATCAACGCGACGACTGGAATTGGATCGATGCGATCAACCTCGGTTTGGTGCACAGCGACAACCGATGGCTTGGCAGACATGACTAGCGCCGACGAGATGCTGCAACGCGAGCACGTGCGAGCGATTGTGCGCGCTCGATGCCCTCTCGTTGCTCCAGGGTGAGCGCTTTCTCATTGACTGCTCCAACCCGTGCATCCGCCTCAGACACCTGCTTCAGTGCCTGCTCTAAATTGATGGAAGTCACCAGTTCGGCTCCATCGGCGAGCAGCACGAGTGTGTTCTTATTCATCTGCGCAAATCCACCATTGAGTAGATATTCGGTTGATCCAGCTGCACGATCCACGCGACAGACACCGGCGCCGAGTTGCGACAGGAATGGCGATGCGCCCGCGAGGACGCCCTGCTGTCCATCGAATGCCTGAAAGCTGACATACTGAACCTCTTCGTCGAGGACAGCGTCGGCGGGGGTCACGATTTTGCATTGAAAAGTAGTCATGGCTGTGTGATGTTCCTGATACTAGCGGGTTGCGCAGTGGGGCGGCGGACCATCGGTGGCGAGGTTGAAGTTTCGATACCGCATGTCATCTGTGACTTCTCGGATGATCCATCCCTCAAGCCAAGAGGGAATACGAATCGAAAAATTGGCCTGTGGAATCTCGAGTTCCGCGAGCACCAGCGGAAAGTCCAGAAACGCATCAATCTCCCATATCAACGACCCATCCACAATGCGGTGCCTGGACTTGCGAACGCGTCGACCATGAGTCGTCTGCCAGAGTCGATCAAACGATTCTGCGTCGATCGCCTCCTCGTGTTCCTGACGGACAAGCCCACCGCCACGCTTGGTGTTGAAATGGAACTCCACTCTCCCGTCGGGCATGGTGGTCTTTCGAACGCGACCCGTCGATGCCATGCCATCACCGCGCTCACTTCCACACATGTACCCCTGTTCCAAGGTCCACACCTCGCATGGCGCAGGCAGTGGCGGAAGCGCGCGCAACAGCCACACGCGTTCGATTTCGAGTCCATCCTTCACACCTGCGCACCTGTCAGTGCGACCTTGAGGCGCGACCACTGCGCAACGAAATCTGCAAGGGCGAGTTTCTGATTCACATTTGCGCGCAGATTCCTTTCGGCCTCTGCGATGAGATCTGGCACCAGAGACCAGTACTCCAACTTCGCGGGCATGTGAGCGGACGCACGCATCCGCCGCGTCACTTCTGCTCCGATCACGGAGAAGAGGAGTCCGGTCGCCTTGCGATTGGCGGCATCCTTGCTTGCATTGTCGTTGTGCTTCACTGCAGCCTCTGCAACGTCGGACGCAATGCCGTGCATTCGCTCCGCCATCGACAGCGGACACTCGCCGCGTTCGAGTTGATCAATCATCGGGAGCAACTCAACATGCCACGACTGCAATCCCAACTCAACTGCGGTGACCGCTGCGCCGGGCGCACCAGCCGCATACATCTGCACGAAGTCGCGAGCTGTGCCAGTGACCTCGCCAAGGTTCTTGTCCATCCACTGTCGCATCAGTTCGCTCGAGAGAGGATAAAACGCGAGAGATCGACAGCGACTGCGAACCGTTGGCAAGAGGCGATCTAAATTGTTGGTGACCAAGATGATGGTCGTCCAAGGTGGTGGTTCTTCAAGTGTCTTCAAGAGGACATTCTGACCATCGGTCTCCAGCCGCTCCGCCTCATCAATGATGAAGACTTTCCAAGCTCCCATCACACTTGATCGATACACCGGCGCATCGAGTCGAGATCCGCTGCTGTCCACCCCACCGATCATCTGCTCGCGCAAGAGCGCGACCGGAATGTTGTTCTGCTTGCGATCGCGAAGTTCGCGGTCCGCGCTGGAACTGGCGAGTTCTGCGCGAATGATCCGCACATCTGGATGCGTCCCTGCACGCAGGGACTTTCCGCTTGCAGTGTCCCCGCGCGGAGCGCAGCGCGAACGCTCTGCATCACCCGAGAGTGGGTCCACGAGAACTCCCGCAACGCGCAGCGCGGTCGTGCACTTTCCAACTCCGCGAGGTCCGTGAAAGATCCACGCGTGTGGGAAGTGACCGCTCGTCATCGGCTGGATAAGTGTCGCCAGTGCACGATCCTGTCCCAGAATTGGACGATCAAATGCGGCGCGCGCGATCGCAGAGACAACTGGATCTCCAGCGGATTCAGACGGACCCTCCGCACGTGACGCACGACTCCCGCCCGCCGCACTCCCGCGCGCCGCACTCCCGCGCGCCGCACTCCCGCGCGCCGCACTCTTTGGCGTTGGCTCACTCACTTTGGAACCTCCACAAGGAAACTCGCATCGGGCGTGGTCTCTTGAGATCCCCTGCGAATGGGTCGGCGGAGTTCTTCGTCATTCACCAACAACTTTGGAAACTGACGCTTGATTTCTTCGACACCATCCGAGTAGAGCATTGTCTTTGAGTTGTACGCATCAGAACCAAAGAGCCCAATCGTCACAATACTCATGCGACGATCATCGTCGTGGTTGAAGAACGCTTGGTAGCCCTGCACGCGAAGTCGCTTCGTGAACGCTTCGGCACGACTTTGAATCTCTTGAAGTGATATCTCGTCTGATCCAAAGTCGCTCCACACAGCGACCTCAACGGTGTAGAGCGAACGCGCGTCTGGATTTGCTTGTCGCGCTCGTCGTAGATCGAACGCGCCCAACTGTCCTTCGCGCGACGCCGCAAGCCGCGTCAGGAGTGAGCGCGCAAACGGTCGCTCGTTGTCGTTGGTTAGTGCCTGCACTTGTTTCAGAAGTGGCTTGGCGGTGGGATCGTCTGGTCCTGTGAACCGACCAACAACAATCACCGATCCGTTGGATCGATTCTGCACAAACGCCTTGGCGAGGAGTGAGTAGCGACTGCGCAACTGTGCGCACGAAGCATCTGCGAGTTCCTCATGATCCTCGCCCGAGAAGGTCAACAGCGTGATGCTCCACCTGCGATCCTCTGTCGACGAAGCAGAGGTTGGTGGAGCGGTGGCTGTCGAAGGGATCGTGCGGTCCGCCTGCGGGGTTCCACTCGCAGCTCCACTCGCAGCTCCACTCGCAGCTCCGCCAGCGGTTCCGGGGAGCGACCACCGCGGCGGCTTTGGGTTGGCCGTCGAGGCCGTGGTCGTACCTGTCGTGTTCCCAAAGCTGTTGCTCTCTGGACCATCTTCGATCGGCGCATCACTAAAGAGTGCGTTCTTGTCATTCGACCCCCCATCTATCCCCCTTTTTCTTAAGCCAGGGGCGTTTCCAGCACAACCCGCGACCAAAGCCAGCGAGAACCAAATCCAAACAATCCCAAGCACGGTTGATCGGTTGCGCCGCATGTCCGATGGATCATAACTCGCCCTGCACCCATGATTTGAATTGTTGAAGTCTTTGGATTCGATCCGACGATAGGTACCTTGAGCCTACAGTTTGGCTCAATACACGGATGTCAAGTTTGATGTCTGATCGACGCGCAAGATGGATCTGAAGCGTTGGTCTAAGGAGTCGCGTCATGTCAGAATTCACACAGGTCACCCACTCGCCGCTGACGATTGCCTCGTGCTCCACCGCTCGCCAGAACGCATGCGATCGCGCCGACCTATCCGATGAACACGCTCAACATGTCGCTCAGACGCGAACACTGCCGGATGTGCGAGCAGAGCGCATCTCGAAGATCAAGGGAATGATTGCTGATGGAACCTTCGACACAGATGCTCGGCTCTCCGCTGCGATTGATCGAATGTTGACCGAATTGCGCCATCACTGATTGCGCCGCCCTGGATCGCTGTCTTCCGTTGTCTCTTATCCCTGGGCTTTTTATACCGTGGGCCTTTTCCTTTGGGGGGGCGATGGTTCTACACTCGCCTTGTGCCATCCAGTACCAAACGAATCGGACTCCTCCTCGCTGCCACACTCGCGTCCACGAGCCCATTGACCGCACAGAGTCCGCCCGTCAATGGCATCATTCCATCGGACATTCGCTGGGATGCGATCGTCCATGCGACTGTTTGGATGACTCCCGACAACAAGATTGAAGATGCGACAATTCTCATGCGAGATGGCTGGATCGATGCGGTCGGTCCAAGCGCGCAGGTTGTCATCCCCGATGGTGCGACGGTGCACGATGGACGCGGCAAGAGTGTCATGGCTGGTTTCATCGAGCCCGCGCTGCTCGTGGACTCTGCTGCTGCGGCAAGGCGCGCGACCAGTGAAGCGGGCGCGCACTGGAATAGCAACGTCACTCCACAGGTTTCTGCTGCGGATCTGCCCCCCATCAACACTGCGCTTCGACAGGAGATGCGCGAATTGGGATTCACCATTGCCGCGGTGTATCCCGACTCTGGAATCTTTCGTGGTCGTGGGGCGATCATGCTGCTCGGTGATTCCCCCACCGCACAACGATTGATGGACCATGACGCAGGGGCTGGTGCGTTTGTTGGCTTTGGTCGAGGTCCGCGCACGGCTGGTAACGAGGAGGACGAGGAGGATCGCGCAACGCCTCCCTATCCAAACTCGATCATGGGAGCGGTCGCTCTGCTGCGGCAGACCTTCCTTGATGCACAGTGGCGTGCGGCGTCTGTTGCGGTGTGGCGAGAACATCCGGTGGGCAATGACCCGCCGACAGCTGCTGCTGCGCTTGATGCACTTGCCAGCGCGGTCAAGCACGGTGGTCGCGTTCTCTTCGATGCCACCACCGAACGTGATGCGCTGCGCTCAGCGTCGCTTGCCGAGGAGTTTTCTCTCAACGCATCCATTCTTGGCGCTGGCGGCGAGTTCCGAGACATTGGTGAGATGGCTGCGCTGCATCTTCCGATGATTCTTTCGGTGGAGTTTCCAAAGGCTCCAGTACTCACGACCGCTCGGATGGCGGAGAGTGTCTCGCTGAGCGATCTCGCAAGTTGGGCTGTTGCGCCATCCAACATCAGCCGGCTGATTGCTGCAGGCGTTTGGGTGTCGCTCACGACAAGTCGGTTGGAGCAACGCGCCACATTTCCCGCTCGCATTCGTGATGCGCGCGATGCGGGACTGAGCGAATCCCGATTGCTCGCCGCACTCACAACCACTCCCGCAGCACTCCTGGGACTCGCGGACACTGTCGGAACGATCGCCGCAGGAAAGATGGCGAATCTTGCGATCAGTGATGGACCTCTCTATGGCGAAGATTCGCGAATCACCGAAGTCTGGGTCGCCGGTCGCAGGCACGAGTCGATCGCAGGTGGAACTCCAGCATCCGAAGCATTTTCTGGAGAGACGCGATACTCCATCGTGCTGCGAGATGGCACGCCATCCATCGTCACCATCGATCCGAAGAAGAACACGATTGCATTCGACGTGACCACTGCGGATGGATCGCATCGAACGATTGCCGCAGAACAAGTCAAGCTCGAGAAGTTGCGCGCAGCGTTTCTGGTGGATGGAGCGGCGCTGTCGTCCGTTGGCGCAATCCAGTGCGCGCTTCGACTGCAGGCAGATGGTCTGCGCATCGAGGCGCAATCTGCCGATGGCAGCATCGTGGTCTTCGACGCCACGCCATCACCACTCACGGATCCTGCGGCGATTGAAGTTGCGCGGGTGGCGTTGGTTGAGAAGAGCCGTCTCGCTGCGGAGATTGTGGCTCACCGAGTTGCGCAGCGCGCCGTCCCGATCACCCATCCCTTTGGTGACTTCGGTGTCGCATCCATCGCGCCGCGTGAGTCCGTGCTCTTTCAGAATGCAACCGTGTGGACGAGTTCGACCGATGGGATTCTCCCGCAGTCCGATGTGCTTGTGCGCGACGGTCGCATTGTTGCCATCGGAACAGACCTCGTCGTTCCCCCTGATGTGCGGGTCATCTCGTGCGTCGGACATCATCTCACGCCGGGACTCATCGATTGCCACAGCCATACCGGCATCGACGGATCAGTCAACGAGTGGACCGAAGCGTGCACCTCCGAAGTGCGTATTCAAGATGTCATTGATCCGACAGATGTTGGGTGGTATCGAGCACTCGCTGGTGGATTGACTTGTGCAAACCAACTCCATGGAAGTGCCAATCCCATCGGCGGTCAGAACAGTGTTGTCAAACTCAAGTGGGGATCGCCGCTTTCAGAGTGGTCCGTCGCCACCGCACTCCCTGGGATCAAATTTGCGCTCGGTGAGAATGTCGTTCGTCCAAAGGGGCGGTATCCGCAGACCCGAATGGGCGTGGAGGCCTTCATGCGTGATCACTTTCTCGCCGCGCGCGAGTATCGCCAGACACAGCGTGAGTACGCGGCGAGTCCGACTCGCACGCAGGAGATTCCGCCACGCGTGGACCTTGAACTGGAAGCACTCGCCGAAATCATTGAGGGCACTCGGATCATTCACTGCCACGCCTATCGGCAAGATGAGGTGTTGATGCTCCTGCGGCTTGCCGACGAGTTTGGCTTCCGAATCGGAACTTTTCAGCACATCCTGGAGGGCTACAAAGTTGCAGGCGCCATTGCCTCACACGGTGCTGGTGGATCATGCTTCAGCGACTGGTGGGCATACAAGATGGAGGTGATGGATGCCATTCCGTGGGCTGGTGCAATGATGCAAAAGGAGGGTGTCCTGATGTCGTTCAATTCAGATTCGTCTGAACTCGCACGACACATGAACACCGAAGCCGCAAAGGCGGTGAAGTACGGAAGTCTCGCGCCATCCAAGGCGCTGGAGTTTGTGACGATCAATCCAGCGCGACAACTCGGCATTGGTGATCGCACTGGAAGTCTCGAGGTGGGGAAGGACGCCGATCTCGTGTTGTGGTCTGGCGATCCGCTGAGCCCGCTCACTGTGTGCCAGCAGACATGGGTTGAAGGGACGAAACGGTTTGATCGCACGGACGACCGAGCGGCACGCGCGGGCCGAGCAGAACTCCGCCAGCGATTGATCGCCGCTGCACTTGGGACGAAGATTGGCGATCCAACCGCGAGCCCCACGCCTCCTGTGACACAACCAACGCCTGCGACTGCCGATGGCGCACCCCCAGCGCCCGCGCGCCTGCGTCTACGCATGATGAGTTCGCGTGATGATTCCTTCTTGGACCTTTGGAGGCGTGGCGTGGACATTCGGTCGTTGCAACGCGCTGGTGTCTGCGGATGCGAGGAGATTGCGCAATGATCACAGCAATGATCACAGCAGGGATCACAGCAGGGATCACAGCGCGGATCGCGGGGGGGATCACCCTCATTTCGATTCTCGGGTCAGCGGCGTTGGCGCAGAGCACGCTTGTTCCATCACCCGCACAAGTGGATCCATTTGTCATCGAACATGCCACGATCCACACCTCAGTGGTTGGCGCTCCCACGATTCATGATGGATTCGTCGTGGTCAGTGGCGGAACGATCACCCTCATCGGATCTGGAAATGCACCGCCATCCGACGCTCGGCGTATTGATGCGACTGGACTGCATCTCACGCCTGGATTCATTTCCTCCGCGACGACACTTGGACTCATCGAGACGGGACAGGTGCGAGCGACAGATGATCGCACTGAACATGGGCAGTTCCACCCCGAAGTGTCGGCGTGGCTTGCGATCAATCCTGACAGCAGTCTGTTTCCGGTTGCACGAATGGGAGGCGTGCTGCTCGCGCTTGTCTTCCCACAGGGTGGTGTCGTGAGCGGCGAAGCGAGTCTGATCCGACTCAACGGATGGACGAATGACGATGTCGCTGTTGTGCCAGATGCCGGCATCATCGTGAGATGGCCTGCGACTGAGCCAGCACCGCGCTGGTACACCACCAAGAACGCAGACGAACAGGAAAAGGCGCGGCAACTCACGATGCGCACACTGAATGATTTCTTTGACGCGGCAATGGCATATTCCCGCGCGCGCGCGTCCGATCCATCACACTCGAACGACCTGCGATTCGATCGGCTTCGTTTAGTCCTCGATGGAAAGCGTCCTCTCTTCATTGAAGCGGCAAGCGCGGGGCAAATCGAGTCTGCTGTCCTCTGGTCGATCCAACGCGGGATGCGACCCATCATTGTTGGAGGGCAAGGAGCGATGGATGTTGCGGACCTCCTCGTGACACACAAGGTTCCTGTGATCCTGACTGGAGTGCTTCAACTCCCTCGGTTTGCACACGATGACTACGACTCGGTGTACACACTTCCGGGGCGATTGGCATCGCGCGGAATCGTGGTGGCGATCGCCACAGGAGACGAGCCATCCAATGATCGCAATCTTGTGCATCACGCCGCGGTCGCTGTTGCCTTTGGCATGACTCGCGACGATGCGCTTGCCGCAATCACGCGAGTGCCAGCGCAATTGTCTGGTGCCGGAGAGAAGTACGGTGTGATCGCTGTTGGGTCGAGCGCCACCATGCTCCTTCATGCGGGCGATCCACTTGAAGTCACAACATCTGTGCAACAGGCATGGATCGATGGACGGTCACTCACGCTTGAGAGTCACCAAACAGACCTCAAGGCGAAGTACGAGCAGAAGTACCAACTCCAGAAACTGGGACAAACGGCGCGGCCGACTCCATCAACGATTCCCGCAAAGTGATTGCGTTGCGGTCGACTGGCGTCCACGAAACGACGACAGCAACGCCGCCGCTCGGCGCGCGCTCCAGCGGCGGCTCGAAGCGAAACTGCACCTGATACATACGCGTTGGGCGATCCCAAGACTGTTCGTTGACGCGGAGATCGCTCAAGTTGATCAGCCGCTCTATGGGAGGTTGACCAGGCGGTGTCACCATCACCTCCAGCAATCCCGTCGCCCGCGTCGTCTGCTGGTCAATGTCCATAAACTCGATGCACACGATCGCAGAGGCGATGGTTGTCCCGGCGCCAGCATGGAGTTGGCTCAACGGGTGAATGATCACCGACGCTGGACCATATGGATAGTCAATTCCGCCGTATGCGGTGTCATGGACTCGTCCGCCGCAACCAGCAAGAGTGAGTGCTCCGGCGACCAATGAACAAAGTGTGCGGTGCATGTTCCCTGATAGTACGGGTAGGCTTTTTGGAATGCCGCGTCTGCCAATTGCTGTTCTCACGATTCTTGTCCACCTCCCCATCGTGATTGCCACTGGTTGCGACTCGGCGCCGGAGACTCTCCCCGGCGAAGTCGGCGCGGTTCGGTTGACTGCGGCAAGCGAGCCACCATCCGACATTGCGATTGGGTTCTTTGGTGCAGAGGATTCCGCCACAGCAGCGAGCGCACCGATCGATCCATCCACACCCACAGGTGTCTGGGTGACTACACCTCCACAGCAGATTCAAGCGCGCCGCATTGATGTGGAGTTTGTCGGCGAAGAGATCTTTGTATCAATTGATGGACGCCGAGTAGCCAAGGAGCACCTTCGTCGCACAGACAATGCAATCGAAATCATTGGGACCGCTGGTCAAGTTCTGCAGACCATACCGATCCCTGCGCCTCTGGAACATCCACCAGTCATGATCGGCGTGCGGTTTGAAACACCAGGAGCGGCACTCACCAAGCACATCGGCATCGACCCCACGATGTGTGCGATCGTGGTTGCGGTTCTCCAGGACGGACCTGGTTTCGTCGCTGGAATCGAAGACTTTGATCTCATCACCGCGATCGACGGGAAGTCCCCCGCTTCGCCCACGGATATTCGCTCGAAGCTCAACTCGATGGCTCCGGGCGACTCCATCGTCTTGTCCGTGCGCCGAGGATCGACAAGTAAGGAGTATTCGATTCAGTCCAAGGGATGGAAGCATGTCCCCCTTCCAGCGCAACTTCAACCATCGCCGATGACCAAGCTTCCTTCGCCGCTGCCACCGCAAGTTCCTGGCACACCCAATGCACCCGCGGACTCCAACGCGAATGGTCGACCAGCTGCGGCCGCTCAACGATCTGCGACCCCCTGATCTGATTGAGGTCTGGCCCTCGATCTGGCCCTCGATCTGGCCTCGATCTGGCCTCGATCTGGGGTTTGATCTCGCCTGGGTGGGGTTGGGGTGGGGTTGGGGTGGGGTTGGGGTGGGGTTGGGCTGCGAGAGCCCGAAGAGGCACCTACACCAATTCGATGTGCGAGTACTGGTCTAGGTTCAAGACGGTGGCTTCACCATCATCAAGACGAATCTCGAGTCGATCGAGCCAGAGGTGATCATCCTTGCTGTGCGCAAACCATGCACCGGTCGTTGCCTGTCGCCATCGCTGCACGGTCCCCTGGATCGTCGTGGTCCACGCCCCATCCGGCGTTGGCACCTGTTGTGTCACGCGGACTCGGCTGCCCGCTTGAATGGAAGTAATCTCGTACATCACTGCGAGTATAGGGGCGTGCACATCCGACTCACGAGAGTGCTGCTGGACCGACCACTGCGAGCGATGCCAAACTCAACGACTGTGGCGTGAAGGCTTTGGATGCGTAGTCATTCACGGATTGGAGAGTCAACCGATCGATCGGTGCGATGACCTCGGCGAGCGTTCGAACACTGCCACGCGTGAAGAGATCTGACGCAAGGCGTGAGGCGTGTGCCGCCGTACTTTCGCCGTTGATCACCAGTGCGCTCTTTGCCCCAATCACGGCGCGAGAAAACTCTTCGCCAGTCACGCCACCAGAAATACCGTCAGAAATACCGTCAGAAACACCCGCAACGACCCTGCGAATACACGCGAGCGTCTCACTTGCTTTCTCTGGAGTGCTCCCTGCGTAGATCGATGAGAGTCCGCGATCGCGACCAGTCGCGTAACTCATCCCAACGGAGTAACAGAGTCCACGCTTCTCCCGTACTTCTGTGAAGAGTCGGTTCGACATTCCTCCGCCACCAAGTATCCGCGTCAGGATTCCGTGTGCAACACGATCGGTGGAAGTCTCGTGTGGACTGTCGAATGCGAGGCACATGTGGGACTGTGAAGATGGTTGTGACTCGTATGCGCGACCGCGCACGGCCGGTGCCGTCACGGTTGGCTCCTGTGAGGTACCGCTCCATCCATCAAGCAGCCGATCAAGGTGATCGCGAACCATCCGTGGGTCAACAGCCCCGGCGATGCCGATGATGCTCCCACCAGGTCTGCACCTTCGATTCCATGTGGCTCGAAGACTCTCCGTCGAAAGCGACATGAGTCCGGCTTCTGTCCCGAGTCCATGTTGATTGAATGGTGCGGGGGATGCGATCTCGTTGCATTTGATGCCGACCAGGTGCTGTGGGTCGTCGCTGAGCGATTGAAGCGACTGCAATACGAGTTCCCGACTTGCGTCAAGCGCATCCTGCTCAATGCGCGGGCGCAGGAAGATGTCTGCGAGGAGCGCCAACACCGAATCCGTTTCGGTCGCCATACATGTGGCCGAGACTGACATTCTGTACTGGGAACAGGACGATCCGCGCTGCGCGCCCAGCCGGTCCAGCGCATCGCTGAACTCCTTGCTTGATCGACTTCCCGCACCTCGAAGGACCACCTCCGCGAGGACCGACGCCTCCCCACTGCCAGCATCGCCAATAGGATCTCCTGCGTACCCGACAGGGACGGTCCATGCGATGGTCGCCGTCGTCGCTCCAGCGATCGGTTCGACGGCGAGCCGAAGCCCACAATCAAGCGTAAACACCTCTATTTTTTGCTCTTTCACGGCGTTGTTTTCTTCACACCCCCAAACCAATCGTCCACACCATACATCCCAGATGGCTGCTTGTGAATCCAGCGAGCAAGACGGAGTGCGCCGGTGGCAAAGAGGTCTCTGCTGTGTGCGTGATGGCGAATGGTCAGAGTTTCGCTCCTTCCAAGAAAGGTGACTTCATGATCACCAACGACTTCGCCCTCGCGGATTGAGTGAATCTGGAGTTGCTCGAGCGGGATTCCGCTGCCGATCGTGACAGCCTGCGCCAAGAGGAGCGCGGTTCCAGATGGTCGATCGCGTTTCTGGGTGTGATGGACCTCTGACAGCGAGACTTTGAAATCCCCTGACAGATACCGCGCCGATTCGGCGACAAGATGCCGCATCACTGCGATTCCAATGGATGTATTTGGTGCGATCATGACTGGAATCGACTTCGATGCCGTCAGGAGCACCTCCCGAGTCGCATCGCTCAATCCGGTTGTCCCCATCAGGAGCGCACATCTGGTCTTCAGTGCGAAATCCGCCGCCCAGAGCGCCCCCGCGTCAGAAGAGAAGTCGATGACGACATCCACTTCGCGCTTTCTCCCGTCGATCGGTGCGCTGCGTGTGTTGCGAGCAGTCACGCGGACTCCGCATTCCACATCGTCGCACGCGCGATCAATGAGCAGCCCCATCCGCCCCGATGCGCCGTTGAGACACACTCCAATGGAACTCACGGTTGACTCCGGTTGACACCGCTTTGTCGATTGTTCTGTCATGGCATCAAGTGAGAATCGTAAACAGTCGATAACATAACTGACTGTTCCTGAGTGCGCGCCCTCGTTACGCTGGCGAACACTCTCTCCGACGCACAAGCGTAACTAAAGGAAGCCTCACCATGGCAAAGAAGAAAGCTGCAAAGAAGGCTGCGAAGAAGGCTAAGAAGAGCCGCTAAGTCGCAGTGATTGAATGATTTGTACCGGAAGCCGGCAACGATGCCGGCTTTCGGTGCGTTTTGGGTTGAGTGTTTTAGGCCATTTTTCCCCGCTGTTTGCTACTATTTTTCGACTATGCCTCACATCATTGCCGAGCCTTGTATTGGAACAAAGGATGCATCCTGCGTTGAAGTGTGTCCTGTCGATTGCATCCATCCAACAAAGAAAGGTGAGAAGTGGGAAGCTGTTGAACAACTTTTTATCGATCCAGAAACGTGTATCGATTGCGGATTGTGTGTCGACGAGTGTCCTGTGCAAGCGATCTTTCCAAAGGATGATCTGCCCGCAGAGTGGCACAAGTATGTCGAAATCAATGCCAAGTGGTTCAAAAAGTAGATTTTTCAAAAAAATATTTTGACCCCCCCATCGCTGATCCGGCGGACTCTTGATTTCGACCGCAGTCGTGTCTACTCAGCGTCTGCCGAAGGCTTGTTGACGCCGCTGGTGGATTCTGGTTTCTCTGTCCAATCCTGAACCTTGCCACCGAGGTTGAGTTCGGATGGCATGGTCTTGCGGTACCCCAACTTGCGGACGACTTCCAAGACATCGGTCCAACTTGGGAATGTCTTGTGATTCACACGCTTGAACGCATCAATCGCCAAGAGAAATGTGTACTGCTCGCGAGTCATTTCCCCCTCTTCTGCCGACTTCACGAAATCGGTGAGTCTTCGACCAGGACCCCTTCGCCGTTCGAGGTTTGTGGGTGTTGCGGGGGTGATATCGCGGCGGTCAATGTCCGATCGGCGATCAACAACTGAGTCTTTCGCAGGCGGTTGGTTCTCTGAAGTTCGTTGATTGTGTGGTGGAGTTTCGTGCGTCATCAGGGAGTCCTGCGGTTGGTGATTCGCGCCTACTGTAGCCTTCTTCATCGCTCAGCACTGATGACCAACCACATGGACCAACTCGACGAACCACTTCACTTTGGCCGCGCATTGATGAGTTGGATTCTGCCTGGACTGGGGCAGTGCATGGCGGGACACCGCCGACGTGGAATCTTCGCGATGATTGCCATATTGGGCATGTTTTTCTGCGGATTACTCATCGGTGGCGTCGACTCGGTCGATCGAAAAGAAGACCCACTCTGGTTCTACGCACAGGCCGCGGCCGGTCCCATCGCCTTCGCCGCGGACTGGGCCAATTCTGGACTTCTCAAAACTGGACGCGTTGGCGAGTTGGTCGAGTCCCCGCCATCAAACCCGCGTGCGGCGCCAACAATGGTGAGCACATTCAAGACCGTCACGGTGGCGAATGAGGTTGGCATCCTCTATTGCGCGCTCGCCGGATTGATGAATGTGGTTGTGGTGCTGGATGCTCTGAAGCGACCATCCGCGTTGGCGCAGGGGGGTTGGAAGGGGTCATGAATGCCAATCTGGAGCCAAACTCGATCCTGCTTCAGGCATGGATTCCGCTTCTCGAGCCTATTGGTGATCTTGGATCCTATTGGTGGCTGCTCATGCTGCCACTCGTGCTTGGAATCTCGATTGCCTATCGAGCAACACACGATGAGTCGCTTGACCGATTCTGGTACCGGGTGTTTATGTTCACAACGAAGTCCATCATTGCAATGGGATCACTTGCTGCGGCGCTGTATCTGTTTGTCTATCTCGTCATTCCGATGCTGCGCGTGGTGTAGCAGATCGATTCTTCCGCAATCGAAGCACGCCGCAAATGACGATCCACCAAGCCATCGAAGCACCCACCATGAAGATCGCCGCGACTCTGCTGGTGGATGGCGTCGTGGTGGGCGCATGCGCACCATCGAGGATCCGAGTGATGGCACGCTTCATTGCCTGCACTTGATCCGCTCCATCTGGATTCGGCGGAAATGATTCGATTGATTCTGAAGCAGAAAAACGCCAAATGACCCACGGAAATGGCCACCCGACTGCAAGTGCACCAGTTCGCAGAGGCGCCGGTGACAGGTCACACCACCCTTGCAACACACCATCATTCCATTCGCCCTCACCGCCGCCCAGATCATCGATCACCGTTTGCAATCGACCACTCTGCTGAGCATTTCGCCAGTGAACGCCAGTGGCATCGGCCCCCCCTGTGATCCACACTCCAGTTCCATGGCGGACAAGGAAGTCTGACGCAGTGGCGGAGGCCTCACCAGCCCTATCAAGGAGCAACCATGTACAGAGCGCGCAAGACGCCAACCCCATCACGAGTGAAATGCAAATGCGCGGGACAATCCACGCGACTCTCACGCCGTGGAATCCGGTTTCGACTTGCGTACTCCCCCTCCGCGATGAATATCTCGTGCAATTGGGGTTGATCGCTCTCGCTTCAGTCTCTTCTTCCCAGTGAACGACTCTCGTTCAAAGATCGGACGCTTTGGCGTTCGGATGGACTTTGACTTCGCAGCGGGCTTCTCGGTTGGTTTGGGTGAGAATGCGCTGCCGGCCCGCTCGGTGTTTGCGCCCGCGTTGCCTTTCTTGGAGTCCAGCGCGGCGGGAATCAACTGGCTCACAAAGCTCTTCTTTGTGAACTGCGCAAACTCTGGAGCCTTGTGGCTGGGGATGACCTCGCCGACGAGTTCGCTCACACGCGCCCACGCACTCGCTTCAAGAGAATCCACAAATGTGAAACTCTCTGCAGCACCTCCACCATGTCCAGCTCGACCAATGCGATGCACGAAGTCCTCTGGCATCAAAGGAACGTCGTAATTGACAACAGTGCGAATTCGAGGCACATGCAGTCCACGCGCTGCGACATCAGTCGCAACCATCACATCCACTTTGCGCTCTGCGAACGCTTCAAGCGCCTCATTTCGACACTTTTGTGAGCGATCGCCATGCAACAAACTCACAGAGATTTCGTGACGGCGCAGCGCAGCAGCAACCCATCCCGCGCGACGACGGGTGCGAACATAGACGACCACGCCCTTGAGATGTTTCTGACGGATCAGCGCGATGAGGAGCGCAACTTTGTCGCCATCTTCGACCTCAAATCTGGCGTTCAAGCGATTGATCGGCGCATTCCGAATCCCGACTTGCGCTCGGGCTGGATCTCGAAGGAGCGCAAGCACGCGTGACTCGATCGGCACGGGAAGAGTCGCACTCAAACAGATCACCTGCCTCGGCGCGGGCATCATGCTGAGCAACTGTTCGATCTGTGGGAGGAATCCCATATCGACCATGCGATCTGCTTCGTCGATCACAAAGATTCGGGCACTCGCAAAGGTGAGCGAGCCCTCGTCGAGGAACTCGCGCAGGCGACCAGGAGTTCCAACAAGAATGTCTAACCCGCTTCGGATGAGATCGCGCTGCGGAGCGGTTGGGCTCTTGCCATAGACGGCTCCGATTCGAAGCAGGCTTCCCTTGGCAACTGCTGCGAGATCGCTCGCAACTTGTTGTGCGAGCTCCCGCGTTGGAGAAACGATGATGGCGCGGAGTCGTTCGCATGATTCCACATAACGCGCTCCGCCCGCTCCACGCCGAGTCTTTGGCGGGGCGTTCAAGAGACTCGCCATGACTGGGACGCCAAATCCAAGTGTCTTCCCAGTGCCTGTTGGAGCGAGTGCGAGCACATCTCGCCCGCACAGCACTGGTTCGCGCATCAGCGCTTGGATTTCGGTTGGATTGGCGAAGCCAAGCCGCTCCAGAGTTGTGAGGAGGGGTGATGGGATCGATGGGATTGGCGCGTTGCGACTCACTTCAACACAAGGGTAGTGCCACCCTATTCTTTGCGCGTGCTGCCAATCCTGATCGTCGTCATATTGGTTCTGTGCATCCCATCCATCTGGGTGATCGTGGTCTACAACCGCTTGGTTCGCAGTCGCGTCCGTGCGCACAACGGCTTTAGTCAGATCGATGTGCAGTTGAAGAGGCGCTGCGACCTCATCCCAAACCTGGTCGAGAGTGTGAAGGGATACATGACACACGAACGCACCACGCTGGAGTCGGTGATCGCCGCTCGCAACGCAACGGTGGCTGGATTGCAATCGCTCGTGGCGACTCCACACGACGGTGCTGTTATTCGTGCGCTCGCGGGTTCGAGTGCGATGATTGACAACTTGCTGATGCGGTTGCGAGTCTCGATGGAGGCGTATCCAGACCTCAAGGCCAGTGCGAATGTCTTGGGGCTCCAGGAGGAGTTGGTGTCGACCGAAAACCGAATCGCATTCGCACGACAGGCGTACAACGATGCGGTGATGACATTCAATACCAACATTGCCGTCTTCCCATCAAGTGTGATTGCCTCGCTTGGTCGATTTTCCCCACTAACACTCTTTGAAGCAACGGGAAGTGATCGGATCCTTCCTGAAGTGCGGTTCTAGTCCACGTGGCGAATTTCTTTGAACATCAAGAGCGGGCGCAGAGTCGCACGTTGTGGCTGGTGGTGCTCTTTTTGTTTGGAGTGTGTGGTGTCACAGCATGTGTCACGACTTTGATGGCGCTCTTTATCCCAAACTCTGTGTGGTTGGCGATCCTGCTGAGTCTTCTCTTGATTGGGATTCCTTTCCTCTACAAGTTGCTCACCATGAGTGCGAGCGGGGTCGCCGTTGCGGAGTCGCTTGGCGGAACGCGGATTGATCCCGCGTCGAGCGAAGTCAATGAACGAAAGATTCTGAATGTGGTTGAAGAGATGGCGATCGCCAGCGGAATGCCGATTCCACCTGTCTTTGTTCTCGACGAGGAGTGCATCAACGCATTCGCCGCTGGAACCACACCACAGGATGCTGTCATTGGGGTCTCTCGAGGTGCGCTTGAAACGCTCACGCGCGACGAGTTACAGGGAGTCATGGCGCATGAATTCAGTCACATCTTTCATGGCGACATGAGGATCAACATGCGGGCGATTGCTGCCATCTTTGGCATTATGGCGGTGGGGTATGTCGGGTATTTCTTGTTGCGGTCAACGATGTATGCGCCCCGTGGAAGAAAGTCGGATGGTCGTGCGACCGCTGGAATCGCTCTCTTTGGGCTTGGTTTGATTGTCGTTGGCTGTGTTGGCACCTTTTTTGGTCGACTCATGCAGGCTGCGATCAGTCGCCAACGCGAGTTCTTGGCTGATGCGAGCGCGGTGCAGTACACGCGCAATCCGTCCGGTATTGGCGGCGCACTCCGCAAGATTTTGGGCCAGTCTTCCGCTGCGATGCATCATGCGGAAGCAAGTCAGTTCAATCACATGCTCTTTTGTGAGGGAGTGCAAACGCTCTTTGCGTCTCACCCCCCACTTGCGGAGCGCATCGCGCGAATTGAGTCGATCGCAGGTGTGTCGTTGCCAGAGCCATCAACGCCACCCATTCCCCGCGCGCCCGTTCATTCCAACACTGGTCTTGCCTCGAGTTTCGCCGCCGTTGGCTCGGTGCGACCGAGCGGGCTTGCGTCTGCGTCGGTTGCGCTCTCGGCGGGTGGTGACCAGCTCAACAATGCCGCGCATCAGTTCATCGGGGCAAAGGCGATCGTCTGGGCCATCACCCTCTCCACGAACCCCACCCGCGCCGCAGCCCAGCGCTCTCTCGTTGCGCAGCGGTCGTCGGACATCGCCGACGCTCTGCGTGAGGTCGAAGTCGCTGTCGCCTCACTCAATACCCAATCTCGGCTGGCGCTCGTTGATGTGGCGTGTGCCACGCTCGTCAACGATCATGTGAGTTCGTACCAAGTGTTTCGTCGCTTGCTCTCGGATTCTGTCCGGCTCGACGGAACTGTTGATTTGCTTGAGTGGACTGTGTTGCAAGTGCTGCGAATGCGAGTTGAGCTACCCATCGCAGTTCGCGGTGGCGCGAAACTTCCAGCGCGGACAGCGACACTCGCACAGCATGACACCCATGCTCGGCGTATTCTTGGTCTGTTTGCCCTTCAGGGAACCCACGACGAAGAGTGTGCGCGGTTGGCATTCGAGCGTGCGTTGAAGGTGGCTGGCCTTGAAGGGGGTTCACTTCCGCCACAGGAAGAGCGATCTCTGGATTCGATTGCGAAGGGCCTCGATGCGTTGGAGTCGCTTCGACCGACTGCCGCAGGCAGGTTGGTGGAGGCTGCTCTCTGTTGTGTTCGAGCCGACGCTGCCACGACAGACCGCGAATACCTGCTCCTGCGCGCACTCTCTGAACGATTGGCGATCCCACTTCCGCCGATGATTGATTGACTCCTCTTCTGTTGAAATAACCCTCTTGATCTCGATACATTTCCCCTACTGAGTGCTGCGCCGATGAATTCAAACCATCCATCAATCTTCGTAGTTGTCGTGATCGCAGCGAGCGTGTTTGGGATGGTCAGGTGTTCAACTCCAACAGACACCGCCTCCCAGACGGGAACGAACGAGACGACCCCTGTCACTCCAACAGTCATTCACGGCGATGATGACGACATTGTTCCATTCTTTCAGCTTCCAGAAGAGAGGGCTGAAGAGGACACCACTTCTGCGCAGCGCACCAGTGACCAGGCGCCAGCCGTTGCCAAACCCACACCAGAACCAGTTAAAGACGATGCCTCGACAGAGAGCGTGCAACTAGAATCGACTCGGCGAACATCGATGCCGACCCGAGAATCATCGACCAAAGTGCAGGTCCGAGGTGGTGGTGTTCGCAAAGCGGTCCCGGTTGATCCTGGCGCAGCAGCTCTCTTTGGCAAGTGGCGGATCACACAATCCAGTTCCTCGACTGGGGTCATCCGCGCTGATTCGATCTTGTTTCTGGCGGATGGGCAGATGCGCATCTGGCGTGATGGAAAGGTTGAGGATGGACGGTGGAACTGGAATGCGTCCGATGGTGTCAAGACTGGGGGAGTGGACGGAGTTGCATTTCAACTTGGTTCGTTTGTGGAAAGCGACGGCGTGATGACGCTCGTGATCAACAAAGAAGTGTCTGTGACTCTCACGCCAGACCGCCTGTTTGTGGCTCCGCGCGCCCCCTAGGATCCCTGTATGTCTGATGTCCATCCTGTCTCTCCAACCGCCCGCGCGCGCACTGTTGCGCGGCATCCGCGCGCACTTGGGGGCGACACATTGAGATCAACCGGCGTCGCAGCGATGAGTCTCACCAGCATGGTGTTGAACAACCGCGCTGGTGGGGGCGCTAGTGGGGGCGCTGGGGGGTGCGATGGGGGGGAGGCCGCAACTCAACACTTGAGTGTTCGACGAAAGCCAGATTGGATTCGGGCGCAGATTCCTGGTGGTGAGGGGTACCTCCGTCTGAAACGGATCATTGACGAACACAAGTTGCATACGGTTTGTCAGGAGGCGAGTTGTCCAAACATGGGTGAGTGTTGGAGTCGAGGGTCGGCGACCATCATGATCCTCGGCGACACATGCACACGAGCGTGTGGTTTCTGTAATGTCAAGACCGGCAAGCCGGCATCGCTTGATGTCGATGAACCGCGCCGCGTCGCGGAGAGTTTGCGCTTGATGGGACTGCGCCATGTCGTCATTACAAGCGTGAATCGGGATGAGCTTCCAGATGGTGGTGCTTCGATGTGGGCGCAGACCATCCGAATGGTTCGTGAGGCGTGCCCCACGATGAGTGTTGAGGTCCTTGTTGGTGACTTTGGTGGTGATCGCGACGCGATTCAGGTGGTGTGTGACGCGAAGCCAGACATCATCAGTCACAATATTGAAACTGTTCGCAGGATGCACCCAGCAGTTCGCCCACAAGCGAAGTATGCACGCAGTCTCGATGTGCTTGCACAGTTTAAGGCGAGTGGTCTTGTGACAAAGACTGGAATCATGTTGGGGATTGGCGAGCGCGACGACGAGGTGCTCGAGGTCATGGATGACATTTTGGCGGCGTCGCGAGCGGATGTCTTGACGATTGGCCAGTATCTGCAACCGACTCGAAATCATCTTCCAATTGATCGATGGGTCCACCCTGATGTGTTCGCTCGTTTCAAGTCCGAAGCGCTCGCGAGAGGGTTCCGGGTCTGTGAAAGTGGTCCTCTTGTTCGCAGTTCATATCACGCAGATGAGCAGGCAATGCGCCTTGTTCCTGATAACCGTGTGTTGGGGTTGGTTGAAACGGCGTGATTTGGGGATGTGGTTTACCAGCGTTCATAACATTGTTCGTCCTTCATTTGCATTTGGTTTGTGGCAATCCCATTGTTTGGATTGAAGGAGACCCACCATGGAGGGATCGAAAATGGAACTGAGTCATTCAATCCGAACTGCGATGCGCCGCGCCGCAGAGCAGGCGCTTGCGGAAGAGCGTCGGAGTGATGGTCGTCTGGCTGTTTCGTGTGGTGTCACTATTTGTTGGCATCACGAACCAGATCACGCTTTCACATATGAGGGAGTGGACTTGAGTGAGAGTGGGCTTCGTATCAGTTCTCCAACCATCCTTCCTGAGGGGATGACTGGGCGAGCCGCATTTGAAGTTGGGTCTGTCTCGTTCAACAACTCGACCGTTGTCTCGTGGTGTCGTGCCATTCGAGACGCTGGTGGTCGCATCGATCGTTGGGAAGCTGGTCTTCGACTTCTGTAAGTCTCTCCCAACTCACAACTCACAACTTATGTTGTGGGCGGCTGGACGATCGGCGGGGGAATGAGTCGACCAACCACCACTGGATCGAATGGGAAATCCACAAGGAATGACCGCAGGTCATCGATGGTGAGTGCGTTCAGTGTTTCCAACTCGGCCTCGAGCGATCGAAATGTTTTTGTTGTCACAAGTTGGTGACCGATCCGCTGCATTCGTCCATTTGGGCTCTCTCCAGCAACAGCGACTGCTGTGGCGATCTTCTTGCGAGATCGCAGGAGGTCATCCTCTGTGAATGACGCACTCAGTTTCTTGAATTCATCCTTGATGATTGCGAGGACGCGGTCGAGATCCTCGGCCGGACACACCGCCGTCGACACGATTGTTCCAACCCCATCGTTCGTCTGTTGCGCAACCGCGGCGTGCACTGCGATTCCGGTTTCAACAAGCGACCAGTGCAGTCGCGATCCATCTGAACCACCAGCGATATCTGCGACGAGCATCCCGGCATATCGCCGAGGGTCTGACTCGGCTGGACCTGGCCACATCAACACCATATATCCGCGGGTTGCCTTCTTGTCCTCAATCGTGAACGATGCAGCGTGTGGAACGCATGTTTGAAACTGGCGCTGAATCTTCACCGCTGGCCACTGGCGTGTTTCCTTTTCTGCTTGTCGAACGAGCTCGTCGAAATCCACACGACCAGCCGCTGCCACCACCGTGTTGCTCGGTGAGTAGTGCTTTGAAAAGTACTCCTGCATCTGCTCGCGGGTGAGCGAGCCGACCGTCTCTTTGGTTCCAAGAACGCGATACCCAAGTGGGTGCCCTTGAAAATATTTTTCAATCGCCTGTTCGTAGACAACCCAGAACGGGTTGTCCTCATACATGGCAATCTCTTCCAAGATAACTCTGCGTTCGCTTGTGAAGTCCTCTTCGCGGATCGCCGGTCGAAGGAGGTCTGCGACGAGTGAGAATGATGTTGCAAAGTGCTCTGGGAGAGCGTGTGCGTGATACGCGGTCAATTCGTGTGATGTGAATGCGTTGTTCCTTGCGCCGATTCGATCGAAGGCCTCATTGACTTCGCTCGCTGGTCTCGTCGTCGATCCCTTGAACATCATGTGTTCAAGGAAGTGGCTCACGCCCATCAATTCCTTTGGCTCATCCCGTGTTCCGGTTCGAACAAAGAAGCCGATTGCTGCGCTCTCGGCCTCGGGGGAGCATTCGGCAGCGATACATAGTCCGTTTGGAAGGTGTGTCTCCCGATATGTTGTCTTCACACTTCGAGTCTACTCATCACCTGCGCACAATCACCTCTCCGAAGAGTTGGCGCATCGTGAATGGTTCCTCGGCGATGATCTCTCGAATGAACGCTGCGAGGAGTCGGTTTGCGCGAAGCAGTGCTTCGCTGTCGTGGTTGAGGTCGCCTGTCCCTTGTTGAGATGTTTCGATTGTGGCGATTGTTGAAGCGCGCACCCTCCACGAGGTTGCTGTCGCCGTGTGGCTCACCCTCCCACCGTCGCGTGGGTCAAAGTGCATGATGTCGTCATCGCGTGTTGTTCCTTCGCGCTCTTTGGAGGCGTTGCCGAACCGAGGCGTGTATCCAGCTTGCGCAAGTGTGAGCCACTGGAAATCCAGGAGGAGTTGCTCGTTGGAGAGTGTGGCGGCGTGATCGGCGGCGGCTCCTGTGAGATTCGCCAAGAAGTGCACGAATCCGTCGTACAGAGTGGGATGTGGGTCTCGAGATTCAAAGAGCCGGCCCACAAGATCCGCTGCGTAGTAGGCGATCTTGTTGGCAGAGATGGTGCGGCGAACAGTCGGAAAGTTCTCGATCAATGACCACCCAGTCACTGTGGCGAGGTCGTTCCCGTCACGGATGACGATTGTCGCGTTGCCTCGAGAGAGAATGTCAACTCCGCCCGAGAATCCGCTGCGCTCCCTTTTAGACCCTTTGGCGATCGCTCGGATGAGTCCGATTGATCGACAAAAGAGAGTGACTGTTTGACTCGTTTCGGAATAGTCCCAGTGTCGGACACACACAGCTTCGTCTTCGCGCGGTGCCATCTCGTGTGAGACTACTGGGGGAGCGCACTTGGTAAAAAGACTTGAACCTGATTGCGTCCGTGTTGTTTGGCGAGGTACATCGCCCTATCTGCGCCGTCAAAGAATTTCTTTTGTGTTGGCGGTTGATCAATACTCTCGAGATCGCAGACTCCAAAACTTGCAGTGACCACCAAGCCGGGGCGCTCTGGCCAGGTCGTGCCTGCGAGTTGGTTGCGATAACGCTCGGTCACCTCAATCGCTTCTGTGAGTGTTGTTTGTGGAAGGATGATCGCAAACTCGTCACCGCCAAACCGACACGCGATGTCGCTCGCGCGCCCGCTCTGGAGAATGCTCGCAAAGCGTTCAATGACAAGGTCGCCAACGAGATGCCCGAACTTGTCATTGGTCGCCTTGAACCCATCGAGATCAGCCAAGACGAGCGAAAGTGGTTTGTTGTGTCGCGTTGCCTCTGCGAACTCCGCCGTGAGACGTTGATTGAAGTACGTGCGATTCCACAGTGCGCTCAACCCATCAATCTGTGCTTTCTGTGCCAAGATGCGCACGAGATGTTGGAGTCGAAGCGCAGACCGAAGGCGCGCCTTCAACTCAACGACTTCGAATGGTTTCGCAATGAAATCAATTGCTCCGAGATCGAGTCCGCGAACCCTGTTGGCTGGATCGTTTGCGCCAGCGCTGACAAAGATCACTGCGATCGATTGTGTTTCTGGGTTGTCTTTCAGATGGCCTATGAGTTCGAAGCCATCCATTTCTGGCATGTCCACATCCAGGAGGATGACATCTGGCTTTATCTCCTGCGCCATCCGTAACCCCTCCTTCGAACTGCTTGCGAAGTGCAGTTGGAATCGCTCGTTTCGGAGGCGAAGTCGAAGGAGTCTGTGAATCAACTCAGAGTCATCAATCGCAAGGATCTGTGGCAGATTCTGTTCGCTCATTGAGGTTGGTGTCAGTCGCTCGCAGCTCGTTCACACGCATCGATCGCATGAAGTAATGCGGACAAGATTACTTTGCTTGGCCTCTCTGTTGAAATTGCTTTCTCGAGCACAGCCGCCATATCTGTGATCTGCTGAAATCCATAGCCCCCTGCTCCTCCCTTCATTTGGTGCGCCCAGACCTGCAAGCGAAGATATTCACCTTGATCGAACGCCTGTTGTGCTGCTAAAACTCTCCGTGGGAGCTCGCCGACAAACTCTTTGATCAGTTCGTGCATCTGTGGATCGTCTGAAAAACGGCTCGTCAGTTTGCGTTTGAATGTCTTTGCTTGTTTGGTGTTCATGTGCTTTGTCGCATCAATCATCCAATTTGGCTTCCACAGTGCAAGTTGTTTTGTCTCTTTTGCTTGTGATTCCTTGTTAATATCGCCTGTTTCTCCCGCTTTGGGTTGGGTATTTTTGCTTTGAGAATGGTCATGATTCCTCGACAAGCACCACGTGATGGCCAGATTGGCTTCCTCTACCTCCCACCGATACGGGTGCAAGGAATCTCTGTCGCCGGTGAACAAACAGCGATTGGTATCCCAGAATACGACATCGTCTTTGATATCGGTCTTTGCCCACGGCCAGTGCTTTCTGCGCCGATTCTCGCCCTTTCGCACACCCACATGGATCATGTGGCTGGTTTGCCCTACTACTTCAGCCAGCGCTTTTTTCAGAAACTTCCGGTGGGTCGTTGCTTCTGTCCAATTGCGATGGCTGAGCCACTTCGCGTGATGATGCGCTCGTGGGGGGTGCTTGAGCGGCAAGAGACACCATTCGAGATTGTTGGGATGGAGCCTGGACAGGAAGTCGAGGTGAAGCCAAACACTTTTCTTCGGGCACATGCATCAAGCCACACCACACCAAGTCTTGCGTATGCCCTTGTTGAAAAGCGCAAGAAGTTGCGTGATGAGTTCGTAAATCTTCCTCAAGAGGAGATTAGAAAACTCAGAATGGCTGGAGCGGACGTTTCCCGTGCGATCGATGTGTCGCTTGTTGCGTACACCGGCGACACCGAGCCCGCTCCGTTTCTGTATCACCCAGACTTTGTCAATGCGCGGGTTGTGATCACGGAGTGCACTTTCTTCGATGCTGATCACAAAGACAAGGCGAAGATTGGTAAACATATCCATGTCGAGGATCTGCGTCCTCTCCTCGCGTTGTGGAAAGCGGAACATGTGGTGGTGGTGCACGCGTCAAGGCGCACGATGCTGTCCTTCGTTCGTGAGCGACTTGATGATGTTGCGGGGTCGCGCGCAGACTCTGTTCACCTCTTGATGGATTTTCGTTCCAACCGAAAGCGGCTCGAACAACAATCGCTTGAGTTCAATACTGTTGTTGATCCCCAAGTTTTCTCGATCGAAAAAGAGGAAATTGGTTGACGCATGATTGTGTGGCTTCTACCTTTCGTGATCCTTGCGAAAGCCGCCGCCAACTCCAGATGACCTGAAGGCTCGTCTCGCTGCATATCTCCAGAAGAATTATCCAGAGATCTGCCGTCATTGGTTTGATGAGATTGAACCGGTTGGAATTGATGGTGGAGTTTTGGGGTTGCTTGTGCACGAGCCTGTGCGTCGGCAGTATCTGCAGCGCACCTGCGGTGGTCCATTTACTGAAGCGGCGCAAGCGATTACTGGACGCCTGGTGGGCGTCCGATTTGTTGGTGAGGAGAATGGTGTTGCTTCGACTGCTGTGGCCTCGGCTGATTCTGAACGCGCTGGGTCGGATTTGGAAGAGCAACTCTTGCTCTCGCCCGACTACACCTTTGACACTTTTGTGGTTGGTCCAGGCAATCGGCTGGCGCATGCTGCGGCTGGCGCGGTGAGTGTGAACCTTGGTGGTGCGTACAACCCACTCTTCATTCATGGTGGTGTTGGACTTGGAAAGACACATATTCTGCAGGCCATCTGCCAAACGGTTTTGCGACAACGTCCGGCGAGTCGCGTTGGATATCTCTCCTGTCAGAGTTTTGCTGAACTCTTTTTGTCTTGCGTCAAGTCTGGGCGTATGCAAGACTTTCGGCATCGCTTTCGAAACCTCGACATGCTGGTGATTGATGACATTCACTTCTTGTCAAAGCGAGACCAGACCCAAGAAGAGTTTTTTCATACCTTCAACAGCCTCTACCAAGCTGGAAAACAGATCATTCTCTCGTCGGACGCGTCTCCAAATGAAATCCCCGCGCTTGAAGAGAGGCTTGTGAGTCGATTCAATTGTGGTCTCGTGGCTCGAGTTGATCGACCCTGCTATGAGACTCGAATTGCAATCTTGAAGTCGAAGGCGGCGCTTCTCAACCTCACTGTTCCAGACGATGTGCCTGCCTACATCGCGACGCGGATTGACTCGAACATTCGAGAGTTGGAGGGTGCGTTGACGAAGGTGCGAGGACACGCGATGGCGAATGGTGTTGGAATCTCTCTTGAGATTGCGAAAATCGCGCTCGCTGATGTTCGATCGATCGATGGGCTTTCGAACAAGCCCTCGATCCAGATGATTATCGATGCGGTGACCGCCTACTACGACATCAAACTCTCTGACCTCATGTCCAAACGTCGGCATAAGTCTGTCGCGCTTCCAAGACAGGTGTGTATGTGGCTCGCTCGCAAGTACACGCGCTACAGCCTGGAGGAAATCGGCGGCTACTTTGGCGGGCGCGATCACACCACTGTGTTGCATGGTGTTCGCGCTATCGGATTGCGGCGCGGGAGCGATTCGGATATTTCAATTGCGATCGATCGAATTGAGGGCGTGTTGGTGCAGGAATCGCCTGTCGAATAGTCCGTGTATTGGTTGTTGATAACCCTTCTTTCGCTGTCGGTGATCTCTGCCATCTGTTTGCGGCTGTTGGCTGTGGTGGTTGGGATCCAGATACATCCGTCTTTGTTCGACTCCAGTTGAACCTCTATCGACAGCATCGTCACCCGCACTGTGGGCTGCAACTCGTTGCGTTGCTTGTCTTTATGGGTGGTCTCTCAGCCTTATCAACAAACGACAAACACCATTACTAGGAGGAGGAGGATCTTTCATTTAAAGGGATGACAGACATTATTTACCGACGTTGGTCGACCCATTTTGACACATCGGACAGAACGATGTCGTACGACCGCCGACAACTTCCCGCTCAACGACCGCTTTGCAGACGGTGCACAACTCGCCTGATCTCCCATAGACGTGGTGCATGTGCTGAAACCGACCAAGCACACCATCCGGTGTTCGGTAATCACGCAGCGTCGAACCGCCCATCCGAATCGACTTTTTGAGCGTTTTTTGAAAACACGTAACGAGATTCTTCCACTCACTGTCAGCGAGAGAACGCGCGCATGCCCGAGGATGCAACCGGGCGAGAAAGAGTGATTCGTCGACATAGATGTTTCCCAGACCACTCACAGCCGACTGGTCCAAAAGAAATACCTTCAACGGAACCCTCCTGTGTTTGGCGGCACCGGCCAATTGTGCAGCAGTCACCGAAAGCGCATCTGGTCCAAGCGTGTCCCAATGGGAGTCAATGGCGTCGCAATCACAACAAGGAATCAGCGAGCCAAATCGCCTGGGGTCTCGAAAGAGCAAGAACCGAAGACGCCCACTGGCACGAACAGCCCACGAAGCATGCACATGCTTTATTGTGGGGTCGATCGAATCGACCAGGAGAAGCTGCCCTGTCATACCAAGCCGAACAAGAAGCGCACGACCATCGCGCGCAACGAGCGCAAGCTGCTTCCCTTTGCGCTTCACAGAGGCAAGAACAGCGGAGTCGAACAGTCGATGACGCATTGCGGGACTTGTCCAACGACACAATGGAGAGACGCCGCGAACACCACGGGGCGCATCGAGCGTGCCGACGATGTCAACGCGTCCAAGAGACAGCAGACGAAACGCACCACCACAGCACGCGTGGTGCAAGTGCGCACGAATACACTCAACCTCTGGGAGTTCTGGCACACGCCAACCATATACTCGTTCAGATGCCAACGCCCTCACCGCACGCATTTATAGAACAACTTCACAGCAAGGACCCGATCGAAGCAGCAGCAGCAGTGCAGCTCGCCGCGGACGCGATTCGATCACAGATCAGCCGGACCATTGTCGGGCAAGAAGCAATCCTTGATCAGATTCTCCTGTCGATGTTCTGCGGCGGACACACACTCGTCGAGGGCGTCCCAGGACTTGCCAAGACACTCATCATTTCAACGATCGCGCAAACACTTTCACTGGGCTTTTCTCGGATTCAGTTCACCCCAGACCTGATGCCAAGCGATGTCACTGGAAGCGAAGTCATTCAGGAAGACAAGCAAACAGGAAATCGAAGTCTGCACTTCGTGCGCGGACCAATCTTCGCCAATGTTGTGTTAGCAGACGAGATCAACCGCACACCGCCAAAAACACAAGCCGCACTACTTGAAGCGATGCAAGAGGGACAGGTCACAGTCGGCGGGTTTACACACGCACTCCCAAAGCCATTCTTTGTGCTCGCGACACAGAACCCAATCGAACAGGAGGGAACGTATCCACTTCCCGAAGCACAACTCGATCGATTCATGTTTCTTGTGCGCATTGGATATCCAACAGAGGCGCAAGAAATGGAAATCGTCAAGAGGACGACAGGAAAAGGAGCGGGGCAACCAGAATCGATTCTTGGCGCCCCCGAGTGCTTGCGAATTCAACAACTCGTGCGAGATATCCCAGTCGCCGATCACGTTATTCAGTATGCACTACGCCTTGTTCGATCGACACGACTCGACGAGCGGTCGCCCAAGTTCATCCGCGACTATGTTTCGTGGGGCGCCGGTCCACGCGCGAGTCAGTTCCTCATCCTCGCCGCAAAGGCAAAGGCACTCATGTCTGGTGAACTCCATGTCATGCCGCACCATCTCCACGCGGTTGTGCTCCCTGTGATGCGCCATCGAATCATGTTGAACTTCAATGCACAGGCAGATGGAATCGACACCGATCATGTGGTGAGCGATCTGATCAAGAACATTCCACTCGACAGCGCGGCATAGGCAATGACCGAGGTCCCAACGACTCCCCTGCGGGCGGAGCAGTACCTCGCACCAGAAACGCTCGCCCAGTTGGCATCATTCGAATTGCGCGCCAAGATGGTTGCAGAGGGGGCGATGAACGGACTTCACACATCGCCACGACAGGGAGCCGCCGTCGAGTTTGCATCACATAGGCAATACACAACCGGCGACAGTGTCCGCCACCTTGACTGGAAAGTCTTTGCGCGCAACGACAAGCTCTACATCAAGCAGTACCAACAGGAAACAAATCTCAACATCGCGATCCTCGTCGATGGTTCTGCGTCGATGAAGTACGGAACACTTGTATCGAAGTCTGGTTGGGGTGGCACCAGAGCACAAGCAGGAAGCAATCAATGGACGAAGTTTGACCACGCCACAGCAGTCGCGGCGGCGATCTCGTTTCTTTCACTGACCCAGCGCGATCGGGTGAGTGTCGGGATTTTCTCTGATGGCATTCGTGGTGGAGTGCGGAGATCAAGTTCATCAGACCACTGGCGCTCGGTCGTTCGATGCCTCGCAGCCGAACCAGTGAGTGGTCAGGTCGTGTGGCCTAAAGTGGCTGACCAGGCGCTCAACCAAAACACAGGCAAGACACTCTTTGTCATCATCTCCGACTTTCTGGCACCGAAAGACCACATCCGCGCAGCGCTTGCACGGTTAAAACATCGTGGAAACGATGCGATCCTCTTTGTCACACTTGATGACACGGAGATTCACCTGAACATCGACGCCGACGCACCATTTGAGGGGATGGAAGGCGAGGGAACCATTGAGATAGACACCCGCGCAGTGCGTGTTGCGTACCAGCAAGAGCTTGCGAGACACATTCACGACATTGATCGAATGAGTCGCGAATTCGGATTTGACTGCGCCGTATTCAACACACACGAATCGGTCGGTCCAATCCTGTCCGCGCTCTTGGCAAAGCGACAAGCATTTGCACGAAAGCGGTCGACGCGATGACTTTCGCGTCTCCAGCAATCGCGCTTGCGGGCATCGCAGCCATCGCCCTGCCGCTCGCGCTCCATTTCTTTTTTAGGCGCAGACAGAAACCCATCCCATGGGCCGCGATGGAACTCCTGCGACAGGCAATTCGTCGCACGACACGCAGGCGATACATCGAGCGAGTGACACTTCTCATCATTCGATGCCTCGCAGTGATCATGACGGGGGCAGCGATCGCAGGGCCACTCATCAGGGGCTCCACAGACACACCAACCACGGGAGCATCATCGAAACGAGAGGTTGTGCTGGTCATCGACGACGGTCTCTCTCAACACACAATCACTGGATCCACAACGGCGTTTGAAACAAATCGGAACAACGCACTTTCGGTCATCGACGATCTTCAGTCTGGCGATCGAATTGCACTCATTCTTGCTGCTGGTGGACGCCCGCTCGTGTGGCCTCCATCGGAGGATCTCGCATCGGCGCGCGCCGCACTCGTCGCGACACCTGTCTCATACGAACCAACAGACTTTGATGGTGCGATCAACGCCATCAAAGGCACTTCCCACACGATTGGAGTGTTGAGCAGTTTTCGTCGAGGCAGTCTGACGGTTGGATTCGATTCAACAACACAGCCAGAGACAGCAAAGGTCGTCATCACACAACCCGGCGAGTCCGAGATTGCCAACACCCAAGTGGTGTCGTTCGATCCTCAAGCACGCGGCCCGCTCTCAACACGCAATGGCATCCCAATCCAGGTTCGATTAGTACGCGAAGGCGGAGCGTTGGTGGCCGGTCAGTCTCTGGTGAGCGTGGAGTCGGACGACGGCGCACAGACGACACTTCGGATTGTGTGGCGAGAGGGACAGACAGAAGCGGTCGCAAGCGGATTCATCACAACGGCAACCCATCGCCAGACAGATCTGCCACTGCGCGCAACGCTCACTCCACCAGACGCACAACCCGCAGACGACACAAGGTTCACAGTTGTTGGAGCAACATCTTCCATCCGCGTTGGGATTGTCGACCGCGCATCAGATGCCCACATTGGTGTGGATGGAGGTGTCAGAGCATGGATAGAGCGGGCGTTGAGACCAACAGACGATGTCGACATCGAGACAGAGGTCATCGAACCAACAGCACTCAACCAACAACGCTGTCAGGGAATGGATGCGATGATTGTGATTCGTCCAGATGCGATCGATGGCGCCGGATGGGCCGTGTTGTCACGGCGTGTGCGAGATGGAATGGTGGTCCTCATCGTTCCGCCGCCACACCGAGCAAGCGGCACATGGTCGGAGGGGTTGTTGAACACCTTCAGCCTTGGATGGACAATCGCGATGGAGTCCAGAACAAGCGACACCGGAGTGTCACTCCAATCAGGCTCAACACAACACCCACTCTTGGCGCAGGTGTCCGCAGAGTTAAACGAACTCATTCAACCGATCACCATTCACCGCTGGTTTTCGATCACCGCGCCGACGCACCGCGGCGAGACCATCCTCGCCTTGCAAGATGGCACGCCATTCATCATCCGAGGAACCGTCGATGGATCGCGCGGATCAATCATTCTCTTTGCAGCACCGCCCGACATGGAATGGACCAATCTTCCAGCGAAGCCTTTGATGGTCCCACTCTTCCAAGAGATTGTTCGGCAAGCAATCGTTCAGGTTGATCAAGGGAGACAGCTGCGGGTTGGCGAAGATCGATTGCAGAGCGTGGTTTCGGGAACGAACGCACTCCGGCTTGTTATGGGTTGCCACAACACAACGGCGGGCGAGGCACGGATTCTCTCAGTGGACCCACAAGGAATACTCGCTCAAGCAGTGACAACACCAGGTGTGTACACAGCGGTTGACGCCAACGATCGAAGCACAGGATGGGTGATCGTGAACATCGACACAAAGGCGGCATCGACACAACCATCAACAACAGAGGCGATCATCGAACACTGGAAGGGAGCGACACTCCTTCGTGGTGACATGAACACCGCACAACAACTCGCGGCTTCGTCGCAGGGAACAGCAGCACGAGAGGAACTTCCCATTGCACGCGCGCTTCGCGGGGAGTCGATGGCGGTCTGGTTCTTCTGCACCCTCCTCCTCCTCTTGTTGGTTGAGACATGGGTTGCCACGCAGGCATCAGCAACCAGACAGGCATCAACAACAAGACAAGCATCACTCATGACGGAGCGATTCAGATGAGCTCATCAGAGTGGTGGCGTTGGTTTTTTGGTGTTGATGTGATTCCAGGGGGAGCAGATGGACTGCAGTTGTCGTGGCAGCACCCACTAGCACTGTGGGGATGGTTTCTTGTCCTCGTTGGTGTTGTGATCGTTGTTGTGTGGAGTTATCGCAGTGTGGTTGGTGGGCGCTTCAGCCGAGTTCTCCTCGCGACTGTGCGCGCCACCCTCCTTCTCCTGGTGACTGCACTCATTGCGGGACCACTGCTTCGATTACCGATCATCGAATCGCAACCAGATTGGGTTGCCGTGTTGGTGGATCGAAGCAGCAGTATGACCGTGGCCGACGACACGAGCGCAACGGACTCCGCAGTCTCTCGTGATGATGCGGTCAGGCGATTGCTCACGCACAATGTGTGGTCAACCATTCAACAGGAGCGTGAGATCATCTGGCTCGGCTTTCATGTATCAGCGTTCGATCTTGACCCCACACAACCAACAACAGCAGATGGGTGGGGAACAGACCTGACGGTTCCTCTCGACACCGCACTGCGCAGACTCGCTGGACGTCCAGCGAGCGGACTCGTGGTCATCTCGGATGGTCGAACAACTCGACCGATCGATCATGGAGTGCTCCGAGCGTTGCAAGCGCGCGCAGTCCCTGTGTTTGTCGTGCCAATGGGATCAGCAGAGGCGATGACAGATATCGGGATCACGCGCGCGGAGGCGCCATCTCGAGCATTCATTCGTGATCAAGTGCCCGTTGTGGCAACGCTGCAGTGTTCTGGCGGACCACCAAAAGCACCAGTCCGCGTGGAACTTGTCGATGAGGAGAGTGGGCGACTCCTGCAGTCGATCGACGTTGCTCCCGAGGATTTCGCAGGTGGTCGCGGCGAAGCAGTGTTGACTGGCGCTCGAACAAAGGCGGGTGGTGCGCGATGGGTCGTTCGGATTCATGCCGGACCAGAGGATCTCGTGCGGGCGAACAACGAGGTCGCAGTTGATGTCGACTTCATTGATCGACCACTTCGCATTCTGTACATCGAGGGGTACCCACGCTGGGAGTTTCGGTATCTCAAGAATCTCCTTGTTCGCGAATCGTCTTTCGAGAGTTCAGTCATGTTGCTCTCAGCAGACCGCGACTTTGCGCAGGAGGGCAATGCGCCGCTCGAGCGACTCCCCCAAACTCAAGAGGAGTTTTCGCTCTACGACCTCTTCATCATCGGAGATGTCCCCGCGGGCAGTCTGTCACACACACAAATCTCATATCTGCGGCAGTCCATCAGCGAGCGTGGTGCTGGACTCTTGTGGATCGCAGGCGAGCGATCGACTCCAGGATCGTGGCGCGGAACCGAACTCGAGGATCTCTCGCCGATTCGCGGAGTCCCAGAGCGATTCGATGAGGCGGTCGTCGTTGAACCAACCGACGGAGCGTTGCGGGCAGGAGTCATGCGACTTGGTGAGACGTCGGGCGAGCGATGGCCGATCGCACTTGCACGGAGTTCAGGACGCGGGCGTCTTGAGTGGTCACAGCGGATCGAGTTGGACTCGTTGAAGCCCACAGCAGAAGTGTTGGCGCGGGCACAACCCGTGTCGGGCGGACAAGCATTGCCACTGGTGATCTCGATGCGATTCGGCGCTGGACTTGTGGTGTACGTCGGGACAGACGAAACATGGCGCTGGCGCCACGGAATTGGAGAAACCTATCAAGAGCGATTCTGGATCCAGTTCATTCGCTATCTGTCACGAGGCGCAGCGCAATCCGATGGCAAAGCCTTTCGGCTGGTGATCGAACCAAAGCAACCAGAAGTTGGATCACAGGTACTCATCCGAGTCGACATTCAAGACCCACAGGCAGGCAACCTTGCAGGCGCAGACCCACTCGATGTGCAACTCGAACCGATCGGTCAGTCAAGTCATGTCCCAAGCCAGTCGATTCAACTTAGTGGGTCGTCCGGTGGGTCGTCCGGTGGGTCGTCCACCGGATGGATAGGAAGTTGGTCGCCGGAGTCAGCGGGGCTCTGGAGGGTTCGGGTGGACTCCTCTCGCACAGGCTTAATGGAGCAAGGCGTCCAAGTGGTTCGGAGTGACACCGAGATGACACACCCAGAGTCCGATCATGGACAACTCAAAGACCTCGCAACACGAACGGGTGGCGCCGTGCTCGCACCAGCAGAGATTGGTCGCCTCACGCAACTCCTTCCCAAGCGATCGGTGAGCACAGAGCGCGCCGTGGTTGATCCGATCTGGAACAGCCCCGCAGCATTTTCAACCGTTTTGTTACTGCTTTTGATTGAATGGATTGGTCGGAGGTGGATGCGGCTTGCGTAGGATTTGAAGCGAGATAATGCCGTGACCACAAGAAACCTCCCACAGGAGTTTGACCTCGTTGGTCAGCGACGACGCAGAATTCGAATTGCGTCCATGTCGATCGTCGTTGGTCGTACGGTCATGATGGCACTTTCAGTTGCGATTGCGATGGATGCGCTCCTTCGATTCCCGTCGCCGCTGCGCGCACTCATCTTGCTGGGCATCACAGGATTTGGAGTGTGGTTGATTCGTGGTCGACTCTGGCCAGCGCTGGCGCCACCCATGTCACGCGTGCGACTGGCATTGTTGGTAGAAAAGAACCAGCAATCCGCCTCTGGTCGGCTCGCATCCGGAGTTGAGTTCGCAAGCAACCTCGACCTCGCTCGCAGCCCATACGCGCGAAAAGTTGAGGCAACAGCGATCTCACTTGTGTCACCAGAGGAGATTGCGAAACTCGTCACAACAACCCAACTCAGGAAAGAGAGTGTGGCGCTCGGTCTGGTGATAGCCGTGTGGGTCGGGTTCTTTGTGGTGTCATCCAACCTGGCGACCACCGGCCTGATGCGAATCGCGACGCCGTGGATCGCGGTGGAGTGGCCGGCGCGCACTGGAGTCCGAAGCATAACCTTTGCGTCACACCATCCACAGCAGACCGCACTCGCGCTGCGAGCCGATCTCTTTCGTGGCGACCCAACAATCGAGCCAGTGTGGGTTCAACTTCGACGAACGGTCGGCGGAGTGACAGGTGAGTGGGAGAAACTTCCGTTGATCCATCAAGGGGAGACCAAGTTTGAACGCCTCCTCGAGACAGACTCCGACTCAATCGAGTTTCAGTTTCTCACGCGCGATGTCGCGACGACCACACAGCGAATCGAGTTTGTCGACGCCCCAACACTCGCATCTGTGATCGCGATCGTGACGCCACCCCAGTATGCGAACACCATCGAACAACAACGATTCGATCTCGGTCGTGCAACCCACAACCAGGGTCGCATTCCAACACCCGTGCTACAGGAATCCACCGTCGTCTTCGAGATGACACCAACGTCATCCATCGAAACACCCACCAGCGCCGCAGAGCGCAAGGCGTGGATTCAATCAACCTTCCAGTGGACAGCACGCGGAGTCGGTGATGGTGGGATCACAGAGCCGCAGTTTGGATTCACAGAGCAGGCTGGGGTATGGACACTCGTCTGGAGTGCGGATCAGTCTCGGACACTCATGATTCGTCTGGTTGATCAACACGGAGTCAGCAATGTCGAGGAGATTCAGTGCACTGTCGATGTGACAAATGATCGCGCCCCCGAGGCATTCGTGGTCGAACCGAGCGCCGACGAAACAGTTCTTCCGACGGCGAAGATTCCCCTTCGAGGCGAAGCACGAGATGATGTTGGGCTCCAACGCATCGCACTCGAAGCGACGAGAGCAGAGTGGCAGTCGACGCTGACAGAGATCGACGCCGCAGGTGTGCGAGAGATGGAACTCTCCACACTCTTTGAGATCTCAACAACAGAGGCGATGCCTGGCGATCTGATTGAAGTCACACTTGTTGCTCACGATGCGCTTCCGGCCGAAGCTGGTGTGCAACGAATGACTCGATCACCACCACGACGTTTTCGAGTGTTGACAGCGGCACAATTCGAGGACGAGGCACGCAACATATTGATGGCGATCCGTCAGGGAGCGCTGAGACTCCACGAGCGACAGGGAGTGGTGATGGATCGCAACGACGCTCCAGCCGCACAAGTTCGTCCGCAGACAGAGATCAGCGAGCGGATCGCCGCTCTTCGAACACTGAGCACATCGCTCTCAACAAAACTCGATCGGAATCAGATTGTTGATGATGCAACACGCGGACTTCTCGACGCAGTCGACGACATCGTGCAGACCGCGCACGACCAGAGTGAATCCGCCCGCGACAAATTGCAGGCATACACACAGTTCCAGGCAGAAACGCTGGGCGCGAAAGACGGGCTGGGTGAGACAGACAACAGAAGCGACGACGAGACACGCCAGACCAGTGCCACAAACGCAACCGAGCAACTCGCCGACGCAAAGCAGGCCCAAGGTGAGGTTCGTGAGGAGTTGAACGATCTCGCCACACTCCTCGACCGCGACAAAGATGCGTGGATGGCGACACAAAAACTTGAACGCGTCGCGGAGGCGATTGCGCAAGCAGATGCCGAGCGGGCACGGTCAAAGTCCACGGATCACGGAGAGACCATCGGTCGATCTCGAGACGAACTCTCAGCCCAAGAAACCGCGATGCTGGATCACGCTGCGCAAACCGCCAAGTCAGCGGCGCAGGCGGCGCGCGAGGCACTCGAGGAACTCAAGAGTCGAGCCGCGAGTGTGCAACAGGACGATCCATCACGATCCGCACACCTGATGGAAGCCGCCAATCGTGGCGACCGCGAGTCTCTGTCGGCGCGACTAGATCAGGCTGAACAGGCCACCCGCGAGAATCACATGGATCAGGCAGAGCAAGCATCTGCGGCGGCAATGAAGACCGTGCAAATGATGATTGAAGATCTCGCTGACGACGAGAAGTCTCGGACAGAGAGTCTTCGTCGCAAGCTCGCGAGTTTAGCTGATGCAATCGAGCAGTTGGTGAGTGAAGCGCGAAGCACCGAGGATCTCGGGCTTGCCCTCCTAACAGAGAACAGTGAAGTGATCGCAGAGGCGTCCCCGAATGTGTCACGGCTCGCAGCACAACTCTCACTGAACGCATCTGGTGTTGCAGACGATGGGCGTGCTGCTGGTCCAAGCGCACAACGCGTTGTTCGGTTGTTGGATCGAGGCGCGCAAGCAGAGGGGCGTGCGGCTGGTGCGTTTGTGACAGCGATACCAGACGTCGCTAATGGTCACGAGAGTCTGGTGCGAGGATCAGCACTCTTTCGCGAGGCGTTGGCTGTTGTCCGTGAACAGGAGCAGAAGAACGAAGAGCAGGCGCGAATGCAGCGTGCACGCGAACTTGCGCAGACCTACCAAGCACTCTGGGAGCGACAGGAGGGAGTTCTGGTTGCCACAACGGCGATTGTGACTGTGGAATCATCTCGACGAACGCTCGTTGAAGCGCGACGCCTCGCAGTCGAACAAGATCGAATCAAGAGCGACATCGCGGCGGTACGCGATGGGTCGGACGATGTTCGAAAGTCACTCACCTTCAGCGAAGCGACCACCCTGTCAGTTGACGCAGCAACACGCGCAGCAGCAGATCTTCGTGGCGGAGCACCGACCGACGGAACGATTGAGTTGGAGCGCGAGGTGCTCGAAACACTCAAAGGGCTCGCCAACGCATTGAGTGAAGCGTCAAAGAAAGAAGATCATCCATTCTCAGATCCAGAGCAGCAGGCCGGCGGCGCAGGCGGCGGTGGTGGTGGAGAAGAAGAAAAGCCGCTCATTCCACCCCTGGCAGAATTAAAGGTCCTCCGCGCACTACAACAGCGAATCTACGATCGAACCAAGGCTGTCAAAGAGGCGAAACTCCCCGCAGACGCCATCAACAGACTTTCGATTCGACAAGATTCCGTTGCAAAGATCGCAGACGCACTGCGCGAAGAAGTCGAGAAGCAGATGCGTGAGCGCGAGAGTCAGGCGGCGCCAACGATTGTTCCACCAACAAAAACACCAGACGATGGGAAGGACCCCACGTGACACAACAGACATCAACAGCCATTCTTCTCTGCGCACTCATCCAGTGGAATGTGTTCGCGCAGGCACCAGGCGAGGTGATTCCAAAGACAGATCAACCGTCGACCCCCCCAGCGACCGCCCCAGCGACCCCACCAGAAAAGTCGCTCGACGAACTGCTCGGAATTGGTTCTGGTGATAGTGCGAAGACCAACAACGAGAATGAGCGGTCGCAGAAGGCGGAACTCACAAGGATCTTGAGCGACAAAGAGGCACAGAACACCCTGCAGGTCACCGTGAATGAGATGCGACGAAGCGCCGAACTGCTTGGCGAGAGCGAGACCGGCATCGCAGTCCAGCGCATTCAGGAGGACATCCTTGCGAGACTCGATGCGCTGATTCAGTCCGCACAATCTCAACAACAGCAGTCCTCATCGAGCTCATCATCATCATCGTCTTCGAGTGGTGATTCAAAGGCATCAGGAAAGTCAAAGGGCCAGAGCGGGAAACCAGATGGGTCGTCATCAGAACAACAGCGCCGCGAAGAGGCTCGCAAGCGCGCGGAGCAGGCTGCGAGGAAGGACGAGGCTGGTCAATCCCAACCGACTGGAGATGGAGCGAGCGAAGTGCCGCCCGCAACCGAAGTTGTTGAGGGTGGCGTGATCAACGAATCCGATGAGGAGTGGGGCAGTCTTCCTCAACGAACACGAGAGGTCCTTCGCCAAGGAGTTCGAGAAAAGATGTCATCCGTGTACCGTCGATGGACAGAGGCCTACTACAGACGGATTGCAGAAGAGTCCAAGCCATGAGAATGACGATCAACATCATCACATCTGTTGTGGCATTGGTCGTGGCGCTGGCTGTCGCGGTGAACGCACCAGCGGGGGCGCAGGCTGTCGCGGGGGAACAGACCGCTCCCCCACCAGTCACTCCCGCGACGACTCCATCCACTCCGGCATCCACTCCGGCGTCAAGTCCACCAACCACAGGCGAAGGTGCGCCATCCATCACAGTCAAACCATTCCAAACTGGCGCAGAGAACAAGCCCGCGAAAGACGAGATCACAGAGAGCCTTTCACGGAGTGTTGAACACGCGTTGGTCTATCTCGCATCGACACAAAACGAAGATGGATCATTTGGCCGTGGTCGGTATGGAAGACATGTCGGCATCGCGGCGCTATGCGGATTAGCGTTCATGGCCGACGGCAATCTTCCAAGTCGTGGTCGGTATGGAGAGCATGTGAGTCGTACGCTTGACTATGTGCTCTCGAATACCTCCGAGAGCGGATTGCTCGCAGCCGAAAGCACCACCGGACCGATGTACGGTCACGGCTTCGCCACACTCTTTCTCGGCGAGGTCTACGGAATGAATCCAGACGATTCGCGTGTTCGCGATGTTCTCGTGCGCGCCATCGATCTCATTCTCAACAGCCAAAACGACGAGGGTGGGTGGCGATACAACCCAGTTCCATATGACGCCGATGTCTCAGTGACGATTTGCGAGGTGATGGCGCTTCGAAGCGCACGCAATGCCGGTATCAAGATTCCCAAAGAGACGATCGATCGCGCAGTGCGATATGTGCGAGATTGCCAGAACGCTGATGGAGGGTTTCGATACATGAGGCAACCCGGCACAAGTGCGTGGCCACGAACCGCCGCGGGAGTCGCAAGCCTGTTCTATGCGGGCGTGTATGAGGATGACTCGATTGAGCGAGGGTTGGAGTACCTGCTCGCCAATGCTGGCGCAGCAGGCGCTGGCCCACAGTTGCAAGCACACTATTTTTATGGTCAGTACTACGCAACGCAGACCATGTATCTCGCCGGCGGAGCGCGATGGGACGAGTGGTGGTCGCGTGTGCGCGAAGAGTTGATCGCGATGCAAACCGACGATGGTTCGTGGGTCGATCATCAGGCTGGGAATGCGTATGCCACCGCAATGGCACTCATCGTTCTCCAGATGCCAAACAGATATCTCCCAATTTTTCAACGGTGAAGTGCGAGTGAACACATGATGATTGCACTGACGCTTGGAATACTCTTCTCTGTGTCGCAGGAGTCGACCGTTCGCGAGGCCCTCAGCGTCCGTGTTCTCAACTCGCGGGGTGAGTGGGTGCGTGGGTCGACCGATGACCGCGGAATCATTCGCGCAGAGGATGGAGCCGATCTCACCGCGACAACACTGGCATGGATTCCATTGGTGAACGATTCATTCGCTCGGGTTCGTCCACCATTTTCATTCGTGCGCGTAAATGATGGTCAGATCATCGTCGGATCGTTTGGCGGATTTCACGACGGAGATGGTGGCTCGGTCGTGCGATGGAAGCATCCCGGGCTGGGGTTGGTGGATCTGCCGATCGACCACGCATCACTTGTCCAACTTCAGCCGATGGCTCATCCACCACTCGCCAGCGAGTCAGATGAGATTGTGCTCCGCAACGGTGACCGTATTCAAGGGTTCATCGAGGGGTTTGCAGATTCGATCACCATCGAGTCTTCTGGCACGAGGCACGAAGTTCCGATTGATCGAATTGCGGGGATTGCGTTGGTGTCGATTGCGCCGGAGCGAGGCGCGGTGCGTGTGTGGCTCGCTGACGGATCTGTCGTTGATGGAAGTTCGATCTATGGCGGACCAGTTGGATCATTCGCGCTGGCTGGAGTGAAAATCGTGTCAGCGCGTCCGATCATCGCGCTCCCCGAAGAGGAGATTCTGTGTGTGGTTCGATCTCCCACACGAATCTTCCCACTCTCCTCACTGTCGCCCACGGTGGGCGCTCCAACAAGCCCAGCACTCCCCCGCGCCGAATACTCGCATCCGAAAATCGTCAGTGGTGATGCGCCGTTCAGTGCGCCGTTGGGCGCCTGCGCAATCGAGATCAGGGGGCCGGTAAGGCTCATCTACGAAGTCCCCCAAAGCTTCTCCATTTTCAGCGCGCTCGTCGAAGTTCCAGTGACGCTGCGGCAGTGGACCGACTGCACTCTGGTCATTCGTCAGCATGGTCGTGAACTCGCGCGTTATGCGATGAATGCGAAGCAGAGCAAGATTCAGTTGACCGTCGCGATCCAATCTGGACCACTCGAAATCGAGATCGAAGAGGGTGGCGGTGGTCCCATCGGCGACACGCTCATCTTGCGTCGTGCGATCGTGGTCGCCGGTGACAGTCAAGGGTGACGGCGTATCTGTCACCTGATCCGCATCGACAGCTCCGCCTGCGCGATCTTCGAGCGGATTGGGTAGTTCCACAAGGATGTTTGTGTCGCTCCAGAGATATCGATCTCCAATCCACCGACCAAGCGCGATACGACCATCATGTTTCCACGCGACCGCGCAGGCATGATCGTGCGCGGTGACAAGTCGATGTGAGTCCGCCAAGAGTTCTCCCCACTTGTCCTTGCGGAGACGCGCAGCGCCAGTTGATTGAAGCACAATCGGACTGGCGATTCGCTCTGCAAGCGCCGCTGACTCAGGACGAAAACTTCCATGATGAGGCAATTCCAAGACCACCACGCCGCGCAGCTCAGCCGCTCGTGACGGATGCAACACCGCTTGACACGCTTCGCGCGCCGCATCACCACACAACACAATTGCGAAGGCGCCGTCGGTGACGCGAATCACAAGGCTTCCATCATTGGAGTCAGCAAACGAGCCGTCGCGCGGCGGATGGATGACGGTCCAGTTCATGGATCCAAACGAAAGTGCGTCACCAACACCAACCGTCTCGAGGGTCGCGCCAGCATCCCTCGCCGAGTGGAGTGCAGCCTCTGCGGACCCTCCTTGCTCGCGAGCCCACCGGACGAATTGTGTTGTGGTCATCAGGCGACGCACATCGAATGCGCGGATCACCTCTGGAACTGCGCCGTAGTGATCAAGATTTGGATGTGACACGACGATCGCGGCAATCGTCTTGACTCCAAGTGCGCGCAGCGCAGGCACAACGATTTGGGAGCCAACCGCGGCGGATCCAAGACTTCCACAATCAAAGAGCACAGCGCAATCGCCAGATCGAATCAGATGACACGACCCATTTCCGACATCGATCATGTCCATACGAAGCCTCCACTGAACATCATCGTGGATCACGCGAACACCGGACTGTGGATCGATCGCCGTTGGAAGTGTCGAACACCAGCGCGTGACAACCAGCACGGCGCGGGCGTTCCAGATGGCAACACCCCCCACCACATCCGCAACCGGTGCGCAGAGTGGCTCAAGCACCAGCGTCGCATTGCCGAGCACCACCATCGATGCGAAGAGTGGCGACAACAGGATGGTGCATGGAACACAGAGCACTTGGACGACGCCGAAGTGCCACGCCACAATTGGTGCGGCGGCAATCCATGCGCCCACAGCAGCTGAGATCGGATCGAAGACTCTTCGAATCACGACGGAGGCGATGCCATCTCCAGGGGTGATCCGCAAGCACAGATCAGCGAGCGGGAGTGCGAGGTATCGCAGTCCAAAGATCGCGCCGAAACTCAACTGAAATCCTGGCTCGGATGGAGCCACTGGATCCACAGCAACGATGACGATGGCCGAGAATCCCATGATCGAACCAAAAGGGACCGATCGACCAAGCGAAAGTGCGAGTGCTGCAGAGCCACCCATGAGTGCGGCGCGGAGAGAGGAGACCTCCGACTCGATCGAACCAACAAAGAGCAGAGCGAGGGCGATGAGGGCGACGCCACCAACGCGTGGAGCACACCCAGTTCGTCGAACGAGCCAGAGTGCACACGCGGCGAGGATTCCAAAGTTGAAGCCAGAAATTGCCACCAGATGCTGAAGACCACACGCAGCGAACGCCTTTGATGCGCTTCGAAGTCCTGGCCACACAGCGCCAGTCGTTGACGCGGCGATCAACGCGGTTGCGTCCAAGTGTGGATCGCGACCGATCGATTCGTGAAGTGCGCGGTCAACGCGAGCCCTCCAACGCGAAAGGAGTGCTTCGACCGTGGCAGGAGCATCATCGACAACTTCAATGAGTTGCGGACTTGCAATCGAAATCACTCCCGTGATCGATCGACTGCGACTCCACCGAATCGAATCAAATCCACCGGGATTGTTTGGCGGATCAAATCCGCGCAACCAACCACGCACGAGTACTCGCTGCCCAGAGGCGCAACCCGCACTCGATCCCGCCACGATCACCCGAATAGTGGAGTGGTGCGTGAACCGATGGCCACTCGCATCCAAGAGCGATTCAACAGCGAGGTTGAATCGAACAGTTGGTGAGCGCGGCACAAATCGTGCGAGTGTGTCCTCCTCGAGTGCGCCGCAGGCGATCAATGCATCGCGACTGGAATACTCATCATTGCGTGGTGTCGAGACAACCACTCCATCAATCCACGCGAGTCGCTCTGGGGATCCCACTTCGGTGCCAAGAGATGCGAGTGTTGTGTGCCACTGGAGATCAAAGATCGCCACGCGGAGCGCGCCAATTGCCACCGCGCCAATCAGCAGACACGCGATGGCGCCCCGTGACCACCGCCGCCACGCCAGCGCGGTTCCGTGCGCGGCGATGACGACCGTGATCGATGCGGCGACGATTGCGAGTCGACTCCGCTCATCCAGAGTTGCGTGCGATGTCCAGACGCCTGTTCCTGCTGCGCCAGCAACCATCGCACACGCGATCCATGGCACGAATGCCCTTCGCCCCTCCGGTCGAGAGGCCAGCCGAGAAACCAGCCGCGAAGCCCTAGAACCGCTCGTCCTGCGCGGCATGTTTGGACACTAAGTGCCCGCGCGGATCATTCCAAAAACGAGCCCATTTTTCTTGACGACTCGCCTCTTGACGACTCGCACTGACGAATCTGTGGCGGGATGATTCGCTCGCAGATTCAGCGAGGCGCAGCGCCGGGATCAATCCACGGCGCCGCAATCCCAATTCCAGCGCGATCGAGGGCGGATTTCACCTCACGCACCAACGCCTGCCGCACTGCGAGGTAGTCCGAATTCTTGCACCAGACACGCGCCTGCCACTCCACACCTTGCGCCCCAAGTTCCATCAAGCCGATGTCTGGATCATCCGCAACGCGTCCCGCAGTCGCGATCGCCGCACCCATGAGCGCACTCCGAGTGGCATCGATGTCTGCACGATAGTCCACGCGCACATTCACATCCGCGCGGCGGATGGCGTGTGTGCTGGTGTTCGTAATCACAGATCCGAAGATGGAACTGTTTGGAACGAAGATGCGCCTTCGGTCGGCTGTGTCGAGTGTGGTCGAAAAGAGATCAATCTCATCAACCACACCACTCTGCCCCGCAACCGTGATCGCATCGCCGATCTTGTATGGACGAAAGACCATCAGCATGACTCCGGCCGCGAAATTTGACAGTGTGCTCTGGAACGCGAGTCCAATGGCAAGCCCGACGGTTCCTAAAACCACCGCGAAACTCGCCGTGTCGACTCCGCATTGGTTGAGGATCAAGATTCCAGCAATCAGCAGGATCGTCCAGTGCACCAGTTTCGAGCAGAAGTGGGCGAGCGTGGCATCGACTCCGCCGCGATCACAGGATGATCGGATCAACTGCCCCAACCACTTCGACGCCAAGAATGCGACGGCGACAACGGCAAGGACGCCGACCATACGGCCGCCGTAGGTGCCGACAAACATCAACGCGTCATCGCCAAGGGATCCGGTCGAGATGGTGGACCCCATTGCGTCGACCGCCGCGCTAATCGGCGCACTAGCTGTCGCACCAACGGGCGCACTCGGTGTCGCATCAACCGATGTGACAATCAATAGTGGATAGTGGCTCTTCATGCGTGCGGAAAACTTATCACACGGATCGACCTTGCGACACTCGGATCAGTCCGTCGAGTGTTGCGCGGCTCTTTCCGCACGCCAGCGTGGTGCGAGCCAGTTCGACTCCTCCTCGCAGCGTGTCTGCGCTGCCACCAGCCCACAGCGCCGCGCCAGCATTGGCGAGTGTGAAGTCTCGTGCGGCAATGGGTGCTCGGTTTTCAAGGACTGCAATAAACAAATCTGCAGCATCCTGCACACTGTCAGCAGCGACCGAAAGAGGATTGACGCGTGTGACACCGAGCATTTCAGGCGTCACCTCGAAGACTCGCATCGTTCCACCTCGCGAATCCAGCGGCGCGTCATTCGCAACCTCCGCGAGCAGGGTTGCAGCACCCGTGGAGATCTCGTCGAGTCCATCGAAACTGTGATAGACCAAGGCGCGGATGGCGCCAAGTTCTCGCAGCACTTGGGCGAGAATCGGCACAAAGCCCCGGTCGTAAACACCAATCGCCTGTCGCCGAGCCCGTGCGGGATTTGTCAGCGGACCAAGGAGGTTGAAGATGGTCGGAAACCCAAGCGCCTTTCGTGTTGGCATCACATGCTTCGCTGCGGGATGGTGCCGTGGCGCGAAACAGAATGCGACACCGACCTCCTCGAGGCAGCGCCGTTGAATCTCGACGTGGGCATCCACATCGACGCCGAGCTGCATGAGCACTTCCGCAGAGCCACGACCCGTGCGCGAGCGGTTGCCATGTTTCGCCACTGGCACTCCAGCTGATGCCGCGACAATTGCGGCGAGCGTGCTGACATTGAATGACTTGGGCGCGCCACCAGTGCCAGCAGTGTCAAGGATGCGCGCCGTGTCGATGGTTGTGGGAAGCGCGGTCGCGCGCTCACGCATCACAGTTGCGGCACCCACAAGTTCGTCGACGGTTGGGAGTCGCCGAGCCAAGAGCGCGAGAAACGCACCAAGTTCTGCCTCATGCGCAGATCCAGTCATGATTTCGGTGAATGCCGCACGCGATTGGTCGACGGTCAGCGTGTGACCGCGAATGAGCAGCTTCAGAAACGGGGTGAGATCACCAGGTCGGTCAATTCGTGCGAACTCGCTTGGCGTCAAGTTGGGGAGTGGCGCTTCCATGCCAAGTCGAGGATGCTACGCAGGTGATCGCATCCATACTTCATAACGCGAGCCCGTTCGCGATTGAGTTTTCTCCTGGGTTTGGCATTCGCTGGTACGGACTGGCGTATGCAGCAGGCTTCCTGTTGGGCTACGGACTCCTCCGTTCGCTCGCGCGGCGCGGTCGATTGGCGCTCAGTGTGATGCAGGTCGGAGATCTGCTGACCTATCTCGTGGCTGGCATCGTCATCGGTGGTCGTGTCGGTCATGTGGTGCTGTACGAACCACACTTGCTCGTTTCATTTCACGAGGGGATTCCCTGGTGGGGACTGCTCGACATTCACCGAGGTGGAATGTCCAGTCACGGCGGCATCCTGGGTAGCGCCGTTGGTGCATGGTGCTTTGCGCGACGATCACATGTCCCATTCTTGTGTGTGGCAGATTGCGCCGCATTTGGCGCGCCGATTGGATTGTGCTTGGGGCGACTCGCCAACTGGGTCAATGGCGAGTTATGGGGGAAGGCACTCCCACAGTCGATGCAGGCGAGCAGCCCGTGGTGGTCGGTGAAGTATCCGGCGGAGGTACTCGAGCCATCCTTTGCGATCGAAAAACTTGCGCCACTCCAGACGCTCGTGAATCCGACAGAGCCACTTCAAGATGCGGTGTACGGCGCAGCGATGTTGCATCGACCCGACGTGCTCTCCAGACTTGAGCCGATTCTCACTGCGTACTACCCAAACAACTTCATTCAGGCAGTGACCGATGGCCCATTTCTCTTTTCTGCCATGGCACTGGTGTGGATGCGTCCAAGAAAACCAGGCGTGATTGCTGGGGTGTTCCTGGCCGCATATGGCGCGGCGCGCCTCTTCAGTGAACAGTTCCGTCAGATCGATGAGGGTGTGTTCATGATCGGGCCAATCACCCTTCCGATGATGCTCTCTCTGGCAATGGTCGTCCTCGGTGGCGTCATCTGCTCCTGGTCATCACGGCAACCGGGCGAGAAAATTGGCGGATTGCTGGGGTGAGGTGCGTGGGTGAAGTGGGTGCGCAACATCACCACTTCCTAAAAATGAATCAACGCGCGAATGCCGAAGACGACGACCGTGTCGGACTGACTCGTGTCGGTCGTGGGATTCGTCGGATTGGTAATGACCTGAATGTCTGGCGTGATCTGAACTGAGTCGGTCAGCTGAAATCGGTAGTACAACTCGGTGACGGTTTGTACGCCAAGGTCGCCTGTCGGATTCGTGGTGAATCCCCACGCAACGCCGAACCCATCACCTTTTCGGTCGAAACAATTCTGAATGGATAACCCAGCCGTGAACTCAGACTTGTAGAGCGCAACACTCGGATCGCAGTATGTGAACTGCGCCCATGCGCCAACATCTGCAGTGAAGTACTCCGTGCCCATCACCCAGAATCCATTGCCGCTCCTCGCGGTCGCGAGGTCGGTTGATTCATAGGACGCGTTGGTGGTGTTGAACCCAACCGAGTATCTCCCAGGTGAATCCACGTCTCCCAGAAAATCAGTCACGATGCCAACCTCACTCGCGAACCACCACAGACCAGTGCCGAGCAAGTCTGCGCCAAGCCCATTGGTGGCTTGTGTCGATGGCGCGGTCGCAACGAAATTGGCGTAGACCCCATCCATCGGCACAACCAGCACCGCAGCGCCCAACAGATATCCCTGAAATCCAACTTGAGCCGCATCACTGCCATCAAAAATTGACGCGAGAAACTGCGTGGTTTCATCGCCTGCGAATGGGTTGTTCAACACATAGTCGTTGGGGTTGATCTTGCCGACAGAGACCATGACACGGTTGTCGAGTAGCCCCTGTTCGTACCGCAGCCGAACGAGGCGTGTCCCCAGATGCCCAGTGAAATTACTGTCGAGAGTGATATCCGAGCCAACTTTCGTCCCAAGATCAGAACTCGTTGGAAAGGCGTTGGTCTGTCGCATTTGGGCGGTGATGCGTCCAGTCGCGTGGCCGCCGAAGTCCCACAATTTCAAGTCAGCGCGAAGATTGAAACGGTTCACGCCCTCAGCGGCACTGTTGCCTGCCATCACAGTCGTCGCTCCTTGATAGACAATCACATCGTAAATGTCCCATCGCAGACCGAACTGCTCCTGCGAGGCAATCGCAAGATTTCGCACGGGCGAAAACAGATACGAAAAAGGATCATCCAGTGGAGCGTCCACCCCACTCCACGGGATTGCGTGTGGCCTGTACTCAATGAGATTGAATGTGCTCGTTGCCTTTGTGGTTCCAAAGAGCGCGGGCGTGTTCGGCATGAGATCCATACCCGCGAAGCTTTGGGTGTTGCCCAGAGCAGTCGAGAGAAACCGACCTGTCGGAGCCAACTGCAGAATCGAAGATGGATTACTGGGCGACTGCGCGATCATCACAGCAAGCAAGATGGCGGCAGAAGTCGGGTCGATCATGCAGTCATGCTCACCACAGACTTGGCCCACTCTGGAGTCCACAGACGAAACCCCCCGATGAACGCATTCGCGTTCGCACCGAGCCGACAATTCTCTGGGAGTGTCTTCAACCTCACGGAATTTCCACCGCCCAGGACGACATAGTCCGGCAGCAGCGCTGCGGAGAAGATCTTGATGACATCATGCACATCGCGCGTCCACTCCTTCTTGCCGAGTTTTTTAAGCGCCTTCACACCCACAAACTGCTCAACCTCCTTTCCTTTGCGGTAGGGCAGATGCGCCAGTTCCATCGGCAGGATCAGATGGTCCGCGATGAAACATGAACCGAGTCCAGTGCCGAGCCCCAGAAACAACATGCGCCCACCCTCATAGGACCCCACTGCCTGCATCGCTGCATCGTTGATGAGTTTCACTGGTCTGCCAAACGCAGCCGCGTAATCAAAGTCCATCCAACCTGGACCGAGGTTCGCCGGATCGCGCGACGCTCGATTACCGAGAATCGGTGCCGGAAGTCCGATCGTGATCACATCGAATGACCATCCTTCGCCAATCTTCTTGACCCCGTCAACCATTTGTTCTGGAGTGAGCGTTGGACCAGAGGGGAATGCGCGTCGCTCGGCATCACTCTCGACGCGACACTTGACATTTGTACCCCCGATATCAATCGCAAGCACATGTTGTGGCATTCCAGCAGGGTACCCGCCCAACGCGTCAACTCTTCGCGTCTCGCAGCACGCGGGCAGCAATGGAGCAGCATCGCTTGCCACAGCGACACTCGGCGTGGGATACTGCAATGATGACTGGTTCAACCACACACTGGGAGTACGCGCCAGCGCCCGAGTCAACGAAGGTCGAGATCAAGCCGCAGTACGGCCTGTTTATCGACGGCACTTTTCGCCCAGCGAAGTCTGGAACATCATTCGAGACCATCAATCCAGCAAACGAAGTGCACCTCGCATCGATTGCGCAGGCTGGCGCGGTGGATGTGAATCTCGCGGTCGCTGCGGCGCGCCGCGCACTCAAGGGATGGCGTCGCGCTCCAGCACTCGAGCGCGCGAAGTACCTCTACCGAATCGCTCGCCGCATCCAGGAACGGGCACGAGAACTCGCAGTCCTTGAGACGATGGACAACGGCAAGCCGATTCGAGAAACGCGCGATGAAGATGTTCCGCTCGCGGCAGCACACTTCTTTCATCATGCGGGATGGTGTGACAAGTTGAGATGGGCATGTCCGACCGCGTCCGGTGCCTCTCCAGAACCAATTGGCGTGTGTGGTCAGATTATTCCATGGAACTTTCCACTCTTGATGGCCGCGTGGAAGATCGCGCCAGCGCTCGCGTGCGGAAACACAGTGGTACTGAAACCGGCAGAGACGACATCACTCACAGCGCTTCGATTGGCGGAGATTCTGCAAGAGGTCGATCTTCCTGCGGGTGTTGTGAACATCATCACGGGTGCAGGAGAGACCGGTCGCGACCTCGTCGCACACGGCGATGTCGACAAGATCGCTTTCACCGGATCGACCGAAGTTGGTCGTGCGATTGCGTCGACCGTCGCGGGAACCAAGAAGCGATTGACCCTAGAACTAGGCGGAAAGAGCCCAAACATCATCTTTGCGGATGCCGCGATCGATCAAGCGGTCGAGGGGGTCATCAGCGCGATTTGGGCAAATCAGGGCCAAGTGTGCTGTGCCGGAAGCCGATTGTTGGTGGAAGAATCGGTGGCGGATGAGGTGATCGAAAAACTTCAGTTCCGCATGCGAAGCCTTCGTATTGGCGATCCGCTGGACAAGAACACCGATGTCGGCGCGATCAACAGTCGTGCGCAACTCACGCGAATTGAGCGTTACATAAAAACTGGCATCGAAGAGGGAGCACAGCATCATGAGGCGTGCGATGGCACGGTTGGGGCGAAGGGCTTCTGGTGCAAGCCGTGCTTTTTTACGGGCGTGCAACCTGCACACACTATTGCGCGCGAAGAAATATTCGGACCCGTGCTGGCGGTGATGACATTCCGCACACCAGACGAAGCGGTCGCTCGCGCAAACAACACGATGTATGGATTGAGTGCGGGGATCTGGACGAGCCGAGGCTCGAAGGCCTACGAAGTTGCTCGTCAGATCAAGGCAGGAGTGATCTGGTGCAACACATTCAACCAGTTCGACCCAGCCGCGCCATTTGGTGGATACCGCGAGAGCGGCTTTGGTCGCGAGGGCGGTCGATCCGGATTGTCCGCATACCTCGCGTGATATTCACAGAAGGAAACACATGACTGATCGTGCAGACATCACAAAGACTTGGAAACTCTTCATCGGCGGGGCCTACCCTCGCAGCGAGTCTGGGCGAGTTGCTCCGGTCACCGACATCGGTGCAGGCGCAGGCGGGAAGGCGCTCGCCTACATCGCTCAAGCATCACGAAAGGATTTGCGAGACGCAGTCGAAGCGGCCCGCGGCGCACAAGAGAAGTGGGCTGCGTCGAGCGGGTATCTGCGCGGTCAAATCATCTATCGACTCGCCGAATTGTTGGATGCCCGTCGCGAGGAATTGGTTGAAAGCGTTCGGATGAGCGGCCGCCTCGGCAAGGGGCGGGCTCGTGGCGAGGTCGAGCAGGCGATCGATCGAACCCTTTCGTTCGCCGGCTGGTGCGACAAACTAGATTCCGTGCTCGGTGGTCGAAACCCTGTCGCTGGTCCATTCCACTGCTTTTCTCAAATTGAGCCATCCGGTGTGGTCGCTGTCGTTGCGCCTCAAGAGGCATCACTGCTTGGCTTTCTCTCTTTGACACTGCCTGCAATCGCTTGTGGGTGTGCCGTCATCGCCGTGGCGAGTGAGAAAGAACCGATTCCGGCGCTTGTCGTCGCCGAATGCGCGCCTAGTTCCGATATTCCTCCAGGTGTGCTCAATGTTCTGACCGGCATGAGAGCGGAGCTCGTTCCAGTGATCGCAGGACATCGCGATATCGACGCAGTTGTGGCAAGTTTGGATCCTGAATTGGCAAAGATTGCGCAAATTGGTGTTTCTGAGAATCTCAAGCGGGTGCGTCTGATCGATCCAATCGAACGGTTCACAGACGACACGATCTGGAGTAGCCCACGGTCGTTCCAAAGCGTCACAGAAGTAAAAACCGTCTGGCACACGGTTGGATCTTAGAAGATCGCCACATGATCGCTATAAATAGCATCAATATTACAGACGATACTGGATCGTCTATGATAAAGCATCGATTTATCTCAAAAACACAAAGAAGATGGTCGATCATCGCGATTATGGTGTTTTGTGGACTGTCCATCCAAGCTTGTCAAGAGCAACAGTTTTCGCTGATCGATCTTGACACCGAAGATCGGCTGCGCAAGGCGAGCGATTCGATCAGCGAGCCGTCAAGCGTCCCATCGATCAAAAAGGCCGAATCTCGATATCAGGGTGAGAATTTCACGGCAAATTCGCCGAATCTCACCGATCCAGCGACAGTCAATCCCCCACCAGAAACATTGCGGTATCAGGCGCGCGAGCGTGCCATCATGGATGCAGACAAGACGATTCAACAAGTGACAGCTGTGATGGAGGTCAATCCAAATGCGGAGCACTTCACGCTCGCCAAGAGCGTTCAGACCGCCATCAGCAAGAGTGTGGAGTACCGACTCGCAGAGGAGCAGTACCTGCTCATCGCGCTTGATCTCTTGATTCAGCAGCACATGTGGAGCCCCCGATTCTTTGACACGATCACTCCTCAGTTTCAGGGAGTGTCGGAGAATAGTCAGAGTTCGACAGCGTTGCAACTGGTCAACGACCTCTCCGTTTCCCAAAAGCTTCCCTACGGCGGCGAGGTGAGTGCAAACATTCTTGCGCAGGCGTCGCGGCAGGTCAGCAACGCAGTTGATCTCGGTCAGGCGAGTTCACTCGAGATCGCGCTCTTGCTCGATATCCCGCTGCTGCGCGGGGCCGGTTTGGTGGCGCAAGAGGATCTGATTCAGGCAAAGCGAAACATGGTCTATGGCGCGAGGGCGTTCGAAGACTTCCGTCGCCGCTTCTACATCGCGATCTTCACAGACTTTCACGAACTTGTCGTGCAACAGCAGGTTGTCGCCAATACACGAAGTCAGATTGAAAGACTGCGCTCCATCGTGGAACGCGAAGTCGCGCTGGTGGAGAGTGGCAGACAAGTTGCCTTTCAAGCTGATCTTGCCAAACAACGCGCACTCTTCGTCATCGACCGACTTTCCGCGCTGGAAGAGGGATACAAGCTGGCGGTGGATCGATTCAAACTGCGCATCGGATACGACACCGAAGCGCCGATTGTGATTGACCCAGAGATGCTCGACCTTGATCCACCAGTCGTGGACACCCGACAAGCGGTGGCATCAGCGTTCGAGTGGCGTCTCGATTTACAGAATGCACGCGACCAAGTTGTCGACGCTCGCAGACACGTCGACAACGCACGCAACGCCGTCCTCCCTGGCGCCAACCTCTTCGCGAGAGCATCACTCCTGCATAATCCAGATTTCTTCAACGGCATTCAACTCGTCGAGAACTTGGGCGATTACGCCGTTGGCATGGCCATCGATCTTCCCCTCGATCGCACGATTGAAGAGGTGAATGTGCGCAAGGCGCAGGTGCGTCTCGAGCAACTCGAGCGGCAGTTCGTCTTCGCGCAGAACACGGCGGCTGTCGAAGTTCGTCAGGCAACCAGACGCATCGACCGTGCGCTCTACACGCTTTCTCTGCAAGATCGCAACATCGAGATTGCACGGAATCGTCAGGCGAGTATCGATGCGGCACCAGACCGAGCGACCCCACGAGATCGAACAGACGCTGTGGATGCCCTCAATACTGCCGAAAATGACAAGGCTCGTGCGCTTCGCGAAGTGCAGATCGCGATCCTGGAGTACCTGCGGCAGTCTGGGCAACTTCGAATCTCCGATGATGGAGAGATCAATCCACCAGATGGGATGCAGGTCCGATATAGACGCGGCGCAGGAATTCTCGCGCAGCCTGCAGGGATTCCGCCCGCCTGAGACTAGGCTTGGGGGAGATGGCAAGCGGTTCTCCAAACCCACCGATCAGTCCACTCGTTGCGTGTTGTCGCACAGTCCGCAGCCGCGCCATAGCAACCACGATGGGCACGCGGGTTGCGGTCGTGATCATCGCGCTCCTCTCTGTGGTGGCATGGTTCACGCTGCTGCGCGCTGATGGGCGAAGCGGTGTTCATGGTGGCCTGGGCGCCAACGGCGCGCTGGATCTGGCGACGGTCGCGCGATCCGACTTTGACATGGTGATTCCGGTCTCCGGCGAACTCGCAGCGCTTCGACAAGTGGAAGTTCGCAACTTGCTTGAAGGGCGTGCTGTCATCACCGAGATCGTGGCGGAGGGTCGGCTCGTTGCCAAGGGAGATGTGCTGCTGAAATTTGCGAGCGAGGAGTCCGCTGACAAAATCAAGGACATGCAGGACAAGCTCAAGACCGCGCAAGCGGAGGCGGTTTCGAGCGAGCAGGCTTTGTCGATCAAGAAGAACGAACGAGCGAGTGAGATCGAGAAGGCTGATTTGCAGGTGAAACTGGCAAATCTGGCACTCGAGGGATGGGTGAGTGGCGACCTGGTATCCAAGCGACAAACACTTGCGACCGCTCTCGAAGCAGCGACCATCGATGCAGAGCGCGTCCGAAAACGATTTTCAGAGTCAGACGCGCTGGTTGCCAAGGGCTTCATCAGCCGAGACGAGTATGAAAAGGATCGGATCACGCTCATTCAAGCCGACGCAAAGGTGAAGCAGTCTGCGCTCGACATCGAGGTCTACGAGAAGTATCAGCGACCTCAAGACGAGGCGAAGAAGCGTTCCGATGTTGATCAGGCGACATCAGAGCGCAAGCGCACAGAGCAGAAGAAGGACGCAGAGATCGTCAAGGCACAGAGCGACTTTGAAAGCGCGACCTTTCGCGCAAAGACAGCTGGTGAACGACTCGACCAAGGCGAGAGACAACTTGGCAACACGATCATTCACTCTCCGATGGAGGGGCTCGTTGTGTACGCGAGCAGTTTGGAATCAGGCGGATGGGGTCGCTCTGGCGATTCACCACCCCCGGCGGCAGGCACGGAACTCAAACCAAACGAGTTGGTGATGATCATCCCCGACACATCACAGATGGTTGCGTACCTCAAGGTCAGTGAGGCACTCTCTGGGCGCATCAAACCAGATCAAGAAGTGACGATTTTCAGCGACGCGAATCCAAACACACCGATTCGTGGCACCGTCATGAATGTCAGCGTCCTCGCCGAGAGCGGTGGATGGCGCGATCCAAATCGTCGCGATTACAAGGTGCGCGTGCTTTTGGACGATGACGGCACACTCGCGCTGAAGCCGAGCATGCGATGCAAGGCATCAATCCTGCTCGGTCGCGTCGAAGATGTATTGAGCATTCCTGTGCAGGCGGTGTTCCGAACGGGTGCAGTGAGTTTTGTGTATGTCCCAGATGGTGTCGGGTTCAGCCAGCGACAAGTGGTCGTTGGGAGATCAAGCGAAATGGCGGTTGAGGTGCTCAGCGGTATCGACATCGGAGATCAGGTACTCCTGCGCGAGCCGAGTGTCGAAGAGATTGCTGTTCGCCTGCCACTGGAAGTCACGAATCCAAAGGATGACGATGCAGCGAAGGCCGGTGGCGCGGCACGGCGCACATCACCGTCTCGTGCGCCTACTGGCGTCGAAGGTGGTGCCGACAGAGAAAGTTCTGGACGACCAACCAGCGCAAAGCCGATGCAGGGCGCATGAGTGTGCTGTGGTGCAATCACACACGACGAACCGCAGCGTGTGCCATCTTTGTCGCGCTTGCGTGCGCGCTCATGATCAGCGGTGACGACGCAGCGCCACGACCCCGCGTGCTGGTGTTCACAAAGACCGCCACCTTTCGCCACGCATCCATTCCAGATGGAGTGCGATGCGTGCAAGAAATTCTCGCACCCGATGTCGATGTTGTGCAGACCGAGGATGCCACGCAGTTTTCACCACAGAACCTCTCGCAGTTTCGCGCAGTGATCTTCCTGTCGACCACCGGCGATGTGCTCGACGAGTCACAACAGTTCGCCTTTCAGAATTACATCGAAGGAGGGGGCGGGTTCGCGGGGATCCACGCCGCGACCGACACTGAACATCAGTGGCCATGGTTCGCACACATGATTGGCGCGCACTTCGCGGGTCATCCCGAGATTCAACTCGCCACAGTGGTCGTGGAAGACAAGACACATCCATCATCAGCATCGTTGCCCGACCGATGGCCGCGCACCGACGAGTGGTATCGCTTCAATCGAAATCCTCGCACCGTGGATGGTGTGCATGTGCTCGCCACGATCGACGAGTCGACCTACTCTGGCGGCGGGATGGATGGCGATCACCCATGCATCTGGTGGCGGATGATGAAGGATGGTCGGTGTTGGTACACCGCAGGCGGTCATACGAAAGAGTCTTTTACAGAACCACTCTTTCGCGGTCACCTCAAAGAGGGGATTCTCTGGGCCGCGAAACTGAGTCCACCCACGCCCAACACAACTGACCCGAAGTCCACCGGCAAGTAACCAGCAGGAGCACACCATGGAATATTCATTCACAAATGTCTGGGGTCAGAGCTGGGCGCTCTATAAAAAATCGTGGTTGATGTTGACCGCAGGCGTTGCGATCTACTTCGTGGCAAACATTCCGATTCAGGCGCTCAGCATCATGCAGCAGATTTTCAAGTGGGGGCAAGAGGAGAATCCAGACCAGGCAGTCTGGTGGGGCATGATTAGCTCGCTCGAAACCTTGGCAGTTATCTGGTTCATCTTTGTGGTGCTCCCACTCGCAGGAGGCATGCACTGGATGGGCGTGCCACTTGCGCTGACTCAATATGGTGTTGCGTACAACTTACTGTTGAGTCAAGATGGGATCGCTCATCAACCCTCCCCCACTTCTGCTTGATGTCCAGCGGCGCATCGCGCCCGTCGTCATCGCTCCCCCGTCGTCGTTGATGTGGGCGGGTGTGGTCACGGCCGTCATGATCCTGTTCCCGCTCGTTGGCGCAGTCGATGCACTGATGGCTGATGGAAGGACAGGCGCAGATCTTTCGTCGCCGGAGGCGATCGACGCATTGGGTCCGCAACTCGCGGACACATTCATGCATCTCGTCATCGGAGTCTGCCTGATGCTGGGTGTGGTCCTTCCGCTGACCTACGGCGCGGTCCTGATGGCGCTGCGCGCGATTCGCAATCAGCCTCCTCGGCGCACAGACCTCTTCGCCGCGTACCTCCGTCCCTGTGCCTTCTCGATCTTTTCTGTGATGTTTCTCGTCGTGGGAGCAATTCCGCTCGTGCTCTGGATCATCGTCGCACTGATTGTGGGAACCGTGGTGGGTGTGGTCGCAGCACTTTCGAGTGACGCTGACTCATCTGCACAGGTTGGACTGATCACACTCACGGTGATGGTTGTCGGTGTGCCCTTTGTTGTGTTGTCGGTGTATCTCCAGTTTCGTTTTGGATTTGCGGGCGTGACGCTGATTGACCCAGTCGTGTCGCGCACCGATGCGCTTGGAGCACTCGCGCAGTCGTGGCGCATGACATGTCGACAGAACACACCGCTGACCAGAGTCGGTTGTTATGCGGTGTGGACCGTGATTCGATCAACGATCCTCGGATACGGCATCGGATTCGTGACACGCGGCATGCCAGAATGTGTCGCGCTGATCGCGGGCTCCTACGAAGTACTCACAGAGCGAGTGCAGCCGCACAAGGGATCCTGACAAGGCTCGCAGTGAGCCGTCGCCTCTCCCGAGCCTCCCAGTTCTGTGATGGTGCGCGCTTCAATCGTGCTGGCGATGTCGTGACTCTGCACCACAGTCATGTTCTGCGGAAGGCGAATGTGCATATCGATCCAGTGCATCGCGCCATCATGCCGACAGCGAACCTTGTGAAATGAGCAAATGGTGGGAGTGCGGTCGCCAGTGCGGAGGTGACCACTCAAGAGTGTTGTGAGTTTCGCGATATCACCATCATCTTGACGATCAATCAGGCGGTTGACGGATCCTCGCGCCACGCGCCATCCCAGAAAGATCATCAGGCATCCCAACGCGAGCGCAACGACTGGGTCGATCCATGTTGCGTCTGTCCATCGAACAACGAGCAGTGCTGCGATCACGGCAACCGTTGTGATCGAATCGCTCAATATGTGCACGCCATCCGCAACGAGCGCCGCGGAGTCCCTGCGGCGACCAGTCGAGATCATCAACCATGCGAGTGCAAGATTCAACACCCCAGCTGCGATCACGAGCGCAAGTCCCCATCCTGTGTCAACGACCTCTTGTGCACCGCTGAACATCGCGCCCACACAGTGAATGATGATGAAGGCACCTGCCGCGATCAACATTCCGCCCTCCACTGCGGCGCTGACAAACTCGACGCGCCCGTGCCCGTAGGGATGATCGGCGTCTGCTGGTTTGGCGGCGAGTCGCACCGCACCAAGCGTCATCATGCTTGCCACGACATTGACGATGGATTCAAGTGCATCTGAAAGCACGGCATCGGATCTGGTGATCCACCACGCCGCCAACTTCATCGCCAGAACCACCAGCGAAACAGCAACGGCGATCAGCGCAATTGTTGTTTGTGAGATTCTCACGGGAAGTGTCTTACCACGGGGCGCGTCCTCCCCCTAGGATCGAGGGATGCCATCGCCTCCAAATCGTCCGTTTTACCCGCAAGGAAATCCAGGTGATGGCGAGGGTCGAGGCGAACACCGATCAACTGGCGGTCCGCGCGCTGGCGGATTTGTTCCACGAGGAGGTCGCGGTGCGCCGCGCGGCAACACATCACGGATGGGATCGTGGAAGCGAACGGATGGAGAGCCCAGAGCACGACCAGCCGCACTGCGATTAGCAGCGGCGCGCGCGGATCTCGAGCGCATGATTCGTGAACTCGAGGCGGCGACAAAGGCCCTTGCAAGTCCGCATGTCAAGATTCCACTCACGAGTGTTCTCGAGCACACCAAGGAGCTCGAACTGGATGCGATCTTCGCACCGTGGCGTCGCGTCCGTGCGGCACTCGCCGATGTCGAGCGCGTGTGTGTGGCGATCGACCGACTGAAATTTCCGCCGAAGCCTTTCATCCCCAAAGACTTTCGTCCGCAGTGAAGAGCGTCGCAGGTCGCGCTGCAGGTCGCATCGCGGTCAGAGCAATATGGAAGTTGTGTCACACCAACGGAATCCCAATCATTCGTTGGGGTCATTCGCTGGGGTCATACGACGACGCATATCGAACCGAGCCAGGGATAATCGATCCTGCGGGGAGTTCGAGCCGAATGAGTTGTCGAATGACATCGTTGGCGAGCGTGGAGGCACCGAATCGAAAGAGCGACGGCGTGAGCCATTCGTCACCGAGCGTCTCTTTCACCATCACCAGATAGGCAATCGCGCTCTTGGCGGTCCGAATCCCACCCGCAGGTTTCATGCCGATACGAACGCCCGTCGCTCGAAAGTGATCGCGAATCGCTTCGAGCATGATGAGCGTGACAGGCATCGTCGCCGCCGGTTGCACCTTACCCGTTGACGTCTTGATGAAGACCTCTCCATCGACTGGCGCATCGACTCCGGGCACACTCGACGCCGCATCAATGGCGAGATCGCTTGCTCGTCGAATTGTGTCGAGCGTGCCGAGTTCGCCAGTTTCGAGGATGATTTTCAAATGTGCGTGAGGGCGCCCGCAGGACCTGGAGGCCGCGGCACACGCGGCACGCGTCTGGCAAATCTCGTTGCGAATCTGTTCGTCCTTGCCCGCAAGGAAGAGCCCGCGCGAAATCACCATGTCAATTTCATCGGCCCCCGCTTCCACTGCACGGCGGCAATCATCGAGTCGCACTTCAAGGGGATACTGACCGCTCGGAAATCCCGTCGCAACAGAGGCGATCTTCACTGCACTTCCTGCGAGCACCTCGAGCGCAGTTGGCACGAGCGTTGGGTAGACACACACCGCAGCAACACTTGGCAGCGCCGTGGGAAAAGGCAATTCGCTCGGCGTGATCGCCTTCTGACAGAGGGCGCGCACCTTCTCTGGCGAATCCTTCCCCTCGAGCGTGGTGAGATCGATCATCGAGAGCGCCAAGCGAAGCGCATGACGCTTTGATGAAGCCTTGATGGATCGCTTAGTAAAGCGAACTGCGCGTGCGGTTGCGGTGACTGGCTCAACCGGTCGGTCGCGCATTGGGCTAGCGCGGTCTCGCCGACCGGAACAAACCCGAAAGGCTTTCAACCCACCGAAGTGCGAGGACGCGGCCAGTCCCCACGGTGTCGACGGCGTAAATCATCAGCGTTTCGTTGCGATTGTCGAGTAGATACACACACTCGGTGGGACGACTGTCTGGACCCTCGCCCGTCGGCAGTGTCATCACTCCAATGCCGTGTGCGGATGGCATCACCGAATCTCCAGCACGCGCTGCAGGATTCAGTGGATTCAACAACGACATCACGAGCACCGTTGCCAACACACACGCCGAAGTCGCGAGGCTCCACTCGAGTTTCGCGGCACGCGCTGGGTGCGATGTCATCGAGCGGGTCACGCTGGTGATGGAGATCATGGTCGTGGCCTCAATGACGAAGCACCGTCCGCAGCAAGATTGCGATAGCCGATTGCGGTCAGTGATCTGGTCTTGTCATTCCACAGGACGCTGATCATCTCTTCGTGCGTTTCATCGACGATGTAGAGCGCACTATTGGCGACGCCGGGAATGTTGCCGCCACTCATGGAATAAGTCGCGCGCGACCGAGTGCCCACCCCGTCCTGCCCGTCGGCACGTGGCGTCATCGGAATCGCAATGAGTGCAGCAACAAGTGCGCCGTTGGTCAGTGCGAGAGCGACAATGAGCGATCTGCGTGCCATCAGTCCTTTTGTTGTGATCGTTTGGATGGGTGCAAACTCACCATCAGAATGAGCCCAGCGATCAGCACCATCGCTCCGTAGCCAACCCACGCGGCCGGAAATTCGCGAACGCTTGGTTGTCGCGGTGCAGTCGTGGATTCCTGTGCGATTGCCGGAGCGACCGCGAGGAGGGAGAGGATGACTGTCGTCGCCGCGCACACGACGCGTTGCTGCACACTTCCGCAGGTCATGGGTTGTCGTCCATCGTGTCGCATCACAGTTCTGTTCAAGGTACTCGATCGCATCTGTCCAGTCATGTGGGTGGGCATGCGGGCAGGCATGTCGACCTCTACGATTTCACAAGTTGGCACTTCATCAGGTTGGCTGGCACTCGCGCCATGGCATTACGCGTGTCCACGACAAGTTTGGCGTGCTGACCAATCGCGGAATAATCGACCACATCATGATCGGTCAGAATCAACACGCAATCGCTCGCCGCGAGTGTCGCAGGGGTCAGCGGCACTGACGAGAGATTTACTCGGTGTTTGCGCATCGCCGGGAAAGTCGCAAGGTGCGGATCGTGATATGAAACAACCGCTCCATGATCACGAAGCAGCTCAATGATTTCTGCAGAAGGACTCTCGCGCGGATCATCAATATTCTTCTTGTACGCAATGCCGAGGACAAGAATCTTGGACCCCTTCATTGGCTTCGTGTGATCGTTGAGCGCGAGTTGGGTTCGCTCGATGACATAGTGCGGCATCGATGTGTTGACTTCGCCCGCGAGTTCGATGAAGCGAGTCGTGCGCCCCACCTCGCGCGCCTTCCATGTGAGATAGTAGGGATCGATCGGAATGCAGTGACCGCCGAGTCCTGGACCAGGATAGAAAGCCTGAAATCCGAATGGCTTGGTGCTTGCTGCAGCGACGACTTCCCACACATCAATGTTCATCTCGGTGAGCACAATTTTCATCTCATTCACCAAAGCGATGTTGACTGCGCGGTAGATGTTCTCCAAGAGTTTCGCGCTCTCAGCGATCTCTGCCGTCGAGACGCGATGCGCTGACTTCACAACGCGTGTGTAGAACGCCATCGCGAGATCGGTGGAGACATCATCGACACCACCGACGAGCTTCGGAATGTGCTGCGCACTTCGACCCATGGTTCCCGGATCTTCCCGCTCTGGGCTGTACGCCAAGAAGTACTCATCCCCACACTTCATCCCGCGCGCGTCCAGAATTGGCTTCATTTCATCGCGTGTCGTGCCTGGATACGTGGTGGATTCAAGCACAACAAGTTGACCCTTCCGCAGTGATGCGGCGGTCGACTTCGTACTCTCGATCACATAGGTGAGATCGGGTTCGTGATGTGGTCCAAGTGGTGTTGGCACGCAGAGCACAACGAGATCGGCTTTTCCAAGGTCCTTTGCATCAGATGTTGGAGTGAACTGCGTGTCAGCCTGCAGGGTGCTGAAGAAATCATCGCCAAGATGAAGGATGTAGCGCACGCCGTTGTTGAGCGCATCGATCTTGCGCTGATCGACATCAAATCCGATGACGGGATAGCCGCTGTCTCGGATCGCCCGAACGAGTGGCAGCCCGACGTACCCCAATCCGACGATGGCGATGATCGCAGTCTTACTCTCGATCTTCTGCATCAGCGCGCGAGCGGTTGCACTCTGTGCGGCGGGCGTCGATGATGAGGCGGGCGTGGACAACGCAGGTTGGTTCTTGGTGCTCATGGGATTCCTGTGGGAGTTGCAGATTACCAATCAGCAGATGAGCACCTCGACTTGAGACAATATCGCGTGATCGGTGGAGGGAGAGAGGGTGAACGATCTATGGTGGTGTAGGCAGCGCCGCAGCCTGCGCCGGCGACGGATCCTGCTTCGGCGCAGGAGTGACCACCTTCATTTTCCCGTTCATCGTGCGCCAGTGGCTGGGGTAGGTGCAGACGAATGGATAAGTTCCTGGTTTGGATGGCGCAATAAACCACATCGATCGCGACTTCCCTGGGGCAACTAAACCCATGACCTCCAACACTTTGGGAGAATCAGGCACGAACTCTTTCGCCTTTCCATCAGGCGTGCGATCCATCCGATCCCCCGCAATCCCAATCTCTGCAAGAGCTCCGGGAGCGACAAAGAGCAAATTGTGTTCGAGTGCATCGGGGTTGTGCAGGGTGAGATGAACGAGCGTGCCAGGGGCAACAGTGAATTCTCGAATGTCATATGCCATTTTTGATGGAACGGCGGTGATTTCGATGGAACATAGTCCTATAACCGCAATCGATGACGGCCGACTTGGTTGCGCAAGAGCGAGTAAAGCTCGAAGCGCAACGACTCGCGACGACCCAGAATTCGATGGCGACTCGTAGATCGACATGAGTTGCGACTTCACAGAATCCTGTGAGAGCTCTTCGACACTCCACGCAGCGATCAAGTCTCCGTATTCGTCGCTGCGGGGATCATGTGGCGCAAGATTGGAAATGCGCTCGAGAAAAAAATCGATGGGCCTTTTATTGTGACCAGCCGCACACGCGTCAAGGGCAGTCCTTCGATCTGTCAACGACGCACTCGACGCGTCAAGCCCTGGGCACTCCGATTGTTGGACTGCGTTTCTTGCCAGCGAGAGACAGATACACAGCGACACAAACATCAGAGCGTGATGGTACACAGGGTTCCATGACTGCCGCTGCTCCAACCATCTCAGTGCGTGTTCACGGCGCTGCCGGAGAGGTGACGGGATCGTGCTACGAAGTGACCACGCCACACGCGCATCTTCTTGTTGACTTTGGAATGTTTCAGGGATCGATGGAGCAGGAGTCGCGCAACCTCGTCGCGCCGGATCTGGACTTCAAGACACTCGATGCCGTTCTCGTCACGCACGCACATGTCGATCACTGCGGACGGCTTGGAATGTTGCCGGCGCTTGGATTTCACGGGCCTGTACTCGCCACCGAACCGACAGCGGAACTCCTGCCACGCGTGTTGATTTCGTCAGCGACCTTGCAGCAAACCCGCATTCAGGAAAACCGTGCTGGGACCGCACCCACATCGCGCGTCCTCGCGCCTGCGCATCTCGCCTCTTCAATCCCTATTCGTACCGAGCCACCGCCAGTGCTCTTCATGCACCGCGATGCAGAGAAAGTTGCGCGTTCCGTGCGCGCTCTTCCATTCATGGAATGGGAGCCGATCGCCCAGGGAGTCGAGATGCGATTCCTGCATGCGTCGCATGTCATCGGCGCAGCAAGCATTGAGTTGCGCGTGCAGCGGGCCGGATCCGTCGAGCCAGCGCGCGTGCTGTTTTCTGGAGACATTGGACCGATCTCAAATCCCCTGCTTGCTCCACATCAGTGGTCAGATCGCGCCCCCGATTTGCTGGTGATGGAATCCACCAACGGCGCGCGGCGCTTTGCGCAGGTGGATCAGTATCAAGAATTCATCGCAATCTTGAAGGAGACTCGGGACAAGGGACAGCGGCTCCTTGCCCCCGTCTTTGCGCTTGGTCGTGCGCAGACGATGTTGCAACTCTTCGCACGCGCGTCGAGTGAGGGGATCTTGCGAGGGATGCCGGTCTATCTCGACTCTGCGATGGCCAGCCGTGCGTGCGAACTCTACGCACGTCACCCCGCGCTGCTCGAGGCGAGTGTTCACCGTGCGTGTATGCGCGGGACGAATCCGCTGCACTTCCCAGAACTCCACACACTGATGTCGCGCCGCGAGTCGGAATCTGTGGATCGCATCAAGACAGCATGTGTCATCTTGGCTGGATCTGGTTTCTGTGATGCTGGACCAATCCTGCGTCATGTCAAGTTGGCCATCGACCAGCCCGACACACGAATCCTCTTTACGGGACACCAACTCGACGGATTGCTCGGTCATGGATTGCTCAGTGGTGCAACACGCGTTGAGATCAACGGAGCCGCACTCGATGTACGCGCCAAGATTGATCGCATCACTGGCATCTCTGGTCACGGCGACAGCGACGACTTGCTCGAGTGGGTCAAGCGAATGCCCGGGTCTGTCCGGACAATTGCGCTGACACACGGCTCAGAGGAGGCGCGCGGAGAGTTCGCGGCCATTCTGCGCCAACAGTTGCCAAGTGATGTGCGATTACCCATGGTGGGCGACACGCTGCAGGTTGAGTGAGCGAGCAAGATCACCGAGGTGTGAGCGTGTCAAAAAACCAGTGAGTATTTGAAATGGCGGTGTCGCATACCGAGCCAGTGATGTGCAAGACTGGTCGTGCGTGCGAGCACCCTTGCGCAGAGTGTCGGGCGGAGTCGGAGGGAACGGGTCGCAGGCATCAGCGGGAAACTCGGCGCGACGGCTGGTGGGTCTTATAAGTGCAAGGCGATAGTGTTGACATCGATTTCGCCGTGATATGATCGCCGCACAATAGTTCCACGGGGAACACAACGAAAGGAATCGTTATGACGGAAAAACGCAAGGAATCAGCGGATAATTTGACATCTTCTAACACTTCCCCAACAACAGTCCATAAACCAACCATGGGTTCGAGACTCGGTCGTGGACTCGGCTCTCTGATTCCCGCCAGTCCGAAACAGCCTTTAGCACCGGCCCCGCCGACGCCACGAACAGATGCTTCCGTCGTTGGCGTCGATTCGATCAAGGTTGCATCGACCCAGTCAAGTTCGACTGCGCAGGCAAGTGCGCCATCAAACACCCAGGCTATCCCAATGACATTTTCTGGTCATGGTTCCGCGAATAGTTCCACGGGGAACACATCCCAAATCACCCCTGCCGCCAACGGATCGTCATCTGAGTTGTCGATCTCTTTCATCGCGAGAAACGCCAGGCAACCGAGAGAACGATTCGACGAGCGGGCGATTCGGTCGCTTGCGGAGTCGGTCCGCCAGCACGGTCTGCTCCAGCCCGTCGTTGTGAGGAAACTGCAGATCCCAGCGGGAGGGAAGACGCACGAACTCATCGCTGGAGAGCGAAGACTGCGCGCATTCGAGCTCCTCGGTAGGTCATCGATTCCTGTGATCACCAGAGACGCAGACGAGGCGCAATCCGCAGTCCTCGCACTCATCGAAAATGTCCAACGCGAGGATTTGAATCCGTTGGAGCGAGCGCGGGCGTTACAGCGACTCATCTCCGATTTCAGCTGGACTCAACAGCAGGCCGCAGAACGAGTTGGGCTCGACCGAGCATCGGTCGCCAACCTCTTGCGGCTCAACGACCTCGATCCATTCACCGCTGGATGCGTTCGCGAAGGGCGTCTGACGCAAGGTCACGCAAAGGCTTTGCTCGCGATCGAGAGCGTTGGAGCGAGGCGAGCGATCGCGGAAAAGTCGCTTCACGACGAGTGGTCTGTCCGGCAGCTTGAACGAGAGGTGCAGAGAGTCAAGAGTGCCAGTGGACTGACGACTCCATCGCCAACCCATCTACCCCGTCGTGCGTCCGCACAGGTTGGCGATTTGGAGAGGCGATTGGGTCTTCACCTTGGAACGAAAGTACATATCAAGCGCGGGCGCAAGCCTGGATCTGGCACACTCGCCATCCAATTCTTCTCTTTGGATCAATTCGACGGGATCTTGTCGAAGTTGAAATTCGATCCAAACAGTCTAATCGACTAAATACGAGTTATTAGCCACCATGGTGAATCTATCCCAAAATCTTTGGGTTAGTTGAAGTGGCCGCTCGCTCCACTCGATGGGTGCACAAGCAAAGGCGACCACACCCATGAAACAGAAGAGTGAGCAACCACGCAGCGCAAAGCAATCCAGCAAGACCATTTCAGTGGCGAAGATGCCGTCAGGATCGCCACCGAAGATTCCTGTCTCGGCTCCTCCGATGGACTGGGCAACAACCCTGCGTGCAGTTCAACTCTCGCTTGGCGCGTGGCGGTGCGAACTTCTCGAGTTGCGCAGACATGGAAAATCGCAACCAAACTGGTGCGGCGGGGGATTGGTCCTCGCGCGCGCAGACGCCGACTGTTATTGACACATTGTTCGTGCGATCGTCGCAGACGCGGTGACGGTGACCTCGATGCACGAGAGCCCGATGCTTTCTTGCGACCGACCACGCGTTGCGAATTCTTCTACGCTTGTGCTTCGCCGTCGTCTTGGAGAACGATTCCGAAATGCCACTCACAGGAGAGATCCCCATCCCTTTCATCGCACACCCATTCAATCGCAAGACCGCCTTCCGCTGCATCGCCGTCCCCATGATCGTGGGGGGGCTCCTGCTCGCTGGCAGCGCGGGTGCGCCACAAACGACTCCAACGGAAGCGACGCGCACAGTCGCCGCACAATCATTCGAGGTTGACGACACGCATTCGATGACACTCTTTCGAGTGAAGCACATGGGTGCTGGGCAGTTCTGGGGAAGACTCAATGATGTGAGCGGGACAGTTCAGTTCGCCCCAGGTCATTCCCTCGTGATGAATGTCATAGTCCAGACCAGCAGCGTGGATACCAACAACAAGAAACTTGACGGACATTTGAAAAGTCCAGACTTTTTCAACGCAGCCGAGTTCCCAACCATGACCTTTGTGAGCGCAAGCGCGAAGTTCACTGGCGACGGAAAGTGCGACGTGACTGGAGACATGACAATGCACGGCGTGACGAAGTCGATCACCGTTCCAGTTGAGTGCTCAACGATTTCAAGCATGGGTGGAGCAACACGCGCCGGATTCGAGGCAGTGTTCACCATCAAGCGCAGTGACTTCGGAATCAACTATGGCGTTGACAAGGGAATGATCGGCGACGAAACTCGACTCATCGTTTCGCTTGAGTGCGTTGATCGCAGCACCACGCCAAAGAGCGAGAAGTAGTCATCGACCTCGGTTGAACTCGTCCGTTGCGGGGCGTTTTGAAGGCACAGCAACCACCGCCATGCTCGTCACGATCTGTGAGACAGTTCTGTTTCCGTGGTGCTGCGCAGTTGCGGTGCTCCTTCTTCCACGCCTTCCGTGGTCGGCCGACTCTGGTTGTCGCGTTGCGTCGTGGACAGGGGGGCTCGCGATCGCGACTGCGATGATTCTGTCGCTGCGAATGGTGGAGGGCGCAGCGATCTGGAGTGTCACTGAACGCTGGCACATGCTGGTTGTGAGCGCGGGCACGCTTGCGGTTGGATCGATCGTTGCGCAGTGCATCTTGAGTCGTGGTTCTGCGCTCGTACCCATCGCGCTCATTCTTGCCGTTGGCGCGTCGATTGTCGTGCTCGCATTTCCGAATCATGACTCACTGACCATCCGCATCCTCCTGGCGGCAGGCGCCGTCATCGCAGCGCGAGCGGTTCTTCCAGCGGCGAGTATCGAACCATTCCGCATCAACCTGTTGTTGGCGATCTCCACCCTCGCTCTCGCCGCGCTCTTGCTTGCAGCGGGGTCGATGAAGCTGGCGATGGTTGCGGTCGCTCTCGCAGCGACATGCGCAACTGGCGCAACACTCGCGGCACGAATTCGATCGTTCTCACCGGGACCAGCCTTCACACTCTTCGCGCTCACCATGTCGTTCGTGTTGGCACTCTATGGATGCGCGTACCACGCCGAGTCCAGTGTGCCGATCGGTGCATGGTGCATCGTGTGGTTGACACCTCTGACCATTGCGCCGGGGTTCGCTCGTCGGTCGAGTCGCGTCGCGACCGCCGTCATGTGCCTCGCCATCAGCATCTGCGTGGTGGTCGTCGGTGAGTGCGCACGACGTGCACTCGCAGAGGACGACCAACCGCCGTACTCACAGAGCATCGACACACACTCCTACACTTGAGCGAATGAATCAAGAGCATTTCTCGACGGTCTCGCATGTTCAGTTCATTGGTGATACTGCGACGCAGCGTGCGGGGGCGCGCTGTGCCGAGTTGACCAAGTCATCGCAGCCCGCGTTTCACCACTACGACGCATCTGCGCATGTCGAGGGTCGTCCGATGCGGGATCACCTGCGATTCGCCGCGTGCTATTGGCACACGATGCGCAATGGACTGGCAGATCCATTTGGCGCGCCGACTGCAAAGACTCCATGGGACGATGGCAGCGACTCGATCGACAATGCCACACGCCGCGCCGATGCGTTCTTCGAGTTTCTCGCCAAGTGCCAGATTGATCGATGGTGCTTTCATGACCGCGACCTCGCTCCCGAAGGTGAGACGATCGCGCAGTCAGAACGAAACCTCGATGCACTTGTCGCGCACGCTGCATCGCTCCAATCGGCAACTGGAAAGAGATTGCTGTGGGGGACGGCGAATCTCTTTTCGCATCCGAGGTACATGCACGGCGCGGCGACGAGTCCACAGACCGGCGCATTCCTGCACGCGTGCGCGCAGGTTCGCAAGGCGATGGAGGTCACGCACGCGCTCGGTGGTGAGGGATATGTATTTTGGGGAGGGCGTGAGGGGTACGACACGCTGCTCAATACCGATCTCGCACGCGAACGCGAGCAACTGGCACGATTCCTTCACATGGCAGTCGAACATGCGCGAGCCATCGGGTTCAACGGCGTGCTCCTCATCGAACCAAAGCCACACGAACCAACCACCCATCAGTACGACAGCGATAGTGAGGCGACACTGAATTTCTTGCGAGAGTTTGGACTCATGGGATCATTCAAGCTCAACATCGAGACAAACCACGCGACGCTCGCAGGGCATGCGATGGAACACGAACTCGCCGTCGCCATCGCCGCCAATTCGCTGGGATCGGTCGATGCAAACATGGGGACCGCAGGATTGGGCTGGGATACGGATCGCTTTCCAACGGACGCATATCTCACGACGAGAATCATGCTGGCGATTCTCAACGCCGGTGGATTTGAGCAGGTCTCTCCGCACGGCGGACTCAACTTCGACGCCAAGCGGCGGCGAGAGAGTTTCGAGCCTGTCGATCTTTTTCACGCGCATGTGGCGGGGATGGACGCATTTGCGATTGGGCTCAAGGCCGCCGCACGCATTCGTGCCGACGGTCGTTTGCGCGAATTCGTGAGCGCGCGCTACGCATCGTGGGAGATGACGCTTGGGAAAGAGATTCGCGCTGGTCAGCGGACGCTCGAACAGTGCGCACAGGAAGCGCAGCGAATCGGCGAGACACCCATCGCGTCTGGTCGGCAAGAGATGCTCGAAGCGATCATCAACGACATCCTCTTTGCGCGCGATGGATAAACCGCTGCGTCACGGCGTCGGCGAACGCTGTTGCGTGGACGCACGCGCGCGGTCAGCGGAATCGTGTGCGTGTCGTTCGCGATCGTTGTGACGCTGGTGAAGGAATGGGTTGGCGCGCGCAGTGGCGCAGTGACCGCGGCGACCATCCAATTGCTCGAGCGTGTGCTGATCGAGGAGAAGTTTCCGATCAACCCGCTGCCGGTGCCGACGGGGGAGTCGATCCGCGATGGGGTCGGCGGAGTCCAGTGACGGTTGCCACGAGCGCTCCAGACAACATCAGCACTGCGCCGAGCCACTTGCGAGGGTCGAATGATTCGCGCATCCAGATGGAACCAGAGAGTTCCGCAAAGAGCGACTCCATCGAGAGGATGATTGCAGCGTGCGATGCGGGCGCAGATGTTTGCGCAAGCACTTGCAGTGTGAATGCAATTGCGATTGCGAACACACCAGAAAAGACAATCGCGCCCCATCCAGCAGCGAGTAGTTCAAGTGAGACTGGCTCATACTGAAGCGCGACGCACGCGCACATGATTCCCGTCGCAGCGAATTGCACGAACGCGATCCCGATTGCATCTCCGCGCCGTGCAGCCCATCCGATGATGTGGACATGCGCAGCCCATCCGATGGCGCATCCGAGCAGAAGCAGATCACCCGACGCAACCGCGAATGATCCGTGAATCATGAGGAACCACATGCCAGCGAGCGCAAGCGTGGCGCCGATCCACACGCGTTCGGAAACACGTTCGCCCCAGAGAAGTCCAAGCAGTGGAACCCAGATCACATATGTGCCGGTGATGAACCCCGCAGTCCCTGCGGTGACGGTCGCCATCGCCTTTTGTTGGAGTCCACTCGCAACGAACATGGCGAGCGCGGCGGCCATGCCACCAATCAGCGTGGCGCGTGTTCGCGCAGTCGTTCTGCCGACAACAAATGGCAGGAGGAGCAATGCACCCAGCAAGAATCGCGCAGCGTTGTAGGTGAATGGAGTGTCCCCCATTTGCTGCGTGGCAATTCGCTGCGCGACAAATCCGACGCCCCACAACACCGCGCAGATGACAAGAAATCCATCTGCAACGGGAACGGAGATTCGCACTGGAGTTTGGTTCAGCGGATGAATCGCACGCGGCTGAAGTCCGGGATGAACGCTCGTCCACCCGTGTCGAGCGACATCGGCGCAGGAAAGTAGACAGACCACGCCTTGCCGATCATGAGTTCGCGCGGAACAACGAAGGGATTGTCACGACCCAACTCGCGCGCCACCAACTGATGCGGTCGCCCCCATAAACGGGAATCTTTGCTCGCGCCACTGTTGTCGCCGAAGGCGACATACTCGCCATCTTCAACACGCGAGAGTCGCATGGGATCCATGGCGAATGCGAGTCCAGAGATCGCTGGACCATTGGTGAGAAACTGATTGTTGGCGCTCAAGAAGTCTGGTCGGTAGTAGAGGTCTCGCTTGACTTCGACATGGCGCAGCGCAAACGGACTGCCCTCAAATTTCCAGTGCACTGCCGTTGGCGTCGGTCGTTGCGCAGCTGGATTCGCCAGGACCTGTTCAAGCGTTCTGCCAAAGTGTGATGCCAGCAATCGCTTCACCGGTCCCCCGAGGTCGTACTGAAGACTCGCGACGCGCACTCCGTTGACGAATACGGACATCTCCTGATCGACATGCCACATCTCGAGCAAAAATGGTTCATCGGTGGGAACTTCACATGGGAAGATCGCCTGCGCAACGGACTCCTGTGACTCGGCGTAAACAATCGACAGCGAAACGGTTCCGCTGTCGAAGTCGAACCGGTAGCGCAATCCGCGAGCCATTATGTCGAGTGTTGAATGAAAGGTCGTGGCTTCAGTGGCGTCGACGGCGGCAGAGATGCTGATGTCGGCTGTTGGGAAGTATGCAACCTCGTGTCGGTAAATGTTGTATGCATTCCAGTCGTCAATGGGAATAATCTCGTTGGACCATGTCAGGCTCGCTGGAGAATTCTTCTCCCACTCCCATGTGCGATCGCCACGAACCTTCCATCCATCAGAGGGAATCCAAGGCGCTCCAGCCCACGGATGTCGCATCGCCACTTCGAGCCGCGCGACATCGACAGGTTGAAAGTCGCTGTCGTACACCAGCTGCCACACAGCGCGCTGGATGGACTCGGGCTTCCGTTCGATCCGCAGATCATCAGCGATGGCATCGAGCGGACCAGTGAAGACATCACCATCAGCGACGAGCAATGTTTCGTTTGGCATACCGACCAATCGCTTGATGAAGTAGACAGCATCACCCACGGGATCGGGCGGGTTCTTGAACACCGCAACATCCCAGCGCTGCGGCGCAGTGAATGGTTCGAGGTACTTGAGCACGAGCACGCGATCCCCCATGCGACTCTCGCCTGCGAGCACATCATTGTGGGTCGTCAGCAGCCGATCTCGTCGGCTAATCATCGGATCGAAAACAGGGCGTTCTCCCTTCATTTTCTGCGTCGCCGCCATGAGCAAATCACCGCTATCCGATGCGTACTCGTACCCCGTGGCTGGACTTCGCAGTCGCACATGAGCACCCATCAGCGTGGGCGCCATCGATCCTGTTGGAATCACAAATCCTTCGAGGACGAACCCTCGAAAAGCCATCGCAAAGACGAATGCCACGATGAGCGACTGCAATGTCGCGATGATTCCACTGGAAGGCTGGTGCGCGGAATCATGCGCCCGCGTGTCGTTCATAGTGGTCGCATCCTACTGTGCTGGTTTGCCCGCATCGGGTCCAGCATCGGGTCCAGCATCGGGCTTTGGAACGACGCGGACATCTTCGACGGGATACGCGAACTCGTGACCGTTGGACTCCAGTCGAACGAGTGCGAGTTGCACCAGGATGCGCGACTCAAGCACGACGCCGAAGCCGTCTGGGGTTTCCACACGCGCCTTCACCTTGGGCATCCGTTTGGCAAGCGTCTCGTAGGTCTCATCTTCGTATCGCAAGCAACACATCAATCGTCCGCAGCGCCCGCTGATCTTCATTGGGTCCAAGGTTGCCTTCTGCAGCTTCGCACTCTTCATCGACACTGGCTTGAGCACCTTGAGGAAGTTCTTGCAACAACAGTGCTGCCCGCACTTTTCATAGTCGGCCACGAGTCGCGCCTCATCGCGCGCGCCCACTTGCCGCAACTCGATGCGCGTGGAGAACCGCGCCGCGAGTGTCTTGAGCAGTTCTCGAAAGTCAATTCGCTCTTCACTGAGATAGAAAATAGTCAGCGATTCACCGCCAAAGAGTGGCTCGACGGCGATGAACTTCAACGGCAATCCACTCGCGGTGAGGACCTCCTTCACCGATGGCGCGAGCGCGGCCGCCTGCGACTGTGTGGCGTTCCACTGGGCGACATCCTCGGCCGTGGCGATCCGCACGATGTGACCATCGTTGTGAAATGGATAGTCGCGACCACCCGAGTTCTCGATGTATTCCAAGACCTCCTGCCTCGAGACGCTCTTGGAGCAGCCCGAATTCGAGCAGACGGTGGTCAGCATCTCGACCATCTCTGTGCCGCGATGTGTTCGCGCGATGAGTTTCGATCCACAGCCCGGCTTCGCGCCGCCTTCGTAGGGATACTCAGCGATCCACTTCATGCGTCCACCCCGAACAACGATGGAAGTGGGGGGCTTCAGTTTCGCGTACGCCTCCGCATCCGTTTCGAGCGTGCGATACTTCGAATCACTGTCCCGTTCAAAGATTGGAAGAGGTTGGATCGACATCAGGAGTTTTTGCCAGCCGGGCGACGACGGTGCGCATCATCTGGATCGCGCCGCCGCGCACTGAAGATCAACTTGATGGGCACCTCCGAATAGGGCACCTCTTCGCGCAGTCGATTCAGAAGATAACGCTCGTACGCCCCCTCAAACATCGCTGGTTTGTTGACCACCATGGCGATCGTCGGCGGATTCGTTTCGATCTGCGAGATGTAGTAGATCTTAGCGAGCGTTCCCAACTTTGACGATGGACCGCGCTCAGTGAGAATGCGCTGCACGAGTGCATTCAGTTTTCCGGTCGTCTCTCGATGGCTCGCCTGCGTATGCAGGTTGAACGCCATCGCCACAGCGTCTGCGGTGCGGTCTGCATTCTTCGCGCTGATGAACACAATCGGCGCAAAGTTGAGCATCGGCAATTCTTGAGTCAGGTAGTTCAGATAGTCCGATGTCGCTTGCTTCGCACTGACCAGATCCCACTTGTTGACGACGATGACCGTTGGCTTGAAGGCTTCAACCAACTCTCCGGCGAGTTGCTTTTCGACCTGCGAAACAGGCTCGGTCGCATCGAGCAGGAGCATCGCCACATCTGCGCGTCGGATCGCAACCTGTGTGCGATTGTGCGAGTAGTACTCAACATCATCAGCCCATGACTTGCGCTTGCGAATACCGGCGGTGTCGATGGCGATAAATGTGCGACCATCCGATTCGAATCGAACATCCACGGAGTCGCGCGTCGTTCCCGCGATCTCACTGACGATGACGCGTGGAGCGCCGGCGAGCGCGTTGACCAGACTGCTCTTGCCAGCGTTGCGTCGTCCAACGATTGCGACTTTCATCTCGGGAGAGGCTTGCTCCTCTTGCGGTCGCGACTCCAGTCGTGTCCACAGCGTCTCGAGCAATCGTCGCATGCCGTTGCCGGAGGTGGTTGAAACGCCGATCGTGTCACCGAATCCAAGCGCAGATGCTTCGAGTGCGTGCACTTCCCACGAGGCACTATCCACTTTGTTGGCGACTTGGATGATTCGATCGGTGTTGCCACCTCGGCGCAGCAGGTGTGCGATCCGTTCATCGAGCGAGGTGATTCCTGTTTGTGCGTCGATCGTGAAGAGCACCAGCGTTGCTCCTTCGATGGCAGCGAGAATCTGCTTCTCGATGTCTGGTGCGAGCGACGCGAGGTCTTCACCAGCATCGTCGAAGCGTTTGCCTTCGGCGGCATAAATCCCAAAGCCACCTGTGTCGCAGAGTTCTGCGACGCGCGGCAGAGCTTCATCGTTGGACTCACTTGGCGGATTGATGGTGATGACTGTCGAGATGCGGTCACGTGTGACGCCAGGCGTTGGATCAACGATCGAGATGCGCTCCCCCGCAATGCGGTTGAAGAGGCTTGATTTGCCCACATTTGGGCGACCGACGATGGTGATGACTGGCAGCATGGCTCACCGCAGGATAGTCGGGCACGAGCGTGTGGCAGAGTCAGTGTTTCGGCGACCTTCGTCGGCGCTCGCTCGCCTGCGGAACTCACCCGAGCGGACTTGAACTGCTCCACGAGCAAGTGTTGGTTGCGACTGGAGTGGCGTGTGTCACGCTCGAACGCGCATCACGAAACCATATTTTTTACAGAGCGGTTGCTGTTCGCGGCGCATGAGCGCGATGGCGCGTTTCACGCCCGTGGGTGATCGACGCTCGTAGTGCAAGAGAGTCAGCCAGTACGCCTCGAAGATGGTGGCTTCCAGCCACGGCACTTCGCGCGAGAATCCACTCACGCACAGCGCGCGCGTGCGCTTCATGAAGCGATTGAGTCGCGCTGGCGGGATCTTCATGAATCGGCATCCCGAGAAATGCAGGATGCGTCCGCGGCACTTGCCTGCGAGGAGTGTTTCGAGATCGTCGAGCATGATTCGTTCGGTCGGCACACGCATGTCGCCGGGCAGCAACTCTCCCGGGCGTGAGTGAATCGCCATCCACAGCACATCGAAGTTGCGGTATCGCACTTGGAACCACCGCCGCAAGTAAAACTCAATCTCCGCGCGCGTGACAACATCGCGCAAGACGTATGGAATGCGCGCGTCACTACTCTGCAGTAGATCGAGCACCGGTCGCATGGACATGGGTCGGACGAGTCCAAACCAATCCGCTTCAAGGCAGAACACGCCAGGGATCTTTGGCATGGAATTATTCTAGAAGCGATCGTCCAGTCATCGCCACAGGCGCATCGAGCCCAATCATGTCGAGCATCGTCGGAGCGATGTCCGCAAGTCGTCCGCCTTCGCGCAGCTGCCTCCCGACAAAGGCGGCGCCAACGACGATGAGCGGAACGGGGTAATTCGTGTGCGCCGTGTGCGGTGCGCCGGTGATCGGGTCCTTCATCTGCTCGACATTGCCGTGATCCGCCGTGATGATGAGCGATCCTCCACGAGCCAATGCAGCATCGACAATTCGTCCGACGCACGCATCCACAACTTCGACAGACTGGATCGCAGCATCGAGATTTCCAGTGTGCCCAACCATGTCGCAGTTGGCGAAGTTGACGATGATGACCTCCTCGCAGTCGCGACTGTTAATGCGGGCGAGGACTGCATCGGTGACAGCGGCCGCACTCATCTGTGGCTTTTCGTCGTATGTCGCAACCTCGCGCGGGCTCGGCACAATGGTGCGACGCTCTCCAGCGAAGGGTTCTTCGCGGTAGTCGTTGAAGAAGAAGGTGACATGCGGGAACTTCTCTGTTTCGGCGCAGCGAAGCTGGCGAAGCGAATGATCTGCCAGCCACGATCCAAGAATGTCTGGCATCTTGTCGGGGCGAGCGAAGACCACATGCACCGGAAGTCCGCGTTCATAGTCAGCCATCGTGCAGAAGTGAAGATCTCGCACGATCTCGCCGCGATCAAAGCCGCCGCCTGGAAGGGCGCGAAAGGAATCCTCTGGCAGAACAAATGTTTTGATGATCTCGCGCGGTCGGTCGCCTCGGAAGTTAAAGAAGATCACACTGTCTCCATCGCGCACGCGACCATCGACGCCCTCGATGCGCGTGGGCGGGACAAACTCGTCGCTGATTTGAGTGCTCGATGGTGGCGATGCATAGTGCGCGGTGATGACGCTCGCTGCGCACCCCGCCGTCGCTGTCGATCGACCCGTCATGCACTCCCATGCGAGCGCCACGCGATCCCATCGATGATCTCTGTCCATGGCGTAGAAGCGTCCAATCACGGTTGCGATGCGTCCGCCGAACCGTTCGAGTGCCTGTCCGAGTGTTGCGAGGTACCCCAGCGCAGACCGCGGTGGACAATCCCGCCCGTCTGTGAAGACATGAACGAACAGCCGATCTGCTGGGAAATCGCAGACGCGCGCCAGCTGCAGCAGGGCGATCAGATGCGAGAGATCGCTATGCACTTGCCCGTCGCTGACGAGTCCCATCAAGTGCACGCTCGTGCCGCTCTCCTTCGCACGACGAAAAGCCTCGTGCAGCGTTGGGTTGGTCGCGAATCTGCCATCGCGAATCGCTCGGGAGATTCGCATGAGTTCCTGATCCACAATCCGTCCGGCACCGATGTTCTGGTGACCCACCTCGGAGTTTCCCATCACGGGGCCATCTGGGCCGACGGGAAGCCCAACATCCTCGCCGCTGGTCTTGATGAGGACCGTCGGGTAGGCGGATGAAAGCCGCTGGTCGATGGGTGTGCTCGCCAACTTCAGCGCATTGAAGGCATCATGCGATCGATGCGGATTTTGCCCCCATCCATCACGAACGATGAGCACGCACGGGGTGTTGGCAGGTCGCGAATTCACGAGTGCGAAGAGTAGGCGATCGCGCTTTTCGATAGCCTTGTGCGCAAGGAGAACTTGGCAATGCAGGAAGCAGTGGCCTCGGTGGAACCAATGGACTTGACCTTACGAGAACGGTACGACGCGATTCGCCAGCGCATCGCAACGGCGGCGATTCGAGCGGGACGCAAGCCAGAACACATCATGCTGGTGGTGGTGACGAAGTCTGCAACGCCCGAGCAAATCCGCGAACTCATCTCATATGGACATCAGGACTTCGGCGAGAGTCGTGTGCAGCAACTGATCCAGCGGGCGGCGCAGATTGATGAGTATCTGATTCGACTGCGCGAACTGCGCGGGAGTGCCACCGAGATCCGCTGGCACATGATTGGCTCGATTCAGCGCAACAAGGTGCGAAAGGCAGTCGAGTTGAGTCGGCTGATTCATTCGGTGGACAGCCTGCGACTTGCAGAGGAGATTCACATTCAGTCTGCGCGACGGGAGCAGCCGATCGATGTTCTGCTTGAGGTGAATGTTGCTGGCGAGGCGTCAAAGCACGGCATCACCGGCGCTGCGGTGCGACATGTCGTGGCGCAGTTGGACACGATGGTAAATCTGCGAGTGCGTGGTCTGATGTGCATGGCGCCGCTGGTCGGTGGCGCCGCGGTGGCGAGTCAGACATTCGAGCGCGCTGCGGAATTGTTTCGAGAACTTCGACAGAGCGGCGTCGGCGGGAGTTGTTTCGATCTCTTGTCGATGGGAATGTCTGGTGATTTCGAGCAGGCCATTGCGGCGGGAGCAAACATCGTGCGCGTCGGAAGCGCGATCATCGGTGCGAGTGACATCGATGCCTCGCCAGAGTCGGGTTTGCCATGACTCTGCCAGCGTTGCAGAAGACATGGGCGTCTTTGCTTCCTGGGAAGTTTGTGGTCTTTGATGGACCCGATGGCAGCGGCAAGAGCACGCAGCTTCGTGCGCTGCTGAAGGTCGCCCGTGATGCCGGGGTGGAAACGGTCGAGGTGCGCGAGCCGGGCGGCACATCGATCGGCGAAAAGATCCGCGAGGTGTTGCTCGATCCAGCCAATAGCGAGATGGTGACGCGCTGCGAAATGCTCCTCTATATGGCGAGTCGTGCGCAGCTGGTCGAGGAGCGCATCGTCCCAGCGCTTGAGCGCGGCGCGTTCGTGCTTGCGGACAGATTTATCTCGTCGACGCTTGCATATCAAGGGAGCGCCGGTGGAGTGGCGGTTGCGGACATCATGGCTGTTGGCGATATCGCCATTGGCGGAAGGTGGCCGGACCTTGTGGTTGTGTTCGATGTCGATTGGAGGACCGCGCAGTCGAGAATCATGCGCACACTCGATCGCATGGAGCAGAAGGATGCGGCCTACCACCAACGCGTGCGTGATGGGTATCTCCAGCAAGCGCGCGCGCAGCCGAGCAAGTACCTCGTGATTGATTCGACAGTTGACCCCGATGCAGTCTTTGGAGCGCTGAGTTCTGGGATGCGGGAGCGATTGTCCGGCAAGTGACTTCGCTCAGCGCGCGGCCCTACCCCCGTCCCCGCCGGGGTTGCGGGCAAAACAAACCCTCTAGCGGGCGGGATCTGCCCGCACACGGGGCGTACGCACACGGGGGTTCACGGTGGTCATTCAACCGCGCTTGGCACCACCACGCCCATTCGTCTCGCGACGAGCCGGCCAATCGCATCCGTCGCGCTGGCGAGGTCATCGTTGACGACAAAGTCGTCGTAGGTCTCGCTGGCGCGAGCGCGCGCGATCTCTCGCGTGCTCTCCGCAAATCTGTGCTGGATCGTCGGCTCATCTTCGCGTCCGCGCTGGCGCAGTCGATGCAACAACGCATCTTCGGAAGGCGGCAACACAAACACGCCGTACATATCAGGGCAACGCGCGTGGACGAGTTCTGCTCCCTGCACGTCAATGTCGAGAATGGCGAGTCGTCCCGCCGCGAGAGCCTGCTCGATCGGCTTGCGCGGCGATCCATACCACGACCGCCCGAATACCTGCGCATACTCGAGGAAACTCTCATCATCGACCAACTTCTGAAACGCAGGCTCGCTGATAAAGCAGTAGTCGCGACCATCGATCTCGCCTGGTCCCGCCTGTCGCGTTGTCGCTGAAACGCTGAAGACTCCGTCAAATCTGCGAATCAGTTCATGCACGATCGAAGTCTTGCCTACGCCAGAGGGTCCACTGAGAACCAACAGCAATCCCTTTGATACTTCGCGTGCCATCATCGGAGTGTAAAGGGGTCGATGCTGCGGGTTGGAATCGCCCGCACGAGGTCGAAATATGCCCGCACGCATGGTCGGAAGGTTGCCGCACTGAGGCGCGCCATCGATCCCCGAAAAAAATTCTGTATTCGCTGTAAGTAATTCATCACTCGTCGCCTCTTCCTTCTGCATCGGCAGCGGTTTCGGACCCGGAGTCCGCGAGAAAGTGGGTATTCCATGTCTCGAGATGAAGTTCGGCGCGATCGCATCAATCAGTTTGTCGATCTCGCGCGCATTTACCGAAATTGGACGCGAGTCCAAACCGCATCCGCACTCAAGCGAGAGCCATCCAAAGTTGTCCCAGAGAGCGGCAATCCCAAATTGGATCTGGTCGTTGGTCTTGCTGAGGCACTCGACTGGGATGTCGGCGATGTTGCGGAGGGAATCTGGATCGATGAAGCAGAACAATTCCAACAGGCCGAAGTGATCGCACAACGCGGCTTCGCAGCCCTCGACCGCGAAGCGCTCGAAGCCCACCGCGCTGGCGAGTATCGGCGGATGACAGAGCTTGCTCGTGCGTTACAGATTGCGGCGCAAACTGGTGGCGAGCGCGCGACGGCGTGCAATCGTCTCGCAGGCGCATGCGACGGACTTGGTCGATACACGAAGGCACTCTCTGCGCTGCAGCGGGGACTCGCAGAAACAGGCGTTCCATCGCATGTTCGCATGATGCTTGAGGTGAACCTTGCTAACACGCACTATTCGCTCTGGCATCTTGTTGAGGCTCGTGCGGTGGCGAATGCATTGGTCGAGCGATTTGCGCAGCGAGCGCCAGAGACACGAACCGATCGCGTGGTACAGGCCTTCGGTCACTATGTTCGCGGCCAGTCGCAGCGACGGCTCATCGAGTCTGATCCGATGAGTGCCAACGCACACGCCCAAAATGCGCGCGTCGATCTTGTGACTGCGGCGAATTCGTATGAAGCACTCGCCAAGGCATTCGATGATCCCTCCTACGCTGGTGTCGCAAACACATGCGCTGGCGCCATCATTGAATGCAGCGCGGCGCTGGGCGAAATCGATCCGTTGGATGCAGCGGAGTCGCTCTCGGAAGGACTCGAGCAAGTGGTCGATGTCGCGAACTACCCGCCAGGCGATTGGTTGGAGAGTTATGGATGGTGGTCGGTCTTTGGTTGCAATGTTGCGCTGCGCGGGTTGAGCGGTCCCGAACTACATCGACATATGGCGGTCTTCTCGAACAAGGTCTCCGAGATCGCAGATCGCACGGAGAACTGGGCGATGCGCGAGCGCGCATTTACCTTTGAACACCTCCGTCGGCAGCGCATGAACGAGTCGCTTGGACACACACCAGACTCGGCACCCGCACAAGATTGGCTTCTCGATGATGACGATGTGCGAACTGTGACCGGAACGATGGGGCGTTTTCCATCTTTCCGAGAGACCGGATGGCGGATTTTGGCGAGCGCTCGCGCTTTGCACACAGCCTGATAGGCAGAAGGAGTTTCCATGAGTCTTTCACACAAAAGTTCGAGTCGTTCAAGTTGGGGCACGCGTGTTCGACACGCAGTCTCCGCCGTGACATTGGCGTGCGTCTCGCTCAATACGCTGGGAGGGCTGGGAGCGCTGGGAGCACTGGGAGCACTGGGTTGGAGCGTTCAGAGCGCCTGCGCAGATTCGTCGCGTGATCGAGGTCAATGGACTTCGTCCCAGCGATATCCAGCCGCATTCCGATTGTTTATGGAGATCAACTACGGTCGGATGTGGGCGCACACGGTGCAGGAGCAAGTGGTGCTGCGGATCTATGCGCGCTGGTTGGACAAGTCGTCCAAGACTGACCGGTAGACATTCTGCGGGATGATCCCGCGACAATTCACTTCCGTGGCGCGTCACTGCCTATGCCGCCAACGGTCGAGGCACTCCCCGCACGAATCAGATCGTGTGGGGAGTACCTTTTTTGGATCAGCCGTGAATGACTCGACCCTCAGTCGCTAGCGCGGCTTCGTGGATCGCCTCATGCATCGTCGGATGCGCATGCACGGTTGAGATGATGTCCTCGGCGGTCGCCTCGAGTCGCTTGGCGAGCCCGAGTTCGCCGATCAGTTCGCTGGCGTCTTCGCCAAAGATGTGCGCTCCAAGAATCTCACCGTATGGATCGCTCGTCATGATCTTGACGAGTCCGTCGGTCGCGCCGACGGCAATCGCCTTTCCATGACTCTTCAGCGGGTACTTGCCAACTTTGTACTTCAACCCCTTGGCCTTCACTTCGCGCTCGGTCATCCCAATCGATGCGACTTGTGGATTGCAATAGGTGCATCCTGGGATCGACCCGTAATCGACGCCAAGCGTGTGGTGTCCCTGCATTCGCTCAACACACGCCACCGCCTCTTCGCTTGAGACATGCGCGAGCCACGGCGGACCAACGACATCACCGATGGCGTAGATACCCGCGACAGTCGTCTGATAGGTCGGTGCAGAGTTCTCGCGGTAGTCCGTCCAAATGTGTCCCTTCGCCGGACCAGAGTCACAGATGCGAATGCCCAGTGACGCATCGAACAAACCGTCGAATCGTGCGGCGACTCCCACTGCGACGAGGACCACTTCGATGTCGATCGTCTGGGTCTTCGTGTTGTCCTTCATGTCGTAGAGCGTGACTTTCGCGCCCTTGGCATGCTTCTCGATCGCCTTGACGCTTGTCCCCACGCGAAACTCAATTCCCTGCGCAGTGAAGGTCTTGAGTGCAGCCGCAGAGATGTCGTCATCTTCGATCGGCAGGATTCGATCGACCATCTCAACCACGGTCACCTTCGTCCCGAATGCGTTATAGAAGTATGCGAACTCCATACCGATTGCGCCAGAGCCGATGACGAGCATCGACGCTGGTCGCGCAGGCAAGTTCATCGCTTCGTAACTTGAGATGATCGTCGTGCCATCGCATGGAGCGAATGGAAGTTGCTTTGGAGCGGCACCTGTTGCGATCATCACGCGATCTGCGCTGAGCACCTGCGTCTCGCCCTCACCGACGCCCTTGTAATAAGTACCGCTGGCCTTGCGGACCTCAACCTTGCAGGGTCCAGCGGCAGTCTTCCCAGCAACGATCTTCGCGTGACCGACGACATGATCGATCTTGTTTTTCTTGAAGAGAAAACCGATCCCACTGTTGAGCGTGCCGGTGATTGCACGACTTCGTCCCACAACCTTGGACCAATCCACCTTCACATGTTCTGGCTTGATGTCGATTCCCCAGTTCGCACCGTGGCGAATCGCTTCCATGTAGAGCTCGGCATTATGCAGAAGTGCCTTGGTGGGAATGCATCCCCAATTCAAACAGACACCACCCAACTTGTCGCGCTCGATGCAGCAGACTCTCATCCCCATTTGCGCGGCGCGAATTGCGCCGACATATCCGCCTGGTCCGCTCCCGATCACGATGAGGTCGTAGTGCTTGCTGTCAGCCATAGGGGGAGGGATTCTAGCGATCTGTTTGGAGGGGTTTGCTAGTATTCCACCCCCCACGGTGGATCGTGCGGCACACCATGCGAACCGCACTCATCAGCGACATCCATTCGAATCTCGCGGCACTCGAAGTTGTGCTCGCTGACATCGATCAGCGCAAGGTTGATCGCATTCTGTGCCTCGGGGACATCGTCGGATATGGTCCAGATCCAAAGGAATGCGTCGATCTTGTGGCAAAGCGCTGCGAGTGGAGCTTGATGGGAAACCACGACTTTGGCGTCCTCTACGAACCGACCAACTTCAATTCGTCTGCAGAGGCTGCGGCATACTGGACGCGCCGGCAGTTGGAGTCGCCAAAGAGCGAGAACGGGGCGACCGAGCCAACGTCCTACGACCGCGACGAAGCGGTGCGTCGATGGGACTTTCTGGGGCAATTGCGGGTGCGCGTGGTCTTTGGTCCATTCCTGTGCGTCCATGGTTCGCCTCGACGACCGATCAACGAGTACATCTTTCCAGAAGATCCACTCAATAGCAGCAAGAAACTCCGCGACATCTTCGCGCGCATCAAGCCATCACGCGTGTGTCTGGTTGGTCACACCCATGTTCCTGGTGTGTTCACCGACGATCCAGACTTTCTCCCAGCCGCGGAGATGACCGATGGCCTCTACAAGTTCGCTGCGCAAGAGTCGGCAATCGTGAATCCAGGATCCGTTGGTCAGCCGCGCGATCTTGATCCGCGCGCGTCGTATGCGATCTTGGAGACGGGTGAGAACTTTGAACCGCAGTCGGTCGAGTTCATTCGGTTGGAGTACGACATCAATTGCACGGTCGAGAAGATCAAGGCGATTGATGATCTCAATGATTGGCTCGGTGAGCGCCTCTTGCAGGGTCGCTGAAATTCCTTCGAGGTGATGCGTGAAGCGTGAAATGAGTCAAGGTACGAAGCGGCTTCTGATCACATTGGCGATCATCTCGTTTGCCATCGGCATTGTGCTGGTGGTGGTGCAGGGGAAGGGACAGCAGCGCAAGTCGCCAACGCCAGCGGCGGCGCCGACTGCCGAAGCGACGACACCGGCGACGACACTGGCGACGACACTGGCGACGACACTGGCGACGACACTGGCGACGACACCGGCGACGACTGCCGAAGCGACGACACCGGCGGTGCCAGCCGCAGTCGCATCGCCAGCCACGCAGACACAGATCACGGCACTGCCTGCGACCGTCACTCTTGCTGGAACGAAACTTCTCGCGCGGCCATCGACCGAGCCAATCACAACGCCGACGAATCTCGGTTCGCTCAATCCATTGAAGGATCGTTTCGAGATCGAATTCTCCGCCTCGAGTGCAGGCATCAATCGCATCGTCTTCAGCGAATTCTGGATCAACGCAGCGGATCGACAGGCTGCGCGGCGTCACGCTGCAGCGGTTGCATCGGGCGCGTCCACTATTCCGCCAATGCCCGCCGATGCGGGTCGCTACCAACTTGCGCCAGTGGCCACACTGTCGAGGTTCGCAGTGCCGATGCTTGCGGCGCACTCCATCGAAGTCGATGGGCAACTTGTGACACTCTTCGCAAAGGTGTGGTCAGAAATCGCGCCGGGTCACTTTGAAACGATTGTTGCAGACGAATCTGGAACGCCCGTCCTGCGTGTGCACCGAGTCTTCAATGTCGCCGCTCAAGCGGGGGCGGGATACGACATCGCGCTCTCTCAGACCGTCGACAATGTTTCGTCCTCTGCGCACCGCGTGCGAATCGTGCAGTACGGGCCGAGCGACCTCGCAAATAGTGCGAGCGACATGATGGACATTCGTCGTTTGCAGTTTGGGTATCTCATGAACGATCGGCGCGACCCGGCGCAGGCATCTGTGATTACTCACGACGCCATGCTCGAACGGGCAGCGGTGGTGGAGAGTGTGACCGCAGGGAAATTTGATGTCTGGCCGACCGCAGAACAGAAAGAGCAAGACCAGCGGCTCAGTTGGTTTGGCACAACGAATCGATACTTTGCGGTGGCGGTCCATGCGCCGATGACCCCGTCGGTGGGATCCGCGCCGAGTAAGTCGCTTTCGCCCACCATCGAGTTTATTCGTGCGGCGCTCGGTGATCCCAGCGCGGCAGATCCATCAGGCGCGCCGACAATCTTTAGTGAGTTGCATTCGCCGCAGCGAACCATCGCTCCTGGAGCCTCAATCGATTTTTCACTCAGCGTGTACGCAGGACCGCTCGATCGAGCAATTCTCACGCGTGACACGCCATACAGCCTGCTGGAAATGTCGGGCCTCATCGTCTACTCGATGGGAGGATGCTGCTCATGGTGCACATTTGCGTGGCTTGCGAATCTGATGGTGATTTTTCTCGATTTCCTGCATGACTATCTGGTGTTTGATTGGGGTGTCTCGATCATCGTGCTCGTCCTCGTCGTGCGGCTGATTCTGCATCCCATCAGCAAGAAGTCGCAGATTCAGATGCAACGCGTCACGCGTGGGCTCGGGGAGATGAAGCCGGAACTCGAAGCGCTCAAGAAGCGCTACCAGGATGACCCAAAGCGGATGCAGCAAGAGCAGATGCGCCTCTACAAAGAGAAGGGGATCAACCCGATGGGGTGCATCGGCGGATTCCTACCAACCTTCTTGCAGATGCCGATCTGGATGGCCCTGTACGCAGTGCTCTATCTCGCATTTGAACTGCGCCAACAGCCAGCATTCTTTGGCGTGTTTCAGACGATGGGAGGGTGGAGTTTCCTCAGCGACCTCAGTGCCCAGGATCAGTTCATTCCACTGGGCATATCGATCAATCTCTACATCTTTAAGCTCACTTCCGTCAATCTTCTGCCGCTCTTGATGGGTGCAGTCTTCTTTGTGCAGCAGAAGTACATGGCGCCACCATCCACGACGCAGATGACTCCGGAGCAGGAGCAGCAGCAGAAGATGATGCGGATCATGACGGTTGTGATGTTTCCGATCATGCTTTACGCGGCGCCGTCGGGACTCACCCTGTACATCATGACATCGACGCTGGTGGGAATCTGGGAGAGCAAGCTCGTGCGCGCACACATCAAGGCGACGGCGGGACAGCCCATCGTGACCAAGAAGTCAAAGACTCGCGATGCAATCGGACGACTCTACGCACGCGCGATGGAGAGGGCAAAAGAGAAGCGCCAGTCAACGAAGAAGTTCAAAGATCGATCGTGAGTGGGTCGCCGGGTCAGTCGACTCGCAGTTGGGAGGAGACTGCCTCCGCCACGGATGCAATCGTGGCGATTTCTTCTGGCCCTGGATCGTCGGCGCGCGGCATCGTGCGCATCAGTGGCGACGGGACGTTCGACATTGCGAATCAGCGGATCTCGCCGCGAGCCTCCTGTGGCTCCATCGTCGCGCGGCGCTTGGTGCAGATGGTGCGGATTCGTGTGAAGATCGCAGGGGAGTCTGTCGAGATTCCTGTGCTCGCGTTGGCGATGGTTGGTCCCAACAGTTTTACAGGACAAGACACGGTGGAATTGCTCGTGGCTGGTCAGCCAGCGCTCCTCGCCGCCATCATTGATGCGATCTGCGATCCGTCGCTGGGGTCGATGCACGCACGGCGAGCAACACCCGGCGAGTTCAGTGCGCGGGCATATCTCAACGGCAAGATCGACATCGCGCAGGCGGAGTCAATCGCGCTCTCCATCGCTGCAGAGTCCGACACCCAACTCGATGCGGCGCGACAATTGAGATCGAGCCGAGTCAGCCAGATTGCGCACGATGCCGCAGAGGAGGTCACTGGGTTACTCGCGCTGGTCGAGGCTGGGATCGACTTCAGCGATCAAGAAGATGTCGTCGCAATCACCAGTGCGGAACTCGCGCAATCGCTCGGCGAGATTCAGTCTGCCATCGCAGCAGCAGTCGACCGTGCTGCCCCCGAAGAATCGCTGCGCGCGCTCCCTGTCATCGCACTTCGCGGGGCGACCAATGCAGGCAAGTCGAGTCTCTTCAATGCACTGATTGGACGGGAACGTGTCGTCGCATCGCCCACTGCAGGATCCACTCGCGATGCAATCGTCGAGACGGTGACATTGCACCGAGGTCGCGAGGCACTCATCATGGATCTGCCGGGGATCGCAGACCCCACGCACGCGCTCGAAGAAGAGATGCAGGAACTTGCGCGCCACGCCTTCGATGCAGCGACACTCCAGTTGCACTGCGTGCCGCTCACGAGTGGCGCGCATGCTTACGGTGGCAGCGCGATGCTCACCGTGTGGACAAAAGCAGACTGCGCTGACTCGGCTGCGCGCCACGAGGCGAAGGCGCAGGGTGGCGTGATCACAAGTGCGCAGAGCGGCGAGGGGATTGAGGCACTCCGCAAAGCAATCGCTCATGCGATTGACCAGAGTTCATCCTCTTCCACGCAGTGTGCGCCGATCGTGCTCTCGCATCATCGTGCGGCTCTCGCGCACGCACACCAAGCGATCTGTCGGGTTGCAGCGAGCGTTGACGCATGCGTCCGCAGTGGAAGGCGCGCTGCAGAACCAGCAGAACTCATCGCAAGCGACCTGCGCGACGCGCTCGACGCACTCGGAATTGTTGCTGGCCATCGCACGCCAGACGATGTGCTTGGCGCACTCTTCGCACGCTTCTGTATTGGCAAGTGATTGGACCGGTCGATGCACGCAGGCGGTGGCGCCCGTCATTCTGCGCTATAACGATGCGATGCCGCATGTGCATCGTCTCGACATCCGTGTGCGTTACTGTGAATGCGACCCGATGGGAGTTGTTCATCATGCGGTCTATCCCATCTGGTTGGAAATGGGGCGCACCGAATTGCTTCGCACGGCTAGCACCAATTACGCATCACTCGAAGCCGCTGGAATCTTCCTCGTCGTGACCAGACTCAACATTCGATATCGCAAGCCAGCCCGATATGACGAAGTCCTCACGCTCGAGACGACGCTGGCGGATATGGGGCATGTGAAGATCGAACACACGTACCGATTGTGGTGTGGCGCGGACGAACTCGCCGTCGCGGAGACGACGCTGGCTTGTGTTGATCGTCAAGGAGTCGTGCGCGCTCTTCCGCCACAGGTGGGCACTCGCGAGCGAACGAAGTGATTGCGGAGTGGGTTGTGCCTGCGCCCGCGAACCGAGCAACACCGACGCATGACACGCAGTGAACTGTGGCGGCAGCGAAGTCGGCGGGCTACTCGCTCACTCTGCCCACGCGCAGGCGAATGCGCGTGATCTTGCCATCCGTGCCGGTCATGATTTGATGGTCGACGCCACTTCGGAGCAATCGATCGAGCGTGAAACTTGTTGCGGCGGATCCAGTGACGACGGTCAGCACACCTCCTGATAGCCCCGAGAGCCGCGTGTCATCTCGAATCGTCTGTGGAATCAGTCGATCCCACACCTCCGCCGCATTCCCGAAGCGCGCGACGCGTCGATCGAGCACGTGGCGAAAGCGTGAGACATCACCTCCGATGGAACTGCTTGGCACCTGCGTACTGCGTGGACGCGCAGATGCGCCCCTCCATTTTTGAAGATCGCGAAGATGGTCAAGCGGATTCTTCAAGATGCCGAAAGTGTAATCGCGACCGCTATGCTTTCGATGTGACCAATCTGCGACTCGTCAATCTGCGCAAGGAGTTCGATCAGACCGTCGCAGTTGAAGATGTCAGCATCGATATTCCAACTGGATCTCTCTTCTTTCTCTTGGGGTCGTCTGGATGCGGCAAAACCACCATCTTGCGGATGGTTGCGGGATTCGTCAAACCCACCCGTGGGACGATCCTCTTTGGCTCGCGCGATGTCTCCAAACTTCCACCAGAGAAACGCAATGCGGGAATGGTCTTCCAGAATTATGCGCTGTGGCCGCACATGAGTGTGGCGCAGAATGTCGGGTTCGGTCTGGATGTGCGCAAGATGTCTACCAGCGACAAGAAGCAGCGCATCGGCGAATCTCTCGATCTCGTTCGCATGAGCGAGTATGCCAATCGACTGCCAAATCAGTTGTCTGGAGGACAACAGCAACGCGTGGCGCTCGCGCGTGCGATCGCCTTTCGCCCAGACCTGCTGCTGCTCGACGAGCCGCTCTCGAATCTCGATGCCAAGTTGCGACTCGAGATGCGTGCCGAGATTCGCCGCATCTCGAACGAACTCAAGATCACGATGCTCTATGTGACGCACGATCAGCACGAGGCGCTGTCTCTTGCCGATCAGATCGCAGTCATGCGCGGCGGACGCATCGAACAACTGGGAACTCCACGCGATGTGTATGACCGACCGCGCACGCGATTCGTGGCGGAATTCATCGGCGAGACGAACTTCGTGCACGGCAAGGTGGTTGGTGCGCGCGGGGCGGATGGCACAGTTTCGGTCGAGACACCCATCGGCACACTGCGTGCAATCGTGCCAGAGTCCAAGACGGACGGCAGCGACGTGACGCTCTCCATTCGTCCCGAGTCGCTGCGCGTGATTGAAACACATGATGCGGTCAACACAGCGAGCACCAGCCTGCTCATGCTGGGACAGTGTGTGGAGTCAACCTACCTCGGGTCAACGGCGCAGCATGCGGTGGTTGTGCAAGGTCATCGCATCAAAGTCTTCGAGGCAAATCCGCGCCATCAGTCCTTCGCAGGCAAGGACATCCGGCTTGGCGTCATGCACAAGCAGGTGGTCGCGGTCTGCGAGTAGCGATCATGTGCGCACAGAAGGCCCGTGATGGGCTCCGTCCGCGCAATTGACATGATCAGCGCGCGGGCTCACAAACCGCCAGGCGCAGAGCAGCGCCGTGATCGCCAGCGCGATATGCAACGAGAATCCCAGCGTGTATGCGCGCGGCGACAGATCCTGTTCCTGTGTCGCGCGGTGCATCACCATCACCATGGCGGCAATTCCCAGGGTCGAGCCCATCTGTCGCATCGTCTGCACGATGCCGCTTGCCTCGCCGCGCTGCTGCGGCGACACGCGTCCCAGAGCATCGGCGTTTGCCGGACTCATCGCCATCCCGCAACCGATTCCCAGAAGCGTCATCCCAGTCGCCATGATGGGATAGTTGAGCAGGTGCACACCGATGGTTTGCACGATCGTGCCCGCACACACGAAGCAGAGTCCCACGAGAAGTGGTGGCCGCGGTCCACGCCGGTCATAGAGTCGACCAGCGAAATGCACGACGATCAACACCGGCGCAAGCAGTGGCAGTGATGCGATCCCCGCCTGCAGTGGCGTGAAACCGAGCACGGTTTGCAGATACATCGATCCGTAGATCGCCTGTCCAACATTGATCGCCTGGAGGAAGAAGAGCACGAGCGCGTCTCCAAAGAGCCCGCGGTCAGCAAGCAATCGCAGGTCGATGAGTGGTTGCGAAAGCCGCACTTGTCGCAGACAAAAGAAGGTGACGAGTGCGACACCACAGGTTGCAGGCAGCCACGCATCGCCATCGTTCCATCCGCGCAAGCCGATGTCCTGCAGACCCACGATGAGAAGTGGGATGCCGCCCACGAGTGCGATCGCTGACCACCCATCCGTTGTTCGCGGAGCGCCGCGTGGCACGTTGAGTCGCAGCGCAATCGTCAACGCCACCGCACCACACGCCACCGGAACATTCAGCCAGAAGCACCACTCCCACGACGCATACTGCACCAGTGCGCCGCCGATGAGTGGTCCCGCTGCCAAGAAGAGCAGCGAGATTCCCGCGTAGGTCGCCATGGCTCTGCCACGCTGATTGGGCGGAAAACTGTCGACCACGATCGCGGC
>SIAP01000050.1 GCA_009691725.1 Phycisphaerales bacterium
CTGCATGCGGTGCTCGACGTTTCTCGATCGCCATCAGCGAATGAAATCGCAAATTTACGTTGGCCTTTGGAAAGTCCTTTTCAGCCACGCTTCGATATCGGTTGGACAAGAACCGCAGTCAGTAAAAAGCCCGACATTCGAATTGCGGTGATTGACGCGGACTTTGATCCAGATGATCCGATTTTGACGAACGCATTTCGAGAAATGTCACCGGCCACTCGTGGAGAATTACGCAACGAAATTCGCCGAAATGGTCCAGTGCTTTATAGGCACGGTAATCGTGTGTCCTCACTCATCGCAGGCGAAGCGCCGTGGCTACCGTCGGTCTTGCCAGGAGCCGTCATTGTTCCGATTCGCATCACGACGGCGATGGGCGCTCCGGAGTATCGCGCCGATCATGGTGGAGCTGCCGAATTGCTTGTAGCACTCCGCGCTGCGTTGGATTCTGGGTGCAAAGTCATCAATCTCAGTCTGTCGGTAATGCTTGAAGGTGAGGAACTACGACGTTTTTCAAGTGATCCGATTTGGGACGAACTTGATAAAGCGGGTGTGGTCATCGTGTGTGCGGCTGGGAATATGCGCCAGAATCTCGATGAGCGACCGCTCTATCCATCCTGTTTGGATCGTCCCAACATCCTTTGTGTTGGAGCAGTCGGCGTTGATGGAAAACTTGCATCTTGGATGGGCGAAGGCAGTGCATACGGTTTACATTCGGTAGACCTCGTTGCACCGGGGTCTTGGATGGCATCATCAGATGGTGGCGGGCAAGTTGGTCTGGGGAGTGGAACTTCCTATGCATGCGCGCTTGCCAGTGGTGCAGTTGCTCAGTTATTCATCAACAACCCAAGTCTCCAGCCAAAGCAGGCGATCGATTGCCTTTTGGCGGATGCCAAACCACTTCCTGGATTGGTGGGTTGGACTCGCGCGGGTCTCTTGCAGTGGCCTGCGCCAAAGCGCTGAGGTCTTGTATCTCAAAGAATTTGGCTTGCAAAGCTTTCTTTCTCTCGGGTCATTGCTCGATATCGAGAATTTTCCATTGTGGCGCATCAAGCGCATAAAAAATTGTTCCGCAATCTGCAATTCTGATGTCTGTGCACGTCCTCATCGTGATGGCCGGCCTAGTGGTCGTGCCTGCTCGAGGATCGGACGCTCTACAAGAAAGATTCACAATGCGGTTACGACTGACATGGCTCACTCTCGGCGCAGTAATGTTCGGCACTCTAATGAGTGTCGCAGGCGTTGGTTGCTCTTCTGCTGATCGACTCACAACCTACGACACGGCGATGAAATCCACAGTGTCGAATCTCCGCAGCGGAGATTTCGATGGTGCAACAGCAACGCTTCGAACGGCATCCGCAAATGCCGACAATGATTCGCAGCGTGAAAAGATCGCTGACCTCGAATCGCTCGTCTCGGGTGCGAATGCATATTGCCAAGGTGACCGCGCGAAGGCGGGGTCTGCTTGGTCAGAAACTAATTCTCCTGAATTGAAACGTGTTCTCGCGGCAAACCAGACCTATCTGGGTGTCACAATCAGTAAATAACTCCAACAACGGAAACTCGAAATGAAAAAATTTATTATCTCAATCCCAATCACTCTCTTTTTATCGTCTCACGCACTCGCACAAGCAGGGGCTGAGGGTCAATACGACCTTCTCGTTCCAACAACAATCGCAGCATCAGCGGTCTCATCGGCGCCATCAGTCGCTATGGCCCCTCGACGCCTGAGTGCACCGACCGCAATGTCCGCTGCAGCTCCCCAATTGTCGTTCGCGCCACCAAGCGCATCGACGACATCCCAAGGCACTCGAGGAGTGATTGGCGACTATGACTTCGGCGAAGTTGTGCAAACTCTGCGCAATTCCGTTCAGCCGCTCGCTGGGGAAATCGATACGAATTTCCCGCGTTTCGTCAGCCAAATCGATGATGCGATTGTTCTCACCGAACAAGGTCGCAACCCCGAAGCTGTTGCGATGAGCGTTCAGGCAATTGATGGAGTTTTGGGTGCACGCGACACGGTCATCAATCCGCTCTGGGAAGCGCAGTTTTACCTTAACGAGCAAATCGCCACGGTTCGCTCACGCCTCGCATCAAGCCTGACTGCCAGCGATCCTGCGACATCTGCCGGTAAGGCAACGGCTCAGTCTTCGCAGATGCTTGACCAAATTGCGTCGCGTATTGCAACGACCAAGGATCCAATGCGCAAGAAGAAACTCGTTGCTCATTATCGCACGATGAGAACACTGTCGAAGGTTCGTTCGGCATCGCTCAGCATGACGCCTGATCAACGCAAAATTTGGTTTGGTGTGCTCAAGGTGCTTGAACAAGCTTCAGTTGCTCATCAGCAGGTGTTGATGGGTTCCGAGGCGCTCTTCGCGCAACTCGACGGAACTGCAACGCAGCTGCAGGACTATCTCGGGTTAATGCAAACCATCGAGGGAGTTGATTCGTTGCTCGGCTCCGTCGAAGGCGGTGGCCTCGATGGCTTTGTGGATGGAATGCGCACCCTGCAAGATCAAATGGAACTTTTCTCAAAGTCTATGGAAGGAACTTTGGAGTCCAGCATGATCGATCTCGAGACCCGTGTTGACTCTATGCAGTCGACCGAATCCGAATCAGGTGGCATCATCGCTCCGACTTCTGTTGATGAAGAACTTCAATCCCGTATCGACCGTGTGGCACATTAATGTGCCGGAAAGGAATTAATACTATGAATCATCTCAAATCAATTCTCACCATCACCGCAGTTAGTTTCATCACTGCATCATCGTTCGGGGCCGAGGCTCCGCGCGAAGTCAAGTCGGAGTTTCGGCAAAACATTGTCAAGCGGGACCGCTTGATAAGGGAACTGGCTGTTGTTGACGCGAAAGCAGCTGACGCTGTCGCCGCGGGCAAAGAGCCACTCGCCATGCATGCCGAACAAGTGGACATGCAGGATCAAATTGATCTGCTTCAACTCCGGTTAGAGACGATGTCTGTGCGGTGGAATATGTTGATCTCGCCACCGCCCATCCCTGGAGTGGACGACATGGATGAATCTTCAATCGTCACTAAAAAGATCCAGGGCGCATTCCAAGACGGTAAAGACCGAACGGACCGCGTTCTTCATGACCGATGCATTCAAATGCTCGGTTCGATCGACTATAGCGCTTTCTTGGCGAGATAAAAATGTTCGACTACGTCAGTGATTTTTTCCGACTCGGTGGTTCGTACATGTGGCCGCTAGCGGCTTGTTCGGTGGCGCTACTCGCCTTCCTCTTTGAGCGAGTAGTCGTCACGTCGAGCGAGCGCTGGCGGCCAAACACGCAAGATCGCACGCTTCACAAGCGCATCCTGCCGTTTTTCGTGGAGGTCGCTCCTGCACTCGGACTCTTGGGAACGATGCAGGGAATCATTGATTGTTTCAGCGTCATGGGAGGTGCAGGCGCCGGCGAAAATGCGCTCAAGGGGCTTGGCGTTGCGGCCATCACGTCAGTCGCTGGATTGCTGATCGCACTTGTTGCAACGGTGGCAAATTACGCACTTGATATGCGAATTGAAACTGAAAAGGTAGCTGTAGCGTCATGATTTACCGAAGCTTTGTTGATCTTGTTTTTATTATGTTGTGCGCCCTGACGCTGGTGCTCACCCAGTCGATTTCGTTGAAGGGCCTCAAGGCAAATCCCGCGGTTGCCGATGCGGCTCAATCGGGATCGATTACAGCTCATCGGATACAAGTAGTCGTGATTGCGGAGAAATGGATGGGTGTGGAAGGGGAAAAATTTATCGATGTTCAAAGCCTTCTTGGGAGGGTTGATCCTTCGGCGCAGCTGGTTGTTGTCCCAGAAAATGTCGAAGTCGCTCATCATCGAGTAATGGAAGTATGGACGATTCTTCGTCGTAGTGGACGAGAAGTGGAATTGGGTGTTCGTCCATCGAAGGAAGCAGGCGCTACGTGAACAAGCGCATCTTCATTGCCGGTCTCTTGCTTTCGGTCGGGTTGCATACGATCTTTCTTTGGTCTGCGATTACGAATCGAACAGCGCCTGTCGTGCCGAAGCAATCAGAGTCAGTTTCTGTGCGCGAACTCGAAGCGGAAAAGGTTGTAACGGCGAATGCAGAACCAGCGCGAAAGTTGGAAGTCAAGACTGAGCCAGAACCGGAAGCGAAATCTGAACCAAAGCCCGAACCAAAGCCCGAGTTGAAACCCGAAGTCACAGCGGAACCAAAGCCCGAACCAAAGCCCGAGTTGAAACCCGAAGTCACAGCGGAACCAAAGCCCGAACCTGCGCCTGAACCTCAACCCGCAATGGAACCTGAAGTTGTGCTTGAACCTGCGCCAGCTCCAGAAATGCCTGCAGTCCTTAAAGTTGTTGCAGCGCCTGAGCCAGCACCAATTCCAACGACAGTGCCCGCGCCAACTGTAACGCCTGTGCGTCAGGCTCCACCTCCGCCGCTGGCATCGCAGCCCGCTCAATTATTTAGTCCTGCGGTTTCAGTTCAGCCAGCCATCGAGCCGGCATTAATTGCAGAAAGCGTTGTGGAGCCCGTGCTTCCCGTACGCAAACCCACACGGCCATTGGCGCCAGCGCCGCGAAGTGCGGTGCGTATTGATCATCCGCCTGCAGTGGAAACAGTAACGACGCAAGCTCCATTTGCGCAGAGTGCACCAGCGCCAGTAGAGGAGCCCGCTTCTCGATTCGTAATTCCAAGTCTGTCTTCGAGACATCGGACAACTCGAAGCCTTCACCCTATCGCGCCCGCACCAGTGGCGATGAAATCCAATCCTCCACAGCAACTTCCTCTGCGGTCACAACTTCAAGTTCAACCAGTAACGCAGGCGCAACCCGTCCAACAATTCGCAACACCTTCGACACAGGACGTTGGCACCAACGATTCAGTTGGAATGACTGCGCCCCCGAACTCTGCAACACATCGGCCATCGTCTGGAGTTCTCGCGGATCGTGGCGTGCTACGACAAGGATCGTTCGAGCCACCGCAAGATCCTGTGGCACGGATCGCATGGGGCGAGGCATCGCAGGCGCTTCGAACTATGGACATGGGACGCATGGTGCTCGTCATCGTGGATGCTGAACTCAAGATTGTCGGGGGGATCGATGGAACCAGCGGCAATTGGCAGCGAACCAGTATTCCAAGCGATCTGTCGACATACTCGAACAGAGTTCGTGTTGTCGACCATATCCCAGGGTTTTCAATTCCGCGCAGTGTGTGTGATTCAACCGAACACTTGGCCGTCATTATTCCAGTGGGACTCGAGCGGCGTATCGAAAAAGCCATGGTCGCCGCTGCGAAACGTGCGGGTCTTCAACGCCAACAAGTGGCCGCTTGCTACGGAACTCTGATTTCTGAACGTACAGGACTCGAATTCGCAATTGATCGTGTTGAACGGAGAAACTAATTATGAAACCAATTATCGTCGGAACAGCGTCAGGTCTTGGAGCATTTGCAACAGTGTGGATGGCATCTTGTTGGCTTGATAGGCCGACGCCAATCATTCATCCAACACCAGCAATTGCGCAGGCTGAAACAGTGGTCGTTACTGGGACGACGTCGATCGTGTCGAAGTGTGCTCCAAGCGCTACTGTGGAACCATCACCGAAACTTCCCAATACGAATAGTGCGGAACAAAGCGTCGTTGATCCAATCGTTCAGAAACACGAGCCAACCGTGGTCGCGGTGATCGACGAATGTCAAACGGAAATTATTCCGCCGATCACAACAATAGCGCGACCTTTACCGAGTGCGACGAAGGACGTCACGGTGTTAAACCCGGTTCCAGTTTTCACGAATGCAAGTTCGCCAGCAGTCGACGCTGATCTCGTCGTGAGTAGCGTCGGATCGAGCACTAAAGTTGCAGCAGTTGTTGCAGCAACTCCTGTCGTGGCGATAGCTCCAGTGGTTGCGG
>SIAP01000026.1 GCA_009691725.1 Phycisphaerales bacterium
GTCGAAGACGAAATCCGAATCTCGCCGCGACCCAAGATCATCATTCTCGGTGGCGGTCCCAATCGAATCGGGCAGGGGATCGAGTTCGATTACTGCTGCTGCCAAGCCGCATTCGCCTGCGAGGACATGAACTTCGAGAGTGTGATGATCAACTCGAATCCTGAGACTGTTTCAACCGACTACGACACCAGCGACCTGCTCTTCTTTGAACCCCTCACCCTCGAAGATGTGCTCAATGTCATCGAGCGACTCAACGGCGGCGGTGTCGATGTGAAAGATCGCGCCGGCGGCGTCGCTGGCGTGATCGTGCAATTTGGTGGGCAAACTCCACTCAATCTCGCCCACGGGCTGCACGCCGCGGGGGTTCCGCTCATTGGCACCGGCATCGACTCGATCGACTTGGCCGAGGATCGTGACCGATTCAAAGCCATGCTCGACGAACTTAGTCTCAATCAGCCGGCGAGTGGCATCGCCCGAAGTCTTGACGACGCAATCGCCATCGCCGCGCGGATCGGTTATCCCGTGCTGGTTCGTCCCTCGTATGTTCTCGGAGGGCGCGGCATGGAAACCTGCTTCGACGAAACGAGTTTGCGTCGATACATGAGCGAAGCAGTCGATGCCAGCGAACTTGCCCATCGACCCATTCTCATCGACCGCTTTCTCTCCGATGCAATTGAGATCGATGTTGATGTGGTCGCCGACTTCATCCCCAACGAGGAGAGTCGTTCGGCGGCGATCACGCTTCCGCCGTGCACCTCGCGTGCCGTCGTCTGCGGCGTGATGGAACACATCGAAGAGGCGGGCATCCACTCGGGTGATTCCACCTGCACCATTCCACCCTACTCACTCAGCAAGGCGATGGTGGATCGCGTGCGCACCCAAGCGCGCGCACTCGCCAAGCGACTGCGGGTGCGCGGACTCATGAATATCCAGATGGCCTGCAAGGACGATGTGCTCTACATCCTCGAGGTCAATCCGCGCGCCTCGCGCACCGCACCTTTCGTCAGCAAGGCCAAGGGTGTTTCGTGGGCCCGCATCGCCGCCAAGGTCATGATGGGCGCGTCGCTCGATCAACTCAAGGTTCAAGAAACTCCCGACACCGGATTCTTCTCGGTGAAAGAATCCGTCTTTCCATTCGCAAAGTTCCCCGGCGTCGACATCGTGCTCGGCCCCGAGATGCGCTCCACCGGTGAGGTCATGGGTGCAGATCGCTCACTTCCAATCGCCTTCGCCAAGGCGCAGATGGCCGCGGGAGTCAAGCTTCCCACGAGCGGAAAGGTCTTTCTCTCGGTGCGCGAATCAGACAAGCGCGCATCCATCGAGATTGCAAAAAGTCTCATCGCCATCGGATTCACACTGGTCTGCACCCGAGGCACCCACGAACTGCTGGCCACGCAGGGAGTCGTCTCACAACTTGTTCCAAAGATCGCCGAGGGTCAACGGCCCAACATTCTCGACCTCGTGCGATCCGGCGAGATCGCGCTCATCATCAATACGCCAACGCGCAAAGGTGCGCACACGGACGAGGGTCGTATTCGCGCCGGATCCGTGCGGTCTGGTACGCCAATCATGACAACCGTCGCAGGCGCTCGCGCCGCAGTGCTGGCAATCACGGCGCTCCAAGCAGGAGCGTGGGATGTCGCAGCGATTCAGGATTACTTTCCGCATCTCGCCCGACCAGCCGCCGCGCCGCAACCACCAGCCTGCGCCCCCTGCGTGGTGTGAACGCTAGACTTCGACTCTCATGATTCCCGCGCACACGCTCGCGACCCTTCCAGCGATCATCCCCATCACGGGTGGCATGCCGCAGATCATCGCCAATGTGATCATCATCGTGATCATGGTTCATGTCCTGCTCGGCGGTTGCGCGTATGGCGTGATGCTCGAACGAAAACTCAGTGCGTGGATGCAGGATCGCGTCGGCCCAAATCGCGTGGGGCCAAAGGGACTCCTGCAGCCCATCGCCGATGGCCTCAAGTTCATCATGAAGGAGGAGCACACTCCCAAGGGTGCGGATGTGGTGCTCTTCACACTCGGTCCCGCGCTGGCGATCATCCCTGCAATGGCCGCATTCGTCATCATTCCATGGGGGGGCATCCTCGACCTCGCGACACTGCCATCCTTCGTGACCTCATTCTTGTCCTCGACCTTTGGCATGGATGGGGGGCTCGTCAAGATCTCCGGCGCGAATCTCAATGTCGGCGTCATCTATGTCATCGCCATCACCAGCCTCGGCGTGTACGGCGTTTCGCTCGGTGGGTGGGCAAGCGGCAGCAAGTTCTCATTCCTCGGAGGGCTTCGGGCCAGCGCGCAGATGATCTCCTATGAAATCCCCATGGGTCTCTGCTTGCTCTGTGTCATTCTGGTCGCAGGATCGCTCGATCCATACAGCATCATCGCCAGTCAGCAGCACCACAGTTGGAACATCATCCAGCAGCCGCTGGTTGCGATCCTCTTCTATACATGCATGCTCGCCGAAGCCAACCGCGCACCCTTTGACCTGGCCGAAGCAGAGAGCGAACTCGTCGGCGGATTCCACACCGAGTATTCCTCGATGCGATTCGCGATGTTCTTCCTCGCCGAATACTTCCATGTCATCACAGGGTCCGCATTCTTCGCGCTGCTCTTCCTTGGCGGATTCAGCATCAATCCACTCGGCGGTCTCACGCCAGCCTCGTGGAACTTCGAGCTGCCAATGGTTGGCGGCTTCGCGCTCATCCTGCTGCAAATGGCAATCATGCTCGGCAAGACGGCGCTCATGGTCGCCTTCACGATGGCGATTCGCTGGACACTGCCACGATTCCGCTTCGATCAGCTCATGCGCCTCGCCTGGGAGGGAATGATTCCCGTCGCGCTGCTCACGCTCACCGCCGCCGCAACGATGACCTACTTCGGAGCAACTCGTTTCATGTGGATCGCCTCCGTTGCATGCCTCGGCATCATTTGGATCGTGCATCCGTTCATGCCTCGGCAAGCGAGCCCAAATCGCCGGATTCCACTCTTTGGAAGCCGCTATTCGCCCACCTTGGACGAGGATGTCCAGACCGCTTCAACCCATCCAATCGCGTTGAGTGACGCCGCGATCCCAGATCCCAGTCAGAACACTCGTTCTGGCACGATCTCGATCCATTGACCGTGCGACTCTCACCGCTCGAAACGCTGCGCGCACTGATCGCACTGACTCGGTTGGCGGCGGCAACTCGGTTTCGTCTCTGGGGAAAGTACTGGTCGTGGCGAGATGAAACCGCATTTGGGAAGAGCGGTTCGCACCTCACACCAACATCCACGATCACCCGCCGAGCGCGATGGCATTCGATACTCGAATACGGTCTGTGGGTCTCGCGCATGCGACACCTCACCCGCTGACTCCAACTTGCACAATCTTACTGCCTGCGATTACAGTTCACGCGCGGCGCGGTTGCGCGACGCATGACGATCACCTTTCTGTTTGATGCAGGCGCCGACCGAACTCCGACTCGACCGGCGCCTGCGCTTTTTCCATTTCGACCGAATGCGTCTCCTTCGCCCCTAGAATCTCGGGCGTGCCCAAGGTGAAGACGAGTTTTCTTTGTAACGAATGTGGCGCGGTCTCGCCACGATGGTCTGGTCGTTGCTTGGAGTGTGGAACCTGGGATTCCGTTGCGGCATTCCAGACGGATGACTCTGCCGAAGCAGCGGAGTCGAGTCGCGCGGGTGTCGATGGCGTCGCTCCGACGGCACTCCCGATGGCGGAGATCACGCCACTGGCTGTTCCGCGATTGCCAACGGGGATCGGCGAATTCGATCGGACACTCGGAGGTGGAGTCGTCCTCGGCAGCGCGGTGCTGGTGGGAGGGGATCCTGGAATCGGCAAATCAACGCTTCTGTTGCAGGCATTTGCGGCACTGGCGGCGCGCGGTGAGCGCGTGCTGTACGCCAGCAGCGAAGAGAGTGCGCAGCAAGTCAAGTTGCGCGCAGAGCGCATCCTCAAGGACACACCATCACCCACACGTGATGCCAATCTCTTTCTCCTCGCCGAGAGTTCTGTTGCTCGAATCACTAACGAAGCGCGACGGGTGCACGCATCTGTGATCGCCGTCGACAGCATTCAGTTGGTGCATCGACACGACGCGGATGCGCTCCCCGGGTCGATGACCCAACTTCGTCGTTGCTGTCTGGAACTGGTGCAGTTCGCCAAGTCCACAGGAACAGTCGTCTTCATCGTCGGTCATGTCACCAAGGAGGGGGACCTTGCGGGACCGAAACTCCTCGAGCATCTCGTCGATGTCGTCCTTTCATTTGAAGGGGATCGCCATCACGCCTACCGCCTCGTGCGCGCGACCAAGAATCGATTTGGATCGACTCACGAGATTGGGCTCTTCGAGATGACCGGCGAGGGACTCGGTGAAGTGGACGAGGGGGCGCTCGCCGCTGCCAACGCAACCGAGCCGAGACCCGGCACCGCAGTCGTGCCTGTGATGGCTGGCAGTCGGGTCCTGCTTGCCGAGATCCAAGCGCTCGCCGTGGCGGGTTTTCTTGGCAGTGCCAAGCGCAAGGCGAGTGGCATGGATGCGGGTCGCCTCTCCATGATGATTGCCGTCCTCGAAAAGCACGGCGGACTGCGTTTGGCAGATCAAGACATCTACGCCAGCGTCGCGGGCGGTCTGCGGATCGTGGAGCCATCTGCGGATCTGGCGGTCTGCTTGTCGATCGCTGGCGCACATCTTTCGCGCGCCTTGCCGCCGGCGACTGCGGTGCTTGGAGAAGTGGGTCTTTCAGGCGAAATCCGCCCAATTCGATCACTCGACCAGCGCGTGGCAGAGGCGATGCGCCGTGGATGCACAACCATCCTTGTTCCAGACGCACAAGGCGACACCTCGCAGCGCCACGGTGGCGGGATCATTCCCATTCGCAACATCGCCCAAGCACTTGACTTACTATCGCCTGTGGTCACACACCGCTGATTTATGGCAGACTTCCTCACCATCGCGGGGCTTCCCCGCCACGAGATCCTGCGACTGATCGAGGCAACGCGACGAAATGTCCCAGTTGCCGAGGGTCGTTCGCCAAATCGCACCGCACTCAACGGTCGTGTCATCGCCAATCTTTTCTTCGAGGACTCCACCCGAACTCGCTGCAGTTTCGAGACTGCCGTGCACCGGCTTGGTGGGCAGGTCTTCAATCTCACTCCCGCAGGATCGAGTTTGAGCAAGGGAGAATCGCTGGTCGACACAGCCCGCAACATCGAGTGCATGGGAGTCGCTGCAATCGTGGTGCGATGCGCCGTTTCTGGTGGAGCAAAAATGGTGGCAGAGGGTGTGCAATGCCCGGTGATCAATGCGGGAGATGGTCGCCATGAGCATCCGACGCAAGCGATCCTGGATGTCTCGACGCTGATGGAGGAGTTTGGATCTGTGGAGGGGCGCACGATCGCCATCGTCGGCGACATCATCAACAGTCGCGTCGCTCGATCGGCGACGCATGCTCTTGCAACTCTTGGCGCGCATGTCCGACTGGTCGGGCCACCAACACTGGTCTCTAAGGCCTTCGAGCGAATTACAGAAGGTCCAGGGTCAATTACGACGATGAGCAATCTGGATCGTGCCCTCGAAGGGGTCGATGCCGTGATGATGTTGCGAGTGCAGTTTGAGAGAGCCGCTGGAGGAGCGATTTCAAGTGATTACAGGGCGATGTTTGGCCTGACGGCAGAGCGCGTTGCTTGCCTTGCGCCACATGTGATCATCCTGCATCCGGGACCAATGAACCGCGGAATCGAGATTGACGATGGTGTTGCAGATGATCCACAAAGAAGCAGAATCCTTCGGCAAGTCACACACGGAGTCGCAGCTCGGATGGCGGTGTTGGAGGAACTCGTGGGAGTGTGAACGGACATTCATTCGCAATTTGGTCTGTGCGGCGAACTTGGACCATCGGAGTGTCGTGTTGATCAATGAAACTCGTTACTCTTCCGTCATTCCGCCACGAATGGACCAATTTTGAAGATGTTTGAAAGAGTCGATTCAGTTCTGCATCTCACCGTCGTATGCGCCACAGTTGCTGTGACTGTCGGCTGCGAGACCGATTCGTACATGAATCCAAGTGTGACGGGGTACTACGAGCACACGCCAACAACAATGCCGGTGCTGGAGCGGATCGATGTCATCGAGCCGCCAGAAGAGCCCCTGGGACTCACCGGTCCTCCGGAGCCACAAGATCTGATTCCAAACAGTTTGCAGTATCGGGTCGCCTCTGGGGATGTTCTGGCGATTGAGATATACGAACTGATCTCGCAGGGACGGACCGAAGCAGCAGTTCGAAGCGTTGACCCCGGCGGCTACATCCGACTTCCCACCATCAATGAAGTCAAAGCCGCTGGTCTCACACTGGAAGAATTGCGCGAATCAATCCGTTCGAAGTTGGAAGTGTTCATCAAGAATCCAGTTGTCACTGTGGATATTGAACAGGGCAGGAGTTTCGAGTTCACGATCCAGGGGGCCATCCAAAACGCAGGCGTTTTTGCTCTCAACAAGCCGAACTTCAAGTTGACGCAGGCGATCGCGCTCGCCGGTGGTGCGGATGTTGTGACCGAGCGAATCTTGATTGTTCGCGCCATGTCGGTGGAGACCCAACCCCAGACAGACGACGCACCAAAGACTGACACAACGATTCCAAAGGCTGCGTCGCAGAACACAACTCCTCCCAGCGGTGCCGCTCCATCCACTGGGGTCGACATTGAGGCACTGATCCAGAAACTGAGTGATGGATCGCCACCGACTCCGGTTCGCGCGCCAACACCCGAGCCAGCGCCGACACCCGAGCCAGCGCCGACACCCGAGCCAGCGCCGACACCCGAGCCAGCGCCGACACCCGAGCCAGCGCCGACACCCGAGCCAGCGCCGACACCCGAGCCAGCGCCGAGTCCCGGGTCGGTGCGCGACATTCCAATTCCTCAGTCGATCGACATTGACACTCTCGAACCAGTCACCATCGGCGATGCGCAGTCGATCAACACACAATCTGGGACTCAACGAGCCCCGATCACTCAACTCTCCAACGAGGGCGATTCATTCATCTTTGATGTCAACAGTCAGCAGTGGGTTCGCTTGCGTGGCCAGGCGGTTGCCGAGTCGCCATCCACCCGTTCTGACCCCACTCTGCCGTCCATTCCAGGAGTTCCGCTGACCGCAGAGGCGGCACGGATCAACCACAACTCGTTCGCCACGCAGCCGCCCACAACCGTCACTCCACGAGCCGCATTCACGACCCGGATCATCGAGGTGGACTATGACCGCCTGACCCGTGGAGATCCAACGCAGAATGTGGTGATCCGCCCCGGCGACGAGATTTTTCTTCAGTATCCACCCATCGGCGTTGTGTACATCGATGGCGAGATCAACCGTCCCGGCGTGTTTACGCTTCCTTCCTATGGTCGACTGACGCTCAGCAGGCTCGTTGCTGCCGCAGGTGGACTGACTCAGATTGCGATTCCAGCGCGGGTCGACCTCATTCGTCGGCTGCCCGGCGGTCGCGAAGCTGCGATTCGTATCAACCTGATGGCGATCCGAAACATGGGAGAGCCAGACATAATCCTGAAGAAGGACGATCATGTGATTATCGGAACAAATTTCTGGGCAACGCCACTGGCAGTCTTCAGAAATGGGCTCCGAATGACGTACGGTTTCGGGTTCCTCTTGGATAGAAACTGGGGGAACGATGTCTTTGGACCGCCGCCTCAATCGGAAAACATCACGTTCTGATTGGATCGACCATCGTTCTTTTGGCAACGATTGCGTGGGCAATGGTTGCGGGTGCATTCATTATCGATGGTGAAAGCGCCGAACACACTGGAGGCCTCTTCGGTATGTCACAATAGCCCTACTCCGTTGTCCACTTCTTCGCTCAATTCTGTCGCACTGAAACCCGAACAATCCAAGATGGTTGTTCCGTCGGGCAGCGTTGCGATCGGAGCAGGCGTCGTGCTGGTGGTTCTCTTCGCAGTGGTCTTCTCGGACTTTTTCATGCAGCAGATTCGGTTTGCGTGGTCGCAGCCGAGCGACTGGGGACACACGCTCATCATTCCAATCGTCTCGGGCTATTTCGTCTGGCTGCGCAGGGCTGAACTGAAAGCAGTGGAACCATTTCGTCAGAATTGGTGGGGGATCCTTCCAGTCATGCTGGGAGTTGGTTGGTACATGCTCTGCGTCTTTGGACCAAAGCCGCTCTATCACCACAACATCATGTCCGCTGGGTTGGCACTCACCATGTTTGGAACGGTGTGGCTGCTCTTTGGTTCCGCCGCGATGCGCTGGCTGTGGTTTCCGCTCGCCTTCGCATGGGTCTTCGGGCAGACCGTGTCAGAAGTCTTGTTGAACAAGGTCACCTTTCAAATGCAGGATATTGCCGCTGTGGGCGCGCAGTTCATGCTCACCCTCATCCGCACCGATGTGGATCGCAGCGGGAACACACTGACGGTGTGGTCCGACGGAATCGCCCATCCACTGAATGTCGCTGAAGCGTGCTCTGGAATGCGCATGCTGGTGGCATTTCTTGCGCTCGGGGTGTTCATGGCGTACACGAACCTTCCGCGCGTGTGGCAGCGCATCGCACTCGTCGCACTCGGCGTGCCCATTGCGATATTCGTCAACATGGTCCGTGTGGCGTCCCTGGGTGTCCTCACACAATTCGATACGAACTTTGTGGACGGCGACTTTCACGAGCTCGTTGGATTTGTGTGGATGCTTCCGGCACTCTTCCTGTACCTCGCAACGCAATGGGCGATTCTGCACCTGACCACCGAAGTGACGGAGCCATCCAATGCGATTTGAGCCCACAATCAAAGGCGCATTCGCTGCGGTGGTGATCGTCCTGATCACATCTGCCGTTGGATTCCGCGCTGGAGTGTCGGCGCTCGAAATCCACCTTCGGAAGGAAGCGGTTCCGCTTCGCGAGTCGCTCGACACGATCCCTACAAAGCTCGGGCGGTGGAAGCGAGTTGGCGAGGACGCCAAGATGGGCGAGGCGATGATCGAGAGTCTTGGAACGAAGTTCTATCTCGATCGTCAGTATGAACTTGATGGCGATCCTGCGAAGGGTCGGGTGTCACTCCACATCGCCTATTACACAGGAATGGTCGATGCCGTGCCCCATGTCCCGGAGCGTTGCTGGGGGGCGGCTGGATTGTCAATGGTTGACCAGCCCACCACGCTTCTGCTTCCCGTCGACCGCTCGCAGTGGATCGCGGACTCTGGGATCAAGAATGCGGCCACTGGAGAGGCATATCCGCAGGCGCGAGTCATCGATCCTGTCACACGCCGCGAAGAGAAGGTGCTGCTTCCCGTTGGTCAAACCGAGGTGTCAGTCACAGTCTTCCAAGACGAGAAAACTCCAGAAGTTCGTCTTGTTGGCGGTTATCTCTTCATCGCAAACGGTCGATTAACACCCTCGCCGTACGTTGTTCGTACCTACGCATTCGACCTCTCCAACCGATACGCGTATTACTGTAAGGTGCAGTTTTCAGCTTTCCTTCCCGATGGCGACAAGGCCGTCGATCGCTGGAAGGCGCTCTCTGCTGATCTTCTCACCGAATTGCTCCCGATACTCATGCGTCGACTGCCCGACTGGGCAACACTTGAATCCTCTCAACCGCAGGACACCTGACAAATGGCAAAGACTACAAAAATCAATCGCAAATTCCTGTTTCTCATTGGAGGCTTCGTGCTGTTCGTCGGAGTCGTGATCGGCGGGCTCTACTTCTACTCCTACTCGGCGGCGCCCGAGCGCAACATCAACCTCGGTGATGCGCTGGTGGTCGAGGCGCAAGCAGCTGAAGCCGCCGGGGACGCGGATGAGGCGCACAAGAAGTTCCAATCGGCGATCAGCCGCTACGGTCGCGCAGTCAGCAAGAAGCCAAACAACCTTGCGTACACAAAGAAGATGATCGACACACTTGCGATGATGACCCCACGTACATCGAGCGAGGCGCAAGAGTTGAATCGGACTCTTGACTTGCTCTTGCAGAAGCGCACCCGTGCTGCACCACTCGACGGCACGGTGTGGATCGCATTGCTCGACTCACTCACCGAACGTGCGAATGTCTTTCCCGATACGACGATCTGGAAGGGGATTGTTGAAACATGCGATGCCGCGCTGGACCGGCTGCCGCCGACAGACCCGCATACGATCACCATTCAGAGCGTGCGATTGGACGCATTGATGAATCTCGATACGGTGTCGACGGCGGAGGAGATGGTGACGGCGGAGACCGAAATGTTGGCGTTTCTCAAGGCGAATCCGAGTCGTGCCGAAAGTTGGGCACACTTGTTGGAGTCCCTCTCGCGTGATACCGAGCGGCTCTCCGTTTCGAACCGAGGGGAAGAGTCTCAAGTGCGATCTGCGACATTCGACACGACACTCGCCGATGCCAAGGCTGCCATTCCAAACAGCCCCGTGATTGCGTTGGCTGAACTCCAGCACCTGATTCGTCAGAAGCAACTCAGAATCCCCACTGCAACTCCCGGCGCGATCCATGTGGTCCTTGATCCGATCTTGTGGGCGGATGGCAACACGAGTGATTCAGCGCTTGGGAGTGCGTCGACGCTCAGTCCACGCGATCTGATGACGCTCGCGGACATCTGCGCAGCGATCCGAGAACCGGTGGTCTTCGACCGCACGATCCTTGCAATGCAGCACTATTGCCAACGCAATCCCAAAGCACTCGTGCAGCTCCGAGCGAGCGGCAAGTTGCAGCAGGCAGCGGGGAAGTATGAGGACGCGCTGGCGACATTTGAACGGATCATCACCGCCCCACCGCCAAAGGTTTCAATGCTCGCCGCCTTCGCAGACGAGGTGAAGGTGAGCGCGATCGAAGACATGTTCGAGATCAAGTTCGGCGTGTGGGAAGACGCCAAGACACCCACAGAGAAGAGTGCGGCGCGTGAGCACCTCAGAGTGGTGCGAGACAGACTTGCTGCGACCGTCGCCGGTCGCGATGGCGAACTTTCACTGATCAGGGCGGATGCCAAGCTCGCCTTCACCGATGGGGATTACCTCACCGCGCTCACAAAAATGGAAGAAGTATTCGCACGCGACAAGAAAGTGTCGGCAAGCCTCTACCTCATCTCCGTGATCAGTCTGATTGAACGAGGTGAATCCGGCGCAGCGTTGGTGAAAATCAACCGCGCGATTGACGACTATCCAACAGCAGTGCAGTTCCTCTTCGTGCGCGCACGAATCGAGGCCAGCCTTGGCCGTGCGCTCGACGCAAAGCGTTCCATTCAAGCACTGCTGACACGCGATCCTGACAACGCCGAGGCGAGGGCCTTTCTCGATGTTGTCGCCAAAGTTCCCGGCGATGGAGTTTTGAACCTCAGTGATTACGTGGTCAAGATCTTGGGCGATGGAGAATTGCTCGCTGGTGAGGGGCAGATCACGGAGGCGATTGCCTCTATCCGAGATGCTCTGCTGCGGTACCCGACAGACCTGCGATTGCAGCGCACGATCTGTCAGTGGTTGCTCTTTGCTGGACAACTTCCCGAGGCGCAGGAGTTGGTCGCCAAGTACCTGGCCGTCACTCCAAACGATCCAACCCTCCAGCGATTGAGTATCTTGGCGTCCATTTCCTCTCCCGTCGATCGCGTTGCTGCATTTGTGGAGATTGCAGACGCAGATGGAACGCAGCGTGCAGCGGACTTGCGGGCCGTCGATCTGGTGATTGGCTTGACCAACTTGCGAGACAACCTCAAAGCTCGCCTTGCCGCAGACACTGGAGCAAACAAGGCTGAACTCACAACACAAATCGCAGAGACGGTTGCTGCGGCACAGGCCGCAATTGCCAAGGCAATCGAGATTGCCCCTGGAAACCCGACACTTCTTGATCGGCTCTACACCGAATCTGTTTCAGACAAGAAGCCGGAAGAGGCGGATCAGTTGGTCGTCCTCGCGGAAAAATTCTGCAAGGATCCCACCATCTCGCTGTTGCTTCGTGGTCGGATCGCGCTCGATCGCCAACAGTTTGCGGAGGCGATCTCGAACTTCGAGAAGGCACAGGTGATGCCGGGAGCGTCGGCAACTGTGTATCGCTTGCTCGGATACGCGCGAGAGCGTGCTGGCGATGTCGAAGGCGCGCGCGAATCGTATGCGACGGCGTACGAGCGTCGACCGAATGATCAGTTGACAGTTCAACTCTATACATCGCTGCTCGCCCGCAGCGGAAAGACTGACGCAGCACGAATGGTGCTTCGGAACGCAATGATGGCAATGCCCGAAGCACAGCCAGTCCGCAATGCGTACTACGACCTCGAAGCGCTCTACGGAAACATCGCTAATGCAATTTTGGAGCGGCGACGCATGTACGCAATTCGTCCCGCCGAGGCTGAAAACGCCCGTCAACTCATGCGCCTCCTGATCGAGTCAGTGCCATCTCGCGAACTCATGTTCAACCAAGACGGAAGCACGAAGTTCGGAGAAAAGGAGTGGGAGTCCATCGGCAAGGAGCGTCAAGACCAGGAACTTGCTGCTCTGAGGGAGTTCCAGGGAGCAGAGGCGGAGACCATCTTTGATCGACTCAAGAAGATGGACCCCAATGATCGGACCGCCATTCGAACCTATGCCGCCGCAATGCAGCGGGCTGGTCGTGGATCTGAAGCCGAAGCAGTCATGCAGAAGTCTGCGGAGGAGGCAACGATTGTGAAGAAGTGGCAACCCTGGGTGGAGTTGGCAGAACTCCAGTTAGAGCGGGGAAGACGCGATGCAGCGGTCACGAGCTTCGCGCAAGCAATTGCGCTCGATCAGGGTGCGGAGTCCCATGCGGCGCGCGTGATTGCGGCCATGTGGTCCACCCGTCACCAGCCTGCTCGAGGACTCGAAGTATTGAACGCCGCCTTCACGAAACACCCATCCGCAGAACTCGCTCGGCTGATCGCCACGATGAGTTTGGAAACGCGAGACTTTGTGACGGCAAAGCGGATGAGCGACGAGGTTGCGAAATTCTCGAGTGAGAAGCCTTCGTTCTCTGATCGCCTTCTTGCCGCGGACATCGCCAACGCTGAACTGGATGAGGCGTTCAACAAGTTGACACCTGCAGAGATTGAGCGAATCAGCGGCGACTTCGCGCGCGCAGTCGATGACGCGATCCGATTAGACCCAGCGAGCCAGATTCCATTCATGGCGCGTGCAAGCTCATTCCAGCGTCGATTCCAAAGATCCGGAAAAACCGAAGACTTGCGCGCGGCACGGGCGGACATTGAAAGAGCGATTCAGTTGCAGGGCAGTTACTGGCCATCCACGCGAATGTCCGCATCGATTCTGGTCGATGGCGGCGATGTTCCCGCAGCGATCCATGCTGTGCGACTGTATGTGGAGCAGAGTCCTCGGCATGCGGATTCCAGGCGTGCGCTCATGGGCTATCAGATCATGGCAGGCGACTTCGCAGCGGCAGTGCGAACTGCCGATGCGATCATCGCGTTGGAGCCACGGAATCCAACGTGGTATCAGGCGCTCGCAGAGGCACATATTGCCAACGACAAGAAACTCGAAGCAGCAGGTGCCTATGAGCGGATGTTTGCGATCACCAAGAACCCAGAGGACCTGACCAAGGCGGTCATGCTTCGACTCAAGAGCACGCCTCCGGACTTTGAAAACATCTTGGCAAACCTGCGACTCGTGGTGACGTACGCCGCGACGAATCCATTTCTTCAGATGGTTGGCGCGGCAGCGATTTCCGGCTCTGCCACCAATGACTTGCAGCGCAATCAAGGATTGATCCAACTCCGTCAGATGTATGCGCAGGTTGCCACGAGCCAGGGTGCATTGACGGATCCATGGGCTGTCGCGGTCACGAGTCTCTTTGGCGCAGAAAAAACGGCGCAACTGGAAGCATTTGTGCTGGAGGCGTGCGGAGGAAAACCCGACAGTTCGCTCTGTAGAGCGCTCGCCCAACAGTTCATCGAGTTTGGAACGACCGCACTTCCCAAGGCGCAAGAGTACGCAACGCGTGCGCTTGAGATCGCGACCACCAACAATGAAAAGTTCAACGCATTGCGGGTGCTGGGTGGTGTTGAATACAGTTCGGGTCGGTTCAAGGAGGCCGCAGAAGCGTTCGAGCAGTCACTGGTGTTTTATCCAGAGGATGTCGCAGCGGTCAACAATCTCGCGTTTCTCGAGGCTGCACACCTGAACAAGGCGCCAGCCGCTGTGGAGCGCGCGCGAAAAGCGTTTGCGATGAACGCAACCAACGCAGATCTCATGGACACACTTGGATTCGCACTCTACAAGGCGGGTGAGCTCCCCGAAGCAATCAGTTTCCTTCGGCGTGCCGCACGATCCCAACCCAACGCCACTGCATACGCCCACCTCGGTGCTGCGCTCCTCGCTGCGAAGCGTCAGGATGAAGCCTTGGAAGCCCTCAATCGAGCCAAAGGATTTCGACGCGACAGTGACTCACAAGCGCTCATCGACGAACTCGATCGGTCACTGAATGTCGCACCCGGCGGCTGATCGTTGACGGAAGGAACACCAGCATGGCATCAACGCCCATTGAAATCCCAACCCTCAAAACGCCCGCGTCGGGCGCTCCACGCGCTGCGACTCCGTTGGCTCGTCCCGCTGCCCGCGGGGCGACGATGGATCCACTGCTCATTCTTCGTCAGAACTGGAAACGGCTCTGCGTGTGGGCGGTGATTGCGGTGTTTGCATCTGGAATCTTTCAGGTCGGGGCGCAATTCGTCTATCCCATTTATGGCGGGAATGTGCTCTTGCGGCTACGCCCGCAACTTGGCGAGGCGAAGGAGATTTTCGGAGAGGCCACGACTCAAGAAGAAACTGTGGCTCGACTGGCGCAGACCGAAGCGCAGCAGATGATCACGCGCAATGTCTTGGTTGCGGCGGTGGCGAATCGGGACATTCTGAAAACCAAGTGGCATGAGTATTACCTCGACTCGGATGGCAAGCTGATGATCGACGATGCGGTGGACGATCTCGAAGACGAGATCAGCGCGGGACATCGCCGAGGAACACAGTTCTTTGCTCTGTATTGGTCGGCGCATGTGGCTGGCGATGTCCCGATCGTGCTGAACACGGTCTCAACGACCTACCTGACGGATTTGCGTTCCGAGAGCGACAAGAAGTTCAACGAAACAAAGTCAGTCTTTCAGAGGAAGCAACTCGAACTCGATCAGCAGATCGACAGCATGAAGAAGTCCATCCGCGACTTCATCACCACCGAAAGCATTCCATCGTTCGAAGAGAATTCCCAACAGACACAGCGCGGGCTTGAAGAATTGCAGCACCGAATCTCGCAGACCACCGAGGATCTGAGTCTGATCAAGTCGCAGCGCATGCAGATTGATGCCAAGTTGAAGGGTCGGCTCGAGCCATCTGAAGATGACCTGCGAGTCGCAGAGAATGACCCGCCTGTGTTGCAGCTCACGCGTGACATCAATGACATGACCATCCGGTTGGAGAGCCAGAAGGCAAAATTTGGTCCAGAGCATCCAGAGATTCGAACGAGCACCCAGCAACTCGCATCAGCGATCACCCAGAAAGAGCGTGCGATCCTTGACATCGTGACGCGCGATCTCGCCGGGCAATTCAAGAAGGTGAGCGATCGCCAGTCCGGGCTTGAGGATCTGATGAAGAAGCAGACAGGCGACTTCGAGATTGAGGCCACGCGCGTCGAGGAACTGGCGTCGCGCGTCGCCGAATTGGAGGCAAAGAAGGACCTGCAGGCGCGTCTCGAAGAGGAACGCGGCGAGCTCACGAAGACCATTGGCGAACTCGACCTTGCACGCGCTCGCAAGGACTCCATTCCGGTCGAGATCGCCCAGCAGTGTCTGACGCCGCGCGAACTCGCTTTCCCAAACTGGAAAGTGGTTCTCCCAGGCGCATGGTTCGTGGTGTTTGGATTCGGTGTTGGGCTCATCTTCTTGCGTGAGTTCCTTGATCAACGAGTCCGCGTGGCCGGCGAGGTCGCCAGCATCACGGGCGGCAAGCTGCTCGGCGTCATCCCGGATCTCGCCGACGACGAATCAAATCCCGTGCGTGTCGAGTTTGTCGTCCGAGAGTCCCCGCAGTCCGTGCTTGCGGAGAGTTTCCGACAAGTCTCGACGAATCTTTCTAAGGCACTGCGCGAGCATGGCTCGAAAGTGGTGGGAGTGTTTTCAACCATGCCCGAGGCTGGAGCGACTGCAGCGATCACCAACCTCGCATCGAGCGCGCGTGTGGTGGGCAAGCGTGTACTGGTCATCGACGCAAATTTTCGCAAGCCATCGACTGCGCTCGCCTTGGGCGCAAGCGAAGAGTCCGTCGGATTGGCCGACGTGCTGTGTGGTACCGCAGAGTTTGCGCAAGCCATCCAAACGACCTCTCACGGCATCGATGTCTTGAACGCGGGGCACAATCGGGCCGTGGAACTCTTCGACACTGCGAAGTTCGCAGAGGTGATGGCGATTGCACGCGAACAGTACGACCTCACGCTGATTGATACGGCTCCCGCGGCGATCGCAGCCGAAGCCTTTGTGATTGCGAATCGAATCGATGCCTCGTTGCTCGTTGTTCGGGCGATGCGCGATCAACGCGGTCTCGTGGCTCGACTCGTCGCACAACTGAACGCCCAGCAGGCACGATTCGTGGGAGCCATTCTCGTTCGCCCTGAACAGACTGCCGGCGGTTACTACCGGAAGAATGCGCGTGCGATGATCGATTACGCAGCAAAGCCCGCGACCTCCGACCAGGTCGTCAAGACGACCTAAACCGATGCTGAGTCAAGACACATTGAGCCGGATCGAGATGCTGTCGCCAGCGACTGCGCCTGTTCGAGAGGTGTTCGTGGATGCAGTTGACACGCTGAATGTGTACTCACCCGTGTTCATTGCAGGATTCCTGATCACGCTTGCGGCAACGCCTGTCGTTCGACGACTCGCATTCATGATTGGGGTGATCGATGCGCCGGATCAACTCCGAAAACAACACCGAACGCCAATCGCCTATCTGGGTGGACTCGCAGTCTTCATCGGTTTCATGGCGGCGATGTTTGTCTCGTACATCGCAATTGATGGCGAGGCAGCAGACTTTGCGCCAGTGCCCATCTCAATCATTGTGGGCGCGGCAGCGATCGCACTGACGGGGCTCGCAGATGACATCTGGAAATGGGACGCACGATTGAAGATCGCTGGGCAACTCGTCGCCGCCGCCGCATTGGCGTCCTCTGAAATCGGTGTCGGTGCGGTCACTGGAGTGATGCAACCTCTCTTTGGTCCACCGGATCAGGCACTGATTGACTTTGGTTCCTTCGCCATCTCGAATCATACTCTCTATTACTGGATCGGCACTGGATTTCTGGGATTCATCATCATTGCAGGGTGCAACGCAGCCAATCTGCTCGACGGGCTCGATGGCCTGCTCTGCGGAAGCGCAGCGATCATGGCATCTGGTTTTCTTGCCATCAGCCTGCTCCTCGCCGCCACCTTGACGGTCGAGGACCCCACCACCAGTTTCGTCGGAGTGCGCGTGGCACTTTCATTGGCGCTGCTCGGGACGATGCTTGGATTCTTGCCGTGGAACTTCAATCCGGCGGTGATCTTTCTCGGCGACTGTGGGAGCTTGCTCATCGGGTACCTATGCGTGACCACCGTGCTCCTCTTTGGCGAACAAGGATCTCCCAGCCTCATCGTCGCCGGTTTCATCATTTTCGGTTTGCCGATTATCGACACCACGCTCGCCATCATTCGCCGCAAGATTGCAGGGGTCTCAGTCCATACCGCCGACGCGAATCACATTCACCACCAGATCAAGCGCTCCCTTGGGACGGTGAAGCGGGCAGTTATCGCCTTGTACGGACTCACCATAGCATTCACGATCATCGGTGTCGGGCTCGCGGCCATCCGTTTGCTCACCGACACGCGAGTTCTTGTTGTTTACGCGATTGGGATCACATTCTTCGGAATCGTCATCTCGGTCGCTGTCAAGATCGCGGTGCTCCAACGCGAAGAGAATCAGACGAAACAGTCGACGGATCGCACGGCGTGAGCGCCGACGATGTCGGGCACATCCCAGTCCTCCTCGATGAGGTTGTGCAGTCGCTCGCGCCAGTACGCGGAGAGTGTTGCATCGATGCCACGGCTGGTCGTGGAGGACATGCCAGCGCAATCGCAGCGCGAATCAATCCCGGTCGGATGCTGCTGATCGACAGAGACCGCGACAACCTCGCCTACGCAAGTGCGCGAGTGCGGGATGCGGCTCCCCAGACGCGGGTCGACGCGGTCCACGGCGACTTCAGAAATGTCGCAGAAATCGCTCGAAATCAAGGCATGTGCGCAGATCTTCTCCTCGCGGATCTTGGTCTGTCGAGCAACCAACTCGACCGGGCTGATCGCGGATTTGGATTTCAGCAGGATGGTCCACTCGACATGCGTCTTGATCAGAGTGCGCCAAACACTGCGGCCGACCTCATCGCGACACTGTCGGAGTCCGATATCGCAGATGTGATCTTTCAGTTGGGTGAAGATCCATTTGCACGATTGATCGCTCGGAAAGTTGCACAAAGTAGATCGCAAGCGCCGATTCTTACGACGGCGCATTTGGCTCGACTCGTGCGCGAGGCATATGGCTCGCGTGCTCGTGCTTCCAGATTGCACCCCGCCACTCGGACCTTCATGGCTCTTCGGATCGCCGTCAACGACGAACTGAGAGGACTGGAGGCGCTTCTGAAATCGGTCGCTTCGGCGGCTCGGTCGATGGATGGTGGGTGGCTTTCTCCAGCTGCACGGGTAGCGGTGATCTCCTTCCATTCGTTGGAGGACCGCCAGGTCAAGCGAACATTCGTCAGCCTTGCGGACGAGGGACTCGCTCGCAGGGTGAATCGCAAGCCACTGATTGCTGGTGATCGTGAAATCTCCAGGAATTCAAGGGCAAGATCAGCAAAGCTTCGCACGATCACGCTCGCCAGAACACCGTAACGCACCGCAGAAAGCCGCACCCATGACCCGTGAACACAAACTTGCCGTTGTCCTTGGATTTGGATTGCTCCTCTTTGTGGGCATTCTTGTTTCAGATCACTTCTCCGCCACACAACGCCGCGGCGCGGCCGATCTCGCTGCAAACACACAGATTCGCGAGGTGCGTCCTGCGATGCCAATCTCGATCCAGACCATCGGCACGGTCAATCAAACTGCCATCGGCGGTCTCCCTGCAGATCAGGAGCAGGCAGGTGGCGACACGATCGCGCTTCCTGCGGGGATCCTCCCATCTAACGACCGCGCCAACGCCGCAGTCGGAGTTCCAGCAGAACTCTATGTCTTGAAGGAGGGTGAGACCCTGTACAAGCTCTGCCAGACGCGATACGGCAATGGCAACCTGTGGAAAGAACTTGCAGATTTCAACAAGGGCACGATCTCAAACCCGACGAAGCTACGAAAGGGCACCACGATTCGCTTGCCGTCTGCGAGTGTTCTTCGCGGCGAGGTTGAAGTCCAGAGTCCTGTGCAGACCACCAACACGCAGCAGGTCATGGTGCAGGGACCAGTTCAACCAGCGTCAGTCGCGGGTGGCGAGTATGCCATCCAAAAGGGTGACACGCTCGGCGCCATCGCCGCACGCGAGTTGGGTTCCTCCAAGAAATGGGAACTCATCTTTGATGCCAACCGAGATCGGTTGAAGAGCCCGAGTGATCTCAAGATCGGCACGTCTCTCCGCATTCCACGCGTTGGCTGAAACGGGATCCCCGTGTTTGCAAAAATAGCGGCAATTGTCGTCGGAATCGGGATTCTCGCCTGTGGTGTTTTGGTGCAGCGCCAACAACGATACGAACTCGCGCGTGACATCTCGCGCGCCCACTGGAGGATGCTGGAGCAAGAGCGCACGCTCTGGTCACTGCGAGCCGAAATCGCCAGGCGCACTCGCCCAGAAGAAATCCGAACCGCCGTCGAGCGACTTGATCGTCGTTGGCGCGCCATTCCATATCGCATGGAGGAGTCACCACTTCCGACTGCGGGTGCCATCGATGACCAGTCACCGCGCGTGGATATTGGAGGATGAATCCAATTCACCGCATCCACTCGTGCACGCGACTGATCGTGGTTGGGGTGATTCTCTCGCTCTCACTGACACTGCTGCGCGTTGCCCAACTCAAGACGCTGCCCTCATCACAACTCATGCCAGCGATGGGGTCGCGCACATCAACGTCGACTGAACTCGCTGCACGCGGACGGATTGTGGATCGGCGTGGGAGGATTCTGGCGACCAGTGTGGTGGGCTATCGCCTCTTTGCTGATCCCGCAACGATCTGGAAGCGTGGCAACGACCGCATCTGCGAGGGACTCAAGAGTGATCCGCAGGCAACCATGCCGAGCGACCCGTTTTCGGATGTTGCGTCAGCGCTCGGGTCTGTGCTTGGACGACCGAGTGCGGACATCGAAGGAGTGCTTCGACAGCGCGCAGACGATCGATATGTTGTGCTCGACGGCGATCTTTCCGACGCCGAACTCGATGGAGTCAGAAGCCTTGCGATCGAGGGGATCGGCATCGAATCGAAACTTGTTCGACAGTATCCGCAAGGATCCGTCGCGGCAGGAGTCATCGGAAAAGTTGGTTTCGAGCAGAAGGGTCTCTCCGGCGCGGAATTGAGCTTTGAACAATCGCTCAGTGCTCACAACGGAAAACTCACATTCCTTCGTGATGTGCAACGCAATGTGTTGCACATCGAGGACGGCAATTTTATTCCAGCGGACGACGGCACTGATGTTCGGCTCTCGATCGATGTCGTCTTGCAAGACATCGCAGAGCGCAGACTCGCCGAAGCCGTGCGCCACTACAACGCGGGTGGCGGGCGACTCGTCGCCTTCGATCCACACACCGGCGATGTGTTGGCAATGGTCGACATTCTGCGATCACGCTCGGGTTGGAAGGAAGTCACCACAGATCCAGCGCGTCGCATCGATCCGGCGCTCGGACGAAATCGATGTCTGACTGATCCATTCGAGCCTGGTTCAACGTTCAAGCCGTTCGTGTGGGCATCAGCAACAGAAGCCGGGATTTTTTCGTCCAGTTCGCGTGTGCCGACCCCGACCAATGGACCGTATCGCACTTCATTCGGTCGGATGATCCGCGATGTGAAGTACTACGGACCAGTGACGTGGAAGACGGTTCTGGTGAAGAGTCTCAATAGCGGAATGGCGATCGCTGGTGAACGAATGTCGTTCGAGCAGATGCGGCAGATGGTTGTTGAGCGATTCGGATTTGGGCAACTCACGCATCTTGGTGTCCCAGGTGAAACTGCAGGACTCGTCACAGCACCGAGCGCATGGTCGAAGTACACGCAGACTTCCGTCGCGATGGGTCACGAGATCGGTGTCACGCCTGTGCAGATGGTTCGTGCGTTTAGCGCGTTTTGTAATGGCGGGTGGATGCCGCAACCGAGAATCGCGCTCACCGTCGGCGCCGATGGTCGTGTGGTTGGGACGACGCACGCGTCGGTTCTTCCAGCGGCGATCGCACTCGAAACGCGATCCGCCATGGAGGGTGTGCTGACAGAAGGCACGGGTCGAAAGGCGCAGAGTGCCCTGTACAGAATGTTCGGCAAGTCTGGGACGGCGCAACTTCCCAAGCCCGCCGGCCAGGGGAAGGGCTATTTCGAGGATCGATATGTCGCCAACTTCATCGCAGGAGCGCCCTTTGAGAATCCACGCATCGTCGTGCTCTGCGTCATCGATGATCCCGACAAGAAGCGGGGGCACTTCGGCGGATCGATCGCAGGACCAGTCGTGCGGGATGTGATCGATGAATCACTGCAATATCTTGGTGTGAAGCCTGACCAACTCCCCTCGAGACGCACGGCGATTCTCGCCGCTGGTCAGGACCTTCCAGTCGATTCACGCGATCGCGTCGCAGCGGCGCTGGAGTTTTCGGATGCCGATGGAGACATCGCGGCAGAGTCATCACCTGATGCACCAGACTTTGTGCCCAGCGCGCGCTCGCGAATCACGGCAACGGCGCGCGATGAAACGCGTGGCACACGCACGGGCACGACACGAACATCAAGCCAATCGCAGCCACAATAGAGTCGCAGCGGTCACTCAGGCACGGAGTGGCGGTCATGTCGCCGGGGAAGAATGGTCATCGCGTCGCGCAGTCGTCACGGGGTCGTAGCCGGGGGCTTCGTCGGAGTTTGGGCCGGAGTTTGGGCCGGAGTCTTGCTCGGAGGCGACGCACTGGAGCCCCCCTTCGATGATGGAGATTCCATTTCAGCCTTCGAGTATGGCATCAGTCCACGGATGCGCGTAATGATGAGGTCGTTGTCGCCGAGAAGTTTCTTGATGTCCGCTGGACATGCTCCTGATGGCGACCCAGCCTTCCCAGATTGCTTTGCCTTCTTCATCGCCTTCTCTGCGTGATAGAGGGCGATGATTCCCGGCTTGGCATTTTTCTCCAGTGCCTCGGTTGTAGCGCGTTGCCAGCGCGGGTTCTTCTGAAGCATGTCGGAAATGTCCTTCGACACGACCGCGACCGTGCGCTGCGCTTCGAAGTACGTCGTGCTCTCTGCCGCACTCATGGACTTTCCGCTCGCCATCTTGTCCAGGGCATCTGCCTGCCCCTGAAATCCAGCACCAAGTTGCGATGTGATCTTCACCAGATCGACCGTGATGACCGGCGGCGCGCTGCCGTGATTTGGAGGGGTCTGTCCCGGACCCTTGGTCGCGGGTCGCGTCGTGTCATCATCGCCCTCGTCGCATCCCATCGACGCGATCGACAACAACGCCACACAGGTCATCATCAGGAGTGCAGAACACGATGGATGCGCGAGTTTCTTCATGGAAATTCCTTTGTTGACTTACACCCCAAGCAGCAATCGTCCAGGGTTTTCGATGCAATCCTTGACATGAATCAGGAATCCAACGGCCTCTGCACCATCGATGACGCGATGGTCATACGACAGCGCAAGGTACATCATGGGGCACAGCGCGATCGCTCCTGGATTGTGCGGATCCTCCACCGCACGCTTCTTGATCGCGTGCATGCCGAGGATCGCTGACTGCGGCGGATTCAAGATCGGAGTTGACATCAATGATCCGTACACGCCACCGTTGGAGATCGTGAATGTGCCACCGGTCATCTCATCGACGGAGAGTTTTCCATCGCGCGCACGCAATGCGATCGCCTTGAGCGACTTTTCGATCACCACGAGCGACATGCCTTCAACGTTGCGCAAGACTGGCACAACCAAACCACGCTCCGTTCCCACCGCGACGCCGACATCGACGAAGTCGTGAAACTCCATCTCATCTCCCGCGAGATAGGCATTGGTGCGAGGAAACTGTTGCAGTGCACTGACGCACGACTTGATGAAAAAGCCCATGAATCCCAGGCCCACGCCATGGGTCTTCTCAAAGTCCGTCTTGTGCTCTGCGCGCAGTCGAATCACCTCACTCATGTTGACCTCGTTGAAGGTGGTCAGCATCGCAGCATTGTGTTGGGCGCTGACCAACCGCTCTGCGATGCGCTGACGCAAGCGAGACATCTTCTCGCGACGAATTCCGCGAGAGCCTGCGGGAGCGGATGGCGCAGACCGTGCTGCGTCCTCGACATCCACTTTCATCACCCGTCCAGATGGACCACTGCCAGCGAGAGTTCCGACATCGATGCCGCGTTCCGCCGCGATCTTCTTTGCGACCCCGGAGACTCGTGCGGATGGTTCTGTTGCCGCCGGCGCAGCCTTAGCCAGCGGCGCAGCCTTAGCCAGCGGCGCAGCCTTAGCCAGCGGCGCAGCCTTAGCCAGCGGCGCAGCCTTGACTGGGGCTGAATTCTTTGCTGGCGTCGGCAGTTTCGCCGCCGCAGCACGCTTTGCCTGCGCGGGTCGCGTCGCAGACTCGTCGATCTTCGCAACCAACGCACCGACCTTCTGCTCCGTTCCAGACTTCACCACCAATCGAATCGCACCAGAGGCTGGCGCGAGCAACTCCAGCGTCGCCTTGTCCGAATCGATCTCGTTGAGCAACTCATCCTTCTCAACCCATTCGCCATCACCCTTGCGCCATGTCCCCAGCGTGACTTCGGTGATCGATTCTCCTGGACTTGGAATGACGACTTCAACCATGTTTCACCTCGTGTCCTTGCATTACCGTTTGTTCGAAGCGGGCTTGCGTCCCCGCGTGCTCTTGCTGTCCGTTGACTGAACAACTTTGTCTTGGGGTTCCGCCGCATCAGAACAGGCATTCTTGTTGGACGGGGCATCGTGGGCAGATACCGCACTCTTTGCAGCACTTTTCGCTTCGCTCGCACGAGGATGAAACACCTGCGCGAGCACTTCTCGAGCCTGCGTTTCATGCACTTTCGTGGATCCCACTGCGGGCGTCGCCGAATCCCCGCGACCGACATAGGTGGGATTGACACCAAAGAGATCCAGCATCTGTCCCTGCACGAATCGATACGCTCCCATATTCCGAGGCTCTTCCTGAACCCAGAAAATCTGACAGTTCGGTTGTGCCGCTCTGTACTTCTTCAAAATAGCTTCAACTTCTGGAGCTGGGAATGGGGCGAGTTGTTCAAGACGGACGAACACGCAGGTGCGATCTCCCAAGAGTTCGCGCTGCGCACGAAGTTCGTGGAAGTATTTGCCGCTACAAAAGTACAGACGCGAGCCAATCGCGCCATCCCCAGCACCATTGGCAGCGCCATGAGCAGCGCCATCCATCGATCGCATGGCGGCATCGGGATCATCAATGACCCGTTGAAAATGTCCCTGCACGAACTCCGCCCCCACACTTTGTGCAGCGGGCAATCGAAGCATGCTCTTTGGCGTCAACACAACCAAGGGCTTTCTGAAATCCCGTTTGAGTTGTCTGCGCAGCACGTGAAACATTTGCGCGGTGGTGGATGGATAGACCGCATCGAAATTATTCCCAGCAGACATCTGCAAGAATCGCTCGATTCGAGCCGAGGAATGCTCAGGTCCTTGCCCCTCGTACCCATGCGGCAGCAGCAGCACGAGCCCGGCGGCTCTGTTCCATTTGATTTCTCCGCTCAGCAAGAACTGATCAAAGATGACTTGTGCGCCGTTGGCAAAGTCGCCGAACTGCGCCTCCCAGATCACCAGTGCGTGGGGATCTGTTTGCGAGTACCCGAGTTCAAATCCAACAACCGCATTTTCCGTCAGCGGACTGTTCCATATCTCAAATCGCCCAAGCGAAGCGAGTGGACTGTGTCGACCGCCGGTGTCTTGGCAGGTCACGATCGCATGTCGATGGCTGAAAGTTCCTCGCTCCGCGTCTTGACCGCTGATGCGCACGGTCTCCCCTTCAGTCAGCAGCGACCCGTACGCAAGGAGTTCTGCGGTGGCCCAGTCAATCTTCGCATCGGTGTCGATGATCCCCCGACTTGCGAGCGAACGAGCAATCGTCTTGTGTGGAGTGATGTGGTTGGGAATCGTCGCAAGGAGAGAGCCGAGTTTCGCCAGTGTTGCCAGCGGCACTCCCGTTTCCACTGGAGTGCTGTGATAGGCGTGGTGGAACTCTTTCCACGCGCCGCGAAATGGCGTCGTCGTCGGAGAGACAGGCTTCGCTTTGACTGCGGTCTGTGCGGCATCCATGCGAGTGTGCACGCTCGTCGTGAGCGCATCTGCATCCTCTGCCGAGATCACACCCGCCGCGACAAGCCGTTGCCGATAGGTCGTCGCCACTGGCGTGTGAGCGCGCACGCGCCGGTAGAGCAGAGGCTGCGTGAACGATGGCTCATCGGTCTCGTTGTGACCGTTCTTGCGGAAGCACCAGAGTTCCACCAGTGCGTCTCGTCCGAAAGCCTGGCGAAACTCCATTGCGGTCTGGATCGCGAAGACACATGCTTCTGGATCATCGCCGTTGACATGGAAAATGGGCACGTCGTACCCCTTTGCAAGATCCGAGCAGTACTGCCCGCCGAAGATGTCTTGCGGATTCGTCGTAAAGCCAACTTGGTTGTTGATGATGATGTGAATCGTGCCGCCGATGTCGTATCCCGCCAACTTCATGAAGTTGAAACACTCGGCGACGGAGCCCTGTCCTGGGAAGGACGAGTCTCCGTGCACCAGCGTTGGGATGACTTCGCGTCGCTCCGAGTCCTTGCGCACATCCTGCTTGGCGCGTGTGCGTCCGAGCACAATCCCGTTGACAAACTCAAGATGAGATGCATTGGCGGATGCGGTCAGGTGGACCTCTCCAGATGCAGTCGCTCGGTCCGAGCTGAATCCTTGGTGATATTTGACGTCGCCGCCGCCATCTGCAAAGGCAGCCGTCCAACTCTCTTCGAATTCAGTCAGGACTTGCTCGTACGACTTTCCAATGACATTGGTGAGCAGATTCACTCGGCCGCGATGCGCAAAGGCAAAACAGAATTCACGAGCCCCAAGCGTGGCGCCTGTTTCGATCAAGTGATCGAGCATGGGAATGATGGTGTCTGCTCCTTCGAGCCCAAATCGTTTCTTCCCCACATAGCGCATCGCAAGGAACGACTCAAATGCATCCGAGTCAACCAGTTTCTCAAGGATGCGTCGCTGTTGTTGCGGCGTGAAGTGGGGTGTGCCGCGTGACTGCTCGATGCGCCGCTGCATCCACGTCCGATGCTCAAGATTCGTCAGATGCATGTACTCGACACCACTGGTGCCGCAGTATGTCGCTTCGAGTTGCCCAATGATCTCGCCGAGGGTTGCCGGCGACGCGATTGGGAGCGATCCAGCCTCAAAGGTCATGACGAGGTGTGCGTCGCTCAATCCAGCATTTTCGAGGGTGAGTCCATCTGGAAAAGGACGAGTTGTTCCAAGCGGATCCACGTGTGCTGCGAGGTGCCCGAATTCGCGGTATCGACCGATGAGCGTGTCGACACTTCGCTGCGCATCCGCCGCATCGCGTCCGATGATCCCACCTGCCCCACCTGCCCCACCTGCCCCACCTGCCCCACCTGCTGTCCCTTCGCTGGCTCGATCGGTCGTTGACACAGTCGATGCGCCATTGGCAAGAGATTGCGATCGCTGCGCAGGGGCGGGACGCGCGAGTCCCAACTCGAACCCAGCGAAAAACTGTTGCCATGTCGCATCAACCGATGTTGGGTCGCTCGTCCACCGCGCAAAGAGCGCGTCCAAAAAAGCAGGATCCCATCCATTGATGGACTGACGTGCGGGGGGCGCGGGTTCCAATTTGTCGTGGCCTTCGTTGGTCACGGGTGCTCCATGCGAGTGTGTGAAAGAGGGCAAAGAAACGTCTTCGCGACGGGATTCGAGTGTAGCACTTTCGACTCTTCAACTAGAGGAGTGCGACTGGATCGACATCGACTGCAAGGACTTCCCCGGGCACCACGATCGCCTGTGATCGCGCTGCCGCGAGCAGTTGCTGCAATTGCGCGGGTGTCGCTGCGAGGATTTCTATCTGGATCCGCCACCGATCTGAAATCCGTGCGATCGGGCAGGGGACTGGCTCCCGAATGACCACGTCGCGTGCCTCGGGCAGACTGACCAATTGTGCGCGAAGGTGTGCGGCGATTCTCTGCGCCTCGCTTCGGTTCTCGTGGCGAATGATGGCGCGCGCGAGTCGATGGATTGGGGGGAGACCAAAGCGATGCCGCGCTGCCAATTCACGCGTGGCGAATCCAACGAAATCCTGTCTCGCAGCGGCAACAATCGGTTCTGCATCAGGCTGAAATGTTTGGATGATCGCGCGACCGTCTTGCGCGCTCCTGCCACAACGACCAGAGACTTGGCTCACGAGTTGAAAAGTGCGTTCGCTGGCGCGGAAATCAGGCAGATTCAGCGCCGTATCTGCACTAATGACTCCCACCACCTGCACATTTGGAAAGTCCAGTCCCTTGGCGATCATCTGCGTTCCGACCATCAATCGAAGGTCGCCTCGCGCAAATCGGCCGAGCGTGTCGTGGAAGTCACTCGCCTTGGACATCGAATCGCTGTCCACTCGCGCAAACTTTCCTTGCGATGCAAGATCCGGAAAGAGCCGATTCAATTCCTCCTCGATGCGCTGAGTTCCAAGCCCAAAGATCGTCACAGCCTTCGCGCAGCGAGGGCATCGTGTTGGAACTTTTTGTTCAGCATGGCAGTGATGACATCGCGTGAATCGCTCCTTCGAGCCTGTGGAAGAATCGTGGTGCACAACCATCCCAGCTTCGCAGTGATCACACTGCATCATCCAACCGCATGACTGGTCGGGGCACGCAATCCAATTCGCATAGCCACGGCGGTTGAGCAAGATGATGGCTTGACCACCCGCAGCAAACGCCTGCCGAAGCGCAACCTCGAGTGTGGGTCCAATCAGGTGCACCCGTCGATCACGATGAAGCACGATTTCACGGCGGAAATCAACGATTTCCACGCGGGGCGTTCGCAGTCCAGGCGCGCGGTGTGTCAGTTGATGAAGTCGCGACACGCCGCGTGTGGTGGCGTTGAACCAACTCTCCAAACTCGGCGTGGCACTCCCCAACAGGATTGGGCACGCGGACAACTGCGCGCGTCGAATCGCGACATCGCGCCCGTGATAGCGCGGCGCTTGATCTTGTTTGTACGAGGAGTCATGTTCCTCATCGACGATGATGAGTCCCAGTTCGCCATCAGCAACGGGAGCGAACACGGCACTCCGAGCGCCGATCACGATCTTTGACCCAGGTTGCGCAGCTGCGATCCACTGTTCGTGGCGCTGTGCCGCAGTCAGTCCAGAGTGGAGGATGGCCATGCGTTGCTTGGGGAGTCTCGCAATGATGCGTCCACCAGTTTGCGGTGTGAGTGAGATTTCTGGCACGAGATAGAGGACCGACTTGCCCATCATGAGAACTTGCTCGGCGAGGCGAAGGTAGACCTCGGTCTTTCCGGAGCCTGTGACGCCAAAGAGCAGGTGCTGCGAAAAGCCCTCACGCAAAGCGCCAGAGACTGATTCGATGACGGATTGCTGCTCAATGGTTGGAGTCCACGCACGCGCATCTTCAACGATCGACTCGCGCCACCTGGCCTGCACCGAACTTCGATGCGTCGCCTCGAGGTGACCACTCTTGATGAGCGCGAGAATGGGCGCATGCGTCGCCAAATCGCACTCCGCGCGCAGAACATCAATGTCCACGGGTCGCGTCGAAGGATCCCGATGCGCAAGCGCATCGATCACCGCTTGTCGCTTGGGATGGATTCGTGTTGTTGTTGGCGGCGCCTGCGCGAGATCGACTGCGATATGCGACTTGCGTCCAATTCCCTTGCGAACTGCACTTGGGGTGATGCCCGCCATCGTCACGCCGATTGGCGCACAGTAGTAGGAGGAGATCCACTGAGCGAGCCGGATCACGATTGCGGGGATCGGGTCAATTGTGCTATCCACGCAGGCGATCGGCTTGATCCGACTGGCAGTGAGTCGTGCACCCAACAGTTCGCTCCCGCCAAATCCCACCACCACTCCATCGACTGAAGCGTTGCCACGACCGAGCGGAACCGTGACATGGTCGCCGAGTCCCACGGAGTGGAGTGATGCGGGGATCGAATAAACCAATCCCTCCGGATGACGGTCAAAGCCCCGTTGCACTGCGATGCGCGCGTAGCGTGTCGTGTCGGTCGAAGCAGTCATCGCCCAGCGAGTTCACCGCGTGCATGGAGGGCGGACCGAGTCTGCGCGATGCGCATCGTCTCTTCTGAAAGTGGCACGCGCGTCTCCATCAACTCGACAAAGCAATCGAAGAGGTAGTCCGAGTCGTGGGGACCCGGCGATGCTTCTGGGTGATACTGCACGCTGAAGATTGGCTTCGTTCTGTGGCGAAACCCCGCAATGGTCTGGTCATTCAGGTGGACATGCGTCGGCTCCCCGCCTGCAGCGCGCAGCGTCAATTCATCGACGCAAAACCCATGATTCTGACTGGTGATTTCGATACGACCGGAAAGCAAATTTCGCACTGGCTGGTTCGAGCCACGATGACCAAACTTCAACTTGTAGGTCGTCGCTCCGAGAGCCAGCGCCAACAACTGATGTCCCAAGCAGATGCCAAATGTCGGCAGTTCTCCAGCGATTTGTCGCAGCGTTTGCACAGTGGATTCAACCGCGGCAGGATCACCTGGTCCGTTGGAGATGAAGAGTCCATCTGCGTTGAGCGCTCGAATGGACTCCACCGACGCGTCATGCGGAACGACGCGCACGACACAGTTTCGTTGAGCCAAGTTTCGGTAGATGTTTCGCTTCGCACCGCAGTCGATCGCCACAACGGTCAAGGTCTTGCGCGCAATCCGCATGCAGTTATCGGCGCGCGGTGCCCACTCACCAAGCGATTCATCCCAACGCGACTGAGAGCGAGGACTTACCGAACGAGCGATGTCCCGTCCAGCCATTGATGCGGTGGACCGCACGAGTGCAGTCAGTTCATCAGCGCTGCGCGAAGAATCATCACAGATGACTCCATTCATGGATCCGGTGTTGCGCAACCGTCGCACCAACGCACGGGTGTCGATTTCGTGAATCGCTGGGATGCCAAAGCGCGCGAGCCAACCAGACAGGTCCTCCACAGATCGCTGATTCGACCAGATCCGACTTAGTTCACGGGTCACGAATCCACTGACGGTGGGGCGAGCACTCTCGATGTCTTCAAGGGTGATCCCGTAGTTCCCGACCTGTGTTGCGGTCAGCGTCAGAATCTGCCCGGTGTAACTCGGGTCGGTCAGTGCTTCTTGATAGCCGCTCATTGCAGTGTTGAACACCACTTCGCCGACCTCGATTCGTGCTGCGGAGGGAGCGCCGAACGCCATGCCGCAGAAGACCGTTCCGTCGGCGAGCACGAGTCGCGCTGGACGGTGTGCGGGCGCAGAATGCGTGGCGAGATGGGGCATCAACCGATTGTAACGATCGACCGCTTGCGGATGCGCCCGATGGCGTTTAGTCTCTCCCTTCGCCTTGAGGCGAGGCGATTTACAACCGCCAGCGGCACGGCTGCCGGCCCAACACACGACGCGCAAGTCGTTGCATCGAGAGAGTCAATCGTCTCCCACGCGGAGCACACGGAGTCTCGCATGAATATGTCCCCGCTGATCGTCGTCCGAAAGCCCTTCACCAAAATGAATTTCCAACGAACTCTCTTCGTCGCTCTCGCGTTCTCGCTGGCAGTTTCAGTGGAAGGGTTTGCGACCCCGATGCCGCTCAAGATGCAGGGGACTCCGCCTGTTGATCCGCCGCCGACTGAACCAGCGCCTGTTGATCCGCCCGCCGAACCAGCACCGACCGAACCAGCACCGACTGAACCAGCACCGACCGAACCAGCACCGACCGAACCAGCACCGACCGAACCAGCACCGACTGAACCAGCACCCGCTGAACCAGCACCGACTGAACCAGCCGACGAATCAAACACTCGCATGTTGCGGGCACAGGCGCGCACAGCGATGTCGCGAAGTCAGTGGTCTGCTGCGGCGGACCTGTGGAGCGCCATTATGGCGCAATCTCCTACAGATGCAGAGGCAGTCAAGGGTCTGTCGGATGCGCAAGCTTCAATGAACCAGGGATCGCCCATAGCGAGAGTGGCTGGCGATCAGGCAGGGTTGCGGGAGGAGGCGCAAGTCGAATTCGATGACGCGCTCATTCGCGCGGGAGACGACTTCCGTCAGGGCGACTATGCCTCAGCCCAGAACACGGTGATGCAGGCGAAATTCAAGTTGGCCCGAGCCCAATCACTCTTCAGCCCAGCGGACTATGACTCGAAAATGGCCCAAGCGCAAGCCGAACTGGTGAGGATCGCCAGCGCCACAACTGCCAGCGCCGAAGCGCAGAAGGCGGATCAGGCGAATACGGCAGCCTCTGCCGCGACTGCTGACAAACTGCAAAACCTCGATCAACGTTCCCGCACGATCAATGACCAGATGGCGCGTGTTCGACAGTTGCAGTCTGAACTGAAGTATAAAGAAGCGTTGCAAGTCGTCGACGAGATCCTCTTTGAGGACCCAACGAACTCTGCGGGACTTGCACTGCGTGATG
>SIAP01000051.1 GCA_009691725.1 Phycisphaerales bacterium
TCATCCCAACTGGTAGTGCAGCAATAATTATCCTGGGCACAAACCGCCGCGCAACAAACTGCGTCATTGCAAGCTGGAGAACTATGGGCTGCAAGACAATTTCCCGCAAATGGTTCGCCGCATCCTTCGCATTCGGATGGAACTAGAGCGACACATAAGAAATCCCACGCAACCTCGCAGCAAATTGGACGCTCAGTACACACTGCATCACAACAAGCTGGACTCGAGCAACCGGGGGTATCGTGCGGAATTAAGCAACTAAAAGTAGATGTTTCGCAATTTGGTTGCTCACCGCAGAATCCCTTTGCTGTGGCAACACATGAAAGATCCCATGTCACACCACAACAAAATGGGTCGCTTGTACAAACAAAATTGCAACAGCGGATTGAAACGCAACCAGGGTTCGTATGTACCACGAAGCACGTGTCAGTAGGTAATCCGCCACCGCAGGCGCAAACAACGCCACAACCAGACAAGATTGTTTCTTCTACACACTGCACATCCCATGAAGCTTCGCAACAAAAAGGGTCATTTGCACAAACGATATTGCAACAATTTAGATCGCTACAAAATGGTTCTTCATGTGCCAAACAGCAGTCTCCAGCCGTAAGTGATCCGCAAGAGATCACTGGACAAAAACTCTGTGCGAGATCGGCGCAATATTGATCCCAAACTACTTCACAACAAGGACGCCAAAAAATACAAACGGTTAAGCAACACTCAGTATCTTGGCAATATGGAAAATCACTTGGCTCGTAACAACCATTCGGCAATGTCGAGCTCCCACATTTCAGGCACATTCCAGGCGACTTTGCCTTTGTAACGCAATCCTCATCCCACCCGACTGTGCAGCAATAGGCAAAACCCTGTGAATTGCATACTAGTTCGCAGCAAGTTTCATCAGAGCACGATTTCCCATCTATGTGAGCAAGCAAACATGACCCCGAACCTTGCCCTCCACAAACCCCACATTCGATATCAGCCAATGTCTTGCAAAAAGCGTCCCACGTAACAGTACAACAATGCGGATCCTCGCCACAAACATAAGTACAGCAATTTGAGTCATTACAGAACGGTTTTTTATGAACCTGAGTGCAAGAATCCGCGGATAGTTCTCCGCATGCTGGATCCGTCTCACAAAAATTCTTAGTCCCAGGGGTATCAATTCCAACCGTAACAGTCTGAAAGTTGACTGCAAGTTCTGTTTCAAGTTCTGTCTGCCCAGAGCAAAGTCGAAAAACATGGAACGGTGCCTGTAACTCTCCAAATGCACCAGTGGTTGGTCCCGCTTCAAAGAGTTTCACCAAAGGATCCTGATTGTGAGCATAAATGCAACCACGACCTCCGATTCCAGTCGTGACCGGAGAGCGAACAACAGAAATTGCATCAATAATGACATCCCACGGAGGCATAACATTCGGCGGAGCAGCCGCAGAATTCGTGTAGCGAGCATCAATTTGACAATCAGAATTTCCATCAACACGCTGGCCAATAGTTGGAATTGCAACTGTTGATACATAACTACCTGCCGTTGGTCGTCGGTAAACGAGGAGCCATGTCGTATTGAAATATTTTTGATTGTTGAAAGTAATGAATTGCCCAGCAGGCATACTTGCTGCTGTGAGCTCGGTGGGGAGAGGCAATGAAAAAGTTGAATCCTTTAAAAGAGCTCGACTTTGCCCAAGTCCCGCAGTAGCAAACTGGATGTTTACCAGATTAATGACCTTCCGAATTTCACCTTCAGAATTGTTTGTTGGCGATCCAGTATTCTTCTTCGAGACAAGCAAGAGGTAATAGCCATTATTGAACTGATTGGAAAATTTGTAATTGGCTGGGAAGGATTTTGGGCAGGTAAATTCGACAAAGTGCTGTTGGGGATCCGTTATAAACGGCTGGCCAGCGCGAAATTCTGAAATGGTAAATGCTGGCAAACGACCTTGGAGTCCCAGACCTCCAGCAGTAGTTGAAGCGATTTTCACAGCAAGTTGAAGTTGAGCTAGGTCATTCCCATCAAGCACGCCGTTTCGGTTCAGATCAGCACAAGGTGTGTAGCCACCTGATCCAATTGGGGGAACGTTATATGCCGCAGTCCAAGCAGTGACGTCGAAATCATCGACTCGATTGTCATTATTGAGATCACCAACGAAGACCGCAGGCGCGCAATATTGAGCGTTGGCAATCGAGCCAATCATGAACGACATAGACGCCGTCGCAATGCGAACAGTGGACCAAAACACAGCGGTTGTTTTCGCAAAGTTCAAACAGATTTTCCTTCTAGATATACGGATGAAGCGGAATCTTGTTTCTGTAATATACAAGGAACAGCAGAGATTCCACCATATGTTCTGCGCCTGCGTCCATATTCTGCCACTGCCTTTTCGAATTCAGCTGGCGAGAAATCTGGCCAAAGGACCTGTGAAAAGAGAATTTCAGCATAACTCAACTGCCAAAGCAGATAGTTGGAGAGTCGCATCTGACCTGCTGTTCGGATGAGAAGGTCGGGGTCTGGGAGGTCTGCGGTGTACAAGGATTGCGAAATCAGTTCTTCTGAGATGTCTTCAGGAGCGATTTCGCCTTGCAAAGTCCTCTGCGCGAGTGACCTGACGGCCTCAGTGATCTCCCCGCGGGAACCATAATTCAATGCAAGCGCAAGGGTGATCTTTCTTCCACCAGCCGTCGCTGCCTCGGTCTCGTCCAGCTCATGCAGGACTCGAGCAGGCAACCCCTCCCGCTTTCCGATTCTTCGAAGTCGGACTCCCATCTCGACCAAACTCTCGCGTTCCTGCGCCAATTTTTCGCAGCAGAGTTCCATCAGCGCATCAACCTCATCCGTTGGACGATTCCAATTTTCGCTGGAGAATGAATAGAGAGTCAGCACCTCCACCCCCAATTCCGATGCACGTTTAAGAACTGGACGAATTGCGAGCGCACCCGCCCGATGTCCAGCAACTCTTGGGAATCCTCGTGACTCTGCCCAGCGACCATTGCCATCCATGATGATCGCGACATGACGGGGGATTTCTGATGGCGTGCTCATGTCACTCCACGATCTTCTCAAACATCAAAATCTTGGGTTGCTGCCCGGGACGATCCACGTTGGATCGATCCACCACCATGACATACCTCGCCTCATTGATCAACGTGCTCGCATCGGTTGCATCCCACACGCCCGTCGCCGGATTCTGCGCAACGGAGCGAATCTTCAGATAGACCGTGAAGACATCGCTACGAGTGGTCACGAGATTCGCGATCCCCTTCAGCATCGTGTTTCGCTCGGCCTGATCACCTGCAACGATGACCGCATCGAGCACGGGATCGAGAACGAGCGTGCCAGACGAATCGAATTCGAGCACTGTCTGACCGAGTCGGTCGGTTGCGAGTTGTGCCGAGAATCCGCCGCCAGCCGATGGATTCCGGTAGCCGCCGTTGTCGGGCACGGGCGGCGGAGAATCGTGAGCGGGATCGACGCCTGGGGTCGGCGGAATTGGAAATGGTGATTGGTTGATTCGATACGGGTCGAGACCGGCGTACTCCATCGACCAAGAATTGTTGCGATCCCAACGCGTGCCCGCCTGAAGCGTGTTCGGCTCGATCGAAAAGTTGTTGTACCAACTCGACTCGGGGTCGAACGCGGCGTTTGGATCCAGTGGGTTGCTTCCCGGTGGCGGTGAAAGCGGCGTGAATGCGCGGTCGATGAGAGCAAGTTCGCCAACCGATACGAATCCGCGCTGACTGCGCATGTCGGTGTGAAACCGACTCGCGCGATTGCGAAGGAGAAACTGATTATCGAAACTCAGACCACGATCCCAGTACTTCGGCCCCGTTGGGAAGTAGTACTGAGGCATCGTGGCGGAAGCAAGTCCGTCCGGAAAGAACCGCTCGCGATAATTGACGATTGATTCCGGAATGCGAACCCAGTTGGGCGGCGATCGATCGAAAGCAAGCGCCGGCGGCGAAGCCATCGAAATCGTTGGCCGAACGCTCGCGTTGAGCCCTGGCGCTTCATTGTTGTAACTCAGTTGCTGGAGATTCGGCAGAGCGCGAAGCACTTCAATCGGTGCCGTATTGACGTTGAGCAATCCTTGAGTCGATGCGCCAGTGAACCCAGCCGCCAACCGCAGTCGTCGCTGTTCTGCAGCCAGCAATCCCGCGGTGGTCAGCTCGACACGCGGCGAACCAGTCCCATCAAGCGTAAATCCATCGAGAATGGATGCGCCTGCAGGAAGACTGGCGTTGAGGAGTGATGCTGCCTTTCGGTTAACGACAAAGCGCATCGTTTCTCGTTCGTCGAGTTGTGGAGTTTTGCACGGATTGTTCGGGTCGATCGTTGGCAATTGAAAGACCGGCGCCGTCAGCGTTGGGTAATCCTGATCGAGGTTCCCCTTCCGATTCCCTTCGAGTACTGCGCCCGGCCCGGCGAACCCCCCAGTGTAGCGCTTTCCAACCATCACTTCGCCGTATGTTGCAACAGTGTGCCACCCTGCTCCGGCCGCTTCGATGACCGGTCCCCACACTGGAACATCGAGCACCTCGGCGATTTGTTCGAATGGTCCATCGCGCTGAGTCATCCGCAGTGGATAGCGACAGTAGGCTCGAATCGCGAGATCAATTTCGGGGAAGTCGTATTCGTTGGCGATTCCATCTCCGTCGAAATCCGGATCGTTTGCAAGCACTGGCGTCGGATCGAGAAGCCCGTCCTCGTCGTCATCAGTATCAGCAAGGTCCGTGATGCCATCGCAGTCGGTGTCCGTCAATTGGTTGTCGGCGATCGGAATGCCCGCACCCGTATCGCCATAAATCTCGAAGGGTGCATCCGTGCTCCCAGGAATACCTGGCCAAGCGGCTCCACCAACAATCGTAGAACCCCACGCTGGATAGAGCCTAGATCGTCCATCGGCCGACAACACCGTTCGCAATGAGAAGTTGGTCGGCTTGCTTGTGATGGCCGTCCCATGCAAGTCGATTCCACTCGCGTTGAGCGGACGCACTGGCAGTCTGTACGTCAGGCTGCTCTCCTGCTCGCTCGCTGGAGGCACGAGGACGATTTCGTCCGCGAGCGCTGGAATCGATGGAACTGGCACGCTCAATGCGGGATAGTTGTCGAAACTGAATGCAGATCCACTGAAGGGTTTGCTATCTCCCTGCACGAGATTCGTGACTAACTGCGGGAAATCCCATTCATCAGTGTCACTTGTCGGTCGTGCTCTCAAAATGGTCGGCAGACCAGCGAAAACGAATCGCGGCGCTCGTTCATTACTCGTGATGGCGTTGTTCCCATCGACATCGACCGTCCACGGACGCGAAATCCGAATCCAGTTCATCAAGAAGTGGTTGTTGCCGATGTTGACGCGGTAGAAATCGTTCGTCGACTGTGGATCGCAACGCCACTTCGGCGGTACTTCTGTGCTACCGACGTCTGTGGTGTCAGCGATATCCACACCAAAGAGTTGATCCAAACTATCGCGGACTGGATTCGAAAATGCAGGATCGTCAGAAAACGAGTAGGTGTTGACCAATCGGTCAACGACCACCTTGGCGTCTTTCGACCGATCATCTGGAAACATCGGATCCGGAATCGTTCGAACAAGTTCGACAATGCCGCTAT
>SIAP01000007.1 GCA_009691725.1 Phycisphaerales bacterium
CGCGCCTCCTCGTCGGGTGCGAGTCCAGACTTTGGATCGCCACCGAAGTATGTCGCATAGAGCCGCTCTGGATCGAGTCCGTACACGCCAGTCAGCAACTCCCATCCCCACGAGATGGACTCCTCCTTGAAATAGTCGCCGAAGGACCAATTTCCCAGCATCTCAAAGAATGTGTGGTGATAGACATCCTTGCCTACATCTTCCAGATCGTTGTGTTTTCCGCCAGCGCGAATGCACTTCTGCGAATTGACCGCACGCGTGTAGGGTCGCGTCCCTCTGCCGAGAAAGACATCCTTGAACTGATTCATCCCTGCGTTGGTGAAGAGCAGCGTTGGATCATCGAACGGCACGACGGGCGAACCTGCTGCAAATGTGTGCCCCGCCTTGTCGCGGAAGAATTCGATGAATGCTCTGCGAATCTCGACTGCGCGCATAGGAGCGGAAGTCTACGCATCACTCGCTCGGATCGATGAGTCCATACCATCGCCCACATGGCTCGGCGACCATTCATCGGCGGCAATTGGAAGATGAACACAGACCTTGCAACCGGCAAGGTGCTTGCTCGCACGATTGCGGCGGAGTGGGGCGCCGACGTTTCGCGCGCAGAGGTCGTTGTCTTTCCACCCTTTCCATATCTCGAGTCCGTCGGTCAAGAGATCGGGCTCTCGTCCGTTGCGCTGGGCGCGCAAGATCTTTCGAGCGAAGCGAATGGCGCTCGGACGGGTGAGGTCAGCGCAGAAATGCTGTGTGACATGGGCGTGCGATGGGTCCTCGTCGGGCATTCGGAGCGACGGCATCGCCTGGGTGAATCGGATGCGCTTGTCGCAGAAAAGTTGGCGATGGCGCTGGAGAGTGGACTCCAGGTCGTGCTGTGCGTGGGCGAAAACCTGCAGCAACGGCACGCTGGGAGGACGCACGAAGTGGTGGGGCTTCAGTTGCGCAGTGCGTTTGCGCAGGTCCCCGAGGAGGCAGTGGCCCGGATTGTGATCGCTTATGAGCCAGTTTGGGCAATTGGGACTGGTGTCGCTGCGACCGCCACCGATGCCCTGGAAGCACACCACGAGATCCGAGCATTCATGAGTTCTCGCTATGATTCGGAACTCGCCTCAAGCATCCGCATTGTGTATGGCGGATCGCTCGTGCCTGGTAATGCGAAGACGATCTTTGCGGCGCCAGGAGTGGACGGCGGATTGGTTGGCGGCGCTTCACTGAAAGCAGCTGACTTCCTTTCCATCTGTTCTTCGGCAGTGATCGGAATCGAAGCCGGTAGAACCGGCGACTCGGCATAGCCACATTGGAATAATCACATGAGTTTCTGGTTTCTGCTCCTCACCTTTCTCTTCATCCTCTCCAGCGTCATCTTGGTGATCGTGATTCTCTTGCAGCGTCCCCAAGGTGGTGGCTTGGCGCAAGCATTTGGTGGCGCATCAGGCGGCGGAACTGACACAGCATTCGGCGGTCGCACGGGTGATGTCCTCACCTACCTCACGATGGGAGCGTTTGGCTTCTACCTGCTGGTGGCCATTGGATTGAATGTCATGGAGAACTCTCCAGCCGTTGCGACGACCGAAACTGAAGTGGAGGTGATCGAACCTGGACTGCTGCCAGCGGATCCTGCGGCAACGCCAGCGAACCCAACTGCGCAACCCGCGATCATGCCAGAAGGTCCGACCACTCCGGCGGCAGATATTCCGATTGTCGCACCAGCACCTGTCACTCCAGCTCCATCCACGCCAGCGGCAGATGTTCCATTGACGGCTCCCGCCACAGCACCAGTTCCCGCACCTGCCGGCGGGACTCCATAACGCCATGGTCCGGTCCATGACCGGTTTTGGGATCGCGCAGTGTGAACTCGATGGCGCGCTCATCGCCGTTGAAGTGCGCTCCGTCAACAATCGGCACTTCAAGAGCACGCTTCGGATTCCAGAAGATTTCACCGCGCTTGAGGCTGAGTTAGAGGCCTTGGTTGCACGGAGATTGGTGCGCGGAAGTGCGATCGTCACGCTGCGCATTGCCAACGCGCAGTCACGCATTTCTGCACGCATCAACGGTGAACGGCTCAACGACTACCTCGCGCAGCTCATTCACGCAGTCGGGCCTGAAGAAGCAGCACGCATCGAGCGAGGGCAGTTGCTGCTCCTGCCCGGTGTCGTCGTTGAAGATGGCGGCGCACTCTTTCTTGAGCGCCTCCGACCCGTTGCCCTGAGATTGCTCGGTGAAGCATGCGACAAAGTGCTGGCGATGCGCACGCGCGAGGGAGAGATTCTGCGCGAGCACCTCGTCGAGTTTGGCAAGACAATTCGCACGCGGCTCGACGCCATCGCCGTCCGAGTTCCATCGGTTGCCGCGGCGTACCAAGTTCGGCTCCGCCAACGCGTTGATGCGATGCTCGCCGAAGTTGGGCAGACCGTCGATCCGGCGGATCTCTTGCGCGAGGTCGCGATCTTTGCGGAGCGATCCGACATCGCCGAGGAACTGGTCCGTCTCGCCGGTCACCTCGATCAATACGAGTCTCTCTTGAAGCAGAATCTTGCGGAACCGATCGGTCGAACGATGGACTTCGTGGCGCAAGAGCTCTTGCGCGAAGCGAACACGATCGCCAGCAAGTCCGCCGATGTCGAAATCAGCCGACAAGTCGTCGAGATCAAGACTGCCATCGACCGAATCAAGGAGCAGGCGCAGAATGCGGAGTAGGGGCGAGGGTTCACCTCGCATCGGATCGCCTGCGGGCACTGGAGCGGGGCAGAGAGTGACTTTGGGCTCAAACGAAATCCGAAGTGTCATGGCGCAATTCGATCGGTCCACCGTCATTCGCGCTCACGCATACAACCGAGGCTCATTTCGCTTTCCAAAGGCGGTCATCGAGTGCGAGAATGGGGCGCGATACCTGCTCAAACGCCGGAGCGCAAACGCCGACAACATCGCGCGTCTGACCTTCAGTCATTCCGTACAGCGGGAACTCGAGCGACATCAGTTTCCGATGCCGCGGCTCCTCCGCGCAGGGACCGGAGACTCCTGGGTCACGCATGATGCGTCTCTGTACGAACTGTTTTCATTCATTGAACGGGCCGCGCACTTTGGACGCACCGCATCGGAATCGAGAGAGAGCGGGCTGTTGCTCTCTCGGCTCCATCGAACGATGCGCGTCTGGTCAGAGAGTGCGCCACGATCGACGCACAACGGGTATCACCAAAGCCGTGCGGTCGCCGCAGCGTGGGATCGGCTCGTCCCGACGATCACCGCAACTGATCCGCACGCGTCGACATCTGATCTGGTTCGCGTTGGCGACTCATTGCAAATGCAGTTCACACAGGCTGCACTCCACGCAGCAGCAGTCATCAATGAAAGTTCAGCTGCGGGACCAGAGTCGATCGTGCACGGAGATTTTCATCCCGGCAACATCCTCTTCTATTCGGGCTCTGCAATCGCACTCCTCGACTTCGACGGCGTTCGCAGGGATCGGACCCTCTACGACATTGCCAATGGCGCTTTACAGTTTGGAATGCGCAACTTCGTCACTGGTGGAACACAGAAGGGCGACACCGTTCTCAATGTCGATGGAGTCAAGCAGTTCCTCGAGGGGTACGCGTGGTGCGATCACCTGCTCCCCTCCAAGTTGGAGTGCGCTGCGATTCCATCGCTCATGATCGAAGCGCATATCGCCGAGGTCGTGCCGCGCCTGGCCGTCGAGGTTGCTTTCGGCGACTCACGCCCGCTCGAACTCCTGCAATTGACAGAACAACGAGCACATTGGGTGTGGCTTCACCGAGCGACTCTGACTACGCTTTGTCAGTCATGCCTTTCCGCGTCGTCGTCCTCGTAATCTCGCTCGCCTCGTCGCTAGTTTCATCGACCGCTGGCGCACAGGGGAAGGGGGCGCCCGACGCAGCGCCGCCGAGGCTTTCGAGACGCGCCGATCCGCCGACTGTCGTCAAGGTGAAAGTTGATCCTCCAGGCGATGCTGTGCCGGGACGGAGAGATGAGTTCGTGTCGACCACACTTCACCCGGCCCCAGAAGTTGTTCGCCTCTGGTCAGCCGAAGTGATCGCGCAGGTTCGCATCACAGCACATGTGCTCAACGCAGTGGCGGAGTTGGACTCACCCGAATTCAAGACGCGTGAGGCCGCAACAGCGCGGCTGAGCGATCCTTCCGTTCCCACTGAAGAGATATTCGCAGTCTTGGTGCGTGGGCATCTCAGCGACGAACAATGCGAACGACTGCTGACAGTCGCGCGCGAGAAGGTGCTCGACCTTCCGCGTGGAGCACTCGGACTGCGCATGCAACCCAGCGGCGATCCACGCAATCCCGGAGTTGAAGTCGTGTTGCTCCTGCCTGGGTTGCCTGCAGAGCGTGTGCTCAAGATTGGTGATCGGATCGAACTCATCGACGAGAAGCCTGTCGCCACATCGGGCGACCTCGTTGAGATCATTCAATCGAAGTCGCCGGGAGAATCGGTCAGGCTGTCCGTCGCCCGTCAATTGCGTGATGAGCGCGGCAAGCCAAGGCTCCATGAGAACGGCGGGTTTATTGAGGATCGAATGGTGTTTGATGTCGTGCTTACCACGGCAACTGACCTCGAGAAATTCGATGATCGCTTTCCGATGCAGACACGCAGCGTGATTCTCGATCGGCGGCTCATTGCCCTGCGCGAGGCGGAGCAACGCTTTTCTCCAGCGACCACAAAAGTGGGACGGCCTGCCATCAAACTCCCATCTCCCCAACTCCCACTGTCTCAGCCGTCGCCGCCCCAATTCCCTACGAAGGGGGGCGATTGAAATGCGCGTCTTGCACTGGAATCACGACTTCGAGCACCCGTTGAAACACTTGCGCTGGTGATCCCATCGCGTCGATGTTCGCGACGGTTGCGGGAGGATAAAAGTCGAGCACTGGATGCGTTTCTGCGTGATAGACATCGAACCGGTGGCGGATCACCCGCTCGTCCGCATCGTCCATCCGATTCTCCTTCAGCGCGCGTCTGCGCATGCGAAGCATCATGGCACTTTCATCCGTGCATCGCAAGTGAATGACCTTCAGCACATCGATCGAAGACTTGAGCGCCTCTGCTTGTTTCACATTGCGCGGGATGCCATCGAGAATGAGCAGGTCTTGTTTGGGCTTGAAGAGACTCAAGACAGTGTGCGCGTGCATATTTTCTCGCCACATCTGCACGGTGAGTTCGTCTGGAACGAGTTCGCCGCGAGATGAATAACTCAAGAACTGCTTGCCGAGTTCGCTCGTCATGTCGAGCGACCGAAACACATCGCCGCAGGCGAGGTGGAAGAAACCAGGAATCTTGCCAAGGATTTTTCCTTGGGTGCCCTTGCCCGCACCTGGAGCTCCGAAGAGCAGAACAGTTTTGAATCGTTCAGGCATGGATGGAGTTCCGAAGAAGTGGTGAGGACGCCAACAAATAGTAGCAATTGACTTTGGGCTGATCGGTGGACTGGCACACCGTACTCTGCGCCTGTGAAAGGACTTCTTCAGGATTGGGAGCTGCCTCCTCCGATGGCGCACGGTTCTCTCTTGACCCGAGTCGCAGTGTCACGCGGAATCTCGGGTGAAGCGCTGAACGGGTTTCTGGAGCCGAAGAGGGGCGATCTCGTGCATCCACGGGAACTGTTTGGTGCTGTTGCTGTGGGTGAGCGACTCGCGGCTGCACTTCGCACAGGAAAGAAGATCGCCATCTTCGGTGACTATGACGCCGATGGGATGTGCGCGGCAGCCATTCTCCTTCATTGGATGCGCGCGCTGCGTCCGGAGGATCCGCCCATGGTGTACATCCCGAATCGTGCGACCGATGGATACGGTTTGTCAGCACGCGCAGTGGAGCAGCTGCATCAACAAGGCGTGCACACCATTGTTTCCGTCGACTGTGGAATCACCGCGATTGACGAGGCAAGCCAAGCGCGTCGGCTGGGGTTGGAGTTACTGATCACAGACCATCACCGACCTCGTGCAGATGGCCAGCTCCCCAATGTCGATGCAATCGCCCATCCCGCACTCCATGGCGCATCTGGCGAGTTGTGCGGCGCAGCGGTGGCATGGAAGGTCGGCTGGGCGATGGCGATTGCATGCTCGACCGAAAAGTTGACGCCACCGCTTCGAGAACTGTTTATCGAAACCCTCGCGCTCGCAGCCATCGGCACAGTTGCCGATGTGATGCCGCTCGTCGGTGAAAACAGAACGATCGCTCGTCTTGGATCCGCACGAATCGCAAACAGCACACTGCCCGGCGTGCGCACTCTGGCGCGGGAAGCTGGGATCGGTCAACGAGATCGCGTTGATGCAGAGCGCATCTCCTTTGGAATTGCGCCGATTCTCAACGCCTGCGGGCGATTGGGAGACCCCTCTCTTGCAGTCGAACTGCTGGGACTTCCCGCACATCCGCCCATCGAACTGAAGGGTCGCGATGAACAACGCGCCAAGGAGTTGGCGGCGAAGTTCACGAGGCTCAACGAGGATCGCAAAGAGATTGAACGCGGCATCGTCGATGCGGCGCTCGTGCAGTGGGAGACGAGTGGAATTGCTGGGAGCGCCGCATGCGTCCTGTGGTCACCAGATTGGCGGCGCGGCGTGGTGGGAGTTGCATGCGCGCGGCTCGTCGAGAAGCTGCGGGTTCCCGTTGTGCTCCTCGAACAGGATGGTGCTGTTGCGTACGGATCTTCCCGCAGCGTCGACGGATACTCCGTGTTGGAGGGATTGCAAGCCTGCTCCGCTCATCTCTTGCGATTTGGCGGTCACGACGCTGCGGCGGGAGTGTCCATTCGTGTGGATCGGTTGCCCGCATTTCGAGAGGCGTTTACTGCGCACGCAGCCTCGCATCGTGGCACATCTGCGCCACCCACACTTCGTCCCGATGTCGAACTTTTCGGGACTGACCTGACGGTGAAATCGCTCGAAGAACTCGAGACGCTCGGGCCATTTGGACGCGGCTTTCGCGCGCCTCGCGTGCTTGTGAGGGATGCGATGGTGTCGAGCGATCCCCGCCCCTTCGGCGCTGACGGGGACCATCTGAGTTTCTTCGTGCGAATCGGTGACCTATCAGGGCCCGAAGTGCGCTGCACATGGTGGCGGCAGGCGTGCCACGCAGGTGAACTCTCGCGCGGCATGCAAGTGCAGTTGATCGCCACACCGCAGGTTGATCGGTGGAAGAGTGCGCCTCGATGTGCGTTGACGCTCCTCGATGTCAGTATCAACCCGCCGGGGTAGCACATCCCCATGCCTGCGCTCTCGGCCGCGCTCTCGTGGGCGCTACAGCGCAATTCTCGCGTCGACAGCGATTGACTTCGGCAGGTCACCTCGCCCTCGAAGTTCGCTCGCATCGAGTGCCGTAAGCGGAGAAAGTTCGATGATCGCCGCACAGAGCCCGCGTGCGTCTCGCTGAACGACGACTCCAGATGCTTCCAGCCATCGCACTGCGCGCTGCGACTGAGCGCTGCGGCTTGTCGCAGCGGAATCTTCGCCATCTGCATTCTTGATCGGAGCGAACTCTTCCTCGCGCCGAGTTTCAAAGACCAACGACCGCTCAGCAATGGGGAGCGCGTCGAAGATAAACGCTTCCATCTTGACGGCATTGGGTTGGGTTGGTTGCACGATCAATCCACTCGCCAGATCGACGCATGGAACTTTCTTGAACGCTTTGTGCAGCGGCAAGCCACTGCCATCGCTGGCGACTCGCTCAAGAAAGGCCCTGGAAATCGCGTGAATCGCAATCGATCCTGCGCCGTGCACGAGTGACCCATCCGCATTCTGCGCCGTCGCCAATTCCGCCGGAAGATCGCTGTATTCAACCACCATCGTCCGCTGGTCTCTGCGACAGAAGACTCCAACGCGCTCTCCCGCATCTCGCTTCGCAACCGCCTTGCTGGACACTTCTGCAGAACTCTCGGGATGCTCCAAATGAAGTCCCAGAAAGAGCGGATCGACGGCGGAAACCAGTGGATTGTCAACTTGGAAATACGAGATGGTGTCAATGCCGAGTCGCTTCATCTCTGCGAGCGATCCGCTCGCGGCAAGCGCACGAACTGCTCCTCCATGTCCATCAGGATTGAGCGCGATTGACCCCTGCGAAGACAGCAAGATTTTTCCATCATGTGAAAGCGAAGGCAGCGTTCCTTGCTCAAAGAAGCGCACCGTCTCCTCGCCGAGTTGAAACCAGCGGTGCTGTCGAAAAAACTCTTGTGTGGCATGATGATTCTGCGGACTCGTCATCAAGTACCAACGAATCTCGCCACGCCATCGCCGTCGCGCAGCCAGAATCGATTCCGCAAAGACCTCAAAAAGTGACTTGTTCAACAGGGGAGTGGCGCCGAATGTTCCTTTGGGACCCTCCCATCCCAAACGTGTTCCCTGACCGCCCGCCACCGTGAAGCACGCGACACGTCCGTCGCGAATCATCTGCTCGCCAATGCTGCGATACCGATTCGCATCGGGTGGAGAACTCCCAACAACGCGCGCGGGTTCAAGCGCGCTCCCCGACGGTTTCTCGAATGTTGCTTCAGTCGTCCACGATGCGATCTCCCGCTGGATCGTCTCAAGCGGAAGTGCATCGCATTGCGCTAGCAAACCCTCACGCTCCCTCTCATCCAGTCGATCCCAGAATGTCAGCAGATGCGCCTGACCGACGCGAGCAAGCCGATCGTGCGTCGCTCGGTATCGGCTCTCAATTGAACTGGCTGCGGACGGCGAAGTCATTGCGAATTCTCAAGGTCAATCCGCGCATCACTCAACGCAGGGCACCGCTGGATCTGACCATCCCTCGGGACGATGCCGCACAATTTTCCCGCTCAAAAGATAGATCGTTTGCTCGCAGATGTTCGTGGAATGATCTGCAATGCGCTCCATGTTTCGTGTTGCCCCGGTCACCCGAAAGGCAAACCGAACACTGCTTGCTCCCAGTGCGACCTGTTCCTGCGCCTGCATAATGAGTTCATTTCGGAAGCGATCGACCGTGTCATCGAACAGCAGAACCTGCCGGGCGAGGTCTGCATTCGATGTGGCGAGGGCCCGATTCGAATCGCGGAGCATGCCGAGCACACTGTTTGCCATCACTCGAAAGGTTGGCGGCATCGGATCTGTCAGTCGCAGATGACCAACCACTTGCTCTGCAATATTGACGCCACAGTCGGCGATGCGTTCGAGTTCATTGTTCACTTTGGCAATGGTGAGCACGTGCCGGATCGCATGTTCATCTGTTTGTCCCATGGCGAGTAATGGGATCGATGCTCGTTCGATTGCCACATCGACGGTATCGATCTCATCGTCAAGCGCGATGACGCGACGCGCCTTCGCCTCGTCGTGGTCGAAGTACGACTCGACGGCAAGCGACACCATCGTCAACACGCGGTCGCCCTGTGCATCCAGGTCGCTCTGGAGTCGCTGCAGTTTCGACGCAAAGGTTGGCACACACCTAGCATAGCCCCGTGCCGAAATTGAGCGTCAACATCGACCATGTCGCCACGGTGCGACAAGCACGTCGCGCGTCGGAACCCAGTCCGTTACTTGCCGCGCATGAGGCGGAATTGGGTGGAGCCGATGGAATCACCGTGCATTTGCGTGAGGATCGTCGCCACATTCAGGATGATGATGTGCGACAACTCCGCCAATCCATCCGCATCCCGCTGAATTTCGAGATGGCCGCCACCGACGAGATGATCGAGATGGCACTGCGGATTCGCCCAAACTCGGTCATGATCGTCCCCGAGGGTCGGCGTGAAATCACAACCGAAGGCGGATTGGATGTGGTTGCACTCGCCGATCTGCTGCGGACCGCTGTGAATCGATTGACCAACGCTGGCATCGCAACCAGCGTCTTCATCAACGCGGAAGCACGCCAGGTCGACGCAGCGGCCATGATCGGTGTGGCGATTTGTGAGGTGCACACCGGACCATTTGCGCAGAGTTTTACTCCAGAGGGAACCTCTGGCGAACACACCGCGGCCCTCCTGGAGCGAATCGCAACAATCGGATCATTGATTCGCGATCGGGGAATGCGCTTCAACGCAGGGCACGGGCTCAACTATCGCAATGTCCAGGCAGTCGCAGCACTCGAAGGCGTCCATGAGTTGCACATCGGTCACGCCATTGTGAGCCGCGCCATCTTTGTTGGAATGCAAAGCGCCGTGGCAGAGATGCGAGCGCTCTGTCGTCGCAGCGGGTAGTCGGTCAGAGGCGTGAGCGACCGATGTTCGGATCGCTCGGCGGACCAGCATGAGAACCGGCATGCGGGCAACTCTCAACCACCCGAAACTCGAAGGGCTCTTTCGTACAGTCGATTTCAACCATAAAGAAGCCGCCTCGGTGCTTCTGTGCGCTCGGCCACATGATCCGTCGGTCGGTGTCTGGAAGATCGAGATCGCTGATCGATGCAACGGGCACCCACTGCAACATCCCCTCGTCGAATTCCATTCGCGCAATGCTGGCGGCTGCGATGGGTCGCGTGGATTCGAAGAGAAAAATCATCCAATGGTTCTGACCCTCGTACGCACGTTCCGAGACGATGCCAAACAATCGAATATCTTCATATCCGATGCGGAGTCCCGCCTCTTCCCAGGTCTCTCTCAGAGCGCACTCGTGTGGAGACTCTCCCTTGTGAAACTCGACCTTCCCGCCGATGGGTGAATACTTTCCAGGATTGGGCGGCTTGCGTCGATGCAGCATGAGCAGTCGATTCTGCTCGTCGTAGAGATAGACCAACACTGCGATCCGATATGGGAGCGACACAGCATGTTCGAGCGGATTGACAGGCGCGACGTCGGGCATATCCAGTCTCTCAGCGACCTGCTGGTTGCGAAATTCCGCGGAGTGACTCGTGTGGACGAGCGGTCTCGTACACATTCGCAGCCGTGAGGAGCGAGTGAATCGCTGTCCGTACAGCATCGCTCGCGCCGACGAGTGGCAATCGAACCGCTCCGCTATCGCGGCCAAGCAATTCCATCGCACACTTGAGCGGGACGGGATTGACATCCAACGACAGCAATCCTCGTGCGAGTGCAAACAACGCATCATGTGAGCGACGAACGGCGTGAAGATCACCAGAGGCAATGTCTCGACAGAGTTGGGCAACTCGGTCCGGAACAATGTTGGAAAGCACGCTGACCACGCCAACCGCTCCAATTGCGGCGAACGATGCGGTCAGCGAATCATCGCCCGAAAGAATTGCGATCGAGCACCTGCGGCGAATCTCGCTCGCGCTGTCCATCGATCCAGTCGCTTCCTTGATGGCAACAATGTTTGGATGGCGAGCCAGTCGCTCCACTGTTTCGGGCGCGATCGCCACAGCCGCTCGTCCCGGAATGTTGTACAGCATGATTGGAAGATCAGCGCTCTCCGCGATCGCCATGAAATGCCGATAGATGCCCTCTTGCGATGGCTTGTTGTAGTAGGGAGTCACCTGCAGTGACGCGTGCGCGCCGAGCGAGGCTGCAAGTCTGTGCAGGTGGATCGCATGCGCCGTTGAGTTGCTGCCAGCTCCCGCGATGATCTGCAGACCAAGCGGGCGCCCGGTTGCGACCGCACACTCGATGACCGCGATGTGTTCTGGTTCTTCCAAGGTCGGTGCCTCGCCCGTGGTTCCACATGGCACGATGCCGCGCGCCCCACCTTGTGCCTGCACCACCACGCCTTCCGCAAGTCGCAGCAGATCAACGCTTGTGCCATCATTAGAAAAAGGAGTGACGAGCGCCGTGTAGCAACCTGCGAAGGTGATCATCCGCAGAGTCTACGAAGAGTGCGGCCGCTTCGATCACCCACGCTCGATCATGTGGGAAGTGTAATCCCGGCGGCATGTGCGCACTCGACACAGAGCGCTTGCGCAACGGTGCGATCACGGGCTTCGGCGATCAATCGAATGATTGGCTCGGTGTTCGATGCGCGCAAATGCACCCATCCCTCGGCGAGGTCGATTCGCACGCCATCGGTCACATCAATTCGTGCGTCCGAGCGAGGTGCGAACTTGTTCACGACCTTTCGCAGCACGTTGGGGACCGCAGATTGCCCGCCGATCGAAGCAAGGTCCATCTTTCGCTTGATCATCGAATACGCGGGGATTTCCTTGGCAATCGCACTCAACGGGCGACCATCCGTCGCCAAGAGTTCCAATACCAACGCCATAGCGGAGAGCGAGTCGCGCACCCAACAGATGCGGGGCCAAATGAGTCCGCCGTTGCCCTCGCCGCCGCACTCTCCACCCACGAGCTTGATGCCCGCGACCACATGCGCCTCGCCGACTGCCGTGCGGACAACCCTCGACGGAGGGAATCTCGCCGCGATGTCATCAATCATGCGCGATGTGGAAAGATTCGTCGCGAGTGTGGTGTGCCCGTGTCTCTGCAAGATCCGAAGCGCTCCGAGGACAAGTGTGTATTCCTCACCAACAAACCGACCGACTTCGTCGACGAGTGCCATTCGATCGGCATCGGGGTCTTGCGCAAACCCGACCGCCACGTTCCCCGCCTCGCGCACTGTGCGCATCAATTGCGAGAGGTTTGCCTCCAATGGTTCTGGTGTATGGGCGAAGAAACCCGTGCGCTCACCATTCAAGTGCAGAACCTCACATCCCAGCGCATCAAGCAACATTTTCCCGGAGCGCGCACCGCCGCCATTCACACTATCAAGCGCGACCCGAAATCGCTTGGCACGGATCGTCGCAACATCCATCTGCGCAAGAACACGCTCAACGTGTGCGCGGTCAGCCTCGTCATTGCGGGTGCAGTTTCCGGGCGGCTGTGACGGATCGAGTGCCCCAGCTCGGTACCGCGCGATGACCTGCTGCGCCTCGTCAGCTGGCAACGCCAAACCATCTGCATTGAGCGTCTTGAGTCCATTCCACTCGATCGGATTGTGACTTGCTGTCACGGCAATACCGCCAACTGCGCCGAGCACCCCGATCATGAGACCGACTGTTGGGGTTGCAACGACGCCCACATCAACGACATTGAATCCATGCGCACGCATGCCCTCGATCGCCGCACATGCGAGCTCTTCGCCCGAGCCTCGACCATCGCGACCGATCACCATCGTTGGGTTTCCAGCACGGGCGCCGATCCCACCCCATTGGCGAATGTGTCCCGCAAAGGCAGAGGAAAAGTTCCGTGCGACATCGCTCGTCATTGACCTGCCAACAAGCCCACGAGCGCCGGAAACCGAAAGCATCAGTGGAGCATCGTGCACGCAGGTGAATCTATCAACCTTCTCCGGAGATGTGAGTCACCAACGCATCTGGCTATACTCAAAATATGTTCGAACTTGAGGTGCGACGGACATTTTCCGCTGCTCATGCAATCATCATCAAGGGAAAGCGCGAGCCCCTCCATGGTCATGATTGGCAGGTGGAATTGGTGGTGTCTGCGACATCACTTGACCCAGAGGGGTTGGCCTGCGACTTTCATCAGCTTGAGGCAGGGCTCGACACTGTGCTGCGCCCATTTGCCTCTGCGAATTTGAACGAAACAGAGCCGTTTGACCGATTGAATCCGACGGCGGAATTGGTCGCACAGCACATTGCACAGTGCATGGCGAAACGACTTCCCAAGCGAGTCAGCGTTCGCTCGGTGCGAGTGACTGAAGCCCCCGGATGCTCCGCCCGATTCGTCCCAGGACCTCGACGCTCAACCAAGAACGGCACCAGATGACATTCCAACAATCGAATCCACACTTCGATCCGCTGCCAGAATCGGGAGGCTCCGACGCACTCTCGAGTCCAAATCGATTCTTCAATCGCGATCATTCGTGGCTTGAGTTCAACGCGCGAGTTCTGGAGATGTGCGCCGATCCAACCGTTCCACTGCTCGAGCGTGTTCGATTCATGACCATCTACTCGCGCAATCTCGACGAGTTCTACATGAAGCGGATTGGCGCACTGCGCCATGCCGTCGAGACTGGTATCAGCGGGACAAGCTATGAACCGCTGACCCCCGCGCAGGTGCTTCACATGCTTCGCACGCGCGTCATCGAACTCGATGGCACGCAGTCGCGAATCATGCGGGAGCAACTTGTGCCGGCGCTGCGCGACGCGGGGATCGCACTGCTCGACTGGAAGGATCTCACGGAATCGGAACGCGCCGACTCCCAAGCATGGTTCCGTCGAAATGTCTTTCCCATTCTTACGCCGCTCGCAGTGGACCCAGGACATCGATTCCCATTTATCTCAAACATGAGTGTGTCCCTCGGGCTCGTCGTGCGCCGCCCGGGGGAACCAGAGACCATGTTCGCACGCGTGAAGGTCCCCGAGTCGCCAACTCGTCTCCATGAATTGCGATCTGGGAGACGATTCATTCCAATCCAAGAGATCATCGAACACAACCTTGAAGAACTCTTTCCCGGAATGGAGATCCTGCAAGTTCTGCCCTTTCGTGTCACGCGGGATGCGGAGATCGAAGCGGAACGCGATGCGTCAGATGATCTTCTTGAGTCCGTGGAACAAAAACTCAAGGAGCGCAAGTTCGCCCGCGTGGTCCGACTCGAAGTCGCACGGGGGGCGAGTCCCCGAATTCTCAGATTCCTCATGGAGGAACTCGACCTCGGCGCAGAGGACATCTACGAGACCATGGGAGAGACGGACTACGGCATTCTCGACACGATCGCCGACATTGATATTCCTGCGCTTCGATACCCGCGCTGGACGCCCCTTCAACCGATTGAACTCTCTGGCGAGGGGAACACAAGCATCTTCTCGCAGATCCGCAAGGGCGACATCTTTCTGCATCATCCCTATCAGAGCTTCGACCTGAGCGTGGAGCAGTTCATCAAAGTCGCCTCGGAAGATCCAAAGGTCCTCTGCATCAAGCAGTCGCTCTATCGAACATCGGGCGACAGCCCATTCATCGCAAGTCTCATTCGAGCCGCAGAGAGCGGCAAGCAGGTTGCTGTACTCGTCGAGCTCCGCGCGCGCTTTGATGAGGCCCGAAACATTGAGTGGGCCCGAAAGCTCGAGAACGCCGGAGTGCATGTTGCCTACGGCGTCATTGGCCTCAAGACGCACACCAAGACAGCGCTCGTTGTTCGTCAAGAATCGGATGGCATCCGCTGCTACGGTCATGTTGGAACCGGGAATTACAATTCCAAGACGGCGCGACTCTACGAAGATGTCGGGATCTTGACGAGCGATCCGCTGATCACCGAAGACCTCATCGGTCTCTTCAACTACATGACTGGTCGCTCGCGACAGCACCAGTTCAACAAGTTGCTCATCGCTCCCGTCAGCATGAAGCGTCGGTTCCTCGACTTGATCGATCGCGAGGTGCAGGTGCAGCGTGGTGGTGGACGCGGCCGCATCATTGCAAAGATGAATCAGATCGAAGATCGCGGAGTGATGGATGCGCTCTATCGAGCGAGCGAGGCGGGCGTGCAAATCGACCTCATTGTCCGCGGATTCTGTTGTGTTCGTCCGGGCGTTCCCGGTCTCTCTCAGAACATTCGTGTGCGATCAATTCTCGGGCGATTTCTGGAGCACAGTCGGATCTTTTACTTTGGCGCGGGAAAGGAAGAGCCTCTCGACGGAGAGTTCTTCATCGGAAGCGCGGACTGGATGTACCGCAATCTGCAGACGCGCGTGGAAGCAGCCACGCCGATCGACCGGCCGGAACATCGACGCATTCTGTGGGCGACGCTGGAGTATGCACTTGCGGATGTCCGGCAATCATGGGAATTGCAGTCAGACGGTTCGTACACCCGTGTTTCGGATGCGGGAGTTGCGGCAGACGACCCGCGGCAATTGGGATTGCACCAGCGATTGATGAATGATGCGCTCGCACTCCTTGCTCGGCACCGAGGTGAACCCAGCGAGTTGGGTGGGGGGACCACCAGCGGGATGGGCACGCAGATCAGCGCGAGTTCACAGCAGGCGCCTCAATCCCGATCGAAGTCCTCGTCCCGGAAGCCGAAAAATCGACGTCAGGTCGGCTGACACCGAGGTCAAAGAGTGTCTCGGCAAGTTGTCCTGGTCTCAAGAATCGCAAGTTGCCGGAGGCTCTCCAATCAGTGACTTCCACCGATGTCGAGTCATGTCGAAGCACGACCGGCAGTGACTCGAAGGTGATTGAGCGAGGTGGGAGTGTTCGACTCGCGATCCATTCGCTGTTCCACGATCCAGCGTTGGTGTTCACGGAGTAGGTCCAACGATCGAGCACCATCGGCTCATCTGCGGGATTGCGAAGTTCAACTCTCAATGCGTATATATCAGCCGTCTGTTCAGTCGACACGCGTTCGAGAGCGCTGACGCGAATGTCCGGGTTGATCGTGCAGCCACCCACGATTGCGCTTGCGACCAGAAGAGCAAGAAGTCGAAGAGTCATCTGCGCAATCTATACCTTCTCGACCCTAGGATGGCACGTATGCGCTGCGCCCCTCGAAACCGCACCCAAAACGCCAGATTCGTGGTGATTTGCACAGGGTTCGCCCTCGCCCTTCGTGTGATGCTTCATCAGCCCGCGCATGCGCAGGATTCTGCCGTCGTTGCAGTCGATGATTCGCCAACAGCAGAGCAACTGCTCGCACAGGCCGACGATCAAGCGTCGAACAACCCCGAGGAAGCCGCTCGACTCATCGCGCGAGTGCTCGACGAATTCGGGCGGAAGTTGGTTCGTGTGCCTGGGTCCACCGACCGATTCGTTGATGGTCGCGCTCGGGCAGAATCGTTCTTGCGCGATCACCCAGGTGTTCTCGAACGATTCCGAACTGCCCAGTCCGGCGACGCAGAACGAATCGCAAGCGTGGGGGATGATCGGCGCGTGGTCGAGACGCGCCTCTGGACCGCAGCGGGGTTGCACGCGTCAGTGCGTGAGGCAGAACGCGCGGTTTCCGCAGGGCAGTTTGCGCGCGCGCGTGGGTTGCTCGATGCGATCGCAAGTCATCCAGATCTCCCAACAATTGACCGCGCCATCCGCAGCAACCTCTTGGTGCTGACTGCATGGGGAATGCGGGACACGGTGACACTCGGACAACTCTTGAACGAACTCGCCACTGCCCAAGATCCGACACTTCGAGCACTCGGCGCATCTCTCGATCTCATCGTTGGAACACCCAGCGGCACCGAACCGACTTCAGTCAATCCCCTTGCGCCCGCACCGTTTGGTCCGATTCCAATCCATCCTGTCCGACTGTGGCGCGAATCGCTTGGAAACACGCTCTCCGCTCGTTTGCAGAGTTCGATCGATGAGGGAATCATTCCCTCAATCGGCTCAGAAGGATCAACAAGCAGTGGTCGGCTCCTCGTGGCGATTCCGACAGTCGACGGCGACACCATTCTCGTGAATGAGGGGTATGTACTCCGCGCGTATGACGCATACTCGCACCTTCCAAAGTGGACGCAGTTTCTGGGCGCAGCCAATTCACCCCGAAGCGATGTGCAAGCAGGGGATCTGGCGATTGTTGTCGTGGGACCTGATTGTGTCCTCACCCTGTCAGGTCACGCGCTGGGAACTGAACGCAGCGGAGGCGGTCGGCTCGCGTGCTTCGATTCAGAAACTGGTCAGCGGCGCTGGGACTTCGCTCCAGATCGCTTCGGTGACCAATCCGAGCTCCGTGAACTCTTTCTCTTCGGGTCGCCAATCATCGTCGGCGAGATGGTCGTCGTGCTCGCTCGCAAAGTCACGCCACGCTTGGAAACAGTATCGGCAGTGCTCGGACTCAATCTCATGAGCGGAGCAATGCAGTGGATGACTCCAGTTGGAGCAGCGCCCGGCATTCGAACTGCAGGGTCGCGTCCTTACACATCGCCGTGCGCAGGCAATGGGTGCGTCTTTGTCTCAACAGGCGCTGGCACAACGGCGTCGATCGATGTGATCGATGGTCGTGTTCGCTGGATTCGCCGCGATGCCGTGCCAATCCGCGATGTCCAACCCGACATCATGCCTTGGGAGATGGGTGGTGCGGTGCTCACAACCCACGGACTCATCACGCTCGCTCCGGATGGATCGCATGTGCAGGTCCTCGCCACTGAAAACGGCGACGAACGCGACGCGATTCCAGTGGGTGTCGGCACTGCGTGGGGTGTGCCGCGATACTTCTTGACGAGTCGCGATCGCACACTTGTCTACGGCGTCGGTGATGGCATCACCGCATTTCGTGTGACGGATCTTCGGACACCGCTCTGGCGATTCACGGGATCCCAGCGCGCGCAGACACTGCTCGCAACCGATGGGAGAGCGGGGATCAGAGGGCGCGTGCAATCTGGGTGGTTTGACAACGGTCGAGCCGCACTCATCGTGCCGCTTCTTTCCGATGCGCTGTTCGTTGATGGTGAAACCGGCGCCACGACTGCCGAGATTCCGTGCCCAGGTCCCGCCAACATTGTGGCGCGTGATGGAGTGATCGTCGCAGCGACGAGCGATGCGCTCGAAGTCCTCATGGATGCAACGAATGCCGAACGCATCTTGGTTGACGCAATCCGTTCGCGACCCAATGATGCGGATGCCGTGATTGGTCTGGTGGAGTTCGCACTGCACTCGCACGATGCATCGCTGTTGAAGTCTGCGACCCAATCAGTCGAGGCGGCGTTGACTCAGGTTCGCGATGACACCGAGCGGCGTGCCATCTTTGTCGCACTGCTCGTCGAGGCGGCCGAGAGTGGCATGCTTGGTCGCGAAGGATCCGACGAGCTCTTCGAAGTGATCGTGCGCGCGCCGGCGAGTGCGACCGAACGCGCCACTGCGCTCATCGCACAGGGAGATTGGTTCGCTCGGTCGAGTCGTGCTGTGCAGGCCATCGCAACCTGGCGGAGATTGCTCGAAGACGCGCAGGCGAGTCATGCCATGATTTCGGATGCGCCGGAGCAGGGTCCGGTTCTCTCCCGCAGCGGCGCAGGCGCAGCACTCCTTCGACTCGAGTTGATCGCAGCGACTCCAGACGCACCCGCTGCGGCAACCCAGACATCGCAGGGCGCGCCGCCAGCAGGTGCAACTGCGCTCGCTCTCGAGTCCTTTGCAGCGAGCGAGCCATGCACTCCAAGCGCGGCGAGAGCATGGCTGTCCGCAGCAAAGCTTCGAATGCACGATCATCTCGCCGAGGCAGCTGGCGATTGTGTCGCCGCACTTGACGCAGCCATCGCCTGCGGGAATCGATCGCTTGTGGAGGAGATTCTCACTGGAGCCATCGCGCTCCTCAACACAGCCGATCTTGAAATCTCAGTTGCACAATTGCTCGACCGCGCGCTGATGGCACAGTGTGATCCAGCAGTCGGCGCTCTGGGAGGGCGTCTCGCATCGGTTGCACTATGCGAATCTCCAGCATCATCAATGGTCGCGGGATTGCCGCGTCCGGTTGCAGCATCGCAATTCAATGGCTCAGAAGATGTGATCACAGCGCGGCTCCTCCGGGGGGCACTGGCGCCTGTCAGAGATCTGTCACTTGTCGCCGCTCCCCATTCGCACGCGTACCTCGTTGCCGACGGCACGCTGAATTGTGTGAGCATTCCCGATCTTGCGCCTCGTTGGAAGGTGCCCTTCCGCGGAGAGACGTCCGCCATCATCCCGGTTCGAGACGGAGTCATGGTGATCGAACAGAGCGATCGCGAGACACTCAGTGTGCAATGGATTGACGACACCGGCGAGTCTCGTTGGCACCTGGACGATCTCGCAGCAAAAGTCTCTCAACTCAACCAGCCCATCGAGCGAGCCGAATGCCTTGTCGCGGTCGGCGGCGAAGACCTCGTGGTCGTCCGTGTTGATGGCGCTGCGTGCGCGATCAATTCCAAGGATGGTCAGCCGCGCTGGAAGTCGCTCCCCGCGGTTGACGAAGTTGCGAGTATCGCCGCGAGTGAGACAATGGTCGTGATCGCTGGAACCCGCAGCGCAACTGATGGTCGTTCTTCTTGGATCACAGCACTCGATCAGCGCACGGGAAAGGTGATTGGCGAGTTCCGCGTTCCCAGCGACGAACCCGTCCGCTGGGTTCGAGTCATCAGCCCCGCGGAGGTCGCATTTGGCACAACTCGTGGCGTCGGACGTTGGCAGGTCTTCGGCAGCGCCTCCGGAGTCCGCTGGCATTCGCTCGACCCACGGATTCGTGCGACCGTGCACGGCGAGCCATTGGGAGCAAAACTCTTGCTCACGGATGCAGCTGATCGATCGCACATTCTGGATTGGCGATCAGGTTCTATCGAGGATGCACACTTTGGGTTCACGCCAGCTCGGAGTGAATCTGAAACGAGTCGGCAGTGGTTTCGAAGCGGCTCGTGCACTGTCGCATGGTCACGCAATGGGCTGGAGATGTTTTCTCTCCAGGGAGACCTTCTTGGGGCATCACGTCTCCACGGCGCTCGGACAATACAAGGGGTTGCTCCGACAAGTGGCGCATTGGTCGCCGTGGAACAGACTGGTGGAGCGGATGAACCACGGGAGGTTGGGCTCGGCCGCGCTGCGATGCGCATCCTCATCCATCGCTTTGGATGGAGTGATGGCGGACGCGTCGCGAGTCCCGCACTCGAAGTCGAGTTCAGCGATGGCAGACTCGACCGCATCCAAGTGCTGGATGGGTGGATCCTGCTGGGAGGATCGCAGTCCACGCTGGCAATTCCCATGCCGTAAGGGGTTGACATTCCACGAGAGAGAAGCGATATTCCCCCGCCCCTCAAAGGAGTATCAACCGCATGGTCACACAAACTGAAGCACGCTTGGAATGGTCTCTGTCTCCGTGGAACGCGACGCAGAGTTCGCTGGCATCGTTTCCGCAGACGCTGGCATCGTTTCCGCAGACGCTGGCATCGTTTCCGCAGACGCTGGCGCCCCCTTGCCCGACATCGGGATACGACGAGGACGAGGAAGAGGACGAATTCGAACTTGAAGAAGGCGATGACTTTGGCGACGAAGAGTTTGGCGATGAGGATGGATTCGGCGAAGATGAGGAGGGGACCAAGACAGCCCCAGGTGCCGACCGGCCAACCGAAGAAGGAGAAGCAGAACTCGAAGATGAGGAGGACGGAGATGGAATTGGACCAGAGCTCCTCCCCAATGAAGCGTTGGAAGGAACCGATAAGGACGACGACGACGACGATGATGATGACGATGACGACGATGATGACGACGATGATGACGACGATGACGACGACGATGACGACGAGGATGACGGGGACAAGGGAAGCAAGAAGAAGTCGAAGAAGTCAGCGAAAGCCAAGAAGGCACGCACGGCGAAGGCTGAACTCGACGACGACGATCGTGCGGAGATCGAAGAGCCAGACATCTGACAGTGTTTCGCCTCGTCGGCTGGTTCTCTCAGCGCGCAACGCTGCTGCGGTCTTCGCAGCGTCACTTGGACAGCGGCGCGAGATCGATTCTTGAAACATCAAGGGAATGCGTGCGCGGAAGCACTGCAATGACCTGATCATCGCCGCTCCGTCCGACAGGCACCCACATCGAGTCGACAATACTTGTCCTGCGTTTCCGCTCAGTCGCGCTGCCCTCAATCGGCGCCGGCTCCACGGCAAGCCCTTCGAGTGATGCGGTCACACAGCGGTCGCCGGAGATTGAAACCGACGCCGCAGACCGAGGAGTCGCTAACGCAATTCGATTGTTCACGGGATTCCAGACAGCCATCCGCCCAAAACGGGGGTGATAGAAGTGGAGCCTCGGGTCGGTGGAATTGCCACCAGTTCGCAGCGGCACCAACGTTTGGTATGCCATTCGAGCATCTGCGCGCCACGACAGATCGATCGAGATCATCGGCAATGTGCTGATGGTCTGCGCGATTGGAAACGCGCACGCCGCAAGAACGCCATCTCGCAATCGAAGCGCGAAAAGGAACTTCCCGTCAGTCGAAAAAGTTGGAGCGAACCACGAGCCTCCTTCTGGTGATGGAATCTCATGCAGGTCGTCGCCGCGTTTCACGGTCAGTGAGAATCCATCAGCATGCCTTGGTCTGTGGCACCACGCCAACTCACCGCCCGACCCCAACGATGCAAACGCATTGACTTCCTCGCCTCTGACCAACCACTCGGGGTCTCCGCCGGTCCATCCGACCTTGCCGATCCACCGCGCACCATCAATCCTCGGGCTCTCGATGAGGAATCCAAACGCGTCGGCAGATCTCCCGATGAGCAGGTCAGTCCCAACAACCTCGACAACGGGTGCGCCGCTCGCGTCACACAACGGCGCAATCGCAATCTGTCCCGCATCTGGAAGTCCTCCATCGACTGCGGCCAACAGCGTCGGCCAATCCGCTGCGCTCGATATCTGAATTGCTCCGCGGCATCCATCTGGCGAGAGCAATGGCAGCGCGAATCCGTCAAACTCCACGGTGCGCAGAGGCGTGAAAGTGAAGCGAAGCCGCGCATCATCCCCGACGATTGGTCTGGTCTGAACGTGGGATCCCAGCGGATCAATCACCAACGCCTTGGGGAGCATTGGCGTACATGCCCCCTCAATGAGCAGACTCGCAGTCACCAACACTGCGAGTCCCACCATGACCGTGGCGCTTTCCATCCGCGACTCGAGCGAGCCCGCACGCGAGCCCGCACGCGAGCCCGCACGCGAGCCCACACGAGACCAATGCTGCCCAGGAGCACCAGTCATGCGTCAGGGCGAAATGGACGGATCGATCGGAGCGAGCGGATCAACTGGCTGATCGCCCGTCTTCGCAGGAAGATTCAACTTGTGCTTCTCAACCATTTTCTCGCTCTTCGCGTTGAGCGGTCTTGAGATCACATCCAACCGTTCGCGCTCATCAGCATTGAAGTTTGTGTCATTCTCGTCGGGATTGTCGACCACTGATGGCGTGATAAAAATCAAGAGCTCCTTGGTTCCAGCAGATTTATTCTTGTTGCTGAAGAAGAGATCCAAAATCGGAATGCTTCCTAGAAGCGGAAAGCCATTCTTCTCTCGAGTCTCCGTTTCGATTCGTACTCCGCTGATCACAATCGTCTGATTGTTCTTCACTGTGATTTGGGTGTTTGTTTGCCGTCGATCGATCACTGGGTTGCCGCTATCAGAGACATTGATCGATGACGCCGTGTTGACGTTGGAGAGCAATACCTCGATCTCCATTGCGACATTTCGTTCCTTCGTGATCCGAGGGCGAACATTGAGTCCGATGCCAACGGCGATTTGCTCGAAGCTCGAAGTCGTGCCGCCGCCGGTCGATCCTCCGGTCGTCGTGCCAGTCAAGAATGGAACATCCTGCCCGGCGAAGAACACCGCTTCTTTATTGTCGCTCGTGAAGACGCGCGGTTGCTGCAGAATTCGCACCGATGTGTCGCGCTGGAGTGCTTGAAGAATGACCGTCGCGTCAACGCCGAATGAAAAGTTCGACACATTCAAGACGGACGGGAAGATCGCGTCCTTCGCTCCAGAAAATGTCAGCGGCTGACTCTGGCTTCCAATGACCACTGCGTTGTTTGGGTTTGCAGGGCTGATCGATCCTGCTGGACCAAACTGAATCCCCATTGCGAATTGATCGCCCAACTCAACTTCTGCCAGAATCGCAGAGATCATCACCTGCCGACCGGGCTTGTCCAATTCGGTGATGAGTGTGATGACTGCTTCCTGGATCTCAGGAGTTGCAAGCACGAGGAGCGAGTTCTGTCCGGCGTTTGGAACGACGCGACTCTTGCCGATGATCGCGCTTACCTCTGTCGATTCCGCACCGTCACCGCCGCCTCGGGCGTTCTGCCACGGGAACTCGATGGTGGATCCGCCTGCGGATCCACCATCGTCTCCGCTTGCAGATGTGGTGCTCTCGCCGCTCGTCGTTCCGCCTCCCGCCGCTCCGAAGTCGATCCCGCTCAACCCTTCGTCCGGCGCCTGAATGCCTGTTCCTGCTCCGCTCTCAGCAAGCAACGCATTGATGATCTCTGCAACATCAACCGAACTCGCATACTTCAACTGGACATTGACCGGCATTCCGACCGTCAGCGGCTTATCGATCTTTGCGATGAGTTCATCGAGCCACTCAAAGTTGTCCGGAGTTTTCGTGACGATGATCAGCCGATTCGAATCGGGGTATGCCTCGATCTTGAAAATGTTGGCGACTGCAACATCGGCGCCAGAATCTGCGCCACCGCCACCTCCTGCGAGGCGCGGGGAGTTTCCTCCACGACCACCCGCAGAACTACTGGATCCTCCGCCCGATTCCAGCAAGTCCTTGAGTAACACCTTGACCTTGAGTGGATCCGTGAACTTCAGGTCGTACGACTTGAAGATCGCTCCGTTGCGGGTTGGCGGGATGTCCCACGCGGTTGCGATGAGCTCTCCAATCTTCGCGATCGTTCTGGGGTCTGAGCGAACCGTGATGGAATTCGTTGCGGCGAGAACGGTGACCACAAGCGTGGGTCCATCCGCCGCCCCACTGGCGGCTGCCTGCTGATTGGGGTTTTGGCCTGGTCGTGCGCCCTGTCGGTTTTGTGCTCGAGGTGCCGCGGCCGTGCCAGACGCTCCTGAAAAAATTTCCGTGATCGAATCAGCAACGACTGAGGCATCGGCGTTGCGCAATTGAAAGGTTTCGGTGCGTGTGTCTGTGAACGGCTCGACATCCAACACATTGATGATCTCTTGACAGCGCTTGGCAAGTCCGACATCGCCCTCCAAGATGATTTGATTGGAATTGGTGTCGACATCGATCTTGGCGTAATCGGGCATCGATGCCGACAACCGATCGAACACAGACTGAGCGCGTGTGTTTCGAATTCCGAACACTTTGATGACGACTTGGCCATTCTCCTCAAGCCGAAGAACATCGACCAATGGACCGAGCACCATGACTGGTTGCAACTTTCCAACATTGGTCAGCATGTCAACCATGATCAGTTCGTCCGTCTCCACCACGGCGATGTCATTCAGGCGAAATGCCTGAAAGATCAACTCCAACGCCTTGAGACGAGTCACAGCCTTGTCGCTGATCACGCTAATCGTCTGAGTTCGAAGTTGCGCAAGGCGAGGCAAGACCGCCTTGCCGGTGCACTCAACGATGAATGGAAAGAGATCCTCAACCTTGATCTCTTTGAAATTCACCAACACCAATTCGGTCATATCAATCGGTCTGCGATCTCCGCGAAACTGTCGGACAATTCGGGGGGGATCGTCGGCGAGCACGATTGGCACAGAGGTCTGTTGTGCGGCGCTTGTTCCACTGATGTCGTTAGCCGCATTCGCTGGTTCCGCCGCGCCTTGTTCGGGCGGATCCACAGGGGAGTCGGCGGAGGACCCGTTCGATGGAACGGCTGACGGTTCGGCGGGTTGTTCGGTCGGCTCGACCGGTGGATCGACCACCGGATCTATTGCTGGTTCAACCGCGGGGACCGGCGAAGTCGCTTGGGTTGGCGCGACTGGGTCAACCAACGGTTCGCTCGGCGGTTCGACAGGTGGTTGAGGTGGTGCGGTCGGCTGAGAGGCCGGTTCGACACCACGGTTCGCCGGGGACTGAGCAGCGGCACTGCAAGTCAGTGACTCCACAACAAAACCAACCAGTTGTGCAGCAGCAACGACAGCGACGATGTGATTCAGAATCTTGCGGGGATGCGGGTGGGTCAAAGCGAATGCTCCAAGTTGAGGTTGAGTCGATTGGGAAACGGCGTTGTGGTTCGGTGATTGCTCGAAATGTTGGCGCTTTCGTCGTGCGGGGTGATCGCATCCCCTTGCGCCGCTGATCGTGGCTGCGTCGGTCGAGGAGTTGCGCGTGCGGCATCTGGTGAGTCTGGATTCACTTCGTCTTCAGTATCCACCTCGCCTGGCTTCGAGGGTGCCGCACCCGGTTCGACCGCTGGCTGCACCTTCGCAGAGGGCATCGATTCGGCACTCGTTGCAGACTTTGGACTGGCGACGACGGAAGGTGTGATCCCCGATGTGCCACCTGCTGGTGAACTCGACCGCGCGATCGGCGAGTGTGCGGGCGGTGAACTGCCCGAGAGTTTTGACCAATCGGTTGGAAGCCAGATCGGAACCGAATAGGATCCGCGCAAGTGCTCGACTCGGACATTCGACGGAGGTTCGACCGCGATCACCTTGACCCCATTCTTCTCTTCGCCGACGCGAATCATGAGATTCTCGCCGAAATAGACCAAGGTGCCGAGCATTCCAGTTGGTTTTGGTCCGGTGTACTCCGATGGGGGAGCCGGTGGCGCCGGCGGAGGTGGTGGCGGTGCGGGAGCGGCGGGTGCCGATGGAGGAGGAGCGGGCCGCGGTGGGGGTGGCGGCATTGTGAAAGGACTGCGTCCAGAGAAACGATCCGTCGATGTCTTCGCCAATTCTGAATGCCGTTCGAGTGCCCGCGCCATCGACGAATTCGTCTCACTATCAGGGAAGGGCGTGAACAGGAGTCGAGCGATCGGCAATAGCTCAGACGCAAAAACTGCTGTGCAGATCGATACCGCAACGAAACTTACGAGGAGCGGCAGGGGCCACTTCTTTTCGCTATGCGCACCAACGTGTGATGGGGTCATGAACCACCTCCTCTGCGGGGATCACGTGAAGCGATCGCCCACGCCTCGGCACAGAGTCGAATACCAACCTTTTTCTTGTCCTCGAGCCAAGTCAACTTGATGGAGTTGAGCGAATCAATCGCAGGGTTGGCTTCAAAGTCTGCCAGAATCTGAGCGACTTCATCAGCCGGTGCTTCGAATTGGACCTCGCCTCGCATTCGCTCGATCCTGCGACCTGATCCTGCAACAGTGGTCAATGCGCTGCTGGGGAGTTTGCCACCCGAAAGAGCCTCGTAGCCATACGAAGTGATGCGATGCATTTTCATCGTGTCATTCACTGCTTGCGCAAGCGACTCCGAAGCCTGCGACTCTTCATCGGGAACTTCGACCGATCCAAATGCGATCGCAGCGCGCTCGATGTCCTTTGGGATGGGGCCTTGTCGCGCAGCGCCACGCTCGAGCAGTTTCTGCAATCGGTCGCCTTCGGTTCCCCACTCTCTCGCGTAACTCCAACAGTAGTCATCGAGAAACACATACACGGTCGCGAGCCCAACAATGGTGATGAGGAAGCGCCACACGGCGGGAAGCCGTTCGAATCGCCCGATCAGTTTTTGTGATCCTCTGGTCATTGCTTCCTCGCTTGTTCAAGCAACTTGTAGAACTCGGCTTTCAATCGCGCTTCGCTCGCTTCATCGATTCCAGAGATTCCTCGAGCAGTCGAGACTTTGCCGAGTGCCTCGCGCGCTTCCGTTTGCGTCATCGCCTGAATCTGCTCGTCGGAGAGAGGATCAGGAATCACAGGCGCATTACTCTCGCCAGCACCTTGGCCGCGCCGCGTTGCGCCGGGAGCAGCAGTGGCCGCTCCAGTTCCTCTGCGCTTCCCTGTGCGCGCATCATCCTGCGTGCTCGCTGCGATGTTCGTCCCGCCATCCTCTGCAGCAGTCTTTGTTGAGGTCGATGGGGGTGCATCGGGAGAGCCTTCGAGCGCGACTGGAGCAGCAGCCTTTTCGTCGTCGCCCTGCGCAATCACCGCGGAACTCTCCCCAGAAGTGCGAGTCGGTGCGGCATCGGTCGCCCCAACAACTCCGTACCGCCGATCGCGCAAAGTGCGGCGAGAGAAGTCTTGGGCTTCGGGGAAGTTGGGAACCAGCGACGGGTTTGCGATCGTTGCCTTCATGTCAAAGCTGATGATCCCATTCTGATTTGGAGGATCCCAGTTCTTCTCGATGCGGTCGAAGACGCGAGACTCGCGTAGTTGGCGCTCCATGAGCAAGATCGCTTCTGCGGCGCTGTTGTTGCCCTGCGGCTTCGCATTTCCGTGCAAATCAAGTGAGGAGCCCTGGTTGAGCGCGATCGATTCCAATTCGATGCCCTCGGGAGTCGTTGACGAGAGGTCGCCGAGAAGTTTTCCCATCGGCCATGCATATCGCTCGTACTCGCGGTACATCGCGCTCTGCTGGTCGGCCCTCGTGAGCGCACGTTCATATGCGGCGGCATCCGGAAGTATCCACTCCAGAGCGAGGAGGCGCAATCCTGAAAACGCTGGCGGAACAATCGCAGCGATGAGGAGTGTTGCAATCGCCAAGCGCGTTGCGACCTGCGGGTTGCGCGCGGCACTCATGACCCGATGGAGCAATCGCTGCTCGGCGACGACTGGGCGCGACTTCAATGATGCAATTCGCGCGAGTGGCCCGGTGCATGCGATCGCCGTTCCAAGCAGGATGCCACACCGATACCACCACTCATCGTCGGCGGGAAATCCTTCGGTCACCCTTCCAAAACTTGCCGCCCCTGTCGAGAGCGGTGCGATGAGTCCGTCAGAGTGATTGGCGAGCGTGGTTGTGAGTGCCGCCATCGCAGCATCGATCGATGGTTGTGGAACATCCGCCAACAGCAGCGTTTCAATTGTGCAACGGAGAATCGACTCATTCCAAGTCGCCTCATCGCTGCCATCTTCGCGCATTGTTCGAAACGCACTGTGCATTCCATCCCAGTAGGCGATCGAGATTGCCCCGGTGGACTTCTCGAGATACATCGCGAGAGACTCACGCTCTCCGTTGGCGATGGAGTTTGTCACCAGCGCGACGAGTGCGGCAATCGGCGGTGCATAGCGGACCTCGAGTGATTCGGTGAAGGAAGGGGGAACATCTGGTCCTGGGGTTGACAACGGCCACTCAACCAGCAGCGCAATTCGATCGCGATCGGGGTCGGTCGTAGGGAGCAAAGTTGCGTCGGTGCGCCAGCGTGCGGCTCCGCCGAGCAAAAGGTTTTCGATCTGGAGCCGAAGCGCCATTTCGAGTTGATCAGCAGATGCAGTTGGCATGGTCACGGTTCTGCAAATGACATCGCACCCCGCAAGCATCAGGATCGTGCGTGATGCGAGATGCTGCTGTATCCATGTGTGCGCATCGTCGAATGCACTGACCCCGGAGAATGCCTGTGTATCTAGAAGTCGAACTGATCCGTCGTTCACGTGTGCGACGATGACATCGCACTCTGGCCCGCTGTTGCCTTGGCGGAGCGCGGACAACACTGCAATCCGATTCGGATCTGCGGGTGCGTGTGGGGTGCTCTTCGGATGCTTCATGGTTCGCGGTAACTCAAGACTTGCGCGGGCAGCATAGAACGATCTACGGTGACGATCATTTCGGATTCTCCGCCGACGATGAATGACCTCCCTCGGCTCGTGATCGTGAACACAAAACTCTGAACATCGAGATTCTTCGCAATCGGCGCAAGTGTCTGAGCGGTCATTCCGGGGATGTCCAGCACAGCAGCCAGACTCGTCAGTCCTGTGGGTTTTGCGTCACGACGAGAGAGGATCGTGTCCACGAGTTTGGGATTCATGTCAAAGACATCGCGAAGCACCGCACCAGTGACGGTGTTGATGTTGATCTTGCCGGGTCCAGGTCGCTTGAACTCCGTTAGCGTGCACTCGTTCAGGACTCGACCAATCGCGGCATTGTCCAGATTCCCTGGACCACCTTGGGTCGCGCCTCCCGTTGTGGGAGTGCGCCCGCCGCTCGATCGTCCTGTTCGCCCTCCAGCGGTGGATGAACCGCTGCCGCTCTTCCCACCACTGGACTGTGCGCCAGAAGTTCCACCAGACTGGGAGAGTGTGGTCAGTGGAACCGACAAGAGTTGCTCCAGCCTTGCGTTTGGGAGCTTGGCGTAGGCAAGCAGGGCGCTCGCTTGTGGCTCTGTGATTCCAGTTCGATCAACGACGTCTTGTGTGGATGCTTCGGCGAGCAAGAGTCTGTCCTCGCCGCTCGGCGACATCGCGGCTGACCGCGATACCGCAGTGAGCAATTCGGACCACCCGGCATCGAGGATCCCATCTGGTTTGTCCTCGGGCCAAGTCTGATCTCCATCATCCTCGTTTGAATCGATGCGACCGTTGAGGTTCCAGTCTTCTCCGCGTGTGTATTCGGGCCATACTCCGGCGACGAGTTCCAACTCCGCAAAACTCTGGAAGTTCGCATTGCGAGGTTCGTAGGAGAGCCCGCGATTGTGATAGAAAGGTTTTTCAGCACCGAGCATTCCGGCCTCTTCGTTTGCATCGCGCCAATCTGTGATCGCACCAACGACATCGGGAGTCATGTCACGGATATTGAGGAACTCCGCACTCGAAAGCAGGTTGATGTTCGCCTTCGAGTGTTCGTCGAGTGGACCGGCAAACTCCTGACCATCGAGAAAGTGTCGAATGTCGAACGACCCGGTCTCGAGCGTGCCTGAGGAGTGATCCTGAAGATCCAGAATCATGACCAGCGCATCGGTTGGGTCTGGATTCTCGGTGTGGTACTCGAGGATCGCGATCATTGTTTCAACACCCGCCCGCGCCGCCCAACGAGCTTGAACTCGCGCGAGCGCATCGTTGCCAAGCACGGCCTGACGAAACGACATGATCTGAATGCCTCCAACAATCGCCGCTGAGATAGCGACCGCCCAGATCACGATCACGAGTGCCGACCCTCTGGGGATTCGTTTGTGTCCGGGATTCAATTTGGCCTCTGACTCGCGGACCCACCATTTGGGCGGTTTCCATTTTGGTTCGATCCGCCGCGACCTGCAGCACCGTTCGATCCACCGCGACTTCCTCCGCGATCTCCTCGCCCACCTCGCGAGCCTCCGCTCTCTGGCGCGCCGATGTCTGACGGAACAACTGTGGCCGCACTTGATGCTGCGCCTGCGCTCGATGCTGCGCCACCGGCGGAACCGCTGCTCGCATCGGCGACAGAACTGCCAGCGCCGAGGGTCTCTTCTGGCGGAGGAGGTTCTTCGTAGGGTGGGGTCACACGTTCGATGGGAACGATCGTGCGCAAACTCGTCAGTTCACGAGAATCCTCATAGAGATCAGTTCCATCGGTATCACCGCCAGCAGTCACAGTCACTCGGAGCGCCCACGGGAGTCCATGCACATCAGAGTCCCATGTGTCGTACCACTGCGAGCCATCGTACGCTTCGATGTAGAGCCCGATGATTCCACTCATCACCGGATCAGCCAGTCCGCCACCCCCTTCGTTGTCATCGGGCACGGCATCCGTGCGAACCCAGAGTGCGCTCCCCAAATCATCGTCGACGACGCGCAATTGAACCTCGTGTTCCAATCCATCGCCCGTGTAGGAGGTGTCCCGAACGGGTGACAACTTGGTTGCATAGAGAAGCAATTCACTGCGCGGGATCTCTCCTATGGGAGTCTCGCTGACATCGCCTGAAAGAAGAACGCGCACATTGATTAGATCGTCGCTTCGAACAACCTGTTGAAGTTCGCGTCGAATCCGGTCGAGCGCGGCATTGACGCGAAGGTGCGCGTTCAGTCGAACCTTGGATGTCGCACGTGCGCGAGCGAGTTGTCCCAGTGAAGAGCCGATCGTTCCAACCACGATCACCGCAACGATGCCTGCGACGATCAATTCGACGAGCGTAAATGCGCGGCGTGTGGAGCAGTTACTTCGGCGCACTTGAACCCTCCGCCTTGGAATCGAAGTACGCCTGTCGGTCGATTGCCTCCGACGGCATGCGATCTGGATTTGGTTCATCGCCCAAGCGAAGTGCGATTCTGGTTGCACATCGAAACTCTCGTCCAACGGGATCGCGGATGATCGCAAGGACGTCGCAGGGCTCGCCGGGTTCCGCTTTTTCAATGTCGACCTGATACTCGAAGTCCGCCCACGGCGAGTCGCACGCTCCCGAGCGATCATGGAGCTTCGGCCAATCTTCGGGTCCATCGACCAGCACACTCGCCAGTAACTCATCGAGGAGTGCGGCTGCGATCACTGCACGTTCGCCACGCTGTTGATCCATCAGTGCGCGGGCGGCCAGGGAGACGATCGATCCCAATCCGATCGCCAAAATGATTCCTGCGATGACAACTTCCATCAGTGCGAATGCGCGTGGAGTGCGTTTCACCATCGCTCGCCCCGGCTTGTGACTTCGTCGAGGTCGACGGACTCGCGGAAGGAGTTCGGCACACTTCCGGCATCGGTGCGCTGTGGGACGAGGGTGTTGGAGTCCAGACGCAGCACCGTATCGATCGAGCCCGAGACAATTCGCATTTCGATGGTCGGTCGCCCGCCACCAGGGACGGTCGCTGCGAGCCAGTCCGTGCCGGTCACAACGCGACCATCAATGGCGAGTTCTGTCAATTCCATCCCGCGGGGGAGTGCGACGGGAATGATTCGTTCGTCGGCAGCCCACTCGAAACGCGATCGCTCGCCATCCGTCGTGGTTGCGCTGGGGTCACGGGTTGATGCCAAGAGTGTGATCCACCCCGTTTCTGGGTCTTGCCACAGCGCAATCTGTTGAGACGAGGTTGCATCACGAAAGGCGTACATCGAAAGTAGGTCGAGCAACTGCGCGACCGCATTTTCATGCTCTGCCTTTGTCGTTCTGCTCATCCGAGGCACGATCATCGCTGCCAACACCGCGAGGATGATGACTGCGATGACCACTTCAATCATCGTGAATGCGCGGCGCACGATCCTCACTTCGCTCCGTTCACAATGTCCTTGTTCTCACCGTCGCCCCCTGGCTGCCCATCAGCACCGTATGACATCAAATCAAAATCAAAGTTCACTTGTCCAGGGATGATTATGATGTACGAGTTTCCCCATGGATCGAGCAGGGCCTGCTTGTTCTCGAGGTAGGGATCATCTCCCTCTGTCAAGATCTCCAAGTCGAAGTCCTCTGGGCATCGGCTCAACCCAGCTTCGGTCATATAGAGCTTGACCTGTTGCGACAGTTGTGCGGCCTCGGTCTGGGCGCGCTTATCTTTGGCACTTCCGATGAACTTGGTCAGTCTTGGGACAAAGACTGCCGCCATGATCGCAACAATCGTTACGGCGACGATCACTTCGATCAAACTGAATGCGCGTCTGTGAAGCGTGTCGAACGAGCGCGAACGGGTGGAGAACTCAATGGTGGGCATGGGAACCTCGCATCATCCGCCGATCGCGGACTGCAGTTGAAGAAGAGGGAGCAGAATGCCGAGCAGGACGAAGCCTGCAACGACACCCATCACGATGAGGAGAATGGGCGGTAACGCCTTTGTGAAGACTTTGAGTGATTGATTCACTTGGCGATCAAATGCGTTCGCCGCGTGCATCAGCATCGGCTCGAGCCGTCCCGATCGCTCGCCGATGTTGACGATCTGAATGAGCAGCGGAGGGAAAAACCCAGATCGCTCCAGCGGATCCGCCAACGAAGATCCTGTCGTCACAAGTTCTTGGACATCGTCGATCGCGGCCATCATCGCTGCATTCCCGAGCGTGTCGCGCACGACGCGTAACGCCTGGAGGATGGGAATGCCAGCGGAAACGAGTGTTCCGAGCGTCCGTGTAAATCTGGCAACTGCGACATCGCGGAGCAACACTCCCAGAATGGGAGTGCGCAGCAATGTCAGATCCAGGAGCATGCGGTTGCGTGGTTGTTCGACCCACCGACGCCAGCCAATGACCCCACCGACGACAGCCAGGATGATCGCCCACCACCACACCGTGATGAATGAGGCAACTCCAAGCAAGACCCGTGTGGGGAATGGAAGCACCATCCCCGGTTGCCCGGTGATCGGTGCCATCAGCCTTGGCAACACAAATGTGACGAGCACGACAACGCTGACCGAGACGAGTCCCGCAACGAGCATTGGATAGACCGTTGCTCCGACGACTTCGCGCTTGAGTTCGACTGATCGATCCAACAAGTCCGCGAGTTGATGCAAGACCTCTGCGTTCCTTCCAGACGCGTCGGCGGCCCGAAACATGCCGACTGTCATGTCATCGAAGGGTGGTCCGTACTCCTTCGCGGCTTGATGCAACGGGACTCCTGCTTCAACCCGCTCGATCAGAAAGTCCAAAATGACGGGCAGCGCACGCCCCGTCGCTTGCCTGCGAACCGTCCGGAGTGATTGCATGAGCGGCAAACCAGCTTCGAGCGCGGTGGCAATCTCGCGGATGAAATTGGTGAGATCGGTCCGCGAGATGGTGGGTCGGGTCGTGCGAGAACGAAGCATAAAGGCAAATCGTCTCATGCCCTCCCCAGAAGCGTTCGCACTCTGTCCATGCAACGGGGCAGATGTTTCAAGAGCGGTTGGAACAATTCCCTGTTGCGACAACTGCCGCATGGCATCTGCGCGGTTCACCGCCTGGATCACTCCACCGCTCGCCGCGCCGCCAAGTCCTTGATATCGAAAGGTCTGCATGGCAAGTCCTATCTATGCGTGTCATCGACATCCTGGGTCGCGCGGAGAACCTCGGATACCGTCGTCCAGCCATCTTGCGCCTTGCGCATGCCATCTTGCCTCATGTTTTCGAAGTCACTGCTGAGATGTTCGCTGAGTTCACTCACCGAGAAGCGCTTTGTGATTCCGTTCCGAAGCGCGGGGTTCATTCGGATGAGTTCGAAGAATCCTAGTCTCGAACGGAACCCAGTCTTCTTGCACTCTTCGCAACCGACCGCTTTCCATTCGGTGCCGCCAAATCCAAGGAGTTCAGCTGCTGAAAGGCGCGCCTTGGTCGCTTCGGTAAATGGTGTTCGAATCTTGCACTCATTGCAGAGGCGGCGACCGAGTCGCTGTGCGAGCAACCCTTCCAAGACACTCGCCACCAAGAACGGTTCTGCCCCCATGTCAACGAGCCGACCAACGCTCGAAATGGCGTCATTGGTATGGAGTGTTGACAAGATGAGATGCCCAGTCAATGCCGATCGAATCGCGATGTCGACGGTCTCATTGTCGCGCACTTCTCCAACGAGAATCACATCGGGATCCTGTCGAAGGATCGCGCGGAGTCCGATCGAGAATGTGAGACCGCGCTTTGGGTTCACTGGAATCTGATTGACGCCGCTCAACTCGTACTCAACGGGGTCTTCGATGGTGATGATCTTCTTGCGGGGGTCGTAGAGTTTGCTCAGCGCTGCGTACAACGTTGTCGTCTTGCCGGACCCAGTCGGACCGGTGACCAGAATGAGCCCGTGGGGTTTCTCAATGAGCCGGTCCATCGCCGCACGGTGCGGAGCGTTCATCCCCAAACTCGCTAGATCGAGAGGAAGATTGCTCTTGTCAAGAATGCGCATCACCACGCTTTCGCCATAGATCGTCGGCACCGTCGAGACGCGCAAATCGACCTTTCGCCCCTCGAACCGAAGGGTGATGTGCCCGTCCTGCGGCACATAGCGCTCTGCGATGTTCATCATCGCCATGATCTTCACGCGCCCGATGAGTGCGGCCTGGAGATGCTTCGGTGGCGGGGGCTGTTCGATCAGCACGCCGTCGATGCGGTACTTGATCTTGAGGTCACTCTCGAATGGTTCGATGTGGATGTCGCTCGCGCGACCTTGAATCGCCTCCAAGATGAATAGGTTGACGAGGTTGATCAGCGTTGGCTGTTCAGCCATGCGATGCACATCGGCGGCATCGATCGCATCCATATTGTGCACCGATTCTTCATCAGGAGTCTCGGTGGTTCCCGCCAATGATTCGGCGATGCGTGCTGCGGTGGTCCCGTAGGCCCGCCGCATCAATTCGCCAAAGGCATCGGGTTCGACTCCGACTCTCGTCACTGGGAACTTCGCCAATGCTGCGATCTCATCTGCGGCACCAACATCAAGCGGATTGAACATCGCAACAACGAGTCGTCCGCGTTCCATTCGGAGCGGAACGGCGCGGACGCGAACCGCAACTTCAGCGCTGATGAGCGCGATCGCGCTTGTTTCGGTTTCTGGAGTTTTTTCGAGCCAAGAAATTCCAAGAGTGGCGCAGCGATCGCGCACTTTCGCTGCGTCCGACTCTGCGACGCCACCAGTGCGCGAGGTCGATCCAAGACCAAGTTGAAGTTCGCTTGCAGGTGTCATGGGTCACTCGACGGTGCGCGGAGCTTCCTTGGAACTGGCGTTCTCGCGACCACCAGCTTGACGCGAGACTGCTTTCTGGTCGTTCTCGGGTCCTTGGCGTGGGCTGTCCGTGTCACTGCCGAGATCTGGTCTGGCTGAACCAGCCTTGGGTGAAATCATGGGACGAGCAGCTTCGGCAGCAAGCTTTGGCGCACCTGGAAGCTGCCTAGCGAGCTCCTCTCCGATGATTGCTGCGATGTCCGCGCGCGCCTTCTCATCGGTCGCGTCACGTTCGGCGTGCAGCGGTTGGTAGGGATCCCTGACGATCGGTTTTTCCTGCCGAGAGACCGCCTGATCGCGCCGTCGCCTGGTTTCGTCAGTCTGCTTCTTGGGTTCTTCGATTCGGTGCGCTTGAGCGAGTCGATTCTGCCAATCTGCATACCAGCCGACATACGCAATTTCGACATCGTTGATTCGGGAGATTTGGTCTGCAGAGAGTCCGGAGAGTTCGCGTGCGGCAGCGAAGTATCCGATGAGTGGGCTTGCGCGATAGACCGCTGGGTATGCGGTTGCCAGCGCACGCGCTTTGAATCTCGGTCCCCATTCTTCTCCGAAGACGAGTGCGAGCGAATCAATCGATCGATCTTGGAGGTCGCGGAGCGCGACGCGCTTCGCGACGATCAACTCAAGTTCGTTCAAACCCCGTTCGAAGTCTTGTCCGACCATCGCCTCCTTGAGCCTCTCTTGGGACTCCGCAAGTTGGGTCGCCCGCGCCAAGAGCGCCGCATCGAGCTGTGCTTCATAGATCCCCAACGCCGCCTCCGCCGCAATCATTGCGTCTGGGGGCAGACCGGCCTCAAGAGCAACCGCCCGAAGGTTGACGCTCTCACCACTGAGAAGTCCCTTTGGTAACTCCTTGTCGCGTCGGAGTGCCATCTCAAGCCGCGGCCAACGTGCCTGTTGCTCATCGCTCAAGACGCTGCGCAAATTTTCGATGAAGCGAAGTTTGAGTCGCGCCTTCTCCTTGGACCACTTGTTGATCGGCACCATGATGACACCCATCGCACCTTGCTCTCCCGCACTCAAGATTTGGTCCTTCAAATCCTTCATCTGATCTCGTAGTCCATCGACCCCGACCCTGAAGTCCCCGGCGTAGTCCTGAAAGAGACTCTCGACAGTGGTCTGTTGCCACTCTTCGAGTTCCAATACTTCGTCGAAGATTGAAATGTCCCGGTTCAGATAGTCGGGTTGAAACGCTTCAACAAAGCCTGCCTGCATTCCGAGTTGGGCGTGCGAGAGGGGAGTCGCAGCGAATGCGGATAATGCAACGGTGACGACCAACGAACGAAGATGGGAAAGTGGTTTCATGGCGTGGGATCCTTATCGAAGAGTGAGTGACGAGGTTGAACGAAGATTCAGTGCGGATATGGCACAAAGTTGGCTGTATTTGACGGAAAAAGTCGGCGTCTCACTGACGGGATGAAACCCCGATGGAGAAGCCAAGAACCATGGATGAGTCGTCCTATAACCGTCGCGAAAGTGGGACTCCATGAGGCGCGCTAACCCATCGTGGGTTGGACGGTCCGCTGTTCGATTCGTTTGACGCTGGTGGTCTTGACAATTCGATCCACGAAGATGCCCGGCGAATGAATCTGATCTGGATCGAGCGATCCGATGTCGACGAGTTCCTCAACCTCGGCAACGCATCGCCGTCCACATGCGGCAACCATTGGATTGAAGTTGCGTGCCGTCTTTCGGTATACGAGGTTGCCGAATCGGTCTCCCTTCCAGGCCTTCACCAAAGAAAGGTCGGCCTTTATTCCGCGTTCGAGCACGAATGTTTCGCCATCGAACACTTCTTGTGGTTTGCCTTCTGCAACAAGTGTCGAGAGTCCAGTGCGGGTGTAAAAGGCGGGGATTCCTGAACCTCCGGCACGCATGCGCTCGGCCAATGTCCCTTGTGGGGTGAACTCGACTTCGAGTTCGCCAGCCATGTACTGGCGTTCGAACTCCGCGTTTTCTCCAACATAACTGGAGATCATTTTCCGAACTTGACGGGTTCTCAAGAGCAGCCCGAGCCCCCAGTCGTCCACGCCCGCGTTGTTGCTTGCGACGGTGAGTTGACGCACGCCGCTGTCGCGTAGCGCGAGAATCAGATTCTCGGGGATGCCGCAGAGCCCAAATCCACCCACCGCGATCAGCATGCCATCGTGAACAAGACCGTCGAGTGCTGCTTCACACGTGGGATAGACCTTGTCAATGGACATTGGGGGCATAGTGTAGGCAACTGCACTAGGCTCGGATGCGGTGAGATCGCTCCTTGCAATCTTGATTCTGCTTTCGGCAATGCCCGACACGATGGCTGCGCCCGTTGTCAAAGAACTGTTCATGGATCGATATGGCGCGAGCCCTTCGGCGGCTCAGGTGTTCAATGGGATCAATCTGCTTGGAGCCTTCGCAGCGTTGCCGCTCCTGTGGTTGGTTCGCAAGCGGGATCACTCGATTGAACTGGTGATCTGGGGATCGGCGGCGGACGCGCTCCTCTTGGGGTGCATGGCCTTGCCGCTTGGAATCGAGTGGACGATGATGATTCGGGGGTTGGAGGGGGTCACTGATGTGATCGTCTTCGCCGCACTGTTTGACATCGTCCGTCGCTCATCTGCAATCCGTGTGGCGACTGAGATTGGGATCGCCTCCACGCCTCTTCTGCTGGGTTTGGGTATGGGAGCGATGGTTGGTGGCTTCGTCGTTCGCCAATCTGGGGTTGAATCGTCAGCGCTCTGGCTCTTCTGCTTGGCCGCCTCATTGAGCGTGACCGTCGCAGTCGTGACTTTCATCGCACGGGACACGATAAAGCGTCGGCTTGTGGCGGGATCGGTGATCGTTTTGGAACAGCACTCGTCCGCATTACAGGGGCGTTCAAGCCCAGATCCGATGTGGCCGTCGCTCGCGATGACCTTTTCTGATCGAGCGACAGGCGGGCTGATTACTGGCACGCTTCCGATCGCGCTCTCGCAGATTTTGGGGTACTCGCCACTTGTGCGCGGACTCCTTGTTGGATTGCCGCTCGTGCTCATGGCGCTTGGCACTGGACCTGCGGGATGGTTGTGCGATCGCATCGGCAGCCTCCGAGTGCGAGTGATTGCTGGCCTCTGCTACGCGGCTGGATTCGCGCTCCTCTCAGTGGTTGGCGATCACCCACTGCCACTCAGCGTGGTCATGGTGATCATTGGACTCTCTGGGAGTGCGTTGTTCTCGAGTTCCATTTCGCTGATCATCCGATCCGGTCCCACGACGATGGTGCTTGGCGCATTTCGAGGCGCAGGCGATCTTGGATTCTTGTGTGGGACTGCGCTCTCTGTGTTGCTCCTCGCATCCCTCGGTGGAGAATCACCGACCTATGCGAGCTACGCAAGTGTGCTGCTCATCTTTGCGGGGTTTCACTTTGCAACCACGCTCATCGCTGGAGCGCAATTGACGCTCGCGCGGAGTCGAACCAGTGGATTGGGTTGACGGAGATCCTGCAGTCAGTTTCTGGATGTGGCGATGGATGCAGCTCTTCGCATCTCCGCCGGGCTCATGGAGACGAGCGCGAGGCGGATCTTCTCAAGCGCCTTGTTCTGAATCTGTCGAACGCGTTCCTTCGTCACTCCGACGATGCCCCCGACTTGTTCGAGCGTGAGTTGGGCTGCGTCGACGGGTCGATCAAGTCCGAACCGATGAAAGATCACGGTGCGTTCAACCTCTGAAAGGCTGGCTCGATTGGCGTCGAACAATGCCTTCACCTCCTGCAGCGTGTCGATGTCTTGGCGTTGGCGCCGATCCGAGGAGTGATCACCACGCTCAAGTTCTGGGTCGAATTCGACGGGGAAGAGTTGTCGATGCTTTTGAGTCTTGATCCCGAGTCGGCTGTATGCCTTCAGGATGGCGCGACATCCGTAGGTCGAAAACTTGAATCCACGGCTGAAGTCAAACTTGTCGACTGAGCGCATGAGCGCCATGTTTCCTTCGCTGACGAGATCCCCGAAATCCAGTTCAGCAGACCGAACGCGCTTCGACATGGCCAAGACGAGTCCGAGATTTGCTTCTGCGATCTGCTTGCGAATGCGTTCTGCGGTCGCATGCCAGGTCAGCATCTCGCGCGCGCACTCGGATGTGACTGCGGTCCGAAGCGCACGGCGGCGTATCTGCGCCACGCGAAAGCGGGCAAAGTTCAGTTGCGCAAAGATGGTGCGCTCTTGCGCCGCTGTCAGAACCGCCGACTTGTTTGGTCGCAGCGAAGTCCCCTTCGTGACCGATGGACGGCGCTCGTCAAGGAGCGGTCGGTACCAAGTGATGTCGGGCTGAGCAATCGGCGCAGCGTCGTCGAAGATCCTTTGCTTGGCACCGATCGCGTGGAATCCAGGATTATCGACGAAGCCGACTTCCGCTCCCTCCAGAGCCTCAAGGGTCACTCGGTCGTCGCAGGAGAATCGAGAACTGGGCAACCGGGTTGAACCGAAGACAATCGAAGGCGCCGAACGACGAACAGTGAGTGGTTCGCAGTCGCGCTTCATGGACTCGAACTTGTGTGAGAGCGGTTTTGCCATTTCAATTCTCCATGGGGATAAACAGCAGTCCAATCCCACGAGGACCTGAGTACAGACTCCATACGCATGGTTTTACGAAATCGTTCAACAACTTGTGTGTGTTGCGATCGCCACCAGGACGTGGCAGATAACGCCACTTTGAGGGGGTCAATGGGGCTGATTCAAACCCAGGCGATAACGGATCCGTCGCGAGGCGACCTACTCAATCTTGCCGCCGCTGGCGTCGTACACCCAAGAGTCGACTGCGCGTGTATAGCTCAACACCTCGCCCTCTTTGAAAAACAGGGCGATCTCGCGCGCGGCTGCTTCTGGGCTATCCGAACCATGCACGAGATTGAAGGAGTTCGAGATCCCGAAGTCTCCGCGGATCGTTCCCGCCGCCGCCTTTGAGCCAAAGGTCGCTCCCATCAGGTTTCTACAGACAGTAATGGCAGCGACACCGCGCAATGCCATGACGACGACTGGTTCGCTGGTCATGAATCTGACCAGTCCAGCGTAAAAAGGTTTCGCCGCATGATCTTTGTAGTGCTGTGCTGCTAGCTCTCCCGAAATCTTCATCAGTTTCATGCCGACAATCTGGAGACCCTTCTGTTCGAATCGAGACACAACAGATCCGATGAGTCCGCGCTGGACCGCGTCTGGCTTGAGGATGATGAGCGTGGTTTCCATGGGGTTCCTTTGGTAAATGCGAGTGTGTGAGGGGGGGAATGATAGTGTTTCACGAGTTCTGGTGTTGTGCGTGAAGAGCACTCAGAGGCGATCGAGTAAGATCAACATCGGCATGGACGCCCACCCAGAAACTCAATCGAAGAAAACTGTTGCACATCGACGGGGGTCGACTGCGGAGGAGATGTCGGAGCGTCAGCGCGAGATTTCCGTGAGTGAGTTCTTTGCAAAGAACCGCCATCTTCTGGGCTTTGACAATCCAAGAAAGGCGCTGCTGACTGCGGTGAAAGAGGCGGTCGACAACGCGCTCGACGCCTGTGAAGAAGCGGCCATCCTTCCGGATATCTACATCGAACTGTTGCAACGATCCGAGACGCGCTTCAAGGTGACTGTGCGAGACAATGGACCAGGGATTGTCCGAAAGCAAATCGAAAACATCTTTGGGCGACTGCTCTATGGATCCAAGTTTCACAGGTTGAAGATGAGTCGTGGGCAACAGGGAATTGGAATCTCTGCTGCGGGGATGTATGGGTTGATGACCACGGGGCAGCCGGTTCTCATCATTTCCAAGACGCACAAGAAGAAGCCTGCGGTCGAGGTGCTCTTGAAGATGGATACCTCGAAGAATCGGGCGGATGTCGTCAGTGAGACTGAGCACCCTGAAGACGACGGGCTGTTCGCAGATGGACATGGAACGCAGGTCTCCATCGAGTTGGAGGGGCGATACCAACTTGGACGGCAATCTGTGGACGAGTATCTCGACCAGACAGCCATCGCGAATCCGCATGCTTCTTTCACCTATGTCAATCCAAGTAACGAACGCATCGAGTTCAAGCGGGGAACGAACGAATTGCCGCCAGAGGCAAAGGAGATTCTTCCGCATCCCAAGGGGATCGAGCTCGGCACCCTGATCCAAATGATTGAACGCACGGAGCGGACCCAGATTGGTGGGTTTCTCCAGGAAGAGTTTTCTCGGGTGTCACCTTCGGTGTCGAAGGACATTTGCGAGCGTGCCGGAATCACTGGGCGAACATGGGTGAAGCAGATCGGGCACAAGGAAGCAGAAGCGATCTATAAGGCCATCCAAGAAGCTCGAATCATGGCGCCGCCGACGGATTGCCTCGTTCCGATCGGAACGAAGGCACTGCTTTCGGGTCTCCTGAAAGAAGTGAAGGCGGAGTTCTTCACTGCGTGTACGCGGCCAGCGGATGTGTACCGCGGGAATCCGTTCGTGATCGAAGTTGGGCTGGCATTTGGCGGGGAACTTCCAAAGGACGAGTTGATTCGCGTGATTCGATTCGCCAATCGTGTTCCATTGCTCTATCAACAGTCTGCATGCGCATCCTTCAAGGCGGTGCTCGAAACGAGTTGGAAAAACTATGGAGTTTCGCAGTCGCGCGGCTCACTTCCTGATGGACCGGTGGTGGTGATGATGCACATGGCAAGCGTGTGGGTCCCGTTTACGAGTGAATCCAAAGAAGCGATTGCGGATTACGACGAGATCCGCAAGGAAATGAGACTGGCATTGCAAGAAGTGGGTCGAAAGCTCGGGATGTATCTGCGACGGCGGCAGCGGATGCGCAACGAAGGGGAGCGGCGAAGCATTTTTGAGCGGTACATCGGTGAGATCGCCCAGGCGACAGAATCGATTACGGGCGATTCGGCGAAGAAAATATATGAAGCACTGATGCGCGTGGCGCAGCGCAAGACTGAAGAAGCGGACGCAATCCTGAATGATGAGGGAAAGCGAGTGAAGGACGCCGACCCATTTGGGAAAGACAGTTCCGTGGTGATCTTTGCCGCACGCTCCAGTGGCGAGCTGCCTGAGTCGGCGACGGAGTCGTCTTCGTCAAGAGGTTCCATCGGCGGATCCGAATCGCTCTTTGGTGAGCCCGAATCCTCGACCGATGTTCGGAAGCCCCGCAAGAAGAAATAGAGGCGAACCACCCGATGGCAAAGAAATCAAAGACCGACGAACCTTCTGGCACGGCCCCAAGCCGACTGGTAGGGAATCAAGCGATTCGGGACAAGACGCTCGGAAAGATCGCTGATCTCGGACGGGCAGTCGCGAAAGCAGCGCTTTCGGAGTCCGATCCATTCGTGGATGTTCCCACGCGAACCATCTCCAACACGACCTACAACCCAGCACGACGACTTTTGGAAATGGGTGATGCGACGCTGCGGCGCAATCTCTTCAACACAGGGCAGGCGCGAAAGTTCATGCAGACAGTGCTGCTCTCCAAGGGATGCAAGGATCTACTCGAGGCTCGCAAGACATTGAGTTTGCGAGGGATGTACTACATGAGTCTGCATTCCATTCCAGGCACCAAGGAGAAGACCTTTGATGACCAGGAGGAATCCGACGGCATCTTGGAAGACATCGAGGTGTCACTCGCGACGCTGCGCGAGAATCTGCATCTCTTCGCAAAGAAGCGAGGCACGATGGTGGGCAACATCACCATCGTTGACAACGGGGATCCGATTGATTGTCGACGGATGGGGACGGGTGGATATGCGATCCCGTCGATTTGCGAACCATCCGTTGTGCAGTTTGGAAAGTGCGACGCGAAATTCGTACTCCATGTGGAGAAGGACACCGTGTGGAGTCGATTCAACGAGGACCGCTTCTGGGAAAAACACAACTGCATTCTCACCGAAGGCAGTGGTCAGCCGCCTCGTGGGGTTCGACGGATGCTCTATCGATTGAACAAGGAACTCGGGCTCCCCGTCTATTGCCTGCTCGACTGTGACCCGTGGGGGCATTACATCTACTCCGTCATCAAGCAGGGATCGATCAATCTTGCGTTCGAGAGTGAGCGTATGGCGATCCCGGATGCGAAGTACTTGGGGATTCGATCCTCGGACTTCACACGATGCGAACTTTCGGACGATGTGAAAATATCGCTCAACGACCGCGATATCGAACGGGCCAAGCAGATTGCTGAGTACCCATGGTTCGTCAAGAAGAAACACTGGCAGAAAGAGATTCAGCTGATGCTCAAGAATGGATTCAAGATGGAAGTCGAGTCGCTCATCACGAAGGACATTTCGTATGTCACTGAGGTGTATGTGCCGGAGCGTCTGAAGGCAAAGGATTGGATCGACTGAATCTGTTCACTCTCCTTGCGGCAGCGAGATACAAAAATCACTCCCTCGACCGACTTCGCTGAAAACGCGGATCGATCCCCCGTGCTCTTCGACGATTCGTCGCGAAACCGCAAGACCAAGTCCACTTCCTCCTTTTTTTGATGTGATGTACGGGCGAAAGATTTCTTCGTGTTGCGCTGAGGGAATCCCAGGTCCTGTGTCAATCACATGAATGGCTGCTTCGCTCGGACGTCCTGAATCTGATGGGACTCTCTCGATACGCACTATGAGTTCTTTGCGTGCTGGAGTCGTGCTCAATTCCATTGCGTGCATAGCGTTGAGCATGAGATTGAGAATCGCTTGCTTGAGGAGCCCGGCGTCGACGAGTGCGAGGACGGGCTCGGGTGGGAGATCGCTTCGAAGCAGGACGGAAGACAATTCGCCTTGTGGATGAAGGAAGTCGACAAGTTCGCTCACAATGTCTCGCAGGTCGCATCGATGCTTGTCGAGGTGAACTCTTCCCGCGAATTGAAGGAAGTCTTCGAGGATGTCCCGCAGCCGTCCTGCTTCCCGCGCAAGGGTGTCGACCTTTCGCACCAATCGGTTGGACTCGTCTTCGGGAAGGTTCGCATCGATCACCCCCTCACGCAGGAGTTGCGCATTGAGCACGACGCTCGAAAGCGGATTCTTTATCTCGTGGGCGAGTCCACCGGTCATCGCACCGAGTTCTGCGAGCCGTTCTGCGGCGATCGCACGACGTTCTGCAGCTTGTGTCCGCTCGACTCGCTTGCGCAGATACACCAAGAACGCAAGCGCGCACATCGCAACGCCCAGAAGGATTCCAAGATAAAGCGAGGGGGCGGAAAACACGGTCGGGACTTCCGTCCCGAATCACACAGCCGGAGCTGGAGTTCGGGCAAGTGCTTTGGCGTGCGTGGCCGCCCAACCCTTGGCCCCAGACTCGGCACTGTAGATCACCCGTTCGCTATCCCGCAAAGTTCGAAAGCCCTGTTCCTGATCAATCACGCTGAAGTGCACGAAGATGTCTTGCCCTTGAGGACCGACAATAAATCCGAATCCCTTCCGCGCATCAAACCACTTGACGGTGCCTTCGGAATTCAGGATTTTCTGTTCACTTTCAGACATTGATTGCCTCCACGAACCAGACTGGAACCCTGCGCACACTAACTCACAGCACCTCGCAACTACTTGCGACTGCACAACCCAACCATCTTGGTCATTGTGACCCCAAAAACGGCATCGCGCAACATTCAGTCGGAAAAGCGTTGTGTTTTTCTGCACAAAAAAGCAGCCCCCGAACGGGGGCTGCTTGGGCTTGACTACAACTCGCTTGAGGGGATGCGTTTAGCGACGACCTCTACCGCCGCCGCCGCGACCGCCATGACCACCATGACCACCCTGGCCGCCTTCCCGTCGCCCATCGTCACCTTGGCTGGGTTCCGAGCCTTCAGCGCCCACAAGTGCGGGGTCCGATGGATCCAGCAGTGCCTTGCGACTCAGTTTGATTCGTCCGGTGTCGTCAACGTTAATCACCTTGACCCGCACGGAGTCGCCGATCTTGAGCACTTCAGAGACGCTTCGCACGAACCCGTGGGCAAGTTCGCTCACGTGCACCATGCCGTCCGTTCCTGGAGCAAGTTCGACAAACGCGCCGAATTCCTTGATGGAAACGACACGCCCTTCGTAAATCGTCCCGACCTTGATTTCGGCTCCCAGCGCTTCGATCTCAGCACGCGCCTGCGCGGCAGAGGCGGCGTTCGAGCATGCGATGAAGACTGTTCCGTCTTCTTCGATGTCGATTTGTGCGCCGGTCCGCTCTTGGATGCTCCGAATCATCTTGCCTCCCGGACCGATGACCTTGCCGATCTTCTCGGGGTCGATCTTGACGATTGTGATGCGTGGGGCGAGCGATGAGATGTCGCCACGCGGCTTGTCGATGACCTTCTCCATCTCTGTGATGAGGTGCAATCGACCTTCCTTCGCCTGAGCGAAAATCGTTGTGATCTCATCGATTCCAAGACCTCGCGCCTTGAGATCCAATTGGATTCCTGTGATTCCATCGCGCGTTCCAGAGACCTTGAAGTCCATCTCGCCGAAGAAGTCTTCTTCGCCAATGATGTCAGTGACATGGGTCACGCGACCGTCCGAACTCGTGAATCGACCGACAGAAATGCCAGCGCAGGTTCCCTTGATGGGCACGCCAGCATCCATCAGCGCGAGGCATCCGCCGCAGACGCTCGCCATGCTTGACGAGCCGTTGCTCTCCGTGATTTCGCTTGTGAGACGGACGGTGTACGGGAAATCCTCTGCGCTGGGCAGAATCGCAAGCAGGGATCGCTCGGCGAGTGCGCCGTGTCCGATCTCGCGGCGACCTGGTCCGGTGATGCGCCCAGCCTCACCAGTGCAGAAGGGAGGGAAGTAGTAGTGCAGATAAAACTTCTTGGCGTACTCGGGCATCAGCCCATCCACGATTTGCTCATCCTTGGTCGTCCCCAGGGTGCAAGTCACGATCGACTGCGTTTCGCCACGCTGGAAGAACGCTGACCCGTGTGTCCGCGGGAGGAGCGCGACGCTCATGTCAAGCGGTCGGATCTGTCGCAGTGGTCGCCCATCAGCGCGGACACCCTTCTCTGCCACGAGATAGTGTGTGATCTTCTTCTCAAGCAAACGCAACGACTCCTTGGCTTCGCGCGCACGGCGCTCGGCAGCGAGGTGGTCGGTGTAACTCAAGCCAGCGGGAACTTGGAATGCAGAGTCGATCGTCCACTTCTTGACGCGATCGACTTCTGTGTTTCGTGCATGCTTGCCGTGAATCTGACGAGCGGCGAGCAGCGGCTCGTATGCCTTCTCCTTGACGAGTGCCATCACCTCTGCGGACGGCGCAGTGGATTCGCCGGCACGTTTCGCAGGCGCGCCGCACTTTGTGTGGAGTTCATTGATGAGTTCCAAGATTGGCTTGATCCCGTTGTCGTAGCCGAAACGGATCGCAGCAACCATGTCTGCTTCGCATATTTCAGCGGCGCCCACTTCGATCATGTTGATGCCATCGCAATGACCGGAGAGAACGAGATCGAGGTCGCTGAACTCCATCTGAGCTTGCGTCGGATTGATTACGAAGTGCGGTTGGTCGTCGATGAAGATGCGGCCAACACGAATCGTTGCCACTGGACCATTGAATGGTGCATCGGAGATGTGCAATGCGGCTGACGCAGCTGAACATCCCAGCACATCCGCGTCGTTTTGTCCGTCGTGCGAGAGCACGAGCACTTGCAACTGCACCTCGTCCACGAATCCATCTGGGAAGAGCGGACGAATCGGTCGATCCATCATCCTCATCGTGAGGATTTCCTTCTCACTCGGTGGCCCTTCCTTCTTGCGGAATCCGCCTGGATACTTGCCCGCAGCGGGGGCCTTCTCGCGATAGTCGCAAGTCAATGGGAAGAAGTCGATTCCCGCTCGAGGATTTGCACGGACTGCGGTCGCCAAGACAACCGTCTCGCCAAACGAAGCGAGAACCGCTCCGCTTGCCAACTTGGCAATCTTGCCCGTCTCGAGTCGGAGGATTCGTCCGCCGATTTCGCGTTCAACGCTGATGTGTGGTCGTGATGTCATTTCGATACCTTTCTAAACGAGGTGATGTCGTCGCGTCAATGAACTCATTGGAGATGCGACCGGATGAAAACCCCGATGAAGGCAGAGGCCAAACCGCGCGCGTTGCGGGCTGCGAATTGGCGACTGCCCTCGCGGGGCGGGGAAAGTTACTTGCGCAGACCGAGTTTCTTGATGAGTGCCGCATACGCTTCGCGTCTGGTGTCGGCGAGGTAGCGCAGCAGGCGATTTCGCTTGCTGACCATGAGGAGGAGACCGCGGCGCCCTGCGTGATCCTTGGCGTGGGACTTGAAATGTCCCTGGAGCGAATTGATTCGCTCAGTCAGAATTGCAATCTGGACTTCGGTTGATCCACAGTCCTTTGCATGGTGGCGGTTTGCCGCAATCACGGTTGCTTTGTCAAGTGTTGAAATCATGATTTTCTTTCGATGGTCGCCCGTCACGAGCGACTGTTTTTGATCCTTGAATTTGAGCCACGAAGACTACCAAGCGGGCCACAATCGGTCAACGGATGCGGCTGGACTCGGCAGATTTCGCCCGATAATTCGTGCGAAGACCGAACGAATCCTGTTCGGCGTAGGCCGTCCAAACTATCCTCGCCTCATGATGACTGCGATGGATGGTTTGAGAGCTGCCACCGATGAATTCGTCGTTCTTGGTGCGAAGATCGAACAAGGAGGTGGTGTCAGCGGAATTGAGCGGCAACATCGTCACGGGCGGCTGACTGCGCGCGAGCGAATTGGGTTGCTCTTGGATCCCAATACCCCTTCCTGCGAGTGCGGTCTGATGGCGGGGTGGAACATGTACCGCGAGTATGGCGGGGCTCCGGGCGCGGGAGTTGTCACCACCATTGGCGAGATCGAAGGGCGACTCTGCATGGTGATCGCCAATGATGCCACGGTGAAAGCAGGGGCGTTTTTTCCGATGACCTGCAAGAAGATCATTCGTGCGCAAGAGATTGCCCAGCGCGCTCGGTTGCCACTGGTGTATCTCGTGGATAGTGCTGGGGTTTTCCTGCCGCTCCAAGAGGATGTCTTTCCAGACACCGATGATTTCGGGCGGATCTTCCGGAACAATGCCGTCATCTCGGCGGCTGGGATTCCACAGTACGCCGCAATCATGGGCAATTGCGTGGCGGGTGGTGGATATCTGCCAGTGTTGTGCGACACCATCTTGATGACGGAGGGAAGTGGTCTGTACTTGGCGGGCCCTGCACTCGTGAAGGCTGCGATCGGGCAGGAGGTATCAAGCGAGGAGCTGGGCGGCGCGTCCATGCACGCACACATCTCGGGCACGATCGATTTTCACGAGAAGGATGACCCGACATGCATCACACGCATTCGTCGGCTGATGCTGATGAATGCGTCGTCATCGAAAGCGAGCACTCCGCCAGTCGAACCATCGGATGCTGAAAGATCCGCGGATGATGTGTATCGAGTCTTCCGAAACGAGGTGGGGTCACAATACGACATGCGTGATCTCGTGAAGTGCTTTGCTGACCGCGGGTCCCTCGACGAATACCGAGCAGACTTCGGCCCGTCGTTGGTGTGCATGTACGCGCGAATCGGAGGATTTCCTGTCGGGATTGTGGCGAATCAGCGAGTGCTCACCGAACGCCAGCAACCGGGCGGCAAGGTCGGTCCAGCGATCTCGAAGTGCATGCCAGCGGTGATCTACGACGACAGCGCTGACAAGGCTGCGCGGTTCATCATGGATGTGAATCAACGGAAGATCCCACTGCTCTTCATCCATGACACGACTGGTTTCATGGTTGGACGAGATAGCGAGCAGGGAGGGATCATCCGCAGCGGCGCAAAGATGGTCAACGCAATGAGCAACTCGGTGGTGCCCAAGCTTGTGTTGATCGCAGGAAACTCATACGGTGCTGGGAATTATGCGATGTGTGGACGGGCATTCGACCCCTTTCTCACGCTTGCATGGCCCGGAGCGCGGTGCGCGGTGATGGGTGCAGCCCAAGCGGCCAACACGCTGCTGCAGATAGATCTCACAGCGCGGGAGCGCAAGGGTGAGCCGATCGACGATGCGACTCGGGCGCAATTGCTTGATGCGATCACTGCGTCCTATCGGGAGCAGCAAGACATTCGTTATGCGGCGAGCAGAGGTTGGATCGATCGGATGATCCAACCCCATCAAACGCGCAGCGAATTGATCATCGCGTTGCGCGTTGCGGCGCAAGCGCCCGTGGCAGGGACATTTCACACAGGGGTGCTGCAAACATAGCCGCGCTCCTGTTTCGCCCTCATGTTGCATGCTCGAGAAATTGTCATTGCCACTGGGAATCTGCACAAGGTTGCAGAGGTTCGTGCGATCATGGCGCAGGCAGGCTGGACGGTGTTGGCGCTCTCCCAAGTCGGCGCTGGAGATCTCGCAGAACCGATCGAGGACGGGACGACGTTTGCTGAAAATGCACGGATCAAGGCCACCGAATATGCACGGGTCATTGGTCGAATTGTGCTTGCTGATGACTCAGGACTTTCAGTGGATGCGCTTGGAGGAAGCCCAGGCATCTTCAGCGCGAGATGGGCTGGCACTGGTGACACTCGCGAATCACGCGATCACGCGAATAACGAGAAGTTGCAGCGCGAACTCGGCGCGAAGGCGGGTTCGGATCGGAGTGCTCGGTTCGTATGCGCGATGTGCTTGGCTGACGCCGATGGAACTGTGCTCGCGGAGACGATCGGTGAATTCCATGGGCTGATCGCACACGCCCCGCGCGGTCACAACGGGTTCGGATACGACCCATACTTCATCGTGGATTCGAGTGGGCGCACCAGCGCGGAACTCTCTTCCGATGAGAAGAACGCACGCAGTCACCGCGGCTGCGCGGTTCGTGCGATGGTGAAACTCTTGGCTCATCTGCGATCACTATCCTGAACTGGTGCCGATTTCGCTCCCCATCCTGCCTCTGGCGACTCCGGGTCAGAGATACTCGTGTCATGGGTGCGGAAACTGTTGCCGCGATTTCACTGTGCAACTTCGCGACGCGGATGTGGTGCGATTGCACGCGCAGGGGTGGGAGGCACGAATCGGATGTGATCCCATTGTGCGATTTCGAGGAAAGCGATACTTGCGACAACGCGAAGATGGGGCGTGCATTTTCCTCCTCGCCGATGGTCGATGCCAAGTCCACGGTGAGTTTGGCTTCGAGGCGAAACCGATCGCCTGTCAACTCTTTCCGTACATGCTCGCACCGACCGAGTCGACAAGCCAGATGGGCGTGAGTTTTGCCTGCCAAAGCGTCGTCGAGAATCGTGGAAAACTGCTGTGCGATCAAACCGCCGATGCGCTGCGCATCGCGTTGCGCGGCGTTTCTGAAGTCGTGCGGCCAGCGAGAGCCGCACCGCTCGCGCGCGGTCGTGCAGCAGAGCCCAACGAGGTGGAGTCGCTGACCAGACATCTCGTTGGATGGATCGCTCGCGATGCACCGCTGAGTGAACGGCTTGATGGACTGGCGTGGATGTCGCAAACGCTCGCAAGCGCACGCCTGGGCGGGGTGAGGGGGACGAGATTCATTGAGCTTCTTGACCTGCTCTTCGGATCGCTTGCAGGTGAGCTGCCCCACCATCCATTGGCGACTGCGACGCCGCGGCAAGTGTCGCTTTTTCAGAACGCAATTTTTGCACGGACCGAGGATCCAAAGCCGATCGCTCACGGTGCGCCAGGACGAGTGGTGTCCACCATCAGCCAGTTGCGGCGAAGTCGCGCGTGGCGTCGCGGTCGCGATGCGATGAGTGTTCCATCAATTGGAGTTGGATGGCCCATCGCGGTCACGTTCGACGGAGTGGCTCATGTTGATCGAATACGAGCATCGACCGAGCGGGTGGAATGCGACGAACTTCTCTCTCGATGGTTGAGGACATCGATCGAGGGAGGTCGGGTGTGGGGATCCAGTTACTACGGGTGGTCGGTGATTGACGGACTTTGCGCCCTGACGCTTTCCGCAGCAGCCGTTGGATGGCTTGCACGGTTTCATGCGGCGGGGTCTTCGCGCGAACGACCTGGGTTGGTTGATGTGCAGGCCGCTGTCGGTCGGATCGACCGCAGTGCGGGGCGAGCAGTTTGGCTTGGTGGCTGGTCAGAGAGGATGCGCATGGCGTACCTCATCGAACAGAATGGATTACGCCGAATTGTCGCAGCGCAGTACTAACTGAGCAGAGTCGGCGCGCGTGCCGCACCTTTGAGCATGCGTCGTGTCATCCAGATAGACAGTGGGATTCCTCCCAAGAGCGCAGCGATCGCTTCGCCGGCAGAATCGATGATCGACAATTGGACGAAGGCGGCGTCGATTCCAGAATCGAAACCTCGCGCGATCAGGAGTTGCGCGAAGAGCGCGAATCCGGCTTCACGGAATCCAAGTCGCCCGAGTGGACCGAGGCTCGCGAGGAGTCCGGCGCACGCCAATGCGAATCCATCCGCGAGATCGAGTTCGATTCCCAACATCTTGGCAGCGAGGATCGTTCGCAGGCCATTGAATGCGAGGTCGATGCAGCGCAGGGGGACGCAGATCAGGAGCGAGCGAGCATCACCAGTGATTCTGGCAGTCTCACGAAATCGCTGTGGGATCCAGTGATGGCGGGACATCCACCACAGAACGTAACAGAGGAGTGCAGTCAGTCCAATCGCCAAAGCCCCCCAGAGCCAACCAAACGAGCGTGTGATGAGCGTCGCGCCCAGGACGCCACCGATCGGAAGAAGGAACGTCATCAAATCCAAGGCAAACCACGGGACGATTTCACTGAATCGCAGTTGATCAACCCTCATGTGATAGGTAATGCGCGCGATCATCCCCATCCGAAGCGGTGCGAAGTTTGCCAGTGTGCAGACCCAATTCACTCCGATGAGTGGGAAGAAACTGGGCAGTGAGGGAGTGCGGGGTTGTCCACGCAGGGACGTGCGCGGCCGCACGGGCTCGAGGGTCAATCGAAAGAGCACGCCATTGAGGATGATGCTCGCGATGCTCGCCGCAACGACACCGCAGACGAGGAGCACATTCTTGGGATCCCGCACTCGAGACCAGTCTCCTTCGGAGAGTGCGACTTGCACACACCACCCGAGGATTGCCAGACCGATGAAGTATCCAACGGTTTGCAAAACCTTGGACCGACGCGACATCTTTGGGAGGCCGTCGGTCGGCAGAGTCTGTGCGCCATCCGTGGCCGTCATGTGATGATCACGAAGTTCCGTTGTTATGACGGATGCTTGCCCAAAGCCGATCGCATATCCGTGTCTGCGTTCATGTTCTTCATTCGATAATAGTCCATCACGCCGAGATGCCCGTTGCGGAACGACTCCGCTATCGCTCGAGGGATTTCTGCCTCTGCCAAGATCACGATGGCGCGATTCTTCTGCGCCTCAGCCAAATGTTCGGCTTCCTGTGCGACTGCCAACGCGCGCCGTTGCTCTGCTTGTGCCTGAAATCGTTTGGTGTCAGCCTCTGCCTGTGCAGCTTGCAATTGCGCTCCGATATTCTCGCCGACATCGACATCTGCGATGTCGATCGACAGAATCTCGAATGCCGTGCCCGAATCCAGTCCCTTTGCGAGGACCGTCTTTGAAATGCGATCTGGATTTTCGAGCACGCTCTTGTGATCGAGTGCCGATCCAATCGTCGAAATGATGCCCTCGCCCACACGAGCGATGATCGTCTCCTCTGTCGCACCACCAACGAGTCGCGAGATGTTTGTTCGGACAGTCACGCGCGCCTTGGCGCGAAGCTGAATTCCATCCTTCGCGACTGCGTCGATCGTCTGCTTGCCCGAAGCCGGATTCGGGCAATCGATCACCTTGGGCATGACTGAGGTATTCACCGCATCAACAATGTCCCGTCCCGCAAGGTCAATCGCAACAGCGCGATCCCAAGGCAGGTCGATTCCAGCCTTCTCCGCAGCGATCATTGCACGAACGACATTTGTGACGCGACCACCAGCGAGGAAATGCGCCTCCATGCTTTGGGTGCTGATCTCGAGTCCCGTCTTCTTTGCGCTGATTCGATTCAGCACGATGAGCGACGGGTCAACCTTGCGCAACCGCATCATGATGAGATCGAGGAGGCTGACAGATGCGCCACTGAGCCAGGCTTGCAACCAGAGTTGGACATACTGACCGACGATGAGCAGCAGCACGAGTCCGACGACCGCCACCACTGCCAGACCGACCCAAGCCCATGCTTCCATTGCAAGAATTATTGGGGAATTCGACATACGGCGATCCTACCGCGAACCTTCACTGCCCTCGGAGTGCGCTCCCTGTTCCTCCCGAACTCGGAGTTGGCCATCGAGTGTGTCGATGACCACGACGCTCGCTCCTTGGCGAATGAACCCACTCTCCGCAACGCACTCGATGCGGGATTCATCAATGCGGATGAACCCCACCGGGCGCAGCGTGGTGGTGGCCGTGCCTTTGCGCCCGACAAGCTTGGCGAGTTGGCGGGCGGTCGCAGATGCTGCGGATCCGGTGGATGCGACCGATGGGTTCATGTGACCCTCTTCTCCATCATCCGCACGATGTCGCTTGCCATCGGCGTCTTCTGTCAGGATCATTCGCTTTGCGATGGGAGTCTTCGACCACACTTTGAACACCAAGATGAGCACAACGGGACTCCCCGCGCAGAGCGCGGCAAGATAGATGCCGCCCCATGTCACATCGAATGCAAACATGGAGGCGACTGACGCAACCGCGCTGACGCCGGTGAGTATGGAGAGCACTCCAGCAGACGGAATGAAGAGCTCTAGAAGAAGGAGGGCGACGGCGAGCCCAAGCAAACCGATGGAGACGACGAGGTAGATTTCCTCGCGCCCTGCTGCAGCGGTGGATTGTGCGAGGAAGGCATGCATCATTGGTGGACTTCTCCGGGGGTGGATTGTTGACTCTCGTCGGGTGCCCTTGATGTCGATTCACCCACAATTGGAATGACCTCGAGAGTGCTTCCGCGACGACCGATGACGCGCACACGCTCTCCTGCGTCAACGAACTCTCCAGTGGTGTGAGCATCGAATGGAGCGCCGCCAATTTCGACGCGCCCCGATGGTCGAAGCGTGGTGAGCGTCATCGCATACGAGCCAGGACGCGGCCACCGTGGATCATCGGGACGTTGTCCGTTGGACCCAGCCGCCACAACAGTCTGCAGAATCGCTCGATGTGCAAAGCTTGATCGTGGCAGTGCCTTCGATGCGAACCACAGAGCGATGGCAGATCCAAACAATCCTGCGAGCGTGGATCCAATTCCCATAAAAAGTTGTTCTTGACCGACGGAACTCGAGAGATCGCGCGTGACGAAACTTGACACGAGCCCCGTCAGGACGAGCGCTCCTCCAGCGCATGCAATCCAACCCCCCAACGGGAGGACGACAACATCGAGCGCAACGAGCGCAAATCCCACCACGATCGCAATCAATTCCCACCACTCAGCAAGGCCGACAAATGCTGGTGCTCCAACAAGCAGGAGGAGCGCGATCGCCGCAACCGAGCCGAACATGCCAACTCCAGGCGAGAGTCCTTCAAGGACGAATCCAACGATCATCAGCACGATGAGTGCGATGCGCACGGGCCACGAAATCAAGAATCGAACAAGGTGCTCCGACCACGATTCGTCGTATCGCAACGCAGAGTTCGCCCCGAACCATGCGACAAGTTCCTGATCGTTGGCGATCGTCGCACGCGCAAGTCCAAGCGCCCGTGCTTCATGTGGATGCAACACGAGGAGTTGATCGGACTTCACAATCTGGCTGAGCAGTTTCCATTGACCGCGCTGTGATGCATCAAGTCGCGGTCGCGAAGGCACCACCGTTGGCGCAGGCACTTCGAGGACATCCTTTGATCGGTACTGCGTAAAAAACGGTGAGGGGGGGGTGACATCACCCTCTTGGCTGACGCTGGATGGTTGCACTGCGATCGATTGTCGTGGAGGCGCCTCGCCAAACACTTCCTCGAACTCTGCGGCATCAACAAGGGCGCGTTGGCTCTCGTCCGTCCGTTCAATCAGCCACAGTTCGCTGCCCAATCGGACGAACGACTGCACAAGGTTCTCGTCGTAGCCAGCTCGACGGGCGCTCTCGATCACCTCTGCGATGATCGGAGCCTCCATCTTCGCTCGCTCGGTCTGTGGAAGGGGGATGATTCCGATACCAGGAACCGCTTGGATCGGTGCGGCATCTCCGAATGCGGAATCGGGTGACACCAGGATTTCGCGCGTGGCAAGGGCGAGAATCGCCCCAGCGGAGTACGCATGGGGATGAATCCAGGCCACTGTGTTCGCAGGCATTTGCGTCTTGATGTAATGGCAGAGTTGGAGGGTCGCAAACAAGTCGCCTCCGGGAGTGTCGAATTCGAGCACGATCGCTTGAGCCCCTTGCGCGGTGGCAAGGTCTGTCCGTCTGACAATGGAGGCGAACGTCAACTCATCGATGACGCCGCGCACAGACAGAATGGCGATGGAACCAGCGTGTCGCTCAGCGGGGACGGCTCGCGGCGGATCTGCAAGGAGGTGTGCGCCCACACCGAGGAGCGTTAAGAAAACGAGTACAAGGAAGCGCGGGTTTGCCACTGCTCCATCATGGTAGGGAGAGAGAATCACTCCAGGAAAACGCAAGGGAGCCCAATGAAAAACCCCAGCCGCACTCGGCTGGGGTTTGGGTTTTCATACGACCGGACGAAGCGATCTGAAAATCAATCCCAACTTGCAATGTGCTGTGCAGGAAGACCTGTTCCGCTGGCACTTGTGATGATTTGAATCAGCGAGTCGGTGTTGTTGGCACCTTCGGTCGCATACACATTGTCAAGGAAGGAAGTCGATCCACTGATAATCTTGTCCAAGCCTTCTGGCGAGAAGGTTCGTCCATACACAACATGGTTGTCGTTGAAACACAGGTTGCCGTCCCATTCACTCTTCGCTCCGTGGATGAGCAGCGTTTCAGAATTGGTGTACTCCACCGTATTCGTGATGCCGTCCCTCACGCCGCGGTTTCCCAACACGACGAACTTCGAGTTCGCCGAGTTCTTCCACTCCTTCTTGCGACGAATCGTGTTCGACAGTGGCATCGTCGCATACGACGTCGCCGACGCGTTCAAGACGGGACCCGTTCCGGTGATCTGGAGATTGCCGGCTGCACCGCCGCCGCCGCCGTCGGCCGTGTCGCCGTCCCAGTAGACATCTGTGGCAGGCTTATATGCATTGAAATTAAAATTGCTGCACACGCCGACTCGAGAACTGGTCTCGGATGGGCTGATAAGCAATGCCGCAGGGAACAATTGCTTGGCAATGCATGCGGAGTAGAGGTTTTGGTGCGAGTTCTTCGCCTCATTCTCAATGCCCCGGCCAGGCGTGTTGACGGCAGGAGTCCCGAAAGGCAAGCGATTGATCTCGCCAGGGAGCGGGAAGTTGCCAGCGGGACTCTCATTTGCCTGCGTCAGGAGACCTGCGTGAATCTGCTTCACCTGAGTCGCGCACTTGATTTGTCGTGCGTTGGCGCGAGCCTTGGCAAGAGCTGGCAAGAGGATTCCAAGCAGCAACGCGATAATCGCCATCACGACTAGGAGTTCAATCAGGGTGAAGGCTCGATGTGACTGTTTCATAGTTTTTCCAATCTGTTTCGATGTAAGAGAATTCATATTGAGAAGTGTGTCTTTCAAATGTCAAGGTGCGATTGCGGTGTCGTAGATCACAGTACCGTTGCTGGTCGTGGGCGCACCGATGGTGATTGCCAAGATTGCATCTCCTTGATTCGCAGCTCCTGCGAGCCCAGTCTGTCCGCACAGGAAGTCCATGCAGAAGATGTTGTCCTTGTCGAGCGAGAAGTTTCCACCACAATCGAATTGGGTCTGAATCGGGAACATGGTGGTTGTGAACTCTGCGTGATTGTCCGCATAGACGATGTTGCCATCCCATTCCTTCTTTGATCCGTGCAGCAGCAGCGTTGGGCTGTTCTTGAAATCTGTCGCAACTGTCATTGCTGATAGAGGACCGCTGTTTGCATGCTTCGGTCCACGGGTTCCAAGGAGTGGGCGCGAACTGTCGCTATTGGACTTCCATGCCACGAGCTTCCGGCTTCCAAAGAGAGCCTGATGCGCATAGGACGAGTGGCACACGGATGTTGTCGGCTGATGGAGATTGCAGAGGAACGTGGTATCCCAGTACTTGTCGGTCGAAGGGTCATACTGCGCGTAGTCGTATGGGAGATCGTTGGCGAGTCCGACGAGGTATCCCTTCCCCTTTTCAACAACGTTTGATCCGCTGTACTCGGTTGGACCAATAAGAATGTCCGTGTTGAAGAGTTCGCGTGCAACGCAAGCTGAGTAGAGATTGGCAGAGTTGTTCTTGCCGAAGTCCTCTGCACCCATGCCTTGGATCTGCTGTGTTCCAACTCCACCACCTGCAGTGATGCTGGTTCCCATGCGATTGATCCAACCCGGGATCGGCAATTTGCCGTCGGGAGTCTCGTTCGCATAGATCATCATGGCCTTGTGAATCTGCGCGGCCTGGGTTGAATCTTTCACCGTGCGAGCCTGGTCCCTCGCCTTCGAAAGTGCTGGAAGGAGGAGCCCGATCAGGATCGCGATGATTCCGATCACGACGAGCAACTCAACGAGGGTAAAGGCACGGGGTTTTGCTTTCAATTCTGGCATGTCTGGCATGACGATGTTCCTTCAGTGAAGATGTATGAAACAAGAGAACCGACAGTGAATTTGCCAACACAACGCCGACTGTTGCCGAACAGCAATGTTGGTAAAAAATGCGAGGATTTGACTCAATTCCGAATCAACCGACAGGAGGCGTGGCTCTCTGGAAGACGAGATCAGCGTCGCTGACCACCCGCATCCAAATCGAACACCACCTGGAGAGGTTCAAGTTGTCAGTTGCTGGGTCGGAAGAATCGTGCCGAAGATTCGGCAAGAAGGACGGTGTGAGCGCGAGCTCGAAAATGTGACTCCAGCAGCCAGTCGATACACAAGACTCTACGAGGGTAACCCGAATCTGGATTGAGTCAAATATGGGATTTCAGAAATAATCTTGACCGGTCGGTACGCTCGTCCGCCATGAACAACCAAAATCTGCCATCGGCGACGGAAACCCTTGCGCAATTAGGACTTGCTCTGCCGATCGCACCAAAGCCAGTCGCATCGTATGTGCCAGCGGTTCGGACTGGAAATCTATTGATTGTGAGCGGCCAGTTGCCATTTCGGGACGGAAAGCTGATCGCCACTGGAAAGGTGCCATCGGTCGTCTCAATCGAGGCGGCGCAAGAGTGCGCTCGCCAATGCGTCCTGAATGGGCTCGCTGTTGCAGTTGCGCAGTGCGGGGGCTCGCTCGACGCCGTGTCGCGGATTGTCCGGCTCGGTGTGTTTGTTGCATGCGATGATGGCTTTTCCGACCAACCGAAGGTGGCGAATGGGGCAAGCGATCTGTTGCAGCAAATCTTCGGAGAGTCTGGTCGCCATGCTCGCGCGGCGGTTGGAACGAACGCGCTGCCGCTGAACTCATGCATCGAAATCGAAATGATGATCGAATTGCGGTAGTCGTGTTCAAATCACTTCAGCGCGAGGAGCAGCGCGAGTAATACACACACGCATGCGAGTCCCACGATTGCGGCAATCGCAACGGGAGGAATGCCGTGTTTGTCGCGCGCTCCGGACTGAACTTCGCTCTCCGCGGTCCCTTCAACATCTGTCGCGATTCCCGCAAGGTCGACTCCACGGCTTGCGTATCGCAAGGGCTCTCCTGCAATCGCGAGGTCAAGATCCTCCAGAAGTTCGTCTGCGGTTTGGTATCTATCTCGCGGAGCCTTCATCATCATCATCTCGACAATTTCGGCCGTCCCCTGCGAAATCCCGCTCGCGACCTGATCCGGCGGAGTCAGTTCTTGCCGCAAGTGCCGTTGCATGACTTCGGTTGGGTCCTTCCCTTCAAAGGGGACGCGACCCGTCAACATATGAAAGAGTGTCGCGCCGAGTCCGTAGATATCGGCAGGCGGACCGAGATCAACCGAACCGCGGATCTGCTCTGGACTGATGTAGTAGGGTGTGCCAAAGGCCTTGTTGCGCTCCGCTTCGGCTGACTTCTTGTCAGCGATCGCCCGAGCAAGTCCAAGATCTGCGAGTTTTACGACATTGGACTTCGTGATCATGATGTTTTTTGGTTTGATGTCGCGGTGAATGAAGCCTCGCGCATGCGCGTGCTTCAATGCGCTGGCGACTTGCCGAGTAATCACGAGCGCATCGCGATCCTTCAGTTTCTTGAAGCGGGTGATTCGGTCGTAGACGGTTTCTCCCTCGACATACTCCATCACAAAGTAGTGCTGGTCTCCAACCTGTCCGACATCGAAAGCGCCAACGATGTTGGGGTCGGAGAGTTTGGCTGCTGCACGACCTTCTTTGTAGAAGCGCTCGATAAAAGCAGTATCGGAGGAGTATCGGCGGGGAAGAATCTTGATTGCCACCAGTCGATCCAGACTCGTTTGCTTGGCGAGATAGACAGATGCCATCGCCCCAGCTCCCAACTTTCGCATGATCTGATACCCAGGGATTCGAAGGACCGTGCGATCGCCTTCGGCTTCGGTGCGCAGTCGGGAAAGCTGGCGGCGGGTGATGATCTGCGCTTCGACCAGCACATCCACAAAAGCACGCTGCTGGTCGGTCCCCGTCCGCATTGCAGCGAATGCGGCGTCAACTTCGGCTTGAGGGGCAAGCCCGCGTTCCACGACGAGCCGTCCGATGAGTGAATCCGATGAGCTGCCGCCGCGCGATCCTCCGCTCTCGTTTCCGAGACTCATAAAGGATCCGGACGAGGATGACTTCGAGACCGAAGAATCACCAGGTGCTGGAGGCGGGTTTGAAGTTGGGTCGGTCGAGCTCACGAGTGGTGTTCATGCAGACCGCGGGCCCACTGATGACCTGCACTATACTTCTATTCGTTTACAACATGCCAATCGTTCCCCGGCGCATCTTGATTGTCCGCCCAAGCGCGTTGGGCGATGTGTGCCGATCGGTGCCGCTGTTGTGGTCACTGCGATCCGCATTCCCTCTGGCGGTGATTGACTGGGTGGTTGAAGATGTGTGGTCTGCCGCGGTCAGCGAGCACCCAGCGTTGAGCAGGGTGGTGCCCTTTCCAAAGCGAGCGTTCCGCGCCGCTTGGCGAAGCCCAGCGGTTGCCCTGCGAGCGGTGCGCTGGTTCAGGAGTTTGAGGCGCGCCGAGTACGACATGGTGGTCGATGCACAGGGGCTGGCGCGGAGCGGTTTGATGTCGCTCGCCACTGGCGCGCGGATTCGAATCTCGAGTCGTGCGGGTCGGGAATTCTCATGGATCGCTGCGAATCGTCGTGTTTCGTGCGCGTCTGAAATGCATGTCGTGGATGCGATGCTCCAACTTGTGGGAGCAGTCGGTGCTTCAACGATTGCTGACATGCGACTCGTCGCACCGAGCAGCGCAACAAAGTGGTGGGCTGACGAACGCACGCGGTGCGGCATCGGAACGTCGTATGCCATCTTCGCAACCGCCAACGGTTGGGAGGGCAAACGATGGATCGCCGATCGATGGCGTGCGCTCCTTTCCAACATCGCACAAGAACTTGCCCAACGAGGGATTCGAGATGTCGTGTGGATCGGTGGACCTGGAGAAGAACAACAAGTTCGCACAAACATTGGAGATGGCCCGCAGCCTGAGATGCTCGTGTCTCACAATCTCGCTGGACAGACGACCGTCGGTCAAACGATGGCGATTGTGCAGAGCGCATCACTCGTCGTCGCGTTGGACTCGGCACCGGCACACCTCGCCGTTGGATTTGGAGTTCCCCTGATCGCGCTCTACGGCGCGACCCAACCCGCCACCGACGGACCCTATCACTCCGAGCGTTGGTGCGTGCATGGCGGGCGAGGAGAGCGACTTGCTCGTCACGCATATCGAGATGCACGCAGAGGTGGCGCAATGATGGAGCGCATCTCCGTTGACGAGGTGGCGGAACTCGTGCGCGCGCGCCTTCGAACTCGGGGCAGTCAGTGACTGGGTCTTTCGTGTTGGCGAGTTCGAGTCGTCGCCGTCGAGAACTGCTGGCAGACGCCGGATTTCAAGCAATTGCGATACCCCCGAAAGTTGATGACGGAATGTTGAGAGTTCGCGCACACCACGCACGCGCGGATTGCTGCGCACTCGCATGGTTCAAGGGTGTCCAGATTCGAGGGGATGCGGCGGCACTTGATCGCCTCGCTCCGCATGCGAAAGTCATTCTCGCGGCAGACACGGTGTGCGTGCTTGGTTGCGAAGTCTTGGGAAAGCCCCGCGATATGCAACACGCTCGCTCCATGATCGAGTCAGCGTGCAACCACACGCAATCGGTGGTCACAGGCGTGTGCCTCATTGACATCGCAACAGGAAGGCGAACCATGACTGCTGACTCGGCAACAGTTGCGTTCGGCAGTATTCCCAGTGAACTCCTTGAGGCGCATCTCCAGCGCGGAGCATGGAGGGGTTGCGCAGGCGGGTACAACCTGCAAGAAGTCGTCGCAGAAGGTTGGCCCGTGCAGTGTGTTGGCGATCCGACTACTGTGGTCGGTTTGCCCATGGCGATACTCGCTCCGCTCCTCGCACGAGTCCTCTCGAAGGGTGGCCTTCCATGAATAGACGGACAACGATGCTTCCAGCGTGGTGTGCGCCAGTCGCCGCTCCGGCTTCGCGCATCTACGGATCTATCGTCGCCATGCGAAATGCTGCATGGGACCGCGGGGTCGGAGTGAGTCGTGCTTCTTTGCCAGTGATATCAATTGGAAACCTGACGGTGGGAGGGACTGGGAAGAGTCCGATGGTTCGCTGGATTGCCTCGTGGGCGATCGCCAAGGGCGTGGTCCCTTTGATCGCGCTGCGCGGATATCGCAGTTCACGCGCAGGCTCGGATGAGGCACTGGAGCATGAAGCGCTGATCTCCGGCGCACGAGTGGCGGTCGGCGCGAAGCGCGTGCGGACGGTACGACGGGCGATCGAGATAGACCCCACCATTGGTTGCGTTGTTCTGGACGATGGGTTTCAGCACCGCTCGCTCGCACGAGACCTCGACCTGGTGCTTGTTGATGGAACGCGATCTCATTTGGATGGTTCACTCTTGCCGCTGGGTTGGTTGCGAGAGCCTCCAGAGAATCTCAGGCGGGCGGACGGAGTCATCGTGACGCGTTCGCGCGGATATTGCAGGGAACTCGATCAGTTGATCCAGCGGTTGCATGGTCGCCCAGCGCTTGCGTGGTGCGATCACATGTGGAGTGGGTTGAGTGTCTACTGCATCGTCGGTGATGCACCTCTGACATCGCAGGAGTTGCCCTGCACGTGGCTGCGAGGCGTGCGTGTGGCCGTGTGGGCGGGGGTTGCGCAGCCCCAGGCATTCGTTGCGCAGTTGAAGTCGCAGCAGGCGGACATTGTCGAAGTTGCCTCGTTACGCGATCACGCGGAGTACGGTGCGGCTCGCATCCGCGAACTCGCTCGCGCTGCTCGTGCAGTTGGCGCAACAGCCATCGCGACGACGGGAAAGGACTGGGTCAAGATTGCCCATCACGCGGCACAGGTCGGACTTCCGGTCGTGGTTCCGAGGCTTGGAATCGCATTTCATCAAGGCGAGGCGGCGCTGGTCGAACGACTCAAAAGCGTGGTTGGGAAGCTACCCTCGAAGGAATGAGTTCCATTGAAGATCGCGTTTTGGATGGATTGCGCTCTTGGAGACCATTTCGACTGCTCGTGGTCGGCGACTTCATGCTTGATCAGGCACTCTGCGGTGATGCGGAACGGTTGAGCCCCGACGCACCCGTTCCGGTGCTTGCGGTCAGCGATCCATCTGCAACTGTTGATACTGCGGGTGGCGCCGGAAATGTTGCCGTCTTTGCAGCGGCGTTGGGCGCGAGCGTTGCGTGTATCGGCGTGGTGGGCGACGATCATGAAGGGCGGCTCCTGCGCGCTGTCCTCGAGAAGGGGCGTTGTGACACGAGTGGATTGGCGGTCGATCCAACCCGCCCGACGATCACCAAGAAAAGCCTCATCGGTCGTGCTCAACACCGTCACCCTCAAAAGATGTTTCGCATTGATGTGGAATCCTCGGCGCCGCTCGATGTTTCAATCAACGCGAGAATCATGCAGTTGGTCGTCGCGAATCTCGATGGCTGCGACGTGGTCTGCCTTGAGGACTACGCGAAGGGAGTGTGCACGCCTCATCTCTGCGCAGCACTGATCGATCTCTGCCGGGCTCGAAAGATTCCGGTGTTGGTTGATCCCGCTGCGATCACAGACTACGCACGCTATCGGGGGGCGACCGCGATCACACCAAATCGAACAGAGGCGGCGCGGGCAACAGGTCGCACGATCGACCCAACTCGGGTTGTCGAAGAAACGAAGAAAATGTCATCGACACTCCTCGAGCGACTGGACCTCGAGGCGGTGGTCATCACGCTCGATCGATGGGGCGCTGTTCTTGAGGTGAAGGGGAGCCCGCCAGTGCATGTGCCGACGGTGGCGAGACAGGTGTACGACGTCGCTGGCGCGGGTGACATGGTCTTGGCAGTGCTGGCGGGTGCAGTGGCCAATGGAATGGAGTGGGAGGAAGGCACTGCGCTGGCGAACATCGCCGCAGGAATGGAAATCGAAGTATTTGGCGTGCGAGCCTTTTCCATCGCAGAGATTCAAGCACAGGTCATGCGACTCGCGCGCGCCTCAGCAGGAAAGATTCGTTCCCGCGCGGACTTGCTCGTCGAGATTTCTGCGCACAAGGCAGCGGGTTGTCGGATTGTTCTCACCAACGGGTGCTTCGATGTGCTGCACGCGGGACACGTCGGTTACCTCCGAGAGGCGAAGGGGCTCGGAGACATCCTGGTGGTTGGAGTGAACTGTGATGCGCAGGTCCGTGCGCTGAAAGGGGCGAATCGTCCGATCTATTCTCAAGAAGATCGGGCGGAGTTGCTCGGCGAATTGACATCAGTCGACTATGTCACAGTCTTCGACGAACCAACCGCGGCTCAACTCTTGCGTGCAGTCGCGCCAGCTGTCTATGTCAAGGGTGGGGACTACGAGGGGAAAGAGATAGCGGAATTGGCAGTTGTCAAGGAACTTGGCACAAAAATCTTTTTACTCGGGCATCGCCCAGGGCTTTCAACAACTTCGGTGGTTGAGCGTGTTCGTGCAGAGTTGGTAGACGGTGGAAATCTTGCCGAATCTTGACGAGATCTTGTCAGGGTCTTGACTGCCTCGGGTGTGAGCGTAATACTAGACGAGTCGTGAGCGAACAGATCCAGCAGAGTCGGACCAACGCGCGCACATTGACTGATCGTCAGTCAGAACTCTTTTCGACAGCACCTACGTATGGGGTATGAGATGCAGACAATTACGAAGAAGGTTTTAGTGGATCGCATCGCAGACAAGACGGGGCAGAAGCGCGGCGATGTGAAGCGTGCTGTGCAACTCTTCCTTGACGAGATGATCGATGAGCTCACCATCGGCAATCGACTTGAGTTTCGGGACTTTGGAGTCTTCGAAGTTCGCGAGCGCGCCGCGCGCACCGCGCAAAATCCAAAGACACTCGAACAAGTTGTGGTTCCTGCGCGAAAGGCTGTGCGATTCAAGGTCGGCCGACTGATGCGCGAACGAATCGTGCTCGGCGAGAGCACAGCCAACACTGTCGCGTCGCGGTAATGGCCAAAGGCAACCGTCAGTCGAACAGGTTCGGCGAGTTTTCGCCCCGAGTCGATCCTCAAGAAACCGCTCGTTTGCTCAAGGCGATGCCGCCAAACGCTCCCGAGGCGGAGATGGCGTTGCTTGGAAGCATGTTGATCGAACCTGGGGTGATTGGCGATGTTGTCGGCATCATCCGGAGTGCGGATGACTTCTTCCTCGACAAACATCGCACGATTTACGCAACCATGGTCGACATTTACGATCGCACCGCGTCGGTCGATGTCGTGCGACTGAATCAGCAGTTGACCGATCGCCAAGTGCTCGAGGCGGTGGGTGGACTCGATTACCTCGTGCAACTTTCGGAGAGCGTGCCGAGTGCCCAGTTTGCGTGCGAGTACGCGCGTACCGTGCGGGACAAGGCGACACTGCGGCAACTCATTGATGCGTCGAGTTCGACCGTGCACGATGCGTTTCATTCGACAGAGGATGCACATATCGTCTTGGAGCTCGCGGAGCAGAAAATCTTTTCGATCGCCCAGCAGCGTGAGTCGACGCCGATGGCAAACCTGTCGGACCTCCTCCGTGAGACGATGGCGCATCTTGAGGCACGTGATGGGTCTGGTCTGACTGGATTGTCCTGTGGTTTCGAAGATGTCGACGAGATGACCAGCGGACTTCAACGCGGTGAGATGTTGATCCTTGCGGCGCGTCCATCCATGGGCAAGACGGCACTCGCGTTGAACATGATGGAGGGAGTTGCGTTGACGGGTCAGGCGGTCGCCATGTTTAGCCTCGAAATGGGTCGGCAACAACTCGTGCAGCGACTGCTCTGCGCGAAGGCTGGAGTCGATGGGCAACGGCTGCGTCGCGGGACGCTGCAGGCCGACGACAATCGGCGACTCATGACCGCATGCGATGCGCTGCAGTCATCCAAGATCTTCATCGATGACACGCCCGGACTCTCACTGCTTCAACTTCGATCAAAGGCGCGGCGGATGAAAGAGAAGTTCGACATCGAGTGCGTGTTCGTCGACTATCTGCAGTTGATGAGTTCAGGATCACGCAGCGAGAGTCGTCAGGTTGAAGTCAGCGACATCAGCCGCGGGATCAAGGCGATGGCGCGAGAATTGAATGTTCCCGTAGTGTGCCTTTCACAACTCAACCGAGCGGCCGAGCAGCGTGAAGGGCATCGACCACGAATGAGCGATCTTCGAGAATCTGGATCGATCGAGCAGGACGCTGACGTCATCCTGATGTTGCACCGCGAGGAGTACTACCACCAAGGCGATCCCGAGTGGATGGATACCAATCTCGATAAGGTCGGGACTGGCGAGTTGATCTTTGCGAAGCAGCGCAATGGTCCCACGGGAGTGGTCAAGTTGGTGTGGGATCAGAATTCAACTTGCTTCCGCTCATTTTCACCCATCGCGCCTCCTGCGGGGGTGGAGTACCGAAGCTTTGAAGCGCGGACGTCGAGGTACGACTCGAGGTCGGACGACTTGCCAGACTGATGGATGCCAAGGGTGATCTGCGCCCGTAGACTTGCAGCGCGATGACAGATGGTCAGGACGACCCAGATCCGAAGAACACGGAGATTGCGCGTTGGCTTGCTGAGGCTGTGAGAGGCGACGAGCGAGCATGGTGCTCTCTTGTTCACGAGTTTTCACCGCGAGTCTTTGGCTTTCTCAAGTCTCAATGCAATGACGGCGACCTCGCGGAGGAATTGACGCAGTCTGTGTTTGTAACGATGGCCGAGAAGTTGCGCGGTTATTCCGAGCGCGGTCAGTTTGAATCTTGGATCTTCCGGGTTGCGATCAATCGACTGCGCGACGAACTTCGAAGGCGCACTCGCCACGCCAAGCCAACGGCGCAAGAAAAGCTGGAGGAGATTGGGGGAAACGAGAGTAGCAGTGGGGGCGCAAGTTATCGGACGACCAATCCAGACGAACTCGCCCTACTTGATCGTGCGATGGACGAGCTCTCGAGATCTGATCGAGAAATCGTCGATTTGAGACACACTGCGGAGCTCTCGTTCAAGCACATTTCCGCACTCTTGGACGAGCCGGTCGGAACGCTGCTCGCGCGACATCACCGGGCGCTCGCACGGCTCCGAGCATCGATCGAAAGACTCTCCAAGGGAAGCCAATAATTCGTGCAATCCACGAGCCACCACATCGTTCCAACCTGCGCATGACAACGGACCAAACGCCCTCCTTTGACGAATCAGATCCCGATGGAGTTTCATCTGGATTTCCTGCTGATTCCACGGGAAATGATCCGTCGAGAATCGAGTCGGGTGATTATGCGTTGGAGACACAGTTGAACGCACGTGGTGCACGATTGCGCAGTTGCGCCGGACTGCCAGAACGAGTGGCGGCGGCGACGTTCGATCTGATCGGGACACCAGCATCTCTGTCGGCGTCAATGTCGCGCATGTCGCGCATGTCTCTCTCTCCCGCTTCCTGGCGCGCCCGTGGCGGAGCGGGACTGGCGGTCGCGGCATCACTTGTCGCAGCGCTGTTGTTGTGGAATGTTCCGACACCTCTGGCTGAACCTGTGGTGGTCGTCTTCGCTGACTGCGGTGGGACGAGTTCCGAACCAGTTCTGGTGTCGCTGCTCGCTGGCAGCGAATGCATTTCATCGGACACGGCGGAGGAATTCGTGATCGATCACGCGAGCGCGATGCCAATTCTCCGAGCACGTGATGCTTCGTTTGGCGATCTCAATTCCGAAGTGCAACTCATTCTCGCTTCGGCGGGTGGACAATGATTTCCACCTCGGCGATCGCATCGCTCCTGATGGTGTTCTCGGTTGACACGCACCCCCTCGCCTTCCATTGGGGTGCGCCATCAGCAGCAGTAGTCGCAACTGGCCTCGCAACTGGCCTCGCAACTGGCCTCGCAACTGGCGCGTCTGCAGCAGAACCAACGGAGGCGATCCTCTCAACGCAGACGATGCTGCGTTCCACTGGTCCCGATGCCGATGCGCTTATCGCAGTTGCCCGTGATGTTTCTCCCCAGTGGGCGAAGACCCTCGAAGATGCGCGGGCAAAGGATCCCGCAACCTTCCGCGCGGCGGCTGCCAAGATGGGGAAGAGGCTCGCATCACTCGCCGTACTTCGGGAGCGCAAGCCTGCGCTCTACGCGCTCCGTGTTGAAGAACTCAGAGTTCAGGGACAATTGGAGGGGCTTTCGCAACTGTGGATGAGCGCGAGACTTGGGAATCGCGTGGAGGAGGCTGCGCAATTGGAAGCGCAAATCCGAGGGCTTGCGGGGACGCTTGTCGATCTCAATCTGCGGTCCCGTGCAATGGAATTGGCAGAAATCGATGCGGTGATGCGCACGATGCGCAGCGACCTCGAGCGCGATGCTCGTGCACGCAACGAGTCTGTGGAGCAATTGGTCGAGGCGTCTCGCGAAGGGGCGCAGTTGCCCGTGTTGGGTGGACGAACGCCGGTCGAAGCAGCGCAGCCAATTGCACCGGCCACCCCGGATGCCAATACTCCTAAAACTCCGTGAGAAATCGTCCGCTGCGGAATACTCACTCCGTGCGAATCTCACCAAATCTGATTGGCGCACTCTTGCTGGGGGGAATACTGCTGTGCTGCATTGGATCTCTACCGTGGACCATGGCGCGCGTCGATCGGAGTGGGAGTGCTCCAACGCGCCGCTTCGAAGCTGGAAATCTTGAGCTCTCATTGCTCGCACCATCATGGTGGAATGATTCCGAAAATCTGCGCAGTCGGATTGAGTCACAGCGAGCCACTGGGGCGTATGTCCCGACGCGTGTGTTCGGTACTGATCGCCTTGGTCGCGATGTCTTCGCACGATGCCTGATGGGCGGTGCGGTCAGCTTGTTGATCGGTCTCAGTGCAGCGATGATTGCAGTCGGCTTCGGAACGCTCTACGGCACGACAAGTGCTGCGTGCGGTGGGCGTATCGACAATGGCATGATGCGGGCAGTCGATGTCATGTACGGACTGCCGTCGATGCTGCTCGTGGTGATGTTTGCAGTGGCCGCGGAGGGAATCCTTGACCGACTCGGCGTTGAGCGCGTGGGCGGAGGACACCAAGCGTTTGATGTCGCCATTCTGTTTCTCGCCATTGGAGCAACGAGTTGGCTGACGGTCGCACGAGTGATCCGCGGCCAGGTGCTGAGTTTGCGCGGTCAGTTGTTTATGGAGTCCTGCCGCGCAGTCGGAGTTGGTCCATGGCGACAGTTTCGGTTGCACTATCTGCCCAATGTGGTTGGACCGATTGCGGTCTATGCAGCGCTTGCGGTGCCCGCGGCGATTCTCTCGGAGAGTTTCTTGAGTTTCCTGGGGATTGGAGTGCGAGAACCGTTGCCATCATGGGGGAATCTTGCGGCAGACGGACTCTCTGAAGTCAACACGATTCGCAGTCGATGGTGGCTTCTCGGATGGCCCTGCGTGTTGATCGCAACCACGCTCTTCGCGCTCAATTTCGTCGGTGATGCGCTGCGCGCTGCGGTCGATCCTGCCGCGCGCGGGCGCACCACGAGCGCGTGATACGATCCAAGATTCTTATGCAAAACAGATTTGGAATCAAAGACTTCGTCGTCATTCTCTTGTTGCTCGCGATCCTTTCGACCCTGTGGCTCTCGATGATTCAGCGAGATCGGCAATGGCCTGTACTCCAGTCGCTGCTCGAGCAAGGGCGCAACATCGAATCGCGAATGTCCTTCATTGAGACGCGACTGCAATCAGGCGGGGCGTTTGCTCCAACGGGAAATGCGCTGAGCGGCGCGGTTGGCGTGGTGCCCGCCGTGACTCGCGATGAGTCGTGGGCTCGCGCTGGAATCTCCATCGCGTGGCAACCGGAGCCTGCATTCCCAAACGACCCAACTCAGTTGCCTGGGTATCGCTCCGGCGGAGAATTTGTTGAAATCTTTGAAGGGCAGCCACAGAAGGTGACTCCGTACCTGTACGCAGATGTCTACGGATCGCGCGTCGTAGACCGAGTGAGTGAATCGCTTGCGACCTTTGACCCAAAGACGATGAAGTTGGTTGGTTCGCTCTCTGATGCGTGGCAGATCGATCCAGATGGGTTGTGGATTCGCGCACACATCAATCCAAAGGCGCGGTTCAGTGATCGCAGCTCGGTGACGGCGGAGGATGTCCGCTGGACCTACATGGATTTCATCATGAACACGTCGATCGACGCGGACCGAACGCGTTCGACACTCGCCGATGTGCTGGCGGATGTCAAGGTGATCGATCCACTCACCATCGAGTTCCATTTCAAGGATTCGCTCTTCACAAACATCTTGGCGGCGATGGGGAACCCAATTCTTCCGAAGCACTTTTATGCGCAGTTTGAACCATCGCAAGTCAATCAGTCGACGGGGCTCTTGATGGGCTCTGGTCCGTTCATGATGGAACGACTCCCGACTGGCGCGGCGGATTTGGCCAGTCAATGGACTCCTGGAACGGACATCGTCATCGTGCGCAACCCAAACTGGTGGTGCGGTCGCGCTCCGTTGGATCAGCAGCGCTTTCGAACGATCAAGGATGATCTGGCACGACTGGTCGCCTTTCGCAACAACGAAGCCTCGATGGTTCTGCCGACATCGCCGCAGTTCAATACGGTTCTGCGTGATGAACCCGAATTCGAAAAGAACAACTACGCATTGAAGTGGGTGAACATGCGCAGCGGTTATTCATTCATCGCCTGGCAATGCGGACCGCGTGGTGAAACAGGACGATTGACTCCATTCACGGATGCTCGTGTGCGACAGGCGATGACGTTGCTGCTGGACCGCGAGAAAATGATTCGGGATATCTGGGATGGGATTGGCACGGTTTCGAAGGGACCATTCAACCCCGAGAGTCCGGCGGCCAACGCGGCGCTCTCTCCGATGCCGTTCAATCCGGATGCCGCGATGGTGTTGTTGAAAGAAGCTGGGTGGGAGGATCGCAACCGTGACGGCATTCTGGAAAATGCGGCAGGGGAAAAGTTTGAGTTTGAATACACCTACGCCACTGGCGGAGAAATTGGCGAACGAATTGCACGGTTCACGCAGGATTCCTACAAGAAGGCTGGAATCGTGATGACGACGCGACCCATCGATTGGAGTCGGTATCAGGACATCATCAAGTCGCGCGACTTCGATGCGCTGACGATGGCGTGGAGTGCCTCTGCACCAGAGAGTGACCCCAAACAGATCTATCACTCCGAGAGCATGGCCAAGGGCCGGGACAACTTCACACAGTGGTCCAGCCCAGCAGCAGACTCCCTGATCGAGCAGGGGAGGCGCACCATGGACGAGCAATCGCGCATGTTGATTTGGCATCAACTCGAGGCAGTCATCGCCAAGGAGCAGCCCTACACATTCATTCGCGTGGCTCCGTGGCTTCGATTCATCAAGCGAGACTTCGGCAATGTGCGCATGTACAAGACTGGGCTCTCGCCAGAAGAGTTCTTCGTTCCTTCGCCATCAGCAACGCTTCAGCCCGCCTCTTGATTCTGCACGAAACTCATGCTTCCGTATATCAGTCGACGACTGCTCTTCATGATTCCGACGCTCATCGGGATGACCTTCATGGTCTATTGCCTGATTGCTCTGGCACCAGGTGGATTCAGCGCGAGCGCATCAGCGGCAGCGGGTGGTGGCAGCCCAGCGGGCGGCGATCCACGCATCGCAGAGGCTCGATTCAGGGATCGATTCGGATTGGATGAATCGGTGTTTGTCCAGTACGCACGGTGGCTCGGGCGAGTCTCGCCAGTGAAATTCGGCGCACGGGCACAGATCGATGCGACTGGTGAGCGTATCTATGCGCCGCGCGCACTGCCGCCGATGATCATGGCTGCGCCGTGGGCGGAGGAGGATCAGTCCATTCGTGCAGTCGCTGATGCGACGGCGACCTTCGTCGCTGCGGACTCTTCGGATGGAGTTCGTCAACAGTACCGATCACTGATGCGCGAAAGTGGCGCTGCGCGCCAGGCGTTTGTGGGATCTCTCGCAGTCCTGCGCATCGCAATGGCGCAGTACGCGGATGCGACACACCAATCGTCGCTGGTGAATCAGCGAGGCGAGTTGCCTGAGTCGAATGTGAAGTCGCTCGTCATCGACGATGCAGTTCCACAATGGCTCGCAGTGCGATCTGCCGCAACTGCCGCGCTGAGTGCGCACGCGAACGCTGCAGGCGCGCGCACTGCTCTGGAATTGTGTTTCCACGCGACGCCCTTTCAGCAGGCTGGAGTTGGAGTGATCCCGCGAGTGGTCTGGATTGGCGCACCCGACATGGGTTGGAGCCGCACAAAGAACCGTCCTGTTTCGAGCCTGATTCTTGAAGCGCTCCCTGTGACGCTGCTCATCAATCTGATTGCGTTTCCGTTGATCTATCTGGTGTCGATTCCAACTGGAATGCTTGCGGCCGCGCGGCGGGGATCCTGGTTTGATCTCATCAGTGGTGGGATTTTCATCGCACTCTGGTCAATTCCAGTCGTGTGGGCGGGTGTGCTGGCGGTTGGATTCCTTGCAAACAAGCAGTACTTGGGGCTCTTTCCAGTCGCGGGGCTGCACGCCACGAATGCATCCTCGATCGGATTCTTGCCCACTTGGGAGAGCGGTGGTTTTGAACCTGGATGGATTCTCGATGTGTGTTGGCACCTTGTGTTGCCGGTCGTGTGTCTGGTCTACGCAGGATTCGCCGTGCTGTCTCGGCAGACTCGGGCTGCGATGCTTGATAATTTCAATGCTGACTATGTGCGCACCGCGAAAGCCAAGGGAGTCTCGCGGCGCGACATCGTCTTGCGTCATGTCTTTCGGAATTCACTCTTGCCGCTGATCACGATGTTTGTATCGATTTTCCCTGCGATGCTGTCTGGAAGCGTGATCGTGGAAAAAATCTTTTCAATTCCTGGCATGGGCTCATTGATGCTGGAAGCCGTGAGCCTCCATGATTCTGAAGTGATGCTTGCGAACACGATCATGGTGGGCTGTGTCAGCCTGGTCGCGCTACTCGTGGCAGACATCCTCTATGCGCTGGCAGATCCGAGAGTGTCGTATGCATGAGTCGATCTCTGGTGTCGAGGCGATGCGAGGAATTGGCGCAGCGGAGGCGCGTGGATTCTGGGCAGATGCGTGGTCCCGTGTGCTCAAGAGTCGTTCGGCGCTCTGCGCGATTGGTTGGATTGCACTCGTCGCAGCGGGGGCGGTTCTGTCACCATTCATCGCAAATGCCAACCCGCTTTGGTTGAGTGTGATTGGCACAGACGGTGTCGTGGTCTCAACACGGTCACCACTGTGGAATTCGCTCGCAGCGGCAGATTTGCTCCTTTTTTTCGGCGCAATTGGCGGGACGGTGTGGATGTGCGTGCCGATCGCAATGCGACGGGGTGAACGGCTGGGTGTCTTGGTCGTGATGTCCTTGATCGCGGGGAGTACGGTTGTGGTGGCGTCGTTCGTCGCCGATTGGCTTGGTGCGCCGACGCGGACGGGATGGTCAAACGCACTTGGAGATTGGGTGTCTGATCCCGTCAATGCGTGGCGTCGCGTCGCTGTCGCAGCAGCGATTGGGGCGCCATTCGCTCTCTGCGCGCTGGGAATTCCATTTCTCTTGTCGGTCCGCGCACGGGCGGTCGTTGTGTCGATTGCGCTGATCGCAGTCTCACTTGCAGTTGGTCATCGCTGGCAGGCATCGCCTGTGGACTTCGATCGATATGTGACCGATGAAGCTGCAGGGCGTATCCGTTGTGTCTACACGCTGATTCCGTGGAGTCCGGATCGCATTCGCAGCGAGCTCATCACGGTGCCACCGATGACCACAGTCGCGCGTGCGTACGAGGCGAAGGATGCCGCTGCAGGACGGGAGTTCGCACGATTCGCAGTGGCTGTACAGGCGGCAAATCAATCCGGAAATGAGGAACTTGCGATTCGAGCGAGGGGGGATCTCGAGCAGGTCGCACGACAGCGATCGTCGCTGCAACGCGAATGGAAGCCGCTCCTCACCAGCCCGTTCGCGGCGCATTCGTTCCTTCTCGGGACAGACTCAAATGGTGCTGATGTGCTCGCACAGTTGTTGTGGGCCTGCCGCCTGTCGATCTCGGTTGGGTTCGTATCGACCGGCATCGCCGTGATCATTGGGGTCACGATGGGATCGATCATGGGATACTTCGGTGGCACGATCGATCTTGTGCTCTTTCGTGTCGTCGAGATTTTTATGGCAGTGCCAGTCTTGTTCCTGCTCATCGTTGCGGCGGGAGTGCTTCCACGAAGCACCTACGTGATGATGGCGATCATCGGTTGTCTTTCGTGGACGGGCGCGGCGCGATTCACCCGGGCAGAGTTCATGAAGTTGCGTCATCAAGACTTTGTGCAGGGGGCACGCGCGTCTGGATTGCCACTGCGCTCAATTCTCTTTCGTCACATGTTGCCCAATGGGGTGACCCCCGTACTCGTCGATGCAAGTTTTGCCATCGCGGGAGCAATCATTGCGGAGGCGACTCTCTCATACCTTGGACTGGGACCGGACAATCAGGCGTCGTGGGGCAAACTGCTGTCGAGTGCGACCGGCACGACGGGCACATTTGTGTGGTGGTTGGCGATTTTTCCTGGCACAGCTATTTTTCTCTCGGTGTTGGCGTACAACGTTCTTGGCGGATCGCTCCGAGATGCGATCGATCCCAAACTTCGCAAGGCGGCACACTAATGTCAGACGGGTCATCGTCCAATTCAGAAACACCTCTCTTGGAAGTGGCCGATCTCGCTGTGTCGTTTGACAATTCGGGCGGTGGTCCTCGGATTCAGGCGGTTGCGGGTGTGAGCATGACGATCTACCCAAACCAGACGCTCGCGGTCGTTGGAGAATCAGGCTGTGGGAAGAGTGTCACTGCGATGACGACGATGCAGTTGGTGCCGTGCCCGCCTGGTCGTATCGACGGCGGAACGATTCTCATGCATGGTCGCGGCGGCGATCGTCGCAATCTTCTGTCGCTCTCGGAGCGCGAGATGTTGCAGGTGCGAGGCCGAGACATCGCCATGATCTTTCAAGAACCGATGACCAGTTTGAATCCGGTCTATTCCATCGGAGATCAGATTCTTGAGGCAATCCTGCTGCATCAGAAGGCCACGCCAGACGAAGCGGTCGAGATCGCCATGCGGGCGCTCGATGAAGTTGGGATGTATCAGCCCATCGAGGGCCGGTTCCAGCGCGAACTTGCCGCGCTGAAGGTTGAGGTTGCAGCTCAGCGCAGCACGCCTGCGCAGTTGCTCGCCGCTGAGGGGTCGCTTCCAGAACGCCTGCGCCGCGCGCGCATGCAACTGCTTTCGGACTATCCACACCGCTACTCGGGCGGAATGCGGCAACGTGTCATGATCGCCATGGCGCTCGCATGCCAACCAAAACTATTGCTTGCAGATGAGCCGACGACTGCTCTCGACGTGACGATTCAGGCACAGATCTTGGAGTTGCTCAGTGAGATCCAACGGAAGCGCGGGATGGGAGTGATGCTCATCACGCACAATCTTGGAGTCGTGGCAGAGAACGCCGATGTGGTCTGCGTGATGTATGCAGGGCGAGTTGTCGAGTATGCACGCGTCGAAGAACTCTTCGCTCGACCGCTGCATCCGTACACACGCGGGCTGTTCAAGTCGATCCCTGGGCTCCGCGATCAGCGCACGCGATTGACGACCGTGGAAGATGTCGTCCACGACCCCGGTGAGTTCAAAAAACTGCCGGGATTCGAATCTGGTGTGATTCCCTGGTGGCCATTCACGCCCACCGCCGAGCGCCCAGAACTGGCACCGGGGCGAGGTGCATACGCACTGCACGAAGTTGAACCCGGACGATGGGTCGCTTGTTGGCGGACTCCGCACCTCGAGGCACATCCATCTCCGCGCGCAGACCTCTCCTATCGGCGTGATGTATCTGCTTGGGTGCCCCTTGGAGTGTCCGGTGGACTTTCCAGCGGACCATCGAGCGTGATGGGCTGATTCGGTTTGGCGGTCTGCGCGGGTTGGTTCTGCTTCTGGCCATAGTTCCACAGGGGAACAACTGCCGCGATCACAGCCGCTGCGAGGAGGAGCACTAGCACCCCTGCCAGTGTGAGCCGAATGGTCCCAGATCGCTGTCGGGCGTTGGTGAGTTGTTGGAGCCACTGCATGTCCCAGAGAGTTCCGCACTCTGGGCAGCGCAGTTGTCCCGCCAACAGAAAGTGCCCACAATGACCACAGGCAATCGCTGGTGCTCTGGCGAGGTCGCGAATCTTGAGTCCAGACACAACGAGCCACGCAACGATGGCGAGTAGGAGGAGTCCAATGACTGGGCACACCATTGGAGTGATCGTATCCGTGCGTCTCTCTACACTCGCGTGATGAACGAAATCGAAGTGAAGTTTCACCGACTCTCCGCGCTCGCGACTCTTCCCGCCTATCAGTCCGCTCTGGCGGCGGGGATGGACTTGCACGCGGCGATCTCTGATCCTGTGGTGATTGCAGTCGGCGCAATCGCCATGATTCCATGCGGTTTCGCGCTGGAGATTCCTGCTGGTTTCGAGGGCCAAGTACGACCACGCAGCGGACTCGCTTCCAAGTTTGGAGTTTCGATTCCAAACTCGCCAGGGACGGTCGATGCGGACTACCGTGGCGAGATGAAGGTTGCCCTCATCAATCACGGTCTCGTTGCATTCGCGGTGGAGCCATCGATGCGTGTTGCACAACTGGTGATCGCGCCGGTGATTCGAGCGCGCATTGTCGAGTGTGCATCGTTGACCGAGACGGCTCGCGGGAGCGGCGGATTCGGATCGACTGGTCGTTAGCCGCTTGCGCTGTCGCTAGATCCTCTCGCCAATCCGATCAAGCCCAAAGTCATGTGGAACGCATTCGCGGCTGAAGAATGGTTCTGCCGTCTCGGTGTCGATGCGACTGCCGAAGTAGATCCCAGCGGCGTCGATCCAATCTGGAATCCTTGTGTTCTTCGGATTCGTGACGAACTGACTGGCATAGGCAGTGATCGAATTGCGTTTGACGCCTGCGTATCCCGTGGTGTCGGCGATGACTGAAGGCTGCGGCACCGTCCGCAAATGAATTGCGTAGTAATGAAAGAGCTGCGGCGCATGCCACGGATCGCCCGGCAAATCGCACTTGGTGTACTTCGCCGCGAATCGCCCGGCTTCCACGAGTGCGCACGCAGCGACATGATCGGGATGGGCATCGTCTGGATGGGGAGCAAAGATGAGGTGGGGCCGCAGCGTGCGGATCGCAGTGGCAACCACGGCGCGCGATGCAAGGTCGTTGACGAGTTCGCGATTCACCAATCCTAATTGCATGCGCGTCACGCCCAGAATTGCAGCTGCGTCTGCGGCTTCCTGTGCTCGAAGCGATGGAGATCCAAACGGCGTCGGCTCGCCGTTGGTCATATCGATCAGAGTGACAGTATGACCGTGCGATGCAAGGCGCGCGATGGTGCCGCCCATGCCGAGCTCCTGATCATCGGGGTGTGGGCCAAAGACGGCAACGCGCATCAGGTGACTCTACTTGGTTTCGCTTTGGCTTTGGCTGGCGAGGCGTTCGTAGAGCTTGAGCAGTTGATCGACCATTCTGTTGGAATCGAATTCGACGCGAACCAGTTGACGCCCTCGAAGCCCCATCGCGCTGCGCTCTTCTGAATGCGCGATCAGTCGCTCCGCTGCTGCGCGCAGCCCGCTGCGATCACCAGCGCGCACCAGAATGCCGTTGACCCCATCCTTGCAAACCTCGCGCGCACCGTCGATGTCGTATGCGATGATTGGCTTTGCCGCGAGCGCTCCTTGCACAACGGCGCGCGGAAGTCCCTCGCGATATGAGGGGTGAACGAGGACATCAACCGTCGAGATCAGCGCGGGAATGTCCGATGGATCGACGAGTCCTGTCAGGGTGACTCGGTCTGCAATCCCTGCGGCGGAGAGGCGAGCGGTCAGTCTTTCGCGCCACCAGCCATCGCCGATCCACAGCAGCGCACAGCGGGGCGCATCCGTTCGCGCAAGCAGGTCGGCGAATGCATCGATGAGGTCGTCATGCCCCTTCAGTTCTGCGAGTCTCGCAATAGTTCCGAAGACAACGGTGTTCTCGTCCCATCCGAAGCCGGCTCGCAACGCAGTTCTCTGGTCAGCATCGTGGATCCACGGTGCAATCTCCATCCCACTTCGAATCGTGACGAACTGATCTGGTCGACCAATACCAGCCGCACGCGCCGTCACGGTCATCGCATCTGCCACGCTGACGATGGCATGACAACGACGCGCAGCCCATCGCTCGGCAGTGATGTATGCGGCATTCGTGAACCGATTCTGGAATGGATGAAAGGGCAGTCCATGAATCGTGTGAACGATGACTGGGACGCGCTCCGACCACGCCGCAGCGCGTGCGAGAATTCCAGCCTTCGATGAATGAGTGTGCACCACATCAGGCTTCCACGATCGGATGAGCGAGCGCAGCCTCCAGTAGCACCGCCAATCGCGAGAGGGGTTGATGTGGCGGAGCAAACTTGAGATCTCAAATGTTTCAATGCGATCGTCCGCAGCGGCCTTCGGCAAGAGCGATCCCTCTGGTCCATAGATCGGCCCGTACGCGAGTGCGACCGCGTGCCCACGATCGGCTGCGCCGATACATGACAGGAGCGTGTTCTCTTGTGACCCACCGATGATGAGTCGCGTTGAGATGTGGAGGATCCTCACAGCAACTCTCTCTGAAATGGTGTCGGTGCAACATCGCCATAGTGAATCCAGTCGAGGCAGAGTCCTTCGGGCGCCATCGTTTGCCCCGCCTTTGCACGGTCGAGGGAGGCAATCACGCTTTCGATGGACTCCGCCTCGAGCCGACCTCGACCGACGTCCACAAGCGTCCCCACCATGATTCGCACCATGTGGTAGAGGAACCCACTGCCCGCGATTTCAAAGCGCAGCAGTCCGGCACCAGTTTCGACGACGGTGCAGGTGTGCACGCTGCGAACGGTCGTCTCGCGTTGGTCTGGGCAGTGCGCAAAGGCGCGAAAGTCGCGCGTGCCGACCATGTGTGACGCTGCGCGGCGCATGCGTTCAAGATCGAGTTGTTGTCGACAGTGCGCGGTCCACTTGCGATCAAATGGATCTGGTCGACCTTGGAGTTGCGTCGGGCGACCATCTGGACCGTGGCGAAGTCGATAGGAATAACTCTTGCTGATGCAGTCTCGCACGGGATCGAATGCGTCTTCGACTTCCCGTGCGGATCGGACCTCGATGTCGTGTGGCAATCTCGTGTTGATCGCCATCGGAAGGCGTTCGATTGGGATGCGCGACTCTGCAATCGAGAATGAACCGACTTGCCCGCGCGCGTGGACCCCGGCATCCGTTCGACTCGCCCCATTGACGCTGACACGCTGATTCATCAGGTCACTGATGGCATCGGTGAGCACCCCTTGCGCCGTGCGAAGCGGATCTCGGTCTGGCGGTTCCTGCCGCTGCCAACCATGGAAGTCTGTTCCTTCGTATGCGATGAGCAGGCGAATGCGGGGCACGGCGCAGTCCACCCGCGCGTTCAGTGCCCGAAGAGAGATGTCGGCGCGAGCATCCCTTCGCTGTCGAAATAGGAGAGAGCCTCGTCGACACTTCGAAAAATGCGGGTGGCTGTCTCGGTAATGAACGGGCTGGGATTCTTCTTTGGTTTCCACACGACATACACCTCTTTGGTGTGTTCGAACGCATGATGCAGTTCACGCTCGACGCCACTGGAGAGGCCAGGGACGCCACCAGCCAGTTCTGGCACGAGCGACACAATCATGTCGCTTTGGTCAACGAGTTTGAAGTCGCGCATATAAATCTGCCCATCGATGTCTCCGGCGATGTCGAGAATCTCGCGCACCGGCAGACGCATCATCGGATTGCCTTCGCGACCACCAAAGGCGTGCGGCTGCACCTCGACGAAGTCCTCGCCCTTGCGTGCGGCATCGAGTGCACGATCGAGGAGCAGTTTTTCGTCAACATCACCTGGATCAAAGGTGATGAAATGCTTGGCAAGTTGGGCGCGAAAGTGGTTGATCTCCGCCAGCACATCCGGCATATCCATCACATGGCTCATGGGGAATGACGGGTAGACCTTCAACATGTCTGGGTGCGTGATGAGTCGCAGACAGGTTTCAATTGTGTCGTGTTGGCGACCGCGGCTGAGGACATAGAAGTCGTTTGCGCACCCCAGGGACTGCGCCATGATCTCTGTGGCGAGAATCTCCTCCTCGCGCCACACCATGCAATCCTTCAATGTCGCATCGATGACATGGTCTCGATGGAGGCGATGGTGAACAGTTTCGACGTTGTCGACGAGACAGATGAAGCAATTCGCCTCGAGCTTTTGGAGCTGATCAAAGTCGAACGCACTGAAGAGCCCGTGCCTCCAACGAAATGTGGCATGGGTGTTGACAATCATATTGGGATGATCGTGCTTGGGTTGGGTGGATGCGATCACATCCTTGAACGCGGCGCGTCGGAGGCTTGCCAGACGAGAGATGGGGAGGTCGAGGATGCGGCCGGGGCGGACGTCGGAAGCCTCGGCGTACATGCGATCGCCGATATTGAAGAGGTCGATCCGATCGCCACGTTCTCCCGCCGCAGACACGACACTCTGGAGATACTTTTTCTTGTCTACACCGACTTGACCCGTCACGACTGCTCTCATGGAGCCGAGTATAGGGTTCAGTCGTGTGAAGCCGCTTTCGAGCGAAGGAGCGCGACGACATGCACTTCAATGGCACGTCCTTCACCGACCGCGTCCACTTTCTCGTGGGTTTTCCCCTTGACATTGATGCGCTCGATCGGGCACTCAAGCAACTGTGCGAGTTGTGCGACCAACGCATCGCGGAGTGGTCCAATCTTGGGAGTTTCGCAGATCACGGTGCAGTCCACGTTGCCGATTTCGAAGGCCGAAGCTCGCATCAGGCGGAGTGCCTCACACAGGAAAAGCACAGAGTTGGCGTCCTTGTTGGCGGCATCCGTGTCGGGGAAGAGTCGTCCGATGTCGGGAAGACCGAGTGCTCCCAAGATCGCATCGGTCATCGCATGCAGCAATACATCGCCATCGGAATGCGCGACGGGTCCTGTGTGATGAGGAATATGAATGCCGCCCAAGATGAGCGGCTTGCCTCTGCCATCGGGCGGGAGTGCTTCGAGTCGATGCAGGTCGTAGCCATGGCCGACGCGCATCCCGTCGTCAGTCCTTTGGTCGGTTTGGAATCTGCCGACCGCCTGCAGGGCTGTTTGGACCGCTCGCGGGCTGCTCGTTCGATTGTGGAATGAGCAGTGTTGGATCCATGGGCGCATCTTCTGGGGCGGGTCGGAAACTCACATCGATTCGGCGACACGACGAAGGCGGGCAGATGAGCTGATTGTCCAGTGATCCGAACTCGGTCTTTGCATCCCACACCTCCCACATCATCGATGTTGGATTGGCGCGAGAGCCAGATCCAGAGCCCTCCACAAATTTGAAGGTGAGTTGCTTCCCTGCCGGAATGTCCAACTTGAAGAACGCCTCATTGTTGCGCGTGTCGATGAGCGTGACCGTGACAGGACGGGTTGGAGTGGACACGTATGTGAAGCCTCGACCGGTGCTGGGATTGAAGCCACCGGCAGGGGTGTAGCACCCGACGAGGAGCATCGCGCCGGTCACAGCGAGACATTGAAGAGTGGCATGGAGTGGTTTCATCTGGTGTGTTCGAGCTCCCTGATCGAGTCGAAGTCTAGCAATGCACGGTTGGAGCGCGGTCGCGGACGAGCCGCGTGAACAAATCTCCGCGCTCCTGGAAGTTCAGGAATTGATCCAGACTTGAACAGGCGGGAGAGAGCAGCAGTAGATCGCCCTCCTTCGCGCGCGAGAACGCCTGCTCGACGGCCTCCGCGAGCCCCGCACATCGCATCGCTGGAGGGTGCGGCGCAAGCATGGGCGCAGTCGTACCGATCGCATAGAGGCCAGCAAGTCTTGGTGCAAGGTCGCGAATCGCGCTGAGATCGACTTTCTTGTCATAGCCACCGACGATGAGGTGGATGCGGGACGGATCTGGAAACGACCCGACTGCCAAGAGTGTCGCCTCTGGAGTGGTCGCCTTGGAATCGTTGAAGCATCGCACTCCCCTGACGGTTCCAAGCGGTTGGAGCCGATGGTCCAGCCCCGCAAAGGACCTCAGCGCGGACTGCGCGGCATCGAGTTGAACTGGATTGCCATCGATCTCTGCACAGAGTGCAGTGATCGCGAGTGCCATCCGAGCATTCTTGCGCTGGTGCGCGCCGGGCAGCATCAACTCAATCTCGTCCGCATCTGGAACGCTTGGTTGAGATCCACCGAGCCACCACGCTTCTGCGCCGAGGGCCGACGCCATGCGCAGGGACTCCGCGGGATCCTCCTGCGCGAAGTATGAGATGAAGCGATCCGACGACAACTGGTTGCGGCGAATCTGCCCCTTGAACTGGATGTAGTGGGCAAGGTTTTCGTGCCAATCGACATGATTCGGCGCAATGTTTGTGAGCGCCGCGACAGTAGGGGACCATCCCGCTCCGCCAGATTCGTTCGACAGCCACCAGAGTTGTGCGCTTGACAATTCCAGCACCGTCCACTGGTGCGCAGACCCAACTGGTCGCCCAAGTAGAGAGCCTCCGATGTTGCCACCAACGCGAGCATCGCGCCCAGATGCTTGGAGCGCCGCGACAGTCATCGCAGTCGTGGTGGACTTGCCAGCACTGCCGGTGATTCCAACGATGCGCTTCGAGCCGAGCCGTTCGATCGACAGGCGAATCTCTGTCGTCACTGGAACTCTCGCTGCACGAGCTGCGCAGAGGTATGAACATGCCCACGGCCTAGGGACCGCCGCATTTGCGATGACCAGTTCGGCGGCCTCGAAATCGCGTCGATCGTGCGACCCGAGTCGAAGTGTGATCGATCCATCTGCGATGGCGTCTGCAATTGGTTCGAGTGACGGGCGAAGTGTTTCAGGCGCGGCGAGATCCGTCACGAGAATGCGTGCACCGAGCGAATGGAGCCATTGCACGACCCCCAAGCCACCGCCGAACCTGCCGAGTCCCATGACCGTGACATGTCGTCCGCAAAACCATCCATCTGGTTTCGCCGTGAGCTCATCGACGGGCATGGAGTAGTCCGCTGTTGGCGATCGTGTTCCCCTGTGCATCCATTCCCAAGAGATCCTCCGCGTAGTCGTCTGCGCTCCGTCGTCTGGTGATCGGTCCATCTGGTGCACCGCGCAAGAACTGATAAACGATTTGTTCGTCTTCGCTGAGCGCACTCGCCTGGGCCGGAGAGAGTTGGCGAATACGGTCGAATGCGTCGCGCGTGTCGATCTTGAGAACCCGACCCCCGTCGAGCATCACCATCCGATCAGCAATCGTGAATGCAGAGTCCATTTCATGCGTGACCACCACACTGGTCACCCCAAAGTTCTTGGTGAGTTCGAGGATGAGTTGGTCGATTTCTGCGCTCGTCACCGGATCAAGCCCCGCGCTCGGTTCGTCGTAGAAGAGGATTTTTGGATCCATCGCCATAGCGCGTGCGAGCCCGGCGCGCTTCATCATCCCCCCCGAAATCTGCGACGGGAGTTTCTTGGCGTGCTGGCGCAGCCCAACCAACTCCAGTTTCATCTTGACTTGGATGTCGATCACCTCTGGCGCGAGATCTGTGTGCTCGATCAGTGGAAGCGCCACATTGTCTCCAACAGTCATCGATTGGAAGAGTGCGCCAGATTGGAAGAGAATCCCAAACTGCTTCTTGATTGCGTCGAATCCATCGGCATCAAGTGCGTGGATGTCTTGGCCGAGCAGCGCAACAGATCCAGATGTTGGGGTGTGCGATCCGATCATCAGTCGCAGAAGCGTGGTCTTCCCGCACCCCGAACCGCCCATGATGACGACCGTCTCGCCAGCGCGAACATCGAGGTTGACTCCGCTGAGCACAGTCTGACTTCCAAACTTCTTCACCAAGTTGCGGACGGAGATTCTGACTTCGTCGGTCTGCACTTATTCACTCTTCGGCGCGGTTGGAATGGGAACTGCTTCTGCCTCGATAGGCATTGGCGGAAAGCACAAGTCGCCGTGTTCAGCATCTCGTATGACGAGGCTCTTCAACCTCATAGAAATCCCGCCCTTTGGATCAGCAATCTGGAGCGCACAATTGGCCCGCATTCGGCCATTGGCGAACTCCATCAGGTAGTCGGCAGCGAAATCTTGTCCCGCCGAGGGTGCCGTGCTTGGTGCTGAAGGGGACTCGAGCGCCGCACTCTCAAACGCTCCATAGCGTGTCTTCACCTCTTCGAGGAATGTCCGTGCACTCTCGATCGTGTTGCCATCGACAGACGCGACAGCAAAGTGTGACTGGAAGGATTCAAGCCTGCCAGCATCTCCTTCGCGCATCGCTGCCGCAGGACCAGTCATGATCGGCACCCACAGCGTGTCGTAGAAGCCTGCGATCATGGTTGCTTGAAGTCCAGTCGCTGCGATACTGATCACCATTGCGACGATGGCCATCCACCTTCCAGTCAGCGAGCGATCTCGCATCGTGAAGATGACGGCGAGCAATCCAGTCAGAAAGCCGGCAATGGTGGTGATGGGACAACAGAAGACGAGTGACAGCACCAGCGAGGTAATCGCAGCCTTGCTCACGCGCGTGGGACCAACAGGATGTGCGTCGATGGGGAGTTGAGGAATCTCGAGTGAAACGGTCATGGCGTCGAGAGACTATCAGGGTCGCTCGTGGCGATCGTGCGTGGGAAGGAAAGTGTTTCGTCGCCGCCATCGGCGGTCGTACCGCTGGGCAGTTGAATCGAGAGGGAGCGGATCAATACGGATGGGCGTAGGGTTTGGAAGTCGGTCACGATCTCGACACTCACCGAGGCGACGGTCTGAATGGTCGTGGACTCCAAGAGCAATCGAAAAGCACCAGCGGACTTCCCTATGGACTGCATCGACAAGCGAACTTCCGTTTGAGTCACGCTCGCGGTGGTGAGAGTGCCAAGCCGCGCACGAACTTTCTGTTGAAACTCCAAGAGTTCCCGTGGATCCACCTCGGTCCACCACGCCGATGGCTCCACCGATCCCGTGAGAAACTGGTCGACGGCACGCCTGACATCCTGTTGCATTGAAGCCTGTCCTTGGGTTTGCAATCGATCTCCCGCCACCCACGAAACAGTCCCCATGATCACGCTTGCGCCGATCGCAGCGGCGGCAATTCGTCTTCCTCCAAGCATTCCATTGGATCGCCGGATTCGGCTCAGCGAGAGCGTTCCAGCAATGATTCCAATCACGGCAGCAAATGGACAGCAGGCCAGGAGGGCGCCGCCCAATGCGACGAACGCGATGGGGTCGAGCCGTCGAGTAGGGCGCGCAGGCTCAGTCGGCACACTCAGGGGCAGGGACCCCAACCAGCGAGGATGACCGAGAGGTCGAGTCCGTCAACCGCCCCGCTGCCGTTGACATCACCAGCGCCAGATCCGGCCCAATTGGCGAGCACGATCGCAAGGTCAGCCGCATCGACATAGAGATCGCCACTGACATCGGGCGGACACGTGACCGTGCATGCGATTGAAATCGAGCCGGTCCCGCCGGTGGTAGCACCGCCAACGCGGATGAAGTAATGACTTCCGTTGATGCAGGTGAATTCTGCGGTGGAGGTGCCGCTCGCGCAGCCAGTCGTATTGTCATTGCAGCCGATCACAGCACTCGCCGATGATGGGCAGGTGGTACTGGCGGCGTAGATTGCGATGCGGGTGTCGAACCCAGCGAGTCCGCATGTTGAAACGGTCGTGCGGCCAGAGCAGGACGCGACATACGAGAACCAAACATCTTGAGTGATCGATCCATCACCCGAGAGAGTGCAGGAAGTCGGAATCGTGTACGCGCTGGTCGTTGCATTGGTGCTGTTGAACGCTGTCGTGCCAGTCCCCACAACGGTGGCTCCATCGCACTCGTCATTGGATGGTGGTCGTGGAACGGCGACGACATACACACTCACATCATCGATGAACCAGTCGTCGCCGGTGTCATTGCCATTGGTCCGGAAGCGGAGTCGGAATTGATTGTGCCGAGCGACGGTCGGGAGCGCGTGCTCATACGTCGTGAATGCGGTCTGATTCGTTCCGTCGGAAGTGAGCGTGTTGAGCACAACCCAGTCGAGTGATGAATTGAGGTACTCCACGGTGAGTGTTTCACCCGTCTCGACACCAGTGCGTTCAACCTTGTAGGCAGCGGTCGCGGAAGAAGTGCCTCCCAACAGAATGAAGTTCGTGCGGATCTCGTCATCGTCGTACGCATTTGCGCCCGTCGAATCGAGGTTGAGTGAGTTCGGCGCACTCGGTTCATTCAATGCAGCTGTCGTTACCGCGCCGCCATCGTTGTAGGTCCATCTCGCGGTCGCGATTGTGGTGGACGCAAAGTTCTCGCTGAATGGTGCCGCCACGGGAAGGGGGCGTACGAAATCGCAACTGACCTGCCCGAGATAGGTCGTGACCTCTGAAATCGTCAGTGCATCGAACTTTAGGTTTGTGCCGGAAATCCCACCGCATCCGCCGTTGGAAGAACACATGATGTGGCATGCTGCAGTCCCCTGCGAGTCGCAGTGTGTGGCATCCCAATTGTGGCCCAGTTCATGTGCCGAGAGCGAGATTCGATAGGACAGCGTTGTGGTGTACCGGCTCTCAACAGTTCCGTACTGCGCATTGTTGACGCCATTGCAAACGACCCCGAGGTATGCAAGACCGATGGTGCCACCAGCGAATGTGTATCCCGAGAACAGGTGCGAGATGTCTCGGTAGATGCCAGACTCCGGCGCTGCCGCCCACTTCGATGCAAACTCGCCGAGGCGTCCGTCGATCGTTGTCGTGGTGTAGGGGTCCTCGAAATTGGAACGAACAATGAGTGTGCCCAATTCAAAGGTGATGTTCACATCGCGGTCGTAGATGATGTTGACATTGCTGATGATGAGCTCAACATCGTTGACCGTGTTGGCGACTGACGAACCGTTCTTCTGAAAGAACTCATAGTCGGTGTCGCAGCCGATCTCCACCTGCGATGGAGTGGTGCCGGCGATTCCACCCTCGAGCGGCACCTGTCCTGACGCGATCGCTTCTGAGAGCGGCGATCGGTACTTTGCGATCGGGAATCCTGGGCGACCGAGCGCGCATCCTCGTCCATCTGGAATCGCATCAGCAGTTGAGTAAGAAACATGCTGACCCGACGCTGGAAGGTCGCTGCGGAAATCGTTCAGTGGCTGGACAACCCATGTTGTTTCATCTTCGAGATGGATGGTGCCACTGAATCCGCTGGGCAGCAGAGATCCCGCAACTGTCACTCCGGGGCGACCTGCGATAGAGCCGCGATAAGTCCGAATCGAGGGCGCGGCCAATTCTGTGAGGACGCCATTCCCTGCATCGACGAGGACCCGAAAGCGGTCGCTCCGAATTGAGGTCTTGTCCAGCTGAACAGTCAGTGAAACATTGTTGATCGGAATCGCAAACTCGAGGTGCCCTGGCAGATCGTGTGGTAACGCTGGAGAGAAGAGTTCGAATCGCGACAGTTCCGCGATCGTCAATTCTGGGATACCCGCCTTCGCATGCTTCTTCGAACCTTCAGCGCCCGCTTGAAGCGCAGAGAATCCGATGATCGAAATCAAGATCACAGCGAGCGCGCCCGCTGGGCGTCCGAAGTGGGAGGTATGCATGGATGAAATGTAGCGCAGCGATTGGTTTGCGCCACAGAAACACAGTGATTTATAAAAAAACCGCTCGGCCTGTGCCGAGCGGTTAGAGAACTCGAATTCAGAGACTTCTGCGAGCGCTTATTGCTCGCCGCTTGCCTATGTGTTGCCAAACCACTGACTGACGACTGACTGACGACTGACCGCTTATTGCCAAGCAGAGAGCAGCTCTGACAAATCTGCTCCATCGGTCGTTCCGCTACTGTTCACATCGCCGCAGGGAGTTGCCCAGCAGCTAAGCAGTGCAGCAAGATCTGCTCCGTTGACGGTGCCATCGCAGTTGAGATCTGATGGAGCGCAGGGAGGCGCAACTGGAAGTGGCTTCTTGCCCTGAACTGAGATTGAACTCGCAGGGCTCGAGGCTGTTGGAGCCTTCCAGAGTCCCAGCGTCAGCACTTGCGATGCATCCGTTGGTGCAGAGTTGGCATCGAACTCGAAAGTGTGCATCGTCGACCAACGAATCGCATGCGCGGCCGCGTTGGTGTTTAGTTCACACGCCCACTTGATCTCACTCGCCGTTTGCGTCACGGTCCACGGGACATTCGTGAAGGTATCGCCCGAGTGATTGAACGGCGCGCTGTAAGAGATGTTCGTCAAGACAACACCAGTCGCCAATGGCACGGAAAATGATCCGCCGTTGCGATCGCTGTTGAGATTGAAGACCGCGTAGGAGTAGTGGTAGGTTCCGTTGGTGTTCAGTGTGGCGCGGGATCCGACGAGGAATCGACCGTCTCCAGCAACGTCGTATTCGCGAATCGCCACATCGGAATGGACGAACTGCCAAGAATAAATCCCAGGGATCTGCTGGTTCGTTGCACCAGTCAGTGTGAGCGGGTAACCAGTCGATGTCGAATAAGTTGTTCCGACAGTGATCTTGCGGTACGACGCGTTGTTATTGTCGTTGCCGGACGTTGCATCTTGAACCTGAACATACTGACCTTCGATGAAGTACTGGGCACCGGCATTCATCGTCGAATCGAGATCGTTCTTAGGCACGGTGATGCGCTCGCGA
>SIAP01000027.1 GCA_009691725.1 Phycisphaerales bacterium
GCGCGATGGGTGAATCAGATCAATGGCAATGGATTCTTGTGCAACCTGTTCATGGACTACGAGACGCTCGGCGAACATCAGTGGGCCGAGACCGGGATCTTTCAGTTCCTCGATGCGATGCCTGAGAAAATATTTGATGTGAATCCGGGGCACAATTCGTTTCTCACGCCATCGCAGGTCGCCGATTCCCACCAGCCCGTTGGAGAATATGACTCGGACAAGCCGATCTCGTGGGCAGATAGCGAACGCGATATCACCGCCTGGCTCGGCAATCCGTTGCAAGACAACGCTGCGGCGGAACTTTACCGGCTCGAAGAGGCTGTGAAACGAAAGCACGCTGCCGGCGACGAACATGTGCTTGAAGATTGGCGCAAACTCACCACGAGCGATCACTTGTACTACATGTGCACGAAGTACTGGGCCGACGGCGATGTGCACAAATACTTCAGCCCATACGAGAGCCCCTACGACGCATACATCAACTTCATGAATGTGCTCGACAATCTGCGCACGCGCGTGGGTGGGTGAGACTCACCTGCGCCGTTCGAATGCCGCCATCGTTGTGGCGAACCGACTGATTGCGAAGATCGTGAGCACTGTGAGTCCGCGGCGACCGTCGAGGAATCCAAGGCGAAGCACACCGTGTTTCAAGAGAATTGTCAGGACACTGAAGGCTGTGTAGAGGAGCGGGAAGCGCGTCGGCGAGCGTATCGTGGCCGAGAGTCTGGCGTAGCGCGCTGAGCGCTCAATCCCATCGCAGACACCATCCCAAGTATCGTGTCGACAGACGCCATTCGCACGCACAGTTGGACCGTCTGCTTCGAGCCGTTCGTGCACAGGCAGATCGATCATCCGCAGCGCACCGAGGCGCCCGCAGCGCAAGACCCAGTCTGGAAATCCCACATGGTTCATCCAGTCGCCGCAGTACCACATCTTGCGATTGATTGCGATCGCACGCGTCTGCGTTGCCGCGCTCATAATCGCTTCGCGTAGCCCCGCCTGCAAACTTGGTTCAAGACTCTCGTCGCTGTCGAGGATCAACACCCACGCCTGAGTTGTTGCGAGCGAGAGGGCGAAGGCCTTTTGTCGAGCGTAGCCCTCCCACACATGATGGATCACATGAGCGCCATGCGCCTCACACGCAGCGATCGTTCCATCGGTACTTCCGCTGTCAACGACATAGATGTCTTTCGCAATGCCGCGCACACTCTGCAAGCAACGATCGATCGTCCGAATGCTGTTGAATGTCGTGACGACAACTGCCAGATCGACCGCATCATCCATTTGGCATGAGCTCTTTCACCGTAAACAAACTCTCGAACACGATCCCCGCACCTTCGACATTCTCCCGCGCGCCTTCCATTCGGTCGATCGTGGCAATGATGTGGGTCACCACGCCGCCAAGCCCTTGAATCACCTTGGCGGCTTCGAGTGCCTGCCCGCCGGTGGTCGCGACATCTTCGACGATGACAACTTTGTCGCCCGCCACGAGCACGCCTTCGAGTTGCTTTGCGGTCCCATACTCCTTCTTCTGATTGCGAATGAAAACGCACGGGATTCCACTCGCCATGCTCGCGGCACTCACCAGTGGAATGCCGCCGAGTTCTGCCCCCGCGAGTCGCGTTGTTCCCGCCGCGATGCGGGCGGCGAACATTTTCCCGAGTTCGGCGAGAACTTCTGGTTGCGTACTGAAGAGATACTTGTCCAGATAGAAGTTGCTCGTTCGACCGCTGCGCAGCGTGAAGGTGCCGCGCAGAAGAGCCACCGATGCGATTCGATGAGCGAGTGCCGCTTTGTCCATCAATCGATCCTACTTTCGGCGATGCTTGCTGGCGACGCGCCTGCACTGCGGATACGCCGTGCAATCCCTGGCATGGAAGCACACCCGAGTGGAACAACGACGACCAGATCCACAGCACGATTGAGCAATTCGGCTGCCAGTCCCGTATCCGTGGTCCATGTGGCGAGCGCCGGTCCTGCCAATCCAATGGCCCACTCGCGAATCCCCAGACCATTGCCGATGAACGGAATCATGTTCGCGGCTCCCGCAATTGCGGCGGCTGCGCCCGCGCTCTCTGGCGTGAGTTCCACTCCCAGCATGGCGAACACCGCCCAATATCGAACGGCCCACGACAGCAAGTCGATCCATCTCCAGAAGATCGCCTGTAGGTAAATGCGCAGACCAATCCGCTCTGGGATTGCGAAGGCGATTCCGCACAGGATTGGCAGTGCGCCACAGAGTCCGCCGAGCATTCGTGCGTTCGTCCACTGCACCAGCGCGACCGAGACTGCCAACCAGAGGACCGTGAGCGCGCAAATCAATGCGGCTTCGACCACAGACAACACCGACTGTCGCATGGGGATACCGCAGGCGAGATGCTGATAGGCGATGCGACTCACGAGCCCTGGTCGCATTGGCGCGTAGTTCAGAACCGATGAAGCAGCAATCAGTTTTCCCATCTCGATGAAGCGGATGCTGCCGGATCGACGCAAGAGCGCGTAGAACAAACCCGTCGATCCAATCAGGCTTCCAAGCGCCGCAAGGCTGACGATCAGCACGAGCAAGCCGTCGGGTTTGACCAGACACCCGCGCAATTGATCGATTGTCGGCGCACTCGTTGCGATGGCGATGAATGCGGCAACGACGAGCGCAAGCCCGACCACGAATCCCACGATTCGAGCGGTTGTTTTGGTTGTCGAATTCATGAGTGTCAAGGGCTGTTACGGCGGTGTCGCCTGCTTCGCATCTCTCGCGGCCTTCGTGTTCTCGTTGCTCTTCACCTTGTCCCGCGCACCCACATTTGCATTGCGTGCCTCACCGCGCATCCGCTCTTCCCCGCGCACAATCTCCCGTTGGACTCGGTCAACAAACACACTCGCCGCCAACCGCGCGAAGGGATCGTCAGAACGGAGTCCTGCGGCGACCTGTGCATCGTCTTGTGTGATACAGAAACTGAGGAGGTAGGCCGCACGGACATCACCCGATGTCGTCGCACGGGCGATGTCGAGCACTGGTTCGAACTCTGGGACATTGTGAGGGGCGGCGAACAGGACCCACGCTTGTGCGTGCGGCGGAAGTTTCGGGAATCCAACGACGAGTGCCTGCCATGCCGAGGCGGCGACTTCATCCGGCAGAAGTTTCTGCGCCCCCGCGTGAATCAGCAGCGCATACTGCACGAGATCGTGGTCCGTCGTTGGCGCACGTGCGCTCGCGATCGCCGCCGCAACCCACTCTGGTGTTGTTCGAATCCCGTTGACCTGCACGGACTTTGCGAACGGTTCGACGCCCATCGGGCCAGCCGAGAATGACCCGGCCTCTGCGATGAAATTGGTTGCGCCGCGGATGCCAATCGTCCCTCCCGCGATCGGATCCTGACCGATTCTCAGACCCACTTCTGTCCACCCAAAGTCCCACAACATTGAGATCGATTCTCCCGAAGCAAGTTCGATTGCGCGATCAATGGGGATGATCTGTGGCATCAATCGGTCGACTCCTGGCTTGGTCGCCTGACTCATGCGAGGCTGCAACAGCACATGCTGTTTGATCGGACCACCGAGCGTGATCGACATTGGAAAACTCGCGTCGTTGGTCAGAGTCAATCGATAGACAATCGGATCAAAGGGCTCGATCACAGAATCCACAGGCTCAACTTGAAAGGTGATAGGACGCTCCGATCCGACGATGTACTTTTCGACGATCGGTGGAATGGACGCCACCACAGCGTTGAGCTCTGCGACAGGTTCAGCGGCCGGCAGAGCGACGCCAATGATCGACTTCAACTCGTGCGCCGCAAGCAGTCCAATGAGGCTGCCGCGATCATGCGACGCAATCGCCATGAACTTCGTGGCCGCGCCTCGGCGATCACCCTGTGCAACCAGAGCCTTGGCACGAATCATCTCCATCACGGGGCTGATTGATGGAGACGTATTGAGGAGCGCGAGGGCTGCAGTCGCATCGCCTCCCTTCAATGCCTTCCAACCGTCAAAGCGAATGACTGCCTCTTCGCTCAGTGGAAGCTTCTGCTTCGCGAAATCAATCAAGGATTGCACCGACTCGATGCGAGCATCCAACAGAATTGCCGCCATCGCCGAATCGAGAAGTGTTTGCACGGATGTTTCGAGCATCTCTTGCGCCTGGAGACTTCCTTGCGCGACCTTCTCAGGGCTCGTGTCTGGATCTTCACGCTTCGCTTGAGCGAGTGCTGCGGCGATCATCGTGTCGAGTGCCTGGGGTGCAGTTGGATCTCTCAGACTCACACGGACTGCAGCGTCGATCGTTGCAACAAGTCGGGGCATGAGGAATGGAACCCCGTCGCACTGCTCGCGCGTGAGATTGGGGTTGTAGGTCTGAATCAGCGCCGCCTGCATGAGCTTCGCGTCTGCGATGTACTGTTTCATCGCTTGGATGGCGTCACTCGATCGACCCGCTCCCCACAACGCCAATGCGTAGTCCACCGTAATCATGTCACACACCGCCATCATCTGCGCCTTCCCTTTGGCGACTTGTGCTGCTGTGCGATAGACACGCGCTGCGGAGTCATACGCTCCCTCTTGCAGCAAGAGGGCTCCCAGTCGAGACCACGATCGTTCGTCGATTGGATTTGACATCACCACAGCGACGAGCAATTCGCACTCGGCAATTGGATCAACGATGCGCTCGCTGATGAATCCCGCAGCGGTATCGGCGGCCGATGGAAACGCTGGCGAGAGTGCGAGGCTGTGCGTCAGATCAGCAGCGAACGCTTCAATATCACCGACACGCCATTCAAAGAGTGCCAAGTCAAAGAAGAGTCGAGAAGCGACAGGAGTCTGTATCGCTCGAATGGCTTCGGGAGTGAGAAACCGACGGAAGGCCTGCGCGCGTTCGTCAGCGGTCTCACTTCGGTCGATTTCCAACAGAATCCGTCGCAGGCGGATCACCTGATCGTCTGGGCACAGTCGCGCCAACTGCAGAACAGCTTCACGCCCGACCTCGACCGCATACGGCATTGCATCTCCCGCGAAGGCAGACAAGCCCAGCACCACTCGCCACCTCTCTGGATTGTCTGGTTGCAGAAGTGCCGACATCCGACTCATGAAGATGGATGCTTCGATTTCTGCCAGTGACAGGTCGGAGGGAGAGACCGCCAGACAGGCTTCGCGCATGACCGCGTTCGCCCATCGGATGCGCGCCCCCTCCTCCACCGAAACCGCAGACGGGGATTGACTTGGGAAGCCAAACGCAGGTCCGAGACAGACAGTCAGAACTATCGCCAACATAGGCAAAGCATAGCCCCATTGCGTTACACTCCCCCGCCTCCATGACTCCAACTCGATTCATCTGTGCAAGTTTGCTCGCACTCGCCGTGACAGCCGCGGGTCATTCGCAAGCGACCATCCGACTCTCGGACAAGGTGCTCCAGAGCGTGACGATGGATGCTGCCGCGAAGTCAGACGTGCAGGCGTTCATTGCGCGCGCCATGGAGTATCTGAAGAGCGCCGACCCCTCTCAGGTTCGGAGTGGACGAGACATGATCTCGCAACCCATGACGAAGGGCGGAGCGAACAACTCGTTTCGCACGCTCTTCGCTTCCATGATCCTGCCGAGCCTCAAACAGGTCGTGGCGGATGGCTCGACCTTTCAGGCGAGTAACGCACTCGAAGCGATCAAGTCGCTGCAAAGCCCAGACTCCATGAGCTATCTGGCGGAACAAGCATCGACACCTCGACAGCCAAACGCAACCCTTCGACTGATCGCAGCCAGTGGCATTGCATTGTTGCGGACTCCAATCGATCTCACGACCGCACAAGCGGATGCCATCTTGAAGTCCATTGGTGCGAACATCGCGACTGAGAAGGACTGGATGGTGTTGGCGTATGGCCTGCAGGCACTGCAGTCGTTTTCCACTTCCCCGCGCGTTCCCAAGGCAAGCCAGAATACCGCACAGACTCTGCTCGTCGGCGCATTGCACTCGCTCGCAACCAGACTTCGAAGTGATTCAGTCGACGCTGGGATGATCCGTGCGATCAATCGATGCCTCGCGCTCAACCTGCGCGATCAGATTCCAAACATGAGCCATGCCGATGCGGCCGCGGCCACGGCTCTTATCGAACCAACGCTCAAGATCCTCAAGGCGATGGCGATCAACCCACCGTCGCCCGAGTATTCCGAGGCATATGCGCAGGCTGGCAAACTTGCTGACAAGTTCCTGACGACGCTGGGGACGAGGACGCCGTCCAAGGGCACACCGCAGAAACCATCTGGTGGTGGATCTGCGTCTGGTCAGAACTGAGTGGCTGGGGATTCTGGCTGGGGATTCTGGCTGGGGATTCTGGCTGGGGATTCTGGCTGGAGATTCTGGCTGGAGATTCTGGCTGGAGATTCTGGCTGGAGATTCTGGCTGGGTTACCAGGTTGGGTTTTCGGGAGGGGTATTCTGAACCGGATGCGACGGATCGCGTGTTTCGCCCTCTTCCTTGTGATTGCCTGGGCGTTCCTGAGTTGGGAGCGCTCAACTCCGACCGCCGAGATTACTTTTTCGAGCGCCGATGTGTTCACGATGGATCCGCAGCGCATGTCGTACATGCAGGATCTGCGAATCTCACGCTCACTCTTTGAGGGTCTCTGCGTTCGCAACCCAGAAGGTGTTGGATGCGACCCCGGAGTTGCTCTGGCGTGGGAAAACTCTGCGGATGGCAAGATGTGGACCTTCCACTTGCGTCCAGACGCACGGTGGAGCAACGGCGATCCCGTCACGAGCAGCGACTTTCGCGATGCATGGCGCAGACTTCTGCTGCCTGACACCGCCGCGGACTACACCGAACTGCTCTTCTCGGTGCGCGGAGCGCGGGAGTTCTTTGCGTGGAGAACGAAGGCGCTTGCTGAGTACAGCGCTGGTGATCATCACGACGAAGTGAGTGCGCAGAGACTCTGGAAGGACACGCTGGCGAAGTTCTCCGAGATGGTCGGGATCAGTACCCCAGATGCGACGACGTTGGTTGTTGAGTTGGAGAATCCAGTTCCATATTGGCTCGATCTCTGCGCATTTCCAACACTCGCGCCCATCCATCAACCATCACTGAGTGCGGCGACTCGCGTCGATCCCACGACTGGCTTCGTTCGATCGAATCCGGGCTGGACGAAGCCCGGCGTGCTCGTGAGTAATGGTCCAATGAAACTAGTCGCCTGGAGATACAAGCGCGGAATGCGACTCGAACCAAACGAGATGTATGTCGGCGAGAACACTGCGATCGCGAAGAGTGTGGCAGTGGTGCCCATCGAGGATGCCAACACCGCAGTGCTGGCGTATGAGTCTGGAAGCATCGACTGGATTAGTGATCTCACCGCCGAGTTCAGAGCGGATTTGGCCGAGTGCTCCGCACGCTGGCTCGATCGCCATCGCGCCGAATACGAACTTCGCCTTGGCGCGGGAGCCACCGTTGATGAGGCACTCGCCGCGCTCCCACCACCGGAGGGCGCCCTTGGGGAACGCCGCGATGTACATGTCCTCAGTGCGTTTGGCACCGACTTCTGGAGTTTCAATTGTCGCCCCACGCTCTCGGGCGGTCGCCTCAATCCCTTCGCCGATGCACGAGTGCGACGAGCCTTCGCGCAAGCGGTGAACAAGGAGTCGCTCACGAAATCGGTGACGCGATTGAACGAACCCATCGCGACGACGCTCGTGCCCCGCGGTTCGATCGAGGGCTATACGTCACCTGTTGGACTCGCGTTTGACATCGCGCGCGCACGTGCGCAGCTCGGTGAGGCGGGATGGATCGATCGCAACGGCGATGGCATCGTTGAGAATGCGGCGGGTGATCCCTTTCCGACTGTCGACATGCTCTACATGACTGGCAATCCGAGGGTCAAGAACATCGCCATTGCGCTGGCCGCGATGTGGCGCGATGGGCTGGGAGTGCAGTGCGAATTGCGCGGGAAGGATGGCAAGTTTGCCAAAGAGGATCTTCGACGCGGAGAGTTCATGGTGGCACGCGGCGGTTGGTATGGCGACTACGGGGATCCAACAACATTCCTCGATCTCTCGCGCACACGCAATGGCAACAATGATCGAGCCTTCTCGAGTGCGTACTTCGATGACTTGCTCCGGGATGCCGAGCGGGAACTCGATCCCGAAAAGCGCATGGCCATCCTCTCTGAGGCGGAACGATTCCTCATGGAAGAAGAGATGCCCATCCTTCCGCTCTGTCAGTACGTCACGCTGTACATGTACGACCCAGCGAAGATGCGGGGCATCACCCGCCATCCGCGACTCGACCAACGGCTCTCGCAATTGCATCGCGTTGATGATGCCCGCACGGAGGATGCGCCGTGACTGCATTCATTCTTCGACGACTGCTGCAACTCCCACTCGTCCTTCTCGCCATCGTGGTTGCCACCTTTGGACTCTTGTGGCTCATCCCCGGAAACCCCATGTTGCAAGATGGACGACAACCGCCCCCCGAGATCGTCGAGGCGATGAACCGGCAGTACCAGCTCGATCGTCCCGCAGCGTTCCTCGGTGGATATCTGGCGCAGATTTCGGGTGTTGGATGGGTCATGGGATGGAACGACACACCCTTCGACTTGGGGCCAAGCATGCGACATCCGGATTGGACGGTGAATGAAATCATCGGCGCTGGATTTCCAGTCTCTGCGACGATTGGGCTTGGCGCGATCGCGACGGCATTGGTGATCGGCACGATCGCCGGACTGATTGGCGGACTGAAACCGGGCTCGTGGATGGATGCGTCCACACAAGTCATTGCACTCATCGGGATCAGCGTTCCATCATTCGTGACTGGATCACTGTTGATCGTCTTGCTTGCCGCGAAGTTCCGAATCTTTCCGATCGCAGGCTGGGGAACTCCCGCACACGCCATCCTTCCAATGCTGACGCTCTCGCTGCCATTCGCTGCGTACATCGCACGTTTGCTGCGCTTTGGTTTGGTCGAGCAGATGAGCACAGATCATGTGAGAACAGCACGCGCCAAGGGGCTCTCTCGGCGACAAGCGGCGATGCGACACGCGCTCAAGAATGCATTCCTGCCTGTGCTTTCCTTTCTTGGACCGGCGACCGCTGTTGCAATGACTGGATCTTTTGTGGTGGAGAAAGTCTTCGCCGTGCCAGGTTTGGGGCGGCACTTCGTGGAGGGCGTTCTGGGCAAAGACATCACGCTCGTGATGGGCGTGGTCCTGGTGTACGCGCTCCTGCTGGTCGTCTTGAATCTGCTCGTGGACGTGCTCTATGCGTGGATCGATCCTCGCATCGACCTCGCACAGTCTGGAGCACGCTAGACTTCGATGATGCGGTGGATTGCACTCATGTCATTGCCGATGTCGCTCGCCATGAGCGGATGCATGGGCGCACTCGACGCAGTTGGACCAGAACATGTGACGATCACATCGGCGCAGTATCAGCGTGCATTCGATGCGGCAATCGACGCAGCACGGGAGATGGGCTACAAGACCGAAGTCGTCGACCGATCCAACGGCATCATCGAGAGCGATGTCCGTCATGCAGGTGGCGCGCTCGAGCCATGGCGGATTGACAATGCTGGAGTCTCCGAAGTCGGTGCGAATACCACCGCAAATCGCAGACGCAGAATCCGAATCGAGTTCATTCCAGTTGAGGCGACCGTCGCTTCCACAGAGTCTGATGATGTGCTCCGTGGACCTGCCATCCCTGGTAGCGCCCGCGCGCAGGAACGCTTTGATGTGCGGAGATGCACTGGGAACATCACCGTTGACGTGTGGGTCTATCTGGAGCGGTCGTTCATCGAAGGAACGAAGCCATCGACATACTCTGGATCACTCGCATCCGTGTGGACCAACAGACTCAACGCCAAACCCGTCGACGCGACGGACGATTCGACACGCGACCGCAGCCGCTGGACCCCAATGGAGAGAGATGATGCGTACGAGCGCACGATTGCAGCAAAGATCGAGGCGGCGCTGAAGGAACCGAAAGCGGTCGTTGGAATGGTCCAATAACCAGTCGGAATCGCTCTTTATTTTTGTTTTTTTTGACTTTCGGTGAGAGCATCGCACTCTGGATGCGGATGAATAGAACATGAAGACTCGCCACGGCCTCTGGTTGATTTTGTGCGCGTCGATCGGACTCGCGGGAGTCGGGTTCTTCGTCCCATCCGTGCTGGGAGTTCCTGGCTCTGGCGGTCAGGTGCAAGTGCCCACGAGCGATGCTGATTTCTTCCTTCCTGGAACACAACCAAACAAGGACAGCATTGCGTTCGAACCCATTCTGGCATCGAACAATTGCTCCTACTGCCACGGCGAATACAACATGGATGTGGCCCCATTTGATTCATGGGTGGTCAGCATGATGGGACAATCTGCGCGCGATCCTGTGTGGCATGCTGCATTGGCGATCGCAAACCAGGACGCAAATCTCGCCGGCGAGCTCTGTATTCGATGTCACGCGCCAGGAGCGTGGCTCGGCGGTCGAAGTGCCACGGGTGATCTCTCCCAGTTTGGCGCAGAGGATTTCGATGGGATCAACTGCCACTTCTGTCATCGTGTTGTCAATCCGACCGCGGGAAGTCTCAGCGCGGTGGGCTATCCAAACAATATCGATCCCACTCCGGATCCAGAGATTCTGGGCGCGCTCTCTGCAGAGGGACTTCTTCCCGACGCGGCACTCGGCAACGCGAGTTTTGTCGTCGATCCACACGATGTTCGACGAGGGCCATTCGACGATGTGCCGATGAACTTTCACGGCGGACCAGAGCTGATTTTTTCTCCATACCACTCCGATGGAGCGATGTGTGGCACATGTCACGATGTAAGCAATCCCGTGTACAGCCCCCTTCCAAGCGGTCAGCTGGTGTTGAACCAACTAGGACAGCCCCATCCAACGATGGACAAGGGCGACATGTTTCCAGAGCAACGCACCTATTCAGAATGGCTCAACAGCACATTCGCGACGACTGGCGTTTCGTTTCCGGACAATCGATTCGGCGGCAACCATCCCACGGGTGTGATGAAGAGTTGCCAGGACTGCCACATGCCTGATCAGCAGGGTGGCGGATGCGTCTTCTATGACGGGGATCCCAAGACGGAGCGCCCAAATGTGCCGCAGCACTCCTTCGCCGGCGCGAATACCTGGGTCTTGCGCGGAGTTCAAACACAAATGGGTGATGACGCTGGATATTTCGGACTGACACAGGAGCGCGTCGATGCCTCGATCGCTCGCAATATTCAGATGTTGCGCGACGCATCGGACATGGTGCTCAATCAAGTCGGCGGACAACTCGCCGTCAAGATCATCAATCAATCAGGTCATAAATTGCCTACTGGCTATCCAGAAGGACGGCGTGCGTGGCTCAATGTGAAGTTCTTTGACGCGACTGGTGTCATGCTCGCAGAGCGCGGCGCGTACAACATGCAGACCGCGACATTGAACGCAGGGGACACCAAGGTGTATCTCGCACGCCATGTCATCGACGAGGCGATCGCGGCTGCGACGCATCTCCCCGTTGGGCAGATGATGCATCTTGCACTCTCGAACAAGGTTGAGTTTGACAATCGAATCCCGCCGCGTGGTTTCACCAACGCCGCATTTGTGGAAGTTGGCGCCGCTCCAATTGGATACGCCTACCCCGATGGGCAGTACTGGGACACGACGAACTACGCGATCCCCGCTGGTGCGAAGAGTGCCGTGGCGACTTTCTACTACCAGACATCGAGCCGCGAATACATGGAGTTTGTGCGTGACACCGCACTGAATGGCTCTGGCGTCACCGCATACAACTTGTGGGTGCAGCATGGTCGCAGTGCGCCCGTGGATATGGATTCTGTCTCGATCACTTTCGCGGCATCGAACCCCGCGGATTTCAATGGCGACGGCGTGGTGAACGGGACGGATCTCACGATTCTCCTCAGCAACTGGGGCGGCACTGGTCAGGGCGATGCGAGTGGTGATGGCATCATCAACGGTACGGATCTGTCGGTGCTGCTGGCAAGTTGGACGGGTTAAAGCGTCTCTGAAAAGGTGCGTCGATCAGACTCCGCCGAGCGGTTTCGGCGCTGGATCCGGATAGGTCGCACCATAATCAGCCATCGCTGCCTGCACCACCTGTGCTGCGCGGTCGTATCCATACACATCGCGAATGGAACTCGTGTTCGTTTCGCCAAGGCGAAGTTTGTAGGTTGAAAAGTAATGCTGCAATCGCTCGATGATGAGCGGCGGCAACTGGGAGAGTTCGCTCGCACCATCCCACACCGGATCGCCCACCAGCACGGCGATGATCTTGTCGTCGGCCTCGCCATTATCGAGCATTTGGAGTCCGCCAACCACCCGAACACTGAGCACGAGATCGCTCTTGCTAATGGGTCGCTCAGAGAGGACGCATATGTCCAGCGGATCACCGTCAGCCCGCTTGGCATGTGGGCTCAGTGCGGCAACGCGATCTGCACACAGTGTGCGCGGCACAAATCCGTAGAGCATCGGTGGCGTCGCACTGGTGCGCTGTGGACGATCCACTCGCAGATATCCCGACTCTTTGTCGACCTCGTACTTCACCAAGTCAAATGGCGTGATCTCGATGAATGCCTGAAGAATGCGTGGCGGATCATCGCCGCATCGCAGGCCATGCCATGGGTGCGGTCGATTGATGTGATAGCGAATGGGATCCATGGACTAAAGGTAGCGGATGGGACGGTGCGCGATTCAACTTCCCTGCTTGGGAAGTCGTTGCATGAGATTGTCCACCGCTGCACGCAATTGTTGATCGGTGTCTGCGGATTCATCCTGCGGTGTCTGTGGAACAAGAATGTCAGGAACCGCCCCGTGAAGTTCCATGTCGGTGCCGTCGAGTAGATACCAACCCCGCGTCGGCATGCGCACCGTGGTGCCGTCGAGGAGCGATGCACCGCCTGTCGAAATCACCCCGCCGTAAGTCGGAAACCCCACGAGTGTCCCGCGACGGAGAGTCTTGAATGCGTGCGCGACTATCTCAGCGTTGGAAAAGCTCTTCTCGTTGCAGAGCATGTTGATCGGTCCGGTGAATCGTTGGATGAAGAGACGATCTTGTGGATAGCCGTCGGTGTGTTTCGGATCCGCGCCGCGCGGAATGGTGTAGGCGTGAATCGGCGAATTGATCGATGCCAACAACCGATCCGCCGTCCATCCGCCGCCATTGTTTCTGACATCGATGAGGAGTCCATCTTTGCCATCACACGCCGCGTAGAGGTCGCGTTCAAACTCGTCGAGTGACGGTTGACCCATTCCGGCGATATGGATGTAACCGAGTCTGCCCTTCGACCATTCGGTGACGAGAGCAGCATTGTGACTTTGCGTCGCCTGGTAGGCCAGCCCGCTGATGGTTCCATCCGAGACTGGGATGATGGTCGTATCGAAACTCACATCGCGACCATCCTCAAGCGTCCGATTCATGGACAACACGACTTCCTTGCCGATGGTTCCGGCCATGCGCGACGACAGCGTGTCTCCATCGCGAATCGGATCGAAGTCCAGAGCGGTGATGATGTCGCCCGGAGCGAGTGGAGTCTTCATGGTTGCGGCTGGACTCTCGGGAATGATGCGTTCAATCAAAAGCCCCTTGCTATTCGATACAACTGACACTCCGATGCGCCCCTGTGGAAGCACTGTTCGCCCACCCGTCGGCGGAGTACGAATCCCCAGATGGCTCGCGTTGAGTTCCCCAAGAAATCGATTCGCGACATGATCAAACTCGCTCGGCGTGCGCGCGTGTGTGGCGAGTTCTCCGTAGCGCGCGGTCACGCTCGCCCAGTCCAGATCCTTCATCGACGAGTGATAAAAGTTCTCGCCCATCAGTCGTGCCGCTTCTGCAAACTTCTGTGACGAAAGTGCCGCTCGATCGACACGAATGGAAGCGTCGACATCGATTGCGTCGCTCGATCCGCTGCTCCCACCGCCTGACCCTCGCCCTCGACCACCAGCGGGCTCGACGCTGCTCGGTTCGGCTGTCGTGGAAGAGCCACCACCAGCGGGCGAGAGCAATTGGCCCTTACCGCCGGAGATCACCACGATCTTGTCCCCGGTGAGTGTCATTCCAAGCACCTGCACTCGACTACCGATGCGCTTCTGCCCGGTGCCATCCCAGGCAATCGAATAGAGACCGCCATCAGTGAACTCTCCTCCCGTGAAGAACAGGCGATCACCTGATGGGGCGAGTTCGAGATTTCCCTCGTTGCCTGCGAGTGAAGTCACGCGGCGAACTCGGCGATATGCGTCGTCGAGTGAGAGCACGACTGGTGCTGCCGGTTTCTCGTCAGCCTCCGACTTCGATGGCTTCTCTGGTTTCTCTCCGTCCGACTTGTCATCGTTCGCTGTGGTCTCGTCGCTTGCCGTCTTGTCGGACTTCGCTGGTTTGGCTGGCGTCTCTGCGCCAAGCGGCTTGCGCTTCTTGACGGCATCGCCCGCATCCTTGAAATACTTTTCGAGCTCAAACTTGGGGAGAGCCTCGAGCGACTTGTCGAGGAAGACCATCCACACATCCTCCTCTTCGTTGGTGCGCTCGGAAACAAATGCGAGGATGCGTCCATCGGCGGACCACCTGGGCGAGTGATCATTGTCAGGATGGCGTGTGACATTGATCGCGGGTGATGCGCCATCGGCAGGAGCAACAAAGATGTCGCTGTTGAAGTCGCGGTCCGTCGCGGTGAACGCGAGCCACTTGCTATCTGGACTCCAACGCAGCGCAATGTCCGGATCCCACCCCGAGTTCAGAATGCGCGTCGCTTTCGATGTGAGGTCGAAAAGCATGAAATCGCCTCGTCCACGGCGAAATGCGAGGTACTTGCCATCGGGTGATGGCTGCGCCGATCTGTCATTGGAGGCGTCGTGCAGAATGGGCTTCACGTCAAATCGCACCGCTTCTGACCAGCGCTCGCTCTTTGGTTTTTCCTTTTCCTTCTCGGCTGTCTTGCGATGTGGTCGAGCGGTGCCAGTCGCGGGAGACGCTGCCGCGATGGCTGGCTCTGCCGACACAGTTGCAGGTTGTGCGGAAGGTGCGGGCGCGGGTTCTGGTGCGGGCGCCGGTTCTGGTGCGGGCGCCGGTTCTGGTGCGGGCGCCGGTTCTGGTGCGGGCGCCGGTTCTGCGACATTCACGGGCGAGGGAGCATCTGCTGCCACTGGATCCGCTGCGGCATCAGGCGCTGGCGCAGCAACCTCGACCGGTTTCGTCTCGAGCACCTTCGCTGTTGCCGCAACATCCCCGCGCGTCGTTGCGACGGTCGCAGCCATGATCGATTCTCCGCCGCCCTCGTCCGATGTGAAGTACAGCGTCTCGCCGTCTGGGCTCCACGCGATCTCGGACTCACGCGCCATCGCACTTGTCACACGACGCGCCGAATGCTTGCCTTCGATGGGCTTCACCCAGACATCGCCAAACGCCACGAGTGCTGCTGTCTTGCCATCTGGATTGAGCGCGAATTCGGTGACGCTGCTTGCAAGCGATCGCACTTCTTCACTGTCGAATGTGTCGTCTGCTGCGGTGAGCGACAACGCTGCAGGAAGTGCGCCTGGCTTGTCGAGATCCAGCCGATACAAGGTGTCCCACACGGTGAAAAATGCGCGGCGACCGTCGCGGCTCACGCTGAGATCCTTCACATCATTGCCTTCAAACGCCGTCAATCTGCGCGGAAATGCCCCAGCCCGTGCCTCCTGCACAAAGATGTTGACGGTGTTCATGTCGCGGTCCGAAAGAAACAGGAAACTGGAATCGCCTCGCCACTGTGCCCAGCCATCGTTGCCTTGGAAGTCTGTGAGTTGGGTAAACGCTTTTTCTGCTGGCGCCTTTGGGTCGTAGAGCCAGACATCGCAATTGTCGCTCCCCCGGTAGCCACGCCTGGACCAATCACTGCCACCACGCTCGAACAGATATCGCGTGCCATCTGGCGAGAGCACCGCACTTCGACCAAACGCGCCGTGACGACGGAGCGGTTCGCCGCCAGTCATCCCAACGAAGTAGGGACGCGGCGCACGAAAGAGATCGTGATCCATCGATGCCGAGAAATCCAACGCGACATCGCCAGTTGGAGTGCGACCGAATCCAGAGAGACTCAACGCTTCATCGGAATTCGTCACGCGGCGCAGTGATCCGCCGCTGGGATCGACCGTGTAGAGATTGCGCCCTCCATCGCGCGTGCTCTCGAATGCGATGATCGAGCCATCGTCGCTCCACGCACTTCGCGACTCATCCGCGGGATGCGTCGTCAAACGCATCGCCGCTCCGCCATCTGCAGGAGCCTTCCACAAATCGCCGCGCCACGTGAATGTCACCCACGCGCCGTCAGGGCTCGCTGCTGGAAGCCGCGGAAGATCGATCTCCGCCCCGAGTGCGACAACAGAAAATGCCGCGATGCCACAGAATGTTGGAATGCAGTGCATGTCTTCACTCTAGTCGCAGGCGTGTCTTGCGCAATGCGATCCAGCTGCGGCTCGCCGCGCCAATTGGGGCTACGCTGCGGGACTCATGCGAACCGAATCCCTCTCATTTCTGCGACGACTCTTGGACACCCCGAGCCCATCTGGATTTGAGCATGATGGACAACGCCTGTGGATGGAGTATGTGACACCTTTCGCAGACAGGACGTGGTCGGACGCTTACGGAAACTGCTTCGCCGAGCTCACGCCGACCTCATCGGCGGCTTCGTCGGTCGCAACGCAGCGCACCGTGGCCGTGTGCGGGCACGCCGACGAGATTGGCTTGATGGTGAACCATGTCGATTCGCAGGGCTTCGTCTATTGCAAAGCGATCGGCGGAATCGATTCTGGAGCCATCGTCGGCAAGCGCATCCAATTCCGATCCACCGTGGCTGGTGTATCGACCCCGGTGATCGGACTCGTGGGAGCAACCGCCATCCACTTGCAAGACAAGGATGCAACGTCCAAAGTCCGAAAGGTTCACGAGTTGTTTATCGACATCGGCAGCAAGGATCTTGCGTCAACGATGGCGCGGCTCAACATTGGGGACGCTGGAGTTTTCCTCGACACGAGCATGATGCTCAGTGACGACCTGATTGTCGCACGCGCACTTGACAATCGGATCGGCACCTTTGTCGCAGCTGAGACGCTGCGACTTGCTTTCGAGCAACGCCACGAACTGCGAGTCCGCCTCGTTGCAGTCAGCACCGTGCAAGAGGAGGTTGGATTGCGCGGCGCAGCCATGATCGCGGACAGCCTGCGACCCGATATCGCACTCGTGACAGATGTTGGTCACGCCACAGATAGCCCGGGCATTTCGCATGCTCAACATGGGCAATTCAAGATGGGCGAGGGACCCAAACTCGCCATCGGCGGCGCGCTCCATCCTGCGATCGTTGCGCGACTGAGCGCCGCGGCGGCATCACAGTCGATTCCGCTGCAACGCGCTGCGACTCCCGGCGGAAGCGGGACGGACACCGATGCCATCTTCATCCGTGCAGGTGGAATCCCATGCGGTCTGCTGAGTTTGCCGATTCGGTACATGCACACCACGGTGGAACTTGGAAGTCTGCGCGATCTGGAGCAGATATCACAGGTCTTCGCCGCCATGGTGCTTGGGCTCGCCAGTGACGAATGCTTCACCAGCGGGGTGTGAGATGCGCGCGCCGAGCGCACTACCATTGCTCGACTTATGTTGAAGTTCGTTCATCAGGCCATTCGCGACATTCGGACCACCGGATCGGTTTTTCCAAGTTCAAGACGACTCGCCCGTGCAATGACGAGTTCGCTGCGAGAGCATCGAGGCGAGAAGAGGATTCTTGAAGTTGGTCCCGGAACCGGCGCGTTCACGGAGGAGATTCTTGATGCGATGCGCGGACATGATGCGCTCGACATCGTCGAAGTCAATCCGGTGTTCTGCGAGCACCTTGAGCATCGACTGCTCAAGCCATTTCGAGCGCGGCACTCGAGTATGTCGATCAGACTGCACATCAGTTCGATCGAGCAGGCGACGCTTGACGGCGGATACGACTTTGTCATCTGCGGCCTGCCGTTCAACAATTTCCCACTCGTGTTGACACAGTCGATCTTCGCACGAATGCTCACACTGCTGAGAGATGGCGGCGAACTGATCTACTTCGAATACCCCGGAATGCGCACGATGAAGCGACCATTTGTCGGCGCGGATGGTCGCGAGCACATTCGCAACTTCAAGGCGTTCGCCCGCATGACCGCGAAGACCCATCGGGTGACGCGCGAGTTGGTCGTCGCCAACTTTCCGCCCGCGCATGCCGTGCGTCTGACCAAGCGGCAGAGGTCGCCGTAGGGATTGTTGGAGGGATCCATCGAACAATGTTCCGAATCAACGAACACTTTCTGAAACTGTCCGCTGGGTATCTCTTCCCTGAGATTGCACGCAGGGTGGCGTCGTTTGCCGCGCAGAACCCAGCGGTCGCGCCACGAATCATTCGATGCGGCATCGGCGACGTCACGGAACCCCTTCCTCCTGCGGCCGCTGAAGCGATGCACCGTGCGGTCGACGACCTGACTCAGCGCGACACCTTTCACGGCTATCCCCCACCAGCTGGATATGACTTCGTGCGGACTGCCATTGCGCAGGACGACTTTCGCTCTCGCGGATGCGCCATCGAAGATGACGAGATTTTCCTCAGTGATGGATCGAAGCCCGATGCGAGTGCGATCTTGGAAATTCTGGGAACTGGGAATCGTGTCGCGATCACTGACCCGGTGTATCCCGTCTACGCAGACACGAATGTGATGGCGGGGAATTCGGGCAAGGCGTTGGAAGGCGGCGGATACGACGGATTCACATACTTGCCATGCACTCCAGCGAATGGCTTTTCGCCTGCACTGCCAGCCTGTGTGGTGGACGTGATCTATCTCTGTTCACCAAACAATCCAACAGGAGTCGTGCTCGACCGAGCCGCATTGACGCGCTGGGTGCAGTATGCGCGCGACCACGGCGCAGTGATCCTGTTCGACGCCGCGTATGAGGCATTCATTCGCGAAGAGGGACTTCCACACTCGATCTACGAGATCGATGGCGCGACCGAGTGTGCGATTGAGTTTCGATCATTCTCAAAGGTCGGAGGATTCACTGGAGTACGGTGTGGGTACACCGTCATGCCCAAGGCGCTGATGGCGACCGCGAGCGATGGCACGAGAGTGAGTTTGCATTCGCTGTGGATGCGTCGGTGGGCGACTTGTTCAAATGGCGTGTCGTGGCCAGTGCAGTGCGCGACCGCCGCGCTGTACACGACGGCGGGCAAGGCGCAAACGCGCGCACTGACGGATTTCTATCTCGAGAACGCGCGCGTCCTCGCACGCGCGTGCGAAACGCATGGTCTTGCGACTTATGGCGCGACGAACTCGCCGTATGTGTGGATGACCTGTCCTCGTGGGATGGGTTCGTGGGAGACTTTCGACATGCTGCTTCGCGAGGCGCAGGTCGTCACCACTCCCGGCGCGGGATTTGGAAGGTGCGGCGAAGGATTCATTCGCATCAGTGCGTTCAACTCGCGCGCCCATGTGGAAGAAGTCGCTCGTCGACTTGCCGTGCTCGCCCGCCGCTAGGGGTTCTCTCCCCAGCCGCGCTTCTGTGCGGTCGGGCGCACGACACCATCGCTCGCGTCACCACAATACTTGTAACCGACGATGAACATCTCGACACTTTCTCTGCGCGACGATTCCGGTTTCACGCCCTTCACATCGTCGAAGAGTTTTCTCGTTCGCTGAAGCAATGCGGGATACCCACCGCCCTCATAGACCTTCATCACAACATTGCCGCCCTTCTTGAGCCACACGGGCAATCGATCCAACAGCGTGTTGCACAGTGCGACCGATCTGATGCTGTCTCCAGATGCATCACCAGACGTGTCCGGACCAATGTCGCTGATGACGACATTGAACAATTCGCCATCGAATGCGTCGGCGGTCAGTTCATTCAGATCCGCTTGCATCACGCGCACATGCTCAGGAAATCCACGCGGGTCGATCACTTTCACGTCAAAGCCGCACACGAAACCAGTCGCACCAACTCGTGCAGCTGCGACCTGTGTCCACGATCCCGGCGCTGCGCCCACATCAAGCACGCGATCGCCGCGACGCAACACCTTGCGTCGATCATCGATCTCGATCAACTTGAACGCACTGCGCGCGCGGTACCCAGCCTCCTTCGCTCGCCGAAACCAAATGTCCTGCACTTCGCGCATGACCTAGGCTAGTCGTGGTGTCCGCTGCCGCGAAAGAAGGCGCGGATCTCGGAGTTGAATCGAACTTGCGCCCGCTGATAGATGCTGTCATGCGTTGCACCGAGGACGATCTCAATCGAACCCTCGCCGCTCGCAACGGAACGACCCGCAATGGTTTCATCTCGAACATGCACATCGATTGCATCGCGGAGCCGAATCGCAGCGCGCTCCAAGTAGAACGAGTCGCGCTCTCCCACCACCACGCGAACGCGATCCATGAAGAGCCGCCCCCAACCATCCCAATCCGATCGAATGCGCCGTGCGATGTCAAACTGACTCCACGCCTCGACCGTGACAGGATCGATTGCTCCAGTATGCGCATCGCAAAGTCGCCGTGGCACTCCCGTCTGCGGATCGATTGGACTGAACATCGCCGTCCACGAATCCCACTGTTCGCCAGAGCGGCCATGCGGCGAGATCGCGTACTCCATTGCAACTTCGTCTCCAACGCGCATCGTGACGAGGTCGTGATTGGGACCGAGGTCACTTCGATAACTTGCGCGCTCGACTCCAGAGTCATCCTCGAAGAGCGTGGGATCACGGTAGAGATCCGAATTCTGAAACGCGCTGAAATCCAGGGGATCCGGAGCACTTGCAAAGGCGGCACCGAACACGGTCGGGTGATTGAGCGCGAGCCAGACGCTCGACCATCCTCCAGAAGAGTGACCTGTCACGACTCGTGCAGACGAATCGCGGATCACCCGGTAATGGTCTTCAATCCACGGAATGAGTTCTTCCACCAGCGCCCTTCCACGCGGTCCGTTGGCAGGGCTGTCAACGAATCCATGATGACCAAATGCACTTTCGGGATCAAGAATCACATAGACAGCCTGCGGCCAGACCTCAGCAAGCGCTGGGTTTGCGAGCGATCCAGCCATCCCGATCGCATCCGTGGAACGACCTCCAAATCCCGGAACGAGATAGACCGTTGGCCATGCTCTGCGTTTCGCGTGGATGTCGTGGTATCCACGAGGGAACAGGATCGCCGCCTTGTGGGTGATCTCTTTGCCGATCGCCTTCGAGAGCAGCGGGCTCTCAATGTCGACCCACGCCACGAACTTTGCCGAATCCGTGTTGGATGGCGGGATCACCTGCGCAATGCGCTGCGAGAGTTCCAACTGCAGCACGTCTGCACGATCGCGCGAGAAGTCGAATTGCACAACGGACGAAAGCAGATTCCCCGCAGCGAGATGGCCGCGCTGATCCTCGTTCACATCGAGAACCGCCTGCACTTCGTAAACACCCGCAAGCAACTCTGGACCTCCTGGCCACCAGACACTGCTGGGACCAAGATCGATCGGTTCACCGGGAATGATGCGATCCACTTGGACGGAACCGATGGGTTGCGGGTCCTCGAAGAATGGTCCAGATGTCGGCGCTCCAATGGCGCGACTGTCGAGCGCCCGCAGGAAAAGGATCAACCTTCCAGATCGCTGCTTGGGGTCGAGCAACTCGGTGCGATCCACTGGAAGGAGGACCGTGATTGTGTCCGCGGGAAGGGTCGCCCCTTCTGCGAGCGGCGCAATGCGGTGACCCCTGTCAACTCGCGTGCGCTCTGCTGTTGTTGTTGATGGAAGAGTCGTTGCCGCCGTTCCCACCGACGAAGGACGATTGACTTCGGGCACACTGGTCGGTTGCGGAAGCGGCACCGCGCGCTGCTGCTGAGCCAACACGGAGCAACCCAACACGAGCCAGCAGAGAGCATTCGTCACGAAACAATCCTAGACAGTTGTTCGAGCGTTAGACTTAGTGTGTGCAGATGAATCTCCAAAGTGCGCTCGCGAGTCGAGTCGCCGTCGCAGTCGTTGGCGCCGTAGTCGTCTGCGTCGCAGTGATTGCGCTTGGCGGCTGCACCGCGAACCCACGCCCAGGCTTTGCATACGGGATTGTTCGCAGCTGGAACAAGACCATCGGTGGAGAAGTGCACCGAGGCGGGACATTCGACCTGCCCGGACCTGGTGTGATGGATATCGAGGTCGACAGTTTCGCAGGCAATGTTTTCCTGCACGCATCTGGTGCAGGGAACACTGGGACGCTGGGGGTTGTGCGACGCGGAACTCATGGGATTTCCCGCAGAGACGAATCCGAGGAGTCACTCAAGGAGATCGAGGTGACATACGAGGTTCAAGATCGCGCAGGGCGACCAACGCTTGTCGTCATCGCCACAACCACGCATGTTGAGCCATGGTTTCAGGCGCTCGATCTTGACATCGAACTCCCGCGCATCGGCGTGGTGATCGTCCGAACCAGTCGCGGCCATGTCATCGTGACGGACTTCGAAGATGGCGTTGATATCGAAACCACCGGCGGAGATGTTCGTGCTGCGACGAACTCCATCATTCACCTGCCATCAACGATCTTGGACAAGGAGGGACACATCGATTGGCGCGTCCCCCCTGGCAGCAGCGGCGCGTATGAGATGGAAGCCGTGAATGGTGAAGTGCAGATCCGCGTCCGTGAGGGGAATTGGCGCGCGGTCGATCGACGCAATGATCATGATTCCAATTATGGAATACTCAACGCGGGAACGAATCGAATTGTGCTCCGTACTGTCGATGGCGACATCCAGGCCTATGTCGGTCGAAAGCCAACTGGGTTCTCGACATTCATTGACTGAGTGGGGTTTCGCTGATTGGCTGGGGGCGATTGGCTGGGGGCGATTGGCTGGGGCGATTGGCTGGGGCGATTGGCTGGGGGCGGGGGCTGGGGGCGATTGGCTGGGGGCCGGGGCCAGCCGGCGATTTGGTTGGCTCACCCGCGAAGCCATGCGTGGGGCACGCAGCCAGTCGTGGCGATGATGCGCGATCGAATGCCCCCGCGTCCGCGCCAATCGCTCACCACTTGTAACCACACTGGACTCATCGACGACGCCAAGTCTGCGCAGATTCGATTCGTGATGGCCTCGTAGAAACTCCCCTCATTCCGAAAGCTCTGGTAATACAACTTGAGTGATTTCAATTCGACGCACACAGCTTTCGGTTCGTACCGAAGCGTGATCGTTCCAAAATCTGGATGACCAGTCTTTGGACAGACCGATGTGAACTCCTCGTTGATGTGCTCGATGACACATGGCTGATCCGTCGGTGAATCGAAGAATTCGAGGAGTTGGCAATGTGGCATGGATCAGTTCACAGTCCGTAAGTCGTATACAGCTTCAGTACCTTTGGTTGATTGGGATTCGCTGACATGGACGCACGAAACGCGCGACGCGCTTCAGATCCCGCCACCGAATCTCGCTTCTCGGAGAGCAACCATCGATTGAGCGCATTGACGCCGATTCCATTCCACGCTGGCCAGTACTGGGGATCGAGCACGACCGCATGGCGATACGCAGCGCTTGACGCGTCGAAGTTCCCAGCACGAAACTCAGCCCAGCCCAGTCGCTCGTACGTTTCTGGAACCGATGACAACCTCGTCAGTGCAACCGCAGTATTGACTGCCTCTGGAAATCGGCCATCCGCAACATACGCATTGACCAAGTTGATGAGCAGCTGCGTCGTGGGGGGCATCAATTCCGATGCCGCCTGATACTGACGAATCGCTTCAGCGGGTCGCCCGAGTCGTTCGTATGCGACGCCCAGATTGACATGTGCAGCACCATTGCGTGGGTCGATGGCGATCGCGCGTTCCGCAAACTGCGCGGCGACACGGACATTTCCGAGCGACAGGTACGCCGTCGCCATGTTGAGACTCGCCTCAGCGCTGTTGGGATCCGCAACAAGTGCGCGTTGGTAGGCGCCGATCGCGTCGTGGAGTCTGCCGAGCATCTGCAGCGATCTGCCAAGACCATACTGCGCCTGAAAGTCCGATGGGTCGAGTTGTGCTGCCCTTCGATAGTTTGGCTCCGCATCCTTGTATCTGCCCTGCGCGAATCGCACATCGCCGATGCCGACGAACGCTTCTGGGAGGAGTGGATTCAGCGCGAGTACTTCCTGCAGCATCGCGAGCGACGCTTCATTGTCCCCGGAGCGTCGCAATTGATCCGCGTCATCCAGTTTCACCCGCTCGATTGCCGTGGGTTGGGGCACAACTGCGGGGATAGATCCTGTCCGCCCTGGCAGCGAACTGACTCCATCGACCGCACGACAGCCAATCACACTTGCGATCGCAATCGCGCTCACGAAGGCGACGAACGCCATCAACAGGGAAGTCGAAGTACATCCGCGCGATGCGCTGCGTCGCGGACGACTTCGCTTCGCTCGAAGGCGCTCGAGCGCATCGATGTTGACGAGATCCCACGGACGGCTGCCCGGATCATCCTTTGGAGTTTCGAGAATCATTGGAATGGACCGAAGTGCACGATGGTTGAGAATAGCGTGGAAACACGCATCCCCACAGCAGCCGTCGCCGATGTGCGCATGCCGATCTCGTCGAGACCCCATCACACCAACTGAATCATTCACATGCATCACCCGCAGGTTTTCGAGCCCGCAGACTTCATCGAATTCCGCCAGGACAGCCGCTGCCTTCGATGTGGTGGACATGTCATAGCCAGCAGCAACAACATGGCATGTATCGAGACACATTCCAACGCGCTCTGGAGCCCTCACCAGATTGCGAATCATCGCCAAGTGTGCAAAGTCATATCCCAGATTCGTCCCCGCTCCAGTGGTTGTCTCCAGACACATCGTGGTGGTGTATCCAGGCACGTCACGGTGCAATGCGTCGAGACAGGCCGCAATGCGCTTGAGTCCACTCAGTTCGTCCGTGTTTGGAGATGCGCGCAAGATGTTGGGAGTTCCGGGACGGCGCGGACTTCCAAGATGCGCTCCAGGATGCATGACGCACCACGCAATCCCCAGACGCTCACAGCGCTCCAACTCGTCGCGTTGCAGCGCCATCGATCGCGCCCGCTGCGCATCATCTGGTGATGCGAGGTTTGCGAGATACGAACTGTGACTCACGATTCGAGCATGTGCATCCTTCCATCCCGTCGAACGCAGCGAATGTCGCCACGCCTGGACTTGATCCTCGTGCATCGGCGGTGCGCTCCACTGGCGCTGATTCTTGGTGAAGACTTGCACCGATTCGAGTTTCAGGGCGATGGCCTCATCGATGGCGCGGTGCATCCCCCCTGCAACCGAGAGATGGCTTCCGTAACGAGGAGCGATCACCGAGTTCACGCTCACACCATGCGCGATCCAGCTCGGCGCGCAGACTCGACAATGCGTTGCGCGGTTCGGACGGCCGCAAAACCTGCTTCGGCATCCACGAATGGGCGACCGCCAGTGCGCACCGCCTCAAGGAAACTCTCGAGTTGCAATCTCAGCGGCTCTCCCGTGCCGACTTCGAGCGCCTCCACCTTGACGAGCTCGAGATAGTTCAGCCCTGAAAGATCCTCCCCCTTCTGGAATCGCTGTCGAATCGCAGCGAGTTGCTCGGCATTGACTGCTTTGCGAACGACCGTGCCACGCCGTTCACCGAAGTCTGCCGAGACATATGCGTCTTCGCTAATGATGCGGATCTTTCGTTCCGTTTTGAGTGCGAGTCGACTCGCCGTGACATTTGCCGTGCAACGGATTCCATCTTTGCCGGGCGGAAAGACGAGCCGTGCATTGCACACATCTTCAGCTTCGCCAAGGACACTCACCGCGTTGGCATGGATTTCTTCTGGCTCGCTTCCCATCAACATGATGAGGACATCGAGATCGTGGATCATCATGTCCAAGACCACACCAACATCGACCGAGCGAAAGGTCATTGGAGAGACTCGATCCACTTCGACGAACCGCGGCGTGAGTCCGGTGATGTTTCGGATCGCCACCATCACCGGATCGAATCGCACGACATGTCCAACCTGCAGGATCGCGCTCCCACGGGCGGCGGCTGATGCAATGGCGCGTGCTTCATCGACATCGGGCGCAAGTGGTTTCTCCACGAGGCAGTGCACTCCTGCAGCGAGCAATTGCTCAACGATGTGTCGGTGCGTGACCGTTGGAGTCGCCACGACGCACGCTTCGACTCCTGCTGAAATCAATGCTGCGACTGACTCGAATGCCTGACACCCGTATGACTCGACCATCTCGGCGCGTCGCTCCGGAGACTGATCCACCACCGCCACGAGATCTGCTCCTTCGACTTGCGAGCAGAGTCGTGCATGATGGCGTCCCATCCGTCCCACACCGATGACTCCGCAACGGATCGTTCCACTGGCAATGGCAGACATGGCGGACTCACTCATGGCGACACCGGCTTTCTGAAAGACATTTCAAGATGATTCCCCAAACCGTGATAACGCGCCTCGGACATGTACGCGCGGATAAGCATGAGACCGCGCCCCGATGGAATCTCGAGATTCTCATCGAGCGTTGGATCTGGCACGACCGTTGGGTCAAATCCTTCGCCCTCATCGATCACATGGAATCGAGCGATCGTGCGATCAATGAACCAGCGCACTTCCACCCGCTTGTTGGGGTCTGCTCGATTGCCGTGCTGAAAGCCATTCATGATCGCCTCCTCGATGGAAAGTCGAATGGCGAAGATGGATGCTTGGGAGTAGTGGCGTTCCAAGAGTGCTTGCGCGATGCCAGCCTGCACTCGTTCTATCTCGCCGCTCTCCTCGCGCAGGTGACTCGAGCCCTCGTCAGCAGCATCAGGGGATGGGCTCATCAATGACACCCTGCATGGGTCACGTTCGACCGAAGCCTTCGAGTGCCCTTTCCGCCGTGTCGGAGATGTGGAACAACTTATTGAGCTTCGTGATCACGAAGACTTCCAAGATTGAGGGCTTGATATCCGAGAGTCGCAACTGACCGCCGCGCTTCTTTGCGAGACTATTGACGGTGATGAGCGTTCCAAGTGCGGCAGACGAGAGGTGCTCGACACCGCGAAATGAAATCAGCATGAATGGGGCACTCGCTGCATCGATTCTGCGCACCAGTTCGCTGCTGATTTGACGAATGGCCGCTTCATCCAAGATGTCTCGGTCAACGAATTCGACACGCATCACTCCATCGAGGTCTGTCACGCGAATACGAGAGGTGCCTGGGTTCATTGGATTAGAACCGAGCACCGCCACCACTGAGTTGATCAGACAGACCTGGGAAGAGCAGATCCTCTGCTTCCTGCTGAATAATGATCTCTGGGCGGATCAAGAGCAGTGTGGTGGTTTCCAGTTTGCTCGTCATCGAGTTGGTGAAAAAGCGATTCACAAAGGGAACCTTCGACAAGACAGGCACTCCGACTTCGATTTCTGTTTCATTGACATCGCGTCGACCGCCAAGCAGGATCGTCCCCTTATCTGGGCACGAGACTGCAGTGTTGATCTGTGTGACAGCAATGTTTGGCAACTGAATCGTCGTCGTGAACTGGCTCGCGCGACCAAAGGTGTCCCCACCGCCGGCGGCTCCTTGCACTTCCTGGCTGTCGAATCCGATGAGAATGTTCTGCGCAAACTGAACCGTCATCGAAACATAGCGACGGTCCGCGCTGGTCACAGCTTCAATATCGAGCACGAATCCAGTCCGGAGATTGTTGATGATCGGGGCAAATGCACCCGACGCATCACCTGTCACGGGCTGAACATTGGCGACATACGCCTGCGATCCGCCGAAGGAAATCCATGAACGAGAGCCGTTGAAGAGCGTCAGTCGTGGTGCTGTCAGGGTCATCGCACGCTGATCCGCCTGCGTTGCCTGCACAAGCAAGTCGACTTGAACATCATCGAGATAGGTAAACCCGACCGAGAGTGCTGGATTTGCCAACGCTGCCGAGGCGACCGTTCCCTTGAGTCCTGCGCCGAGCAACTGGATGAGCGGCAAGCCCTCCTGCTGCACGTTGACTGGCGACATCCCATTGGATGCGCTTCCACCCGGGTAGTTCATGCCCTCTCTGCGAACGCCGATCGGTTCGTAGATTCCGGTTTGTGTGTAGGTGATTCCGCCTCCCGCATTTGGTGTTCCCAGCGCGGAACCAGTTGCGGTTGTATTCACACCGGCTGGGTCAGTTTGCCCCAACCCACCGAATGTGACGGGATTCTTGAGCCGTCCAGCACCTGGACCATTCTGAAAGAAGAAGTCGCGCAACTGGAAGTTTGGATCTTGGTCCAGTGCCGAATCGAACATTCCTGGGTTGGTGTTGAAATACAAATCAAAGTCCAGTCCGATCTGCTCGAACCACTGCACTTCAACCGCAATCAGACGAGATTCGATATTGATCTGAATCGCGCGAACCGCACGGAGTTGCGAAAGCAAGTTCATGATTTCGCGGTGCGTCTTTGGAGTTGCGGTCACGATCATGTTGCCGCTGAAGTCGTCCAGACGGCTCTCACCCATCATTCCAGCTTCGCCAGCCCACATCGCTTCAGGCACGAGGTACTTGATGAGTTCTTTCAAACGGGTCAGCGTCTCCTTTCGCTGATCTTCGATTCCTGCGTCGCCGCCTGATCCGAAGAGTGACCCACCGCCGCCTTGGCCACCACCACCACCGCCGCCGCCGCCGCCGCCGCCGCCGAATCCGCCGCCACCGCTGCCGCCACCACCACCACCACCCTGACCGCCGCCACCGCCGCCGCCCTGATTGAGCGCAGCACCAATGTCGAAGTCTGGGGCGTTATCGAAGTAAGGCACCTCGTAGAGAAGGTCACGTATGTCGTACACAATCGTCACGCGACGCAATGCCAATTCGCTGGCAGATGCGACAACCACGATGCCGTTTTCAATCATCCAATCTGGACGATTCGCTGCGCCCTCGCTTGGAGCCGAATCTCCTTCGACGGAGCGCAAGACCATGTCAAACCCAGAGGCGTACGAGATATCCGCTGGCATT
>SIAP01000008.1 GCA_009691725.1 Phycisphaerales bacterium
GGCACGGCGATCCACATCGGAATCACAACATGCGCCAAGATTTGGTTGCGCGCGGTGTCGGTTGCGAGGACCCGCCCTTGCACGCTGCGCGGATGACCGTCGACGGGCTCGATGAACACACCGCCGGCAGTGGCACGGTGCATCTTGAGCGCGCGGGCATGCACCACTCCATGAATGTGTCGACCGACCTCTGCTGACAATCTGGGAGTACTCCCCGCAGCTGCAGCGTTCACGAGGTCGAGTCGATAACTCGTCCGTGGTATTGCCACGACAACGCGCGCATCACTCACGGACTCAAGGACGACGCACGCGGTATCAGTCTGAGTGCTTTCCATTGGGTTTGAAGGATAGCGATCGGAGGATGCCCGAGAGTTCGTTCGCATCAGGAATGCCGTTGCCGTTGCGGTCAATGCGCCGGATCGCGACAGTGTGCCCGTAGCCCGCAGCGATCTGCGTGCAGCGTCCGAGGTCTGTTGGGATGGTTGTCTGACCGTACTGGTTGTCACCCCACGCCGCGAGTGGTCCACTTTGGATTGGTGCACCCCGTGCGTCGCTGCCCCAGACGACCACAGCAGCCAACGCAATCGCAACCGACGCATGGACATTGGTTCGAATCTCTCTTGCCGACAGTCGTTGAGACATCATGCAACCCTCCGGGAGAACTGCCACCAACTCTAGGAACCCGATCAACTCAGAACCTACCCCGAAAAGAATCGAAGGCAAGATAGACCCGGAGAAAGCAACCGCGGTGAGCCCTCAATGCTCCACCCGCACGCCAAGCAGCGGCGTGAGCGCGGCAATCTGTCGATCCACCGTTGCACGATCCTTCGCTTCGAGATTGAGTCGCAGCAGCGGCTCTGTGTTGCTCATCCGAACATTGCACCACCACTCTCCCGCATCGAGACTCAGTCCATCAAGTTCGGTGAACTTTCCAGTGGGATACGCAGCGCGCAGTGCAGCGAGCGCGCCCAACTTGTCCTCGATCTGAAAATTGATCTCACCCGATTGTTGGTAGCGCCGAAATGGCGCGATGATCTGCGAGAGTGGCTTGCGATGGGTTGCAACCAAACTTGCCACTGCCAAGAATGCTCGAATGCCGCTATCCGCATTGAACATGTCAGCGAAATAGAAGTGCCCAGATAGCTCGCCGCCAATCGGCGCGCGCGTTTCTGCGAGTCTCGCCTTCATGAAGACATGCCCCACCCGACTCTCGACCGGCACTCCCCCTGCTTCGATGATCGCCTCGCGCACGCTGCGCGATGATCGCAAGTCATAGACCACCGCCGCCCCTGGAGCACTCTTGAGCACGTCGCCAGCGAGCGCAGCAAGCAAGAGATCGCACCCGATGGTCTTGCCCTGCTCATCGATAATCACGCAGCGATCCGCATCGCCATCGAAGCAGACACCGAAATCCATCTTTCCCGCAATGACTGCGGTGCGCAACGATTCCAGATTCGCCTCCACCAGCGGATTGGGCTCATGCACGAATTCGCCGGAGTGATTGTCGAAATTGATCTGCTGAATCTCAAGTCCAGCAACGCCATCCAACACCTTTGGCGCCATCGTTCCAGCCATCCCATTGCTCGCATCGATTGCGACCCGCAATCGCACGCTGCCATCAAGCACCGACGAATCCAAGAGGCGCAGCAGGTGATCGCGATATGCATTCCACAAATCCATCGACTCCTCTCGCCCGCCGCGCGCTTCGACCTTTCCATCTTCGCACGCGCTCGCATACTCACGGATCACTTCAAGACCGCTCCCAGTACCGACTGGCTTGGCGTGCACTCGACTGACCTTGAATCCGTTGTAATGGGCTGGATTGTGACTCGCTGTGACCTCAATCCCACCAGCGCATCCAAGGTGATTGATGGCGAAGTAGGTCATCGGTGTGTCAACCATTCCCAGATCGACGACATTTGCACCGAAATCTCGAATGCCGCGCTTCAGCGCGTGGGCCAGTGACGGCGAACTCTTTCGCATGTCCCTGCCGACCACGATGTGGCGCATTCGTGGGCTGTCAATTCCGTCCTTTGCGGCTCTTTCTGTCAGCCAACGCGCTGAGGCATAACCAATTCGCCATGCCATCGCCTCATTGAGTGGCGATGGATAGGTCGCCCGAATGTCATACGCCTTAAAAACCTTCTCGAGCATCCGCGGGATAGTAGTTGCCAAATCGTGCACGCTTTGACTACACTTCCGATCCGCCATTTCTTGCCCGATGTTGTATTGGGCAGAGGTGGGAATCAGTCTCATACTTCGGTGAGTATGAGACTTCTCTTGTTCTCCCCCAAGCGCCCTATCGAGTGCGCGGCGCCGCAAGGCTCACCGGCCGATCACTCGGGTGTCGCTGCCTCCGCTCGCGGAGATTGTTTCAAAGGATCCCCACTCATGTCACTTGTCAACGAACTCATCGAAGCTGGAATCCACTTCGGTCAACGCCGATCGAATTGGAATCCAAAGATGGCCCCTTACATCCAGGGCGTCAAGAATCAGATCCACATCATCGACATTCGGGAGACCATCAAGGGTCTGCTCCTCGCGAAGAAATTCATCTCCAAGACCGTCAGCGAGGGCAAGGATGTGCTCTTCGTTGGGACGAAGCGGCAAGCCCGAGGTGCGATCGAGACGCACTGCGCTGCCTGCCAGATGCCATACATCACCGAACGATGGCTCGGTGGATTGCTGACCAACTTCCGAACCGTGCGCGATCGATTGAAGCGCCTTGAGGAACTGGAAGCACTCGTCGCAAGCGGCGGAATCAAGAGTTATTCCAAGAAGATGGAATCGCAACTCACCCGCGAGCACAAGAAGATTTACCGCAATCTCAACGGTGTTCGTGCCATGTCACGGCTTCCAGCGGCGCTCGTGGTGATCGATGTCAACCGAGAAATGAATGCCGTGCGCGAGGCAAAGAATCTCGGCATTCCAACAGTGTGCTTGATCGATACCGACGGTGATCCCGACTATTCGGACATTCCAATTCCAGGCAACGACGACTCCATGCGGTCGATTGACTTGATCCTGCGAGAACTCACAGCGTCCGTGATGGAAGGCAAGACGACGCGACAGACATCTGCGCCAGCGGGCAATGCCGAAGGCGATGCATCTGGTGCGCAAGAGCCTCGACGCCGCAGCGTTCGCAGTCGTTTCCGGGTTGATGAAACAGCAGGTGGTGTTGCGGATGGATCACTCGAGCCAGTCGCTGCAGCTCCTGCCGCACCAGTCCAAGCCGATCAGGTTTGAAGGAGCCACGATGACCACAGCGAACATTGACGCAAAGTTGGTGATGGCTCTTCGCAATGCGACGGGTCTTGGTGTTGGCGATTGCCGAACCGCGCTCATCGAAAGTGGCGCAGATCTGGCGAAAGCCGAAGCGCTTCTGCGCGAGCGACTCAAGGGCAAGATGGACAACCGTTCCGATCGAGCCGCTGGCGAGGGTTGCGTTTCTGTTGTCATTGACGGCGCAAAGGCTGCGATTGTGCAGGTTCGCTCGGAGACCGACTTTACGGCAAAGAACGACGAGTTTCGCCAACTCGCCAAGGAGCTCGCCACGATGGCGCTGACGGCTCCTGCTGGTGAAGTTGTCATGTCCACAGAGATGACCGCCCGATTGGACACCCTGCGCATCAAGACTGGCGAAAACATTTCGCTGGCGCGCGGCGTGCGATTGGATGGCGGCTCATTTGCGAGTTATGTCCACCATGATGCGAAGATTGCCGTGATTCTGCAGTTCGAGGGGGCACTGGAAAGCGAGATCGCAACTGGCATCTGCCAGCACATCGTGGCTGCTGTCCCAACGCCGCTTGCCGTTGATGAGCACGGGCTTCCTGCCGATGTTGTCGCAGCCAAGCGCGCCGAAGCAGTCAAAGAAGCTGCTGCGTCTGGAAAACCGCCGCAGATTGCTGAAAAAATGGCCGAGGGCAAGGTTCGTAAGTTCTTCGAGGATTCGACCCTGCTCGGTCAGAAGTTCGTCAAGGATGACAAGAAGAGCGTCCGCGAAATCCTTCCCAAGGGCGTGATCGTCAAGTCATTCGTGCGGATGCGAGTGGGGACCTAGGATTTCGCGCCGCGACCCGCTCGCGCGCCGCCCGTTGATTCTCTCAAGAGCCACGCAAATCGCGCGGCTCTTTTTGTTCTCGCTGTGCGCGACGCGCCGATAAGTTGGGTTCGCATGAATCGACATTTCACCCGCGGCGTGACCTGCGCCATCTCCGCCGTCCTTGCGCTCTCTCTCAATTCAGTTTCGATTGGTGCGACCACCAAGCCCGATCTGGCTGGGGCAATCCGCGCCGAGATTGCCGCGCTTGGGCTCAAGAAAGCAGTCATCGCAGTCAGTGTTCGCGACCTTGGATCGCAGGAGTCAATCCTGTCGGTGCGAGGTGGTGAACCGATGATCCCCGCGAGCAACCAGAAGTTGCTGACGACGGGCGCTGCCCTCGTCGTGCTGGGCGAAAACTTCTTCTTCAAGACCAGACTGCTCCGCGACAACGATCGACTCATCGTGGTCGGCGATGGTGATCCGGCTTTGGGCGATCCCGAACTTCTCGCGCAATCAAACTATGTCGATGCGGCTGGGAACATCCACACTGGACTGACGATCGAGCACTTGCTCGCTGCATGGATTGATGCGATCAAGGCGAGTGGGATGACACGCGTGCAGGAGCTGGTCATCGACGATCGCATCTTTGCTCGCGAAGGACCTCACCCGCTCTGGCCAAAGGACCAACTCGACGAGGGGTATTGTGCTCCACCCTTTGGTCTCAACTTCCATGGGAATTCGCTGCTGGTGACCGCCGCACCAAATGCTGGACACGCGCCTCTGATCACTTCGATCAGTCCCGCATCACCGTGGTTGAAAATCACAAACAAGGGCACGAGCCGCTCGGGCAAGAACGATCGCAACACCATGTGGATGGCTCGTGATCCGCAGAGCGGTGAGTTGACCGTCTATGGCAATGTCAAGATGTCGTATGTCGAACCCATCGCGGTTGGCATCGGCGATCCTTCGCAGTTCCTTGCGCAGTGTCTCGCGCATCGACTCGCAATTGCTGGCATCACGGTGGAAAATGCGCGAATTGCCAGTGCCGTCGATCCATCGCCAACCGGAACGCCAATCGGACCGATCCTGCAAACTCCAATCGCAACCGTCGTCACTCGCTGCAATGTTGCGAGTCAGAATCTTTACGCAGAGAGTCTTCTGAAGCGGCTTGCAGCAAAGTCCACCGGTGCCCCAGGCAGTTGGGCGACTGGGGCAGAGGCGGTGGCAGCATTGCTGAATGCGCGGTTGGGATCACTCGCCGGCGGCTTCGCCATTTCGGATGGATCGGGACTCTCGCGAGGAAATCTCGTGACAGCGGACGGAATGACCGCATGGATTGGATCGATCTCGACGGACCCCTCGATCGGTGCAACATTTGTCGAAAGCCTCGCAGTAGCGGGAAAGTCTGGAACGGTTCGCAAGCGCATGCAGGACATTGATGCGCAAACTGCCACTGTGCAGTGCAAGACCGGCTACATCGACCGGGTGAGTTGCCTCAGCGGAATCGTGACTGCGCAGGACGGAACGAGATTTGCATTCAGCGTGCTCGCGAACAACCTCGTGGAGAAGGACGCCGTCGGGAAGGCGAAGAAACTGCAAGATCGCGTCGCGAAACTGATCGCGGATGAAATCGCGGTGCGCACCCGCCCAGCCGTTGGGGGATAGTCATTCCGCCGCGCCACTTCCGCCGCACCGCCGCGCGACTTCAAGCCCCACTTCAAGCCAGACTTCAAGCCCCACTTCAAGCAAGACTTCAAGCCAGACTCACTGCGTCGTGGGGCGAAACGCGAGCCGAGCCGCTTCAACGTCGTCGTAGAGTTCGAAGACGCGATCGAGTTTGGTGATCTGCAGCACCTGCACGATCGTCCCTTTGAGCCCACAGAGTTTCACTTCCCCGCCGACGCGTTTCATTCGCGTGTGGAGCATGAGCAGCGAGCTCAGGCCGAGGCTTGAGATGATTTCCAACTTGGAGCAGTCCACCACGATGCTGCGGACTCCGCCTGCAACGAGCGTTGCAACCTGATCCGAAAGTTGGGTTGATGTCTGGCTGTTGAGCCCCCCATCAGCACGCAGGATGATGAGATCGCCGAAGACTTCGATTGCGTAGAGTTCCAACGGGTCAGCCCTCGACGACGCGCATCGCGATCAGATCCTGAACATCGACCAACCCGATTGGCTTGCCATCGCCATCGACGACCGGAACTTCGTCGAGCCTGCGCTCCTGCACGAGTCGCACCGCATCGCGAACCAAAGCATCCACGGTCAGAGAAACAGGCCGCGCGGTCATCACAGATGACACGGGCGCATCGAGTCCATTCACTCCTTCGGTGTTCACCAGCCTGCGAAGATCGCCGTCGGTGAAAATCCCGCAGAGGCGTCCAGCACCATCCACCAACATGATCGCTCCTGCGCGGCGACCTGCCCCAGCAGCAGCGAGCGCCTGACGCACCGAGAGCGCGTCGGACACCACAGCAACATTGATGCCCACACGAAAGCGCAGGACATCGGTGATCTGCCGCAAACCCGCCCCGAGCATTCCACCAGGATGATGGCGGTGGAAATCGTCCGCTTGAAAATTGCGTCGTCGTGCGAGTGCCAGCGCCAATGCATCCCCTGCGGCAAGCATCGCAGTGGTGCTTGCAGTCGGCGCCAGATTGAGGGGGCACGCTTCCACGATGTCACCCACTGCGACGTGCGCATCACAGAGCCGCGCAAGATGCGTGGTCGGACGGCATGAGATCCCGATTCGAGTGACTCCATCGGCCTTGAGATGCAGCGCGAGATCGACCACTTCCGCAGTTTCGCCGCTGTACGAAAGCAAGAGTGCGATATCACCTTCGCGCATCCGTCCAAGGTCGCCATGCACCGCTTCGGCGGGATGAATGAAGTGCGATGGCTGACCGAGACTTGCCAGAGTTGCCGAGATTTTCGCACCAATCAAGCCTGACTTGCCCAGTCCGGACACAACGACATGACCCGTGCAAGGCTCCAACAGGTCGAGCGCGCGCGACCATTCGATGGCCCCATCGCTGCTCGTCCGCAGGCATCGCGCCATCGTCGAAAGTGCAGTCGACTCAGCCTCGATGACCTCAGCCATGAAAATCAACTCCGCTGTCGCCACTGGGACTTTCATTCGCCCAAGGGTAGCGGATAGCCTGCGCAGATGCCGACGCAAGACGACTATGAAGTGCGCCTCTCTCGTTTTCAGGGGCCGCTCGATCTGCTGCTCTTCTTGGTGCGGCGCGCCGAGGTTGATATCGCAGACATTCCCATTGCGCACATCACCGAACAATATTTCGGATTCCTCAAGAACATTCATCGCATCGATGTCGAACTCGCGGGCGAGTTTCTGGTGATGGCCGCCACCCTGGTCGAGATCAAGTCGCGCACACTTGCCCCGAGCACGATGCGGCATTCGGCGCCGTCGGATGCGACGAATCGTCGAAGTGAAGACCCTCGCTTTGAACTCGTGCAGCAGTTACTCGCCTATCAGCAGTTTCGGACTGCTGCTGGAACGCTCGACAGACTTCGCCAGGAAAGCGCCCGCAGATTCGTTGCAGGGTCTCATGGTGGCGCGCTGGCGGATGATCCGATCGATCACGAATTCTCGGTCGAGATTGAAGACGCGCATGTACTCGATCTTGTCGAGTCCTTCGAGCGCATCATGCAATCGGTCGACATTTCACGATTGGGCGATCACCGAGTGGAGTACGACGACACTCCCATCAGCTTGCATCAGGCAGACTTGGTTGATCGGCTTGCCCATTCGGAGCGCCGCCGCCTGACCATGGAGCAGATATTCGCGGGAAGGTCACGCGGCGAAATGATCGGACTTTTTCTGGCACTCTTGGAACTCGCACGGCAGCAACAGGTCGCCGTTCGCCAGGACGACGGGGACGCCGACATCGAAATCGAGTTGCTTCAGTTGAGCCCAGAACCGGGGACGGAAACTGAAACACTGACCACAGGAAGCCGGGGCGAAGCAGCATTCGATTCGAGCGATGCCTCGGTCGATGACGACCAAGCCAGCGCCGGGTCACTCAACTCTCACTAGCTATTGGCGCTGTTCGTGTCGGCTGCTCTCGTCGGTTCGAGATAGGTATATCCCGCCAGACCAGTCTCGTAGATCTTCATAAACAACTTGCTCTCCTTGGGAGTCAGTTGTTTCCTGCGCACCGCGCGTTCGCATTCACGGCGAATCTCCGCGCCCAGTTGCGTTGCGTCAAACTGCACATATTTCAGGACTTCGGTGATCGAATCGCCTTCAACGATTTCGTCCACCCACCATTGGCCATTCTCGTCCAACTTGATGTGTGCAACGTGGGTGTCCCCGAAAAGATTGTGCAGATCGCCGAGCGTCTCCTGGTACGCACCCACCAGGAATGCGCCGAGCAGATAGGTCGATCCCTCCTCGTACTCATGCAACTCCACAAACTTCTTGATGTCGTGATCGTCGACGAACCGATCGATCTTGCCATCGGAATCGCAGGTGATGTCGGCAAGCGTCGCCTTGCGCGTTGGTCGCTCATCAAGCCGATGCAGTGGCATGATCGGGAAGAGCTGATTGATCGCCCAAATGTCTGGCAAACTCTGAAAGATGGACAAGTTGCAGAAATAGGTATCACTGAGCACCGAGTCTAGATCGGCGAGTTCTTCGGGCATGTGCGCACCCATGTCCTTTGCCTTGTCTCGGATCCGTGCACTGATCGCCCAGAACAATTGATCGATCACCGCGCGATGTTCGAGTGTGAGATACCCAACGGAGAAGAGCCGCATGGCCTCCTCGCGCGCTTCGATCGCATCGTGATATTGCTCGAGCAGCCGTCGTTCACTGATGTTCTGATGCACCTCCCAGAGATCGATGAGCGGCCTTGGAAGTTCCCCATCCACCAATGGCAATCCGGCGAGTGATGCAGGTGGAGGCGAACGATCCGGACGATTCGTGCCGAGCACATCGAAGATCAGCACCGATTGTTGCGCAACCATGGCTCGCCCAGATTCCGTGACGATGACTGGATGTTCCACACCCTCTTCATCGCACACACTCATCGCCTTGTAGACCACGCTACTGGCATACTCGGCAAGCGAATAATTCGTGGAAAACTCAAAGGCCGTCTGACTCCCGTCGTAGTCGATTCCCATTCCGCCGCCAACATCGAGGTACTTCAGACCTGCGCCCATCTTGACGAGTTCGACATAGATGCGGGCGAGTTCGTTGACTCCAGCGTTCACTTGTCGAATGTCGTGAATCTGACTTCCCATGTGGCAGTGCAACAGTTGAAAACAATCGGCCATGTCGCGATCCTTGAGATAATTGAGCGTCTCAAGAACTTCGGTGAGCGACAAGCCAAATTTCGCCTTCACCCCCGACGAATGCCGCCAACGACCTGCGCCTGGCGTCGCAAGATTCATCCGCACGCCGATCTTCGGTCGCACGCCGAGCCGCTTTGCGTACTCAACGATCAACTTGAGTTCGCCGACATTCTCGATGACTGGAATGATGTTGCGCCCAAGCTTTGCAGCGAGCGTCACGAACTCGATGTACTTCTCTTCCTTGAATCCGTTGCAGATGATGAGGCGATCGGGGGAGTCGGTGGTGAGTCCCATGACCGCAAGCAACTCGGGCTTCGATCCAACTTCCAGACCAAATCCAAGTTCGACACCATTGCGGCGAACTTCCTCGACGACGCGACGTTGTTGGTTCACCTTGATCGGGTAGACGCCAAAGTACGAACCGCGATAATTGTTCTCGGCGATGGCGGCCGCAAACGCTTCTCGCATGTCGCGCATGCGCCGTTCCAACAGGTCGCTGAAGTGCAGGAGCACTGGCGTGTTCAGCCCCCGCTCGCGCATCCCGTTGACGACCTCGAAGAGATCGATCTCGTGACCGAGCACGCGCGTTGGGCGAACGACCACATGACCCTTCGCATTGATGTCGAAGAATCCCTTGCCCCAGAGGCGTGTCTGATATATCTCTGCGGAATCATCTATCGTCCATCGACCTTCGAGCGACGCTTGCCCTGGCTTGGGCTTGACGGGCTCGGACCCAACGACTGCGGACCCGCGAATCACTGGAGGCGTTTGAGTTGGAGCATCGGGAGTCTTGATTGGTGCCATCGTTGGCGCGAATACTACAACGCTCGCCTGTCAATTCCAATGAAAAGGTTGGAAAGCTTGGGGCATCGTCATCGACATCGCCGCCATCGCGGATCCATACGCTGCCGAGCGCGGGAAGACTCGATCGTTCCATGTTCCATCCGATGCGCGCGTCTGCCAGAGCAACCAGTTGAGTTGCGCTCGAAGCGACGCTCGTTGGCCGAGCGGGAGCAACTCAATCGCCTGCGCTGCGTGATAGTGCGCAAACCAGAAGTAGTAGGGTGCGACTCCGAATGGTGGCAGATGAGTGCCGTTCTTTGCTCGTCGGCGCTCCAATTCGCGCCAGTACTCGATGAAGTCGAGGACCGCCCGCCTGATTTCTGCCTCGCCACTCCTGCCTGCCAGGGCGAGCGCACTCTCGGCCGCAACCATTCGACCGACCGCTCCGGGAATCATCTTGGACTGCATTCTCGCTTGTTTCGTCGATGAATATGCGATGTTTCCATCACTGGTCCGACAGAGTTCCAGCGCAGCGATCCCACGCGCCACAACATTGGGATCAACTGCGTGACCCTGCGCCTTCGCCTGATAGAGCGTCAGCAGACACACCGGAGTCATGAAACCACTCGTCGCACTGGGAGTCTCCGCACCCGCATCGCGCGCGTAGTTCCAGCCTCCAACCTCTGGGATCTCGAACTTCTCGAGCGCCGTCAAGTACCACCGCAGCGCAGTGTTGACCTGTGCCTCGAGCCCAACTGGGATGGCCTTTCGTTCTTCGAGCGACAGCAGAAAGCGCGCTCCGTAACAGGATGCCCACGCGCGAACGTCGTACCCCCCCTCGTAGGTCGACACCTGCAGGAGTGGCTCGGTGATGCTTGCACACACGAATTCGGTTGCGCGGCGAATCGCTGCTTGGCGATCAGAGTGAGTGCCATATTCAGGTGCGCGCAGGATCGCTTCACCGACAATCGCCGTCCCGCCCACTCGATATCCGTATGGAATGATTCCGCCAACTCGGTAGACCCCTTCGTATGGCCACTCTCCCGAGGTGGGTCCCTCTTGCATCAACACAACCCGACCGATCGCAGTCTGCACTGCCGATGCGAGTTCAAGATCCGTCGGCGCCGGACGAATGATGAAGAGCAGCGCGGCACAGAGTGAGATGAACATGATTGCTAGGGTACACCCTTCGCCGCACGATTCACCGTCAAGACCATAGGATCGCCTTCATGCTTCGCATCATCGCTGGCGAGTACCGCTCACGACAACTTCAGATTCCAGAGGGAACGCTCACCCGTCCGATGGGTGCGCGCACCAAGGAAGCGGTCTTCAACATTTTGCGCGGATGGTTCAAAGATGCGCGCGTGCTCGACCTGTTCGCTGGCGTGGGAACGATGGGATTGGAAGCAGCAAGTTTGGGTGCGAGTCGCGTGGTCTGCGTCGAGCAAAACAGGCAGGTTGGCGAGTATCTGCGAGCGAACATTCTGACGCTTGGCTGCGCCGATCGCGTGCAGTGGGTGCAGACAGATGCGCTCGGACCGGGATCAATTGCGGCCGCGCCATCACCTGTGGATGTGGTCTTTGTTGATCCCCCCTTTGAACTGATGAATGACGATGAGGGAAAGCAGCGCGTGCTCACGCACATCGCCACCCTCAAGTCTGCACTCGCAGAGAAAGCGTTTGTGGTCTTGCGAATGCCGACGCACTATCCAGATCTAGATTTCTCGATCCCCGGATTCGTCGGACCCGAAGTGCACAACTACGGACCCGAGCAATATGTTCTGCTCTACATGCCAGAGCGCGCGACCACGCCGTCGTGAATGGACTGTGATGACCCCGCCAGTGCATGGGTATCCCTCGCAGTTGTTGCGGTCGAGCCAATGGTGTCGAGTGGCTGACGGCGCGATCCCCCTGGTGATCATGCGTCCGCCAGATCGGCGTGGCGAGGCGATTCCGTTCCTCCTGTGGTTTCACGGCAGAACTGTCAACAAGGAACTCGATCCAGGTCGGTATCTCAGGCTCATTCGAGCGGGCATCTCATGCGTCGCAGTCGATCTGCCCGGTCACGGCGAACGATTCGATGCGCAGCTGCAAGAGGGGACCGCGACTTTGCACGTCGTCGCGCGCGCGGCGGCGGAGGTTGACGCAATCCTGCGCGATCTTTCGGCGATGGGTGGATTCGACATGACTCGCTCCGTGATCGGCGGCATGAGCGCGGGCGGGATGACTGCGATGGTTCGCTGCTGTTCCCCCCATCCGTTCCGTGGAGTGTTGCTCGAGTCAACGACAGGTGATTGGGAGAGCCAGCGCGAGCAACCGATGTATCAACCCGAACTCGTTGAGCAGTGGAACCCGATGACTCACCTCACGCACTGGCGCGATGTCCCCGTCTTCGCAATCCACTCCGAACTCGATGCGTGGGTGGCGATTTCTGGCCAGCGCAGGTTTCTCGATGCCCTCCGTGCGCGGAGCGCGCAGCCCGAGCAAATCGTGTTGCACGCGTATGCGCAGACTGGTGCGCTACACGAGCACATGGGGTTTGGAAAGATGGCGAGTGATGCCAAGGATCGAGGGTGCGCGTTCATCGCGAGCTGCCTCGGGTTCGCGAAGTAAACGCGACTGCGGGGCGATCGGCTCGACCGTTGGCTTCTTGATCGGGCTCACTCCGCGCCAGATGAAATCGCCAGATCCGCGCTGGCATATCTGTTTTACGAATGCGTCGTACTCCGCCGCAATCTCCCGCAGATCCCCTGAGTTCCCCTGTAAAAAATACTTGTGCACGAAGAGTGATCCGGAAAGCGCGCGCGTCCCGCCGCGGTTCATCCCCCGCTGGACTGCGCTTCGATCGTCGCGCGAGGTCATGCGTGCCTGCAGCGTTGTTCCGATCATTCCGTCAACTGCGTCTTCGAGAATCTCTGCAAGCGCAGCGCGGTACTTGCCATCGCATCCCTCTGCGAGGAAGTGCGTCAGTGCCCAGACCTGCGCGTAGTACACAAGCAACTGATCGCGTCCATCTGCCAAAAAATGTTGTGGGCTCTTGTCAAGCAACTCCGCCAGTGGGATGAGACGCTCGCGTCGCACAGCATCGCGCAACTCGCCGAACCGCTCAAAGTTTCGCCATGCCGAAAAGACCGGTTGACCCGCGCCCTCTATTCGGTATCCCTCCATGTAGGTCGAGATCCCCTCTTCAAGCCAGACTGGTAATTCCTGCTGAAACACGGATTGCGAGTACTGGTGCCACCCCTCGTGCGCAAGAATCGTAAGCGTGTCCGTTGGGCCGATGTCGTACAAGATTGCAACACCTTTCGATGTGTAGCCACCGCGACCAAGGCTGAGATACGCGCTCGCATCCTCACCCAGTCGATCTTGCGTCAACGACGACCATTCATCGCGCGTTCCGAAGATGTATGTCTCGAGCAATCGGGATGGCGCAGGAAGTTCGACGATGGCACTTGTGTATTGCGCCAGAGCACGCTCGGTGAAAATGGGCAGGAACTTCCGCAGATCTCCATTTCGAATCGTGACGCGCATCATGAAGTGATCGGTCACAATCACATGCCCTTCTCGCGAGCCGCTTCGCCATGGGGTGACGCGGACAGTGAGGTCACCAGGCTCCATCGCACCTCCGCCGCCGTCGCCCGTTGCCGATCCGACTGGTGAGTTCATCGGAGGCGCCATCGCAGTGGGAGCCGATGCGTCGCGCTGCGAGCGCGGCGAGGCGCACCCAAGGAACGGAAACGCCACGAGTGCGATCACCGGCAACGAGAGCGCGGCACGCATCCACAGCGCGTTGAGCGGGAGGCAACAGGATGCAAGAGTCATGTGCGTCACGGGACCGTCGAAAGAACTTCTAGCGCGCGCTGCGCGGCAACGAGGTCCGCATGCGCTTGTGAGAGCATACGCCGCGTCTCTTCAATCACCTCCGGCTTTGCCTTGGCAAGATAGCCGCCATTGTTGAGTTTCCCCTCGTAGCCAGTGACTGCGCGACCTCGGTCGATGATCGTCTGCTCAAGGCGCTTTCGCTCTGCCCCGATGTCGACAGCATCCATGAGCCCCGAGACGAGCAGCTCGCACCCAAGGTGCGGAAATGCCACGGAATCGCTCGGTCGATTCGCTGGATCGGTCAGCCGCACATCCTTGAGTCCCGCGAGCGTCTCGACGATTCCGCCGCCCTCGACCACGATCGCCATGATTTCCGCTGGCGCGGTAAGGGTGATCTTGCGCTTGTCGTTGACTTTTCGTTCGCCGCGGACATTGCGGATGGATGTCACGAGTGCTTGGACACGCTCAAACGATTCGATGGTGTTCGCAGTGTCATGCGCCGCAATCGGCTCGGGCCAGCGAGCCGTCGCAAGCAATTGGGAATCTGGCACATCGAGTCCACGCACTGGCACGCACTTCACTTGGCGCACGGCCGTCCACAACGCCTCTGTCACGAATGGCATCACTGGATGCATGATGCGCAGGATTCCATCGAGCACTGTCCTGAGCACCGCCTGTTGAACTGGATCGGACTTGACGGTTGGCTTGATCGCTTCGAGGTACCAGTCGCAGAAGTCTCGCCAAACAAATTCGTAGAGGGCTTCGGCAATCGGATTGAACTGGTACTGGGCGAGTGACTCTTCGATGTGCGCAACAGTTGCCGCAAATCGTGCGAGAATCCAGCGGTCTGCCAAGCTCTGCGCCGTCACCGATGCGCCAGATGCGCTCTCCTCTGCCGATGGGGGCAACTGCGCGAGCACAAAGCGCGAGGCATTCCACAACTTCGTCGCGAAGTTTCGACCGATGTCGAAACGACTCGAAGTATTGCGCGCAAGCGGCATCTCTGCGGTCGCGGTGACAAGCCCGGCGAAAACACCATAGGCCGTCACCATTTCCTTGGATGGATCAGTGGGCGAAGTCTGCGTCGGAGCGGTGACGATGTGCCCCGCCGAAGTCGTGATCGTCTTTGGAGCAAATGCCACGTGCGAATGAGGGCAGAGCATGTCAATGGGCAACCGAACATCCTGCGTCGCCGTCGACATCTGCGTCAGGACGAATCGCATCGCATCCGCGCCGTGAGTGGCGATGATGTCGCGTGGGTCGACTCCATTGCCGAGCGACTTGGACATCTTCTGCCCAAACCCATCCTGCACAACGCTGTGAATGAACACAGAGTGAAATGGCAGTCGACCCTTCAGGAAGTACCGATTAAACATGACCATGCGACTCACCCAAAGCGTGATGATCTCGCGCGCAGTCGAGAGCACTGCACTGGGATTGAATGTGTCGAGCAGTCGATCCATGCCAAACCGCTCTGGATTGGGCCATCCGAGCGTGCTCATCGGCCAGAGTGCGCTGGAAAACCATGTGTCAAGGACATCTGGATCTTGCACGAATCCTGCAGCAGTCAACTCCACGCCCAGTGATCCATCGAGTGACTCTGGCAGACAGACGAAGAGTTCGATCCGCCCATCTGGAAGCGTGCGCTGCATCGTGCACGCTCCACGCTGTGTCCATGTCTCTTGAAGGTCTTGGTCACCATCAAACGACTTCGACCAGACAGGAATGCGATGCCCCCACCACAACTGTCGCGAGATGCACCAATCCCGAATCCCTTCGTGCCACTGCTGAAATGTCTTGGCGTAGCGCGCTGGGAAGAACTGGAGTCCGCCGTCGCCGAGATGCGCATCACCCGCCGCGAATGCCGGCGAGCCATCGTGCTGAGCGGGGTCCATCGCACGCAACGCGCTGCCCCGGAGTCGATCGTCGGTAACGCGCACATACCACTGATCGGAGAGATAGGGCTCAACCGCAACATGGCTTCGATAGCTGTGCCCAACACTGTGACGATATGGCTTCACGCTCTCGAGCAATCCCTCTTTCTTGAACCACGCCACGACCCGCGTGCGGGCATCTTCTCTGGAAAGCCCCACGAATTCGCGCGCGGCCGGCGAGACATCGCTCCACCCATGTCGATCGCTGATGGATCCATCGGGAGCCATGATGTTGATCGCGGGCAAGTTGTGACGACGCCCGAGTTCCCAGTCATTGGCGTCATGTGCTGGTGTGACCTTGAGAAAACCGCTGGCAAAGCGCGCCTTCACATCCTGCGGATCGCCACCATGCTCGACTGCCATCACCACGTAGTCATCTTCAACAATCGGGATCACTCGATCAACGATGGGGAGTCGGACACGCTTGCCACGCAGTGCTGCAGCGCGTGGGTCTCGTGGATTGACGCCAACGGCACTGTCACCCAACATTGTCTCTGGTCGCGTGGTTGCGACGGTGACATGACCTGACCCATCCTCGAGTGGATATCGCAAGTACCAGAAGAATCCATCGACCTCTTCCATTTCCACTTCATCGTCAGCAAGTGCAGTCTGCGACACAGGATCCCAGTTCACTAATCGCTTGCCCCGTTCGATCAGTCCATCGTGGAAGAGTCGAAAGAACGCCTCGCGCACCGCCGCTGTGCACACGGGATCCATCGTGAAACGGGTGCGCGCCTCATCACAGGATGCCCCCATCTCGCGCAGCTGAGCCAGGATCACGGCCTCGTACTCGTCCTTCCATTCCTGCACCCGTGCCACAAATGCGTCGCGAGTGAAGTCGGTGCGCCGCTTTCCCTGCATCAGGAGCCGCTTTTCGACGACGGTTTGGGTGGCAATTCCAGCGTGGTCTGTCCCAGGCATCCACATCGCATTCATACCCCGCATGCGAGCGACACGCACCAGCACATCCTGCAGCGTGTTATTCAGTGCATGCCCCAGATGCAGCGCGGCTGTCACATTCGGAGGAGGAATGAAGATGGCGTACGGTGCTCGATCACTCGATGCTTGGGCGTGAAAACAGCCGGCCGCTTTCCACCGCGCAAGAATGACGGGCTCGTGATCACAGGGTAGGTAAGATTTCTCCAGTGTGATCGCATTCATTTCAAACCAAGTCTACAGCTCGATGATGCCTGCACTGTGCATCACCGCCGCGTCCCTCGTGGGATGTGATCGTGGCGCCAGTGAGAAGGCGATCAACCCACACGATCCTGCGGCCATGCGCGCAACGATCAGTGCGATCGAGTCCGCGTTGCACTCTGATCGGCTCTCCGATGCGTTGGCGATCGCGACGCGCTTGACCGAGGTTGCTCCCAACAGTTGCGATGCATTCGAGTTGCTCGCGCGGGTTGAGATTGCGATCTCGCTCGACGGGCGCACGGCCACAATTCAGACTGCTGCCCGCCAGTCGGCGGCACACGCCTATGGCCGCGCAGTCGAACTCTGCCCGCCAAATGCTGGATTGCTGAACGCTGCCGGTGTGGCGGCGCAGACCATTGGTGAAATGGAGGCAGCGATTGACTATTTCGCGCGTGCCGGGGCGCTCGACCCCACCAACTGCCAGCATCCGCTCTTTCAGGGATTGGCGCTCGCGCAACTGGATCGGTTCAATGAAGCAACCGCGGTGCTCACCACCGCACAGTCCATCGATCCAACTTCCCCGTGGCCAATCGCAGCACTCTCGGCGATCGCGCTGCACACAGACGATCCAGAGCGCGCTCTGACGCTTGCACGGGAAGCGCGCGTCCTCGATCCACGCATGAACGAACTCCGCGTTCCAGAAGCGAAAGCTCTCAGAAGATTGGGTCGCCATCAGGAGATCTTGACGCTCCTCCTGGCACTCGAACCATCAGCGCGACTCTCAGAGGCGATCACGTGGGAGATCGCTGCGGCGCATGATGCGCTTGGCAATCGCGGCGAGGGGGCACTTGCGTGGGGGAAGTGGGCCGAACAATGCGGGAGTGCGCAGAGTGCAGTTGACGCCGCCCGCAGATGGGATGAAGCGGGTGATCCCATTCAGGCGCACACTTGGCGACGGGTTGCACGGCAGCGCGGTTGGCGCGAGTGATCGCGCAGCGACTGACATCGGACAACTCGACAGACTGCACACCTGTTAACTCTCCAGCCATCGCCCACCGTCGAGACGCAGAATCGTTCCAGTGACATACGACGCATCGAGTGCCAACCATGCGGCGCACCGCGCGGCCTCCGCTGCCGTGCCTGTGCGACCGAGCGGCGTTTTGGCGATGTACCGCGCCTTGAATGCATCATCTGCATCGTCCGGCCACGCAATCACGCCTGGAGCGATCCCATTCACGCGAATACCTGGAGCGAGTTCGACTGCGAGTGCGCCCACGAGTGCCTGCAACGCTCCCTTGGATGCGAAGTAGGCGGCGTGATTGGAATACATTCGCCCCTCGACATGCATGTCAGTAAAAAACACAATCGCCCCTCCCGCAGGGAGTGCGCTCGTTGCGAGCGTCGGTGCGAGCGCTTGCGCAAGCAAGAGCGGGGCGAGCGCATTCACGCAGTAATGAGAAAGCGCGTACTGCCCATCGATCGCACCAAGTGGCTGCGCGTCATAACGCCCCGCACAGTGCGCGAAGACATCGACCCCGTTGGACGCGACAGCCTTTCCAAGAGCGCTCACGGCGGAAAGATCGTTCAGATCCGCCGCATGCAGTTCGACTCTGATGCCGTGATGCCCTGCGGCACTCGCAGCCTGCTGAACGCTTTCGACGGCTCTGTGCGCACGCTCGTCGAGAGTCCGAACCGCAAGCGCAACATCGTGGCCGCGTTGGGCGAATTCGATCGCAGTCGCAAGACCCACGCGTACCGCCGCACCCGTCACGAGGGCTCTCGCACGTGGGCGGTGATTCGTCTCACTCGACCTGTCATGTGGGGCGTTCACCCTGTGAGTATTACCATCGACCAACATCCGTGATCTGCCCATGTTCATTCCCCGTTGCCCTTGCTCGATGAAGTTCCGTTGACAGTCAACACCATCCAATCACGCCGCCAGTGGAAGAAACCGCTCGCGATCGTCGCTCTCTCGATTGTGGCCGTGACCGCACTATGCATTGGGTGCGCACTGAACGGAACAATCTTCGGCGCGTACCTCGCCCACCGGCTCGGCGACGCGACGGGCGGCGATGTGACCATCCAATCGTTTCGCTGGACCGGATGGGGGAAGGCAGAGATCCGTGGGCTCACGCTTGCTGCTCGAGAGTGGAGTGAACCCACGCGAGACATCGCCAAGATCGACCGCCTGCGGATCGATCTCGACCTTTTTTCTCTCGTGGTTGGACCAACGACGATTCACGACCTCGACATCAGTGGATTGCGACTCACTGCGGTGGAGGATGCAACGCACGGAGGCATCTACAACTTTCAGACGCTCGCGCACGAATTGTCAGGCGCCTCCACGCGGAGTGCGATCATCGTCGATCGTGCTCGTCTGGAAGGGATCGACATTTCCTTTCATCGCATGCAGCGCACTGACAAAGTGCAACTGCTCAGTTTTCTCGCGGCGGCTCATCTTCGCCCCTCGTCAATCGACCCGATGCAGTCACTGCTGGAACTCACACAAGTCAATGGACCAATTCAAGTCACGGGCGAATGGAATCAAAACACGCTCGCATTCAAGGTCCTTGTCGTGGGCCTCTCCATTGGTGAAGAACTTAGTCTCATCTTGCCGCGCAACTATCGAGCCCTCGTCGCGCAAGCACAGACCAGCGGTCAGGTGAATTCCGTGCGACTCTCCATGAGTCCAGGCGAACCACTCCACGGAGTTGTGGAAGTTGCTGATTTCCGCGCAACGCTGCCGCACCAAGGGCTCGGAGATTGGGTTCGGTACGAGGGAAAAACGATCAGTCCGGCGCAAGGTGATCCGCAGATTCGACTTCGAACAGGCATTGTGGAGGTGACCGGACCCCGATTGGACTTTCGCGACTTGGACTTTGAACTGGTCAACACTGCGCCGGATGGGCGAGTGGCGACGCTGCCGGTGCGGGCGACACTTGGAGTCGATTTGACCACACTCAATATTGAAGAGTTCGATTGGGAGGATCGTGCGAAGTGGGTGGCGAAGGTGCTCGATCGCGCCGCATTTCACTTGCTCCTAAAGATCCCCAGTTTTTCGCTCGGTTCGACGGCGCAAGAAACGGCGATCGAAGTTCCTCGATCCGCCGCAGAGTTCATGAAGACATTTCAAGTGACGCAACTCAAGTTCGACTTGGACTTCACCGCGTCGCGTGCGGCGGCAACACACAATGCGGACGGCTCCGTCACACCATCCCCCGTTGAGAGTTCGGGAGTCTTGTCCATCATGGACGGACGCGGAGCCTTTGAAGATTTCCCCTATCCGCTGCATCACATTCAGGCGACGGTTCGCTTCTCGGGGTCGAGTGCGGACATCGCCGGACTGACTGGAATTGGACCCGACGGCGAACCCGTGACACTGCACGGAAAGATCACCAACATGGGAGTCGCTGCCGGAGTCGAACTCGAAATCGCTGCCGAGTCTGCGCCGATTGATGACACGCTCTTCGACAGTTTCCCTGCCCAAGAACGGAGACTGCTCGCAGGGCTCTTCTGGCAAGAGGGCTTCGAGTCGTTGCAGGCCGCGGGCGTGCTCTTTGACGCTGCGCAAGTGGCGAATGCCGTCGACGAATTGAAGACCTGCGAGAACCGATTGGCCGCACTCACTCAGACAGACTCCCACGACAACGATGCACAACAGATCTCCCAACTCGCCATCCGCGCGGGTCGACTCGACCGCATCATCGCCCATGGGGCATTCACTCCAGGTGGACGAATCGCCTTCAAGTTCACGCTCCTTCGACCCGCAATCGAAGACGCGGATGTCTCCGTCGAGGGCGACATTCGATTGCTTCACGCAGACATTCTCACGACGACATTTCCTTATCCGATTCGTGCGATGAGCGGTGCGATCACGATCCGCAACGATCGAATGGATTTTGGCGAAGGCATTCCCTTTGAAACGCTCGATGGTGCCAAAGGTCTTTTCGAGGGAGAGATCGACCTGATCGAGTCCCCTTCCAGCGAACGAACTCCCACGCGACTCGAGTTCGTGCTCAAAGACGATCGCCTCAATCCACTCCTGTGGCTGGCGATTCCACCAGAGGCTGGTGAGGCATTGGATGGATGGCCCGGCAGCCGACTGTCGCGCGGAGGTGCGACTCTTGCGCGACTGGATCCCACTGGAACGATTTCTCTCGATGGAAAGATTAGCATTGCAAACGATGGTGATTTCGATGTGACCTGCGACATTCACTTGCGCGATGGCTCCATCCATCCCGTCGTGTCCGCCGACGAAATCATTGAAGACAAGGGGATCATTTGGCCAGTGGGATTTGGTTTGGACGACTGCAAGGGCACATTTCGCCTCGAGGACGATGCGGTGATCGTGCGTTCCTTCACTGGCGAGCGGCGCGGAGGAGAGATCGCAGCGAGCGGGCGCGCCTCACTCGACGGCCAATCGACAGACCTCACCATCCAACTCCACGACATGGAACTCTCCGAGTATGCGATCAATCTGCTCCCATTTGAGGAGCGGCACGCAGCGGCGGATCTGTGGGAGCGCTATTCACCAAGTGGCAAGTTTGACGCAGAGATCGTGCTCAAGACTCCGCTCTCTGGCGGGCCAACCGAGAGTTCACTCTCACTCACTCCCAGGACATTTGGAATCTCGTTGTCGGGCGGTCCGGTGGAAGCACGATTCAGTTCTGGATCGTTGAGCATCCACGATCAGGTTGTGGAGTGCGACGCCCTCACGGGGTTCGTGGGTCCCAGTGGCGGAAACCAGAGCGAGATCTGCATGGACGGCAGCTATGGAAACGCAACTGGACGGCTTGAACTCGGTGGTTCCATCACCCACGGATTGATTCACGGACCGCTGATCGCAGACGTGGTCGATCAACTTGGTGCGGATGGCATGAGACACTTCATTCGAGAATATTCCCCGGAGGGTCAGTACAGCGCAGAGTTCTCCTTCTCCAACGGCGCAGATTCGCACGAGGGATCGTTCGCACTGACCGCATGGATCGATGACCTTTCATTGGGGAGTGCAGAGGGGCGATTCGCGATAACGTTCCCAGACGCGCTGCGGATTGAGGCCAAAGGAACCGACCTGAAAGTGTGGCCATTTCGTGGTCACTTTCCAGGTGGATCCATCGACGGTGCGGGATGGCTCTCCACCGACGCTGGCGGCACCATCGAGCAGGGCGAGTGTGCGTTCGACCTGCTGGCAATGGGAACTGGCAGCGATGTCGTCGCAGCATTGCCGAAAGACGCCCGCGACTCATTCCATAAGATTGGTTTCTCCTGCCCCGACATCCTGCGAGCCAACACCATCATCCAACTCAGCAACAAGAACGGTCGGGCGCACACGGAAGTTCGCAGCGACATCGCATTGCACGGCGCGTCGCTCTCGGCGGGTCAGGCGGTTTCGCGATTGAGTGCGAATGTCGAACTTCTGGTTTCGAGCGATGCCACCGCAACCTCCTTCCAAGGGAAACTCTCGCAGGGAACCATGACAGTCGCGGGGCGACACATCGATGGATTCTCGGCGACGCTGCGAAAGTCCGCCGAGAGCCAAGACCTTGTGATCGAGTCAATGCAGGGCGCGATGGGAGGAGGCGCCATCGCAGGTGAAGCGCGCATCGAGATGGCGCAGCCTCATCGATATGAAGTCGATCTCGCACTGCTGGGTGTTCCAATGGCCGCGCTGGCAATTCCCGCCGATGGGGTCAATGCGATGTCACCTGCACCGGCCGCGCAACCTGGGGTCGTCAAGGCACGCGTTGGAATCGGGGGTGACGGCACAGGGATCGCGACGCGCCGCGGTCGCGGTGCCGCATCGATCACCGAAGCTCGGCTCGCGCAGCTTCCCATCGCAGTCGCCATTCTTCAGATCACGCAACTCAGTTTGGCGCTCAACACCGTCGTGAAGGAGGGAGACTTCGAGTTCACGATCGACCAAGACCGACTCCACTTCGATCAGTTCAAGTTGACCTGCGACGATGTCCTGCTCACTGGCAACGGATGGTTGAACACTGAAACCACAGAACTTGCGCTGCGTCTGCGCAACCGAGGAACACTGCCCTTCGTCAGCGATGTTCTGGGAGGTGTCACAAACCAACTCTTCCAGATTGATGTTCGCGGAACGCTGGGCGACCCTGTTGGATCGCTCGCGCCGCTCCCAGTGTTCGTGCCGGCACCAGAACTGCATCCGCTACTCCCCATCGCACATATGACTCCATGAACACTCACACTCCACGCATCGCGCCCCATCTTCGGACTGCGATCGACGCAATTGTCGACCTCGCCGCGCCATCGGACAGAAGCGATCCCGCATTTGCGCAGCGGCGATTGGTCGTCGCCGAAATGGTCGCAACCTCGCTGCGACTCTTCGACGACGGGCTCACCACAGGCGAACTTCGACTCGTCCGACAGGCGCTTCGTGAAATGCGGGCTGGATTCACGATGTTTCACCGCTTTCGAACGCTGCGAAAGATCGCCATCTTCGGCAGTGCTCGCACACCGCGCGAACATCCGGACTACCGAGCGGCGGTGGAGTTTTCTCGTCTGCTGGCAGAGCGGGGTTGGATGGCGATCACTGGCGCAGGACCCGGGATCATGCAGGCGGGGATTGAGGGTCCGACACCGGAGCGCGCATTTGGATTGAGCATCCGATTGCCATTCGAGGACAAACCGAATCCGGTCATCGCGAATGATCCCAAGTTGCTGACCTTTCGCTATTTCTTCACGCGCAAACTTGCGTTCATGGGAAATGCAGATGCGGTCGCCGCCTTTCCTGGCGGATTTGGAACACAGGATGAACTGTTTGAGGCGCTGACGCTGGTGCAAACGGGGCGCAATGCCATCATTCCAATCGTGCTCGTCGAAGGTCATGGCGAGGATGGCCACGCACTTGGGTATTGGAAAAAGTGGGAGGGGTTCGTGCGCGGTGCGATGCACGACACTGGCTGGATCAGCCGCGAAGACGAACATCTCTATCGCATCGCGCGATCGCCCACTGAGGCAACCGAAATCGTGGCGCACTACTACCTCCGATATCAGTCGAGCCGGTATGTCGACGATCGGTTCGTCATTCGACTTGATGCGCCCCTGCCGTCGCATTCCTGCGCTGAGTTTGACCGTGATTTCGGCGAATTGCTGGCAAGCGGCGGATTTTCGCAGGGAGACACCTTTGAGGGTGACGATGCCCCAGGTGGAACGCCACGCCTGTGGTTCCGTCACAATCGGAAACACATTGGACTGCTGCGCCGCTTGATTGATCGAATCAACGACACGCCACAGATCGCAGCGACATGAAGCAGCAGGGTTTCCCATCGCAGGGTTTCCCATCGCGGATTTCCGCCGGACTCGTGTGCGCGCTGCTGCTCTGCCAGAGTTGCGCAGATCCATTCGCCCTGACTCCAACTGATGTCGCGGGTGATGTCGATGGGGGCATCGAAAGCGATTCCACCACTGACATCCACACCCAGATCCTCCGGACACCGCTGAAAACCGTCACCCTGCCAGTGGACGATGGAACGACTGATGGCATCGCAGTCATCCAGTGGAGACTCAGCGACGACCATGCGCTGCTCGATGCGTTTTGGAATGCGCATCCACCGTCGGAGATCTCAGCGGAGACCCAGGCGAGGCTCGCAGCGAATGGACTGCGCGTCGCGCAAGTTTCATACGGAGATGTCCCCAGTGCATTGGTCGAACTTGGCGGCACCTTTGCGAATGTGCGTTCATGGCTCGGGCAGGCAACCACCTGGACCCAGATTGCTTCCCTGCCAATTCGTGGTCAGGTTGCAGTTGTCGTTGATGGCGCCACTCGTCGGTTCGAGGATGGGCTCTTCCAACTTTTGTTGCGAGGTTGGACGGTTCCGCTCGAATCTGGTGCGGTCACCGACCTCGAGATTGTCCCCGCGTTTATTCGTGGTGGTGCCGTCCCCGGCGGTCGCACCCTTCGCAGAGAACCCTTCCACTCGGCGGGGTTTGAAGCAGCCATGCCTCGCGGATCTGCACTCCTCATCATGGGAATCTCGCCGGGATGGAGCTCCAAGAAGCAATCAACCGGATCGTCAACGGGACCGCCAGCATTGCCTCCTCCGACGATCGGAGAGTTGATCCTCACCGACTCGAATCGCCAGACACATGCGCTGCAGCTTCGATCCGTGCTGCTGATTGTTCCCTTGATTCAGGCCCACCACTTTCCTGTGGAGTCGCCCGTAGCATCGCCGATCAGCGAGAATGCAGATGGAAGTCAATCCAACACCACCGCGCGATGACCTCCACTACGCGCCGCATCGACGTCGGCTGCTGTCGATCTCTGTCGCGCCAACATTGCTGACGCTGGGAAACCTGATCTGCGGATTCGCCGCGATCCACTACGCAAGCAAACCCATTGGTCCAAGCAATGTGTTGGGGTGGAGCACCCTCACCATCGCTGGTGCGTTGGTCTTCTTCGGCATGATGTTTGATGCTCTCGACGGCTTCGCCGCACGCCTCACCAGATCTGCGAGCGAGTTTGGAGCGCAGTTGGATTCGATGGCGGACATGGTCACCTTTGGCGTCGCTCCCGCATTCATGATGTTGCGACTCGTCAGCTATTACTACGGTGGACCAGAGCACTACACGGGGATCCTGGGGCCGGAAGCAGATAACGCATACGGCAAGATTCTGTGGGGAATTGCAGCCTTTTACATCTGTTGCACCGCGCTCCGGTTGGCGCGCTTCAACGCAGAGACGCCTTCAACCCACGAGGTTGACCACCGCTACTTTCGCGGGTTGCCCTCACCTGGCGCAGCGGGGACGCTGGCAAGTTTGATCCTGCTCCACCAACACCTCTCGGTGGTGCGCTTTCACGAACTGCCATCGGATGGGTTCGAGAAAACATCTGCACTGCTTCTGCCACTGGCGACATTGCTGGTCTCCGCCGCGATGATCTCGCGATTGCCCTATGAGCATGTCGTCAATCGATACTTGCGCGGGCGGCAGACGTTTTCATTCGTCGCATGGCTAATGCTTCCGCTGGCACTGGCTGTGTGGTGGTTTCAACTCGCGCTCGGCGCTGTCTTCGTTCTCTACGCACTCTCGGGACCAGTCCGACGAATCATCATCCGAGTGCGCCCACGGAGCGCCAGCGGCGGACTCGCTCCTCGCACCGATGCACACCCTCCATGAGCGACGCCCCCACTGCCACCCTGCTTCCAGATCGATTTGGACCCTACGGCGGACGCTACGTTCCTGAGACATTGGTGCACGCCTTGGATGAGTTGGAGCGCGCATACATCGCTGCGCAGAACGATCCGACTTTTGGTCAGGAAGTGCAGTCGCTGCTTCGGCATTTTGTTGGTCGTGCAACACCCCTCACCGATGCGAAACGACTCACACGATTCGCCGGCGGCGCTCGAATCCTGCTCAAGCGAGAGGATCTTGCGCACACTGGGGCGCACAAGATCAACAACACGATTGGACAGGGCTTGCTTGCGAAACGCATGGGAAAGAAGCGAGTGATCGCGGAAACTGGCGCCGGGCAGCATGGCGTAGCGACCGCGACCGCCTGTGCGCACTTTGGCATCCCATGTGAAATCTATATGGGGTCCGAGGACATCCGTCGTCAGTCACTCAATGTCTTTCGTATGCGATTGCTCGGAGCGAAGGTGAACGAAGTCACCTCTGGATCCCGCACGCTGAAGGATGCGACGAATGAAGCAATGCGCGATTGGATGGGGTCGGTTGGAGACACGCACTACATCTTGGGCAGCGTCGTTGGACCACATCCTTTTCCAACCATCGTGCGCGATTTTCAAAGCGTCATTGGACGCGAATGTCGAGCACAGTGTTTGGAACAATTCAAAGTGCTTCCAACATGCATCGTCGCCTGTGTCGGTGGAGGATCGAACGCCGCTGGAATCTTTGCGCCATTCATCAACGATGCAGAAGTTCAACTGGTGGGTGTCGAGGCGGGAGGTCGAGGGAACACTCCCGGCGATCACGCTGCACCACTCTCGCGAGGCGCACCAGGAGTGTTGCATGGTTCGTACTCGTATGTGCTTCAATCTCCCGAGGGTCAGACTGCAGCTGTGCATTCATGCAGCGCCGGGCTGGACTATCCAGGTGTTGGGCCCGAACACTCCTTGTGGCGCGACCGTGGTCGCGTGCACTATTGCTGTGTCACGGACGCGCAGGCGCTCGAGGCATTCCAACTGCTCGCTCGAGAAGAGGGAATCATCCCAGCGCTCGAGACCTCGCACGCCGTCTGGCATGCGGTCGAGTTAGCTCGTTCCATGCAGAAACATACGACGATCGTCATCAATATCTCGGGACGCGGAGACAAGGATGTCAACGAGGCGATGCGGCTGCTTTCGCTGACTTCGACTTCCCCTTCTGCTGAGTTGTGTCGTGGGGCATGAAGTCAATCGCAATGGGGTAATGGTCGCTCGCATAGCCTGCGGGCGGCTGATCGGTCTTGTAATTGTATTCCTCGCTGGGGTGCAGTGTTGAAAGTATGAAGAACGAATCCGCGACCACTTCATTCACGAATCCGCTTGACATCATGATGTAATCGATTGGACGACCTGACTCATGTGTCGTGTACTTGTCTCGAAGCGCATCGCGCTCTGCGTCAGGAAGTTTGCTGTCTTTCTGCTTGATGCGATCGGCCGAGGGCCGAAAGTCGTACCCCGTCGCAAACCCCTCGTCTCTGTACAGATTCATGACATCGGAGAGCGGGGTGGAGTTGAAATCACCCATGATCAAGAGATTCCGGTTCGCATCCTTCGCGAGATCCGCCTGCACCAACTCGATGATCTTGACGGCCTCTGCCTGCCGATGCCCCTCGAATGCCTTTCCGCCGGCCTTGTGGTGAATTGCGTACACGGTCAATTCGTACCCGCCGGGCAACACAACGTCGACGGCGAGCGGACTGCGCTGAAACTTGGAGGGATCATTCGGCACGGACGTGGCACTCTGACCTTCGACCGCAGCTGGTTCCTTGGCATCGCTTGCGTCTTTCTCCGCAGCAACTTCAAGTTTCGCATCGAGAAACACGCGTGGATTCTTGAGCGGAAATCTCGAAAGGACTGACTGCTCAACGCCTCGGTAGTAGCCAGCATCCAAGCTCTCCAAATGCGTGTAGCCCATGTCCTTGAGGTACGTATCACGGAACCAGGTGAGCGCTGCCTTTGACTCGATCTCCTCCAAGAAGAGAACGTCAGCATCCAATCGCTTGATGACCTTCGCAAGTGACTGCGCGCGATCTTCGGTCACCTGCAGCGTCTCTTCCTCCCATTTGTTGTCGAGCGTTGGGTCGTCGACATGATCGAAGAGATTGAGCAAGTTATACGCAGCGATGCGAACCGCACCAGCGGACTTCTTCGGCGGTTGTTCGACTCCATACCAAGACCCAGGACCGCGCTTGACCTTTGGCGCTTTTGGAGCCTGTGCCTTTGCCTTTGCTGCATCACCCTGCGTTGCATCTTTGGACTGTTGAGTCGCTCCAACAGAGAGTGCGGTCAGGAGAACAAGTGATCCGATGGCGAGGCGCGTCAGTGTGGGCATGGGTTGGATACTAACTTCCTACCATCCGACAATGCCCCTCTGGTCGAGTCGACAACGCTTCAGGGAATATCAATCGGCATCCGAGATTCGACGGCGCCAGAGTCGGGCCGAGAAGACGCTCGTCACTCGCCATGGCACGGAGGTGAGTGCTCGACGATCGCGCTCGATTCTCCCGCTCCTTCGCGCCTTTGCGCGATTCCTCCGCAGCGATTGGCGATCGGTCACAGCCTCGCTCGGATGCGCATCCGTGGCAGCATCGCTGGAACTGCTCCCGCCTGCAGCGACAAAGATCGCCATCGACAATGTCTTTTCGGGGTTGCCGCTCTCCGAAAGAGTGACGCGGTGGTTTCCACACTCGTGGACGCTCACTGACACACCTGGCGGGCTGCTCGGCGCGCTTGCAATCTCCATCATCGCAATCTCCTTTGTCGCAGTCGTGTTTGGACTCATCGGGCGGTGGCTCGCAACCCGCACCGTCAAGCGGGTTCAGAATCGAGTTCGGCGACTCGTCTTTTCACAAGCCATGCGCCTTCCGCTCTCTCGGATTCAGCAGATGCGCACGGGCGGGTTCGTCGCCACACTTCGTGAGGATGGTGCCGGTGTTGGCGATCTTGTCTTCAGCATGCTCTACAACCCCTGGCGCGCAGTGATACAACTGCTCGGCAGCCTGGCCGTTCTGGCGATCACAGACTGGAGGCTGCTGCTCGGTGCACTGGTGTTGCTTCCCGTCATCGTGCTGACACATCGCACATGGATCGGTCGCATTCGACCCATGTACCGCGACATTAAAGTCACACGCGATGGAATCGATGCTCATGCCACCGAAGTCTTCAGCGGCATGCGAGTGGTCCGCGGATTCGCGCGATCGCGCACAGAGAGTCTGAGGTACACGGAAGGCACGCACTTGATGGCTCGCCAAGAGTTGTTGGTGTGGTGGTGGTCGCGCGGCATCGATCTGGCATGGGCGCTTTTCATTCCCGTGGCTTCCGCTGCGCTGCTCTGGTATGGCGGCACGCAAGTTTTGCGTGGCACATTGACCGCCGGCGACCTCGTCCTCTTCCTGACATACGTGATGATGCTGCTCATCCCCATCCAAATGCTCGCATCGAGCGCGACCGCCTTCCAAGCAAATCTTGCGGGGCTCGATCGCATTCTCGACCTCTTGGGGGAACAACCAGAGATGCCAGATTCACCGACTGCGGTGCGGTTGACCAAGCGAGAGATCACTGGAGATGTCTGCTTCAATGATGTGGCGTATCGCTACCCCGGCGCGACCGAGGATGTCCTTCGCAACATTTCCTTTGCAGCGAAGGCAGGGCAGACGATCGCACTCGTTGGTCCATCCGGGAGCGGCAAGACCACGCTCTGCAATCTGGTTGCACGATTCTTTGACGCCACCAACGGTGCGATCACAGTCGATGGCAGAAACGTTCGCGACATCGCCCTCAATTCGTGGCGCAGCGCGCTTGGGATTGTGGAACAAGATGTCTTCCTCTTCGATGGCTCGGTGGCCGACAACATTCGGTACGGAGATCGCGTCGCATCCGATGCGCTCGTCCGAAGAGCCGCGACATTGGCGCACGCCATCGAGTTCATCGATGCGCTCCCGCAGGGACTCAACACACGCATCGGCGAACGCGGCGTGCGGCTCTCTGGAGGCCAACGACAACGCCTTGCCATCGCACGTGCCATCCTCGCAGATCCACGGATCCTCATCCTCGATGAAGCCACGAGCAGTCTGGACTCCCAGAGCGAGCGACTGATCCAGTTCGCACTGATGAGTCTCGTGCAGGACCGCACCACATTTGTGATCGCTCATCGGCTCAGCACGATTCAACATGCAGACTTGATTCTGGTGCTTGAACGCGGCGAGATCACCGCCGCAGGAACACACGCGCAGTTGATGGTGGCAAGCGAGAAATACCAGAACATGGTCTTGATGCAGACCGCGATTCCAGCGCCTCCCAAGGTCATCGGCTCTCAGCCCCTATCCTCGCCCTCGTGACCATGACCTACGGCCAATATCTGCGCGTCCCTGAGTTGCTCTCGCTCCAGCATCCGCTCTCTGGCGGTCGCGACCACGATGAGACGCTCTTCATCATCATTCATCAGGTCTACGAACTTTGGTTCAAGCAGCAGATTCACGAGGCTCTCTATCTCCAGCGCGCGCTTGAAGCAGGCGATGATCCGCTTTCCCTCGCCACACTCAAGCGCATGCTCACCATCCTCAAGACAATGGTTGGTCAAATCGATGTCCTCGAAACGATGAGCCCCGTTTCATTTCTCTCCTTCCGCTCTCTCCTCTCCAACGCCAGTGGTTTTCAGTCGTCGCAGTTTCGAGACTTCGAGTTCATTCTTGGCAACCGCAAGGCCGCGGCAATTGAGCGATATCCAGAGGGCAGTTCAGAGCGGATAACGCTCACGAATCGTCTTGGTGAATTCACACTCTGGCAGTCATTCCTGCGCCGACTCAAACTCGGCGGGCACGTGATTCCAGATGCGCTGCTCGCGGCTCCGCTTCAGGCGCTGCCGGAGAGCGATCCCGTGCTGCAGGAAACACTGCTCGCCATCTATCACAACCACCCTGGTGATCGCGCCCTCTGCGAATTGCTCGTCGACCTCGATGAAGGAATCCAAGAGTGGCGCTATCGACATGTCAAGATGGTCGAGCGCACGATCGGCGCACGAATGGGAACAGGGGGATCGCCCGGCGTCGCGTACTTGCGGGCAACTCTATTCACGCCACTCTTCACAGACCTGTGGACGATTCGCGATCGGATTTAGGACCGCACTCGACCGCGCCATTCCGCTGGCGCACGCTCATTGGCGCACGCTCATTGGCCAACCGCGCCAGAACCAGATCGAATCTGAATTCGACCAGTCGTCATGTCCCATGTCATGGCTGCAGCCCGCAGTGGTGTCCCCTGCCCCTTGGGCAAGACATTGACCAGCCGACCCGGTCGCGCTCGCAACTGCGCGATCTGCGTGACAGTGTTGTAATCAAACTCTTCGCATTCGATGTCGTACTGGGGAGTTCGGATAAAGCAGCGACCAATCCCGCGCACTCGTTGCAGTTCAGCCGAACCACCGATATTGAAGGCCGTCTGCTGTGAATCACTCGATGGAGCAGTGGGCGAGCGCTCGAGTGTCGCCTCGAGCCGATCGCAGGTGAGCGTCAGTGTCTCTTCCGTGGCGGGTCCTGCGCGCACGAGTTCGACAGACTGATCCATGGTCATGAGATATTGCTGATCGACGAGTCGCTTCAGATGCATCCCCCCGCCAAAGCGGAATCGGCTCACACCTTCGATGCCACCACCCGCCACATGAGCGTCCCGCTCGCGCGTCTGCGCAGCCTTTTCACTGCTCGCAGTGCCGGGAGGCAGATAGACCAGCACACTGCCAGCTCCGGGAACAGATGCTTCACCGGTGACCGCGTCGTAGTCGATCAACTGCCCGCGCACTTGAAAGAGGCGAGGTTCGCCAGTGCGTTCTGCACTCGTCCACAACTGGTTTTCGATTCGCGCGTCGCCGGTTGCGATGAGCCTGCGCGGACGCACCTCGCCCCCTGTCGCAGTCGCCGTTGTCGAACGGGCAGCAGACGCAAGCGATCCATCACCCGACTGACGACGATCCATTTCGAGATGCACATGCTGCGCATCGAGTGCGTCAAACTCTTCGCCGCGCGGCTGCGCACGAATCTTGACGTCTTGGGAGAGATCCAACACTGCACCCGCCGCTGCACGATCGGTGTAGGTCATCGCTCCAGTCCACTTCGCGTCCATCTCTGGAGTTGAACTCGGCGGCACAGGAAGTGCGATTTTTCCGCGCAACTCTGGCGAGACGATCGGTTGGGACCAACTGCGCGCATGTCCACCCTGTGGAGAGTGAGCGGTGCGTTTCCGATCATCGACCGTCAACTCCGACATCCCGTCGATCGCAACCCCAGCTCGAAACAGAGTGAGACCGGGACCGCGCAGGTCCGCACGACCCTGCGGCGGAAACGCGGTCATTCCATCGGCAAAAATTCGCGCGCCATCCTTCAATTGAATCTGCACCCCCTGCTCCGCATCCACACGGGTTGCCTGCGCAGATCCCAACACCGGATCGCCTGCGAGATCATCCGCGGTGCCAGCAGCGGTTGGAGGTGTTGTCGCAGTGCTCTCGAACTGGGCATGCAGCGCATCGCACCAGAGTGTCTGCGCAACATCAGTCGCCTCGACTTCCCCCGTTGCAACGAGCAACTTTGGCGCCGTATGACCCTGCTCATCACGAACCAGATCCATGTCGACATCGTTGGCTCGAAGTGCCAATCCAACATGATTCGCCATCTCGACTTCCTCTCCGTCGATGTGAACTCGCATGTCTTGGCTTCTCTGCGGGAGAATGTCGGACTCGCTCGCAGGCTCGAACTTCAGAGGTCCAGTAAACCGAATCACAAGAAGGTCGCCCTCTGGTTCCGCCGTGGATTGCGCCGCGATGGTCGCCAGTGCGATGTGAGATGAGAGACTCAGCGCAGGCACGCGTCGCGGCGATTCCGCAGCCCCGACCGTCGCAAAGGCAGGCGGAATTGCTGGCACCTCCATCACCATTTCCCGTGCGACGAGATCGTTCTTGAGCGTGAAGATCGCGACGAGGAGATCACCCTTGGTCCATGCCTTCTCCAAACCCGAGTAGCGCAACACCTCGACATCATCGTGCAGTTCGAGGCGGTAAAACCGCTCGGACTGCGGCTGTGGCGACACGGACTTCGAACTCTGCTGCGGTGCAGCGAGCGAAATCCCAGCCATCGGAATCAGTCCAGACTCGGACGAACTTTCTCGCCACGAGATGGAGGACATGGGCGTCACTTGCACCGGTGTCGTCGGCATCGGTGACGGGAGCGCACTCACTGGCACTCGACGCTGGCGTCCCCGATCAATGACGATTGGTCCCAGCGGATGTGCGACGGTCAATCGCTCAATCGACTGTCCCCCTCCTTCTGGTCCATCTCTGCCGAGGAGCAGATCAAGCCCTTCGCCATCGAATGTCAGCAGGTCTGTGGTCAAACGGAATGCGCCGTCGCAGAGAATCTGCCCAAGCACTTGATCGAATTCGAGTTTCTGCGACTCCAAGATCACCGATGGACTGTCCTTCGCCAGATCAACGGACGCTCCGGGTTGGGGGCGATAGACCCGAATCACAACATCGCCGCTGAACTCTCCCGATTCGAGCGCTCGATTTGGGACATGGACACGCCCTGAGTTGGCTCGAAGCGTCGCCACTCGTCCATCTTCAAAGTAGAAAACAGTTCGTGGATCCGCCATCGCCATGAACGCACCGGGTTGTGGATCGATTCGGGCGGCCGTGTATTGCTGTGCGACCTTGCCATCCTTCCCTGCGACTTGCACCCACGCGCCCCCATCCAGTTGCACGTTCGTCCCGAGCCCTTTGCGCGCCTCGACCGCTGCGCGCTCTTGTGCCGAGAGCGGGCTCGGCGCAACAAGGTCTTCGATTGGAGCCGTGCGCTCCCTGTCCGATGCAGGAAGGTCGAGGTCAAACCACCACGCTGCAACACCCACGCCAATGGCAATCACCACAGAGAGACCAACAACGACGAGACGTGATGCGTTGAGTTTCATCGCTCTTGGGCAGTCTATCTCGTGACCGCACTCATTCGGGTGCGAGCAGGACGACGGCAGCGATGTCATAGAACGCGTGCGTTCCCACCACAATTCCAAAGCCGCGGACCACGAACAGCACGCCAAAGAAAAGCCCCGCAACGACAAAGAAGGTCGCACGTCGCAGGTCCAGTGTGCCGCTGCTCGTGTGCAGCGGGTGATAGAGCGCGAAGAGCACTGCGGAGACCACCACGGCAATCGCGATCCCCCATCGCTGTGACATCTGAAAGAGATCGGCACAGACGCTGTGCAGCAACGAGAGCACCACCATCCGAAAGATGAGTTCTTCGTAGAGCCCTGCTCCAATACTCATTGCCACCCGACCAAATGTTCCCAGTTCAGTGATGGACTCTGGAGCCGCAGGGACAAACGCACGTGAAACCAACTGCGCAATCACGAGGAGCGGAAGTGCAAACAGCACACTCTCGGCGATCATGCCAGCAACCGTTGGCAGATGGATGGTCCAGGGCTTTCGGAGGAGGATCTGCCAGACAATCATCACGACGAGCAGCGCAATCGCAGGAAGTGCTAACGCTGGCAGATTCAATCGCGCAGCGTCCACGCCGAAATTGGCGAAGAACCGCAGCAGACCATCATGCGCACCATTGGTGAGAGTGCCGTCCGTTCCTCGCAACGCCACCACCAATCCGATTTCGTACAAGATCACCAGTGGCGCAAGGAGCGCCAAGATTTCCAAGGGCTGCTGGGAACGATCAAAGTAACTGGTCGCGACCTTGCGACTGTCAGTTGCACTTGGGCGACGAGATTTCGAGGACCCATCGGTCCGTCGAGTTGCCATCCGCTCACGCAGTCTTTGCAGCGGTCAGTGTGTTCAGACGACGTGCGAGTCGGCTCTTGCGGCGAGCGGCCGTATTGCGGTGCATCGTCGGCGTTAGAGCGAATCGATCGAGCATTCCCGACAACAGGTTCAATGACTTTTGCGCAGCAGTCTTGTCGCCATCGTGGATCGCCTTGAGGAACACTTTGGTTTCGTCCTTCACCTTGGTTCGACGCCAGCGATTGCGGGCGCTGCGGTCTACATTTTGACGTACTCGTTTTTTCGCCGATTCAGTATTTGGCACTTCGTGTTCCTCTCAAAAACGACGCCGACCGCAAGCGCGATCAGAGAAATCGTCGGATCGACATTGTGACAGAAAACCTGCGATTATGCAAGCGCAATTGAACATTGGACTTGACGGCGGTTGGGTGTTGCGTAGACACTACTGGACTCATGGCTATTCGATCTGGATCGTCTGGACCTCTGGTCGCACTCGCTGTCTTCGTCATCCTCACGGTGCTATCGCTCTCCACGGCGGTGGCCTTCTACATCGAGAAGGGTAAGCAAACAGAGGCTGCACAAAAGAGCGCGGCGGCGTTGACAGCCGTTGTGGAAAGTTCATTCCTGAACGATGGGGCGGGCGCTGAGCTGAAAGAGAAGGCTGCGGGCGAGAAGATGACGCTCGTCGCCATGCTGCTTGCGAAACAGGAAGAGATTCTTGTGGTCGCCTGTGGCGAAACCGTGGGCGACGCGTCCACCGTTCGCGATGCACTGGACCTCGGCGAGAACGAGAATGCGAAGCAAGCGCTTGACGAAGCTCGGGGGAAGGCGGCGGCGGCGGCGGCGAAAGCCGTCGAACAAGAAAACATTGCGAAGCAGTCCGCAGAGCAACTCGCTTCTGCGCTCGAAGAGGCGCAGACGAAAGAGGACGCGACTCTCAAAGAGATCGCGGAGCTGGAGGACTCCATCGGTGCCTACCGTGATTCGAGCCAGCGTGCGCAATCGGAGTACACGCAACTTCGCGAAGAAGTCGTTCAGGCGCGCGAGGCTGCAGCTGCCGATTTCGCCAACCAACTCGCAGAAGAGCAGGAAAAACAGGCAAGTTTGGTGGCATCCAATCAAGGGCTCACAGCACGAATCGCCGTCCTCCAAAAACAACTCGAAGGATTCCGAATCAGTCCTGGCGACCCATCGCTGTTGGTGGATGGCAAGGTCGTCGATCTCTCCACGGTCAAAGATCAGGTGTACATCTCACTCGGAAGCAAGGATCGGGTTCGCCCCGGTATGACTTTCGAGGTCTATTCGGATGCATCGGAAATTCTCTTTGACCCCAAGACGGAGACGCAGACTCCGGGAATTGCAAGTGTTGAAATCATCAAGGTTGGAGACTCGACGAGTACCGCACGAGTCACCCGCAAGAAAACAGGCAAGACCGTCAAGCCAGGCAATGTCCTCGCAAATGCTGTGTACAGCCCCACCTACCAGTACAAGTTCATGGTCTTCGGCAAGTTTGACGTGGACAGTGATGGGAAAGTCACCGATGGCGAAGCTGACTACATCCGAGCGAAAATCAAAGAGTGGGGTGGCTTGATTGTTGATGGCGACGAACTCCGCCCCGATGTCGACTTTGTGGTTGTCGGTGCAGTCCCGCCGCGTCCGCAAGCGGGCTCGGCAATGGGTGAGGACGATGCTGCGTACGCGGCGTCGCTCGCCGCCATTCGCGCGTACGACTCCTATCAGACGTTTATTCGCGCATCGAACGCTGCGCAGGTTCCAGTGCTGAATTGGAACCGCTTCCAGATTCTGACTGGCTCTCCAGAGCGTTGATCGGATTCCATTGCGTCGCGAAGGCGCCCTGAACCTCACAGTCGACTTTGCGCAGTACGCAGTCTTGCGCGGGCTTTTTGGCGTTTTTCACATGTGCGGGATCGACCAAAACATGCGGACTGCCGCAGGGTGCGGTCGACTCTATTTTCGTGCCGTGCAACGCCACCGCGAGCGTGCGATCGGCCACATCGCGCGAAGTCTGCCACACCTCTCGAGTGACGAGGTGCACCAACTTGCCTCGCGATCTGTCGAGAGTCTCTTTCAGATGTTCATGGTTGAGACGGTCGCCATTCCACGCCTGCTGACTCCAACGACATGGCCACACTATGTGAAGCCAAACCACATCGGGAAGCCTCTGCGACTTCTCGTTGGTCGCGATCCCATCATCTTTGTCACCGGGCACTGCGGCAACTGGGAACTTCTCGGATTCGTGCTCGCACTCCTGGGATTTCACATGAGCGCACTTGCACGCCCACTTGACAATCGCTGGATCGATCGGTGGATTCGCGATGTCCGCCAGGCGCGCGGGCTTCAGGTGCTCACCAAGTGGGGAGCAACGACGGAAGTTCAAAGGGTCATCGAGGGCGGCGGTCGCATCGGGTTCATCGCGGACCAGAATGCAGGCGATGACGGCATATTCGTCCCCTTCTTTGGGCGGCTCGCGTCGAGTTACAAATCTATTGGACTCCTGGCGATGCGCTACGACATTCCAATCGTCGCGGGAGCAGCGCGACGCTGCCAGAGCCGGTTTTCGTACGAGTTAGACGACCTTGACATCATCTATCCACACGAGTGGAAGGATCAGCCCGATCCACTCTTTTATGTCACGGCTCGCTTCAATCGTGCTATCGAGATGGGAATTCGCCGTGCTCCAGAACAGTATCTGTGGGTGCATCGAAGGTGGAAGAGCAGACCGCCCCATGAGCGACTCGGTCGACCGATGCCCGACCGACTCCGCGAAAAGTTGCGCAGTCTTCCGTGGATGAGTGACGAAGAGATGGAACGGCTCGAACGGCCCATTGAACCATTGCAGGTACGGTGATCGTTCCACGCTAGTATCTGTGGAGGTTCCGGGCGATTGAGTCATCCCCCACGGATGGGTCATGACAGGTTCGGTCGCTCGAGAAACACACGCATGAACATCAGCCAGGCTTCCTCGGTTGCGCCCATGATGCGCCCCTCCGCGACGATTCCAACCGAAGTGTTTTTGCGTTACCTGTTGCCGGTCATCGTGGTGCACGGGCTTGGAATGCTGGTGGTGTTGCCAATCTTTTTCTCGTGGACTGGAGTGATCGTGTGTCTGGTCGGAGTCCACATCTTTGGGCAAGCCATCACCATGGGCTATCACCGACTGCTCGCACACCGCAGTTTCGAGGTGCCCCGTTGGTTTGAGTGGACACTGACCACGCTCGCGCTCTGCTGCCTGCAGGACACACCCGCGCGCTGGGTCGCAACGCATCGCAAGCATCATGTTCATAGTGACGAGCACGACGATCCGCATTCTCCTCTCGTGGCATTTCTCTGGAGTCACATGGGATGGCTCTTCTTGCGCAATCATGACCTGACGCATGTCTCAAACTATTCGCGTTTCGCACGGGACATCCTGGAGGATCCCTTCTACTTCTGGCTCGAGCGTCACCCCGTTGCGCCACTGGTTATCTACTTTGGACAGACCATCGTCTACTTTGGGCTCGCCTTTGGAATTGCCGCACTCGCCGGGACGCCGTTGACCGAGGCAGCTCTCTTTGGGACGAGCGTCGTGCTCTTTGGAGTCTTCGCGCGCACCGTGCTTGTCTGGCACATCACATGGAGTGTGAATAGCCTGACACACATGTTCGGCTATAGCAATCATGACACCGGCGAGCAGAGCAGGAACAACTGGTTCGTGGCGCTCGTTGCAGCTGGCGAGGGCTGGCACAACAATCATCATCACGATCCCTCGGCCTGCACTGTCCAACACAAGTGGTGGGAGTTCGACCTCACGTACTGGGAAGTCCGAGGGCTGCAAGCGATTGGCATCGTTGGAAAGATCACCCCGCTGCGGACCGAACGCATTCGGATGGCGGCTCGTGGGAAAGCGCGCGACACTTCAAATCCGGCGAGAGCGGTCGAGGTCTCGCAACCATTGTTGGATTCGTCGCAGAGCCCGCACAAAAGCCAGTTGTCCTAATCTCGCATCCCATGCGCGTCCTGGTCATTCTTCCATCTGCTGCGTCAACGAACGCGGGGAACCCAACCCTCGGTTCTCGAAAGTGGCTCCAGACCAGTCTCGCCACGCTCAACATTTTTCCAGAATCGGCTGGAGGTGACATCTGGTACGGACCTGGAATCGAATTCCAACTCGCTCCAAACCAAGACCCTGTGGTGCAGATGCTGCTCATGGTGACCGACGAAGACATCGCATGGTTGGTCATCGAGCGCATCGGAAAACTGATGAAGTGGAAGTTCGTTGATGTCAACACGGGACATGAACTCGTCCACTGAATTCCTTTCCAGACTTCGCGCGCATCTGCGCTCTGATCGCTTGGTCGTTGTTGGACTCTGTTCCGTTGCGGTGATCGTGCTCGCCAGGTGTACCGCAGCACAGACCCAACACTCCCCACAGGACTCCGCTTCGTCTCGTTCATGGCCTCGAACGGCGATCACCGCACAGGGTGATCGCGTCACACTGAGCTCTCCACATGTTGACGAGTGGCGCGATGGAACGCTCTTTGTGAAGTGTGCGACAAGGGTGCAATTGCATGGCGCAACCGACTCCTGCATTGGTACTGTCAACATCTGCGGTCGTTCGATGCTCGATCACCACTCGCGCGATGTGACAGTCAGCGATCTCACCCTTCCCGCCATGAGATTTCCCACGGACGAAGCGGGAATCGTGCCGATTCGTGATGCTGTCATGCAGGCGCTTTTTGGTTTGACTCTGCGCATCCCGCTGGACGATTTGCTCGCGTCGATGAACTGGAACGCGATGTCGCTCCCCGTTCCAGCGCCGCATCTCCCGCACAGGCTCTTGCCCGCCGACGCGCTCGCGATGACCACGCCTGCAGAGTTTCAGGTGATCGTTCCCACGGCGCTGGAAGGTTGCACCAACTCCACCTCGCCTCTCTTTCGGATCGACACTGGCGTGTACTACATCGTCGATGGAGGCGAGTGGTACTCGTGCGATGGGCTCGATACCAATTCGTGGTCGTGGGTCGATCCCTCAACGCTCCCCACTGCACTCAGTGAGATTCCAGAGCACTCTCGATGGGAGGGAGCTCTCGCGCATCTTCCGTCGACTGGGCAGTTCTGCGAGGCGCAGTTCATTCGTTCACTCACTCCAGTTTCGCCGCCCCCTGGTGCTGATCTCTCGTCCTGGTGGAATCCGTGGGAGGGATCCTGGTGGAGCAGTCGCGAGAGTGCCGCGGAGCGATCCCTGCGACTCGACGCGCACCCGCGCTCGGTGACCGACGCGTTGACGGTGGACCCATCACAGGAGAATCTCTTTATCGGGCTTGATGGTCGGGTGTATGCCCACCGAGAAAACCGTTGGTATCAAAACAAACCAGATGGCGATTGGGTTGAGTACACAGAGCAACGCTCCACCGCTCGTTTGCTGAGGGACGCATTGCGCGCACGCGAGGCTGCACGACATCGCCGCACACAATTCGAATCGTGGCGGAGAGCGCAAGAGGCGTTGGATGAGGCAACACCGAATACCTCTTCGCAAGAACATCTCTCGATGCAGACGGGACGACCCTCCTGTGTTGGCATGAGGCACACTGCGCGTCCATCGACTGCGGCGAAGCAAACACAGGAGTGATTTCTCGCAACGCTCAGAGCGGCAAACGCTCTGGCTCCCCGACAGCGCGCGGATAGCGGTTGGGGGTCTTGCCGGACTTCTCGACGATGACCAGTGTTCCAGTTGGAGTACGCAATTGTTCGACGACCACTCCACGCAGTTCGCCCAGCGCGTGAACTGACGCAGCAACTTCCGCTGCGGCTTGCTCACCCTTCACGGCAATGAAGATCCCGCCATGCCGCACCATCGGCAGCGACAACTCCAGCAGAATCGGCAGTCGAGCCACCGCGCGACTCACGACCACATCGATGACCTCACGGAGCTCTTTCGCGCCGAGCACTTCTGCGCGCTGGCAGCGCACACGCACATTGCTGAGACCCAGTTGCGACGCCGTCTCTTCAAGGAATCGAGCCTTTTTCCCAGTGGATTCAACGAGAGTGAACTCAACGCTCGGCATCACGATCGCGAGGATCAGGCCGGGGATCCCTCCGCCGCTCCCGATGTCGACGACACTGCGCGCCTCGCTCTGCTGAAGCGTCGGCAGGAGCGTCAGCGCATCAAAGATGTGACGCATCCACGCGACTGTTCGGTCGCGAATCCCGGTGAGATTCATTCGCTCATTCGCTGCATAGAGAAGATCGAGATATCGCGTCAAGAGCACCAACTCGGATGATTCCACTTCGATGCCGTATGCATGGATCGCAGCGCGAAACTCATCGGTCGGTCCATTGGATTGCGCCGAAGGCAGATCGTTCATGCCAGCACCCGACGCGCACTGCCACCGGTCATCGCCCCAAGCCGAGCATCTCGGGCCGAGACCGAGAAGAGCAAGCCGACTGCGATCCAGGAAGCGAGGATGCTCGAACCACCAAAAGATACGAATGGCAGCGTCAAACCAGTGATGGGAAGAACTCCCATGGTCATGCCGACATTCACGAATGACTGAAAACCCAGCATTGCACCAACACCGCTGCCAAGCAATCGACCAAATGGTGAGCGCGCAGCGACCGCCACGCACATCGCCCCTGCGGCAACTCCAGCCTCGAGGAGGATCACCGCGATTCCTCCGACGAGACCCCACCGACATGCGACCACAGCAAAGATCATGTCATTGTGTTCCTCTGGAAGTGCGTTGAAGCGGATGAGATTCCGTGCTGCTTCTTCGCCATTGCCAAACACACCGCCGCACCCCACCAGTCTGCGGGCGCTACGCGCTTGAAATCCGCTCGTGCTGTTGTACCGATCATCGCCCGTCAATTGCGCTATCAACGAATCGATGCGCGCCCGTTGGTGAGGCTTGAGAACGGGATAGGACGCAGATGCAAGCACGACCGCACTCAACACGATTGTCCCCAAGTGCCATCGTCGCGCACCTTGCGCAAGCAGCATCGCCAGCAGTGTTGGAAAGAACAACAGCGCCGTCCCCAAGTCGGGCTGCATGAGGATGAGGAGGACGGGAACGGTGGTCAAGATGATCGGGAGGAGTAGTCCCAGATGGCTGCGCACATCCGCAGTTCGGCGCAACCACCACGCACCCGCCACAATCCACGCAATCTTTGCAAATTCTGCCGGCTGCATATCCACAGGTCCGAAATCGATCCAACAGCGACTGCCATTGCGGGCGCGCACGATGGCCTCGGGCACACCAGGTGCAACGAGCACGACGAGAAGACCGATCGTGAGCGTGAAGATCCATGGTCCCCACCGTTCGACGGTGGCCGGAATCGGTCCGACAATCAAGGCCGCCGCCGCCACGCCGACTAGCGCATAAACCAATTGCCTCACCGCCAAACCCGGCTCGGTCGTCGCGATCGCTGCAATGCCGATACATGTCAACAACGCTGCACAGATGACGGGGATCCATCCAACATTAATCCAAGAAAAGCCAAAGCGATCATGGATGCTGGTGCGTGCTGGTGCGGTCGTTGTTGCTCGCGCTCCCGTTCGATTGAAACTGCTCACCGAGTGGCTCCCACCGAAATCGGATTGCGAGAGTTCGCGCTGCCCTCTGCACCGAGGTAGTGCTCACTCACCAACGCTCTGATCACTGCACCCATCACCGGACCTGCGGTGCGACCACCACCGCCACCGCGCTCAACAATCACGGCGATGGCGTATCGCGGAATTCCGTCGGATGGGTTGCCGACAAGCGCGGCGCACCACGCATGGTCAGCATCGGTCACTATTCGCTCGGCCACGCCATCGTTGTCTCGGTCAATCTTGAGTGGCGGCGCCTCCGCCGTTCCGGTTTTTGCCCACACGCGCACGCCCGCAGCCTCGATGATTGGATCGTGCGAACCATCGCCATACTCCATGTGATGCCCTGTGCCGTAACTCTCCGACACAACCCTTCGCAATCCTTCGAGGACGCGCGAAACTGCGGTCGGAGAGAAGGGATAGACCGCAGTCGTGCGACTGGAATCTTTGAGAAAGACCGGCGATCGCACACTTCCGCCGCGAGCCACCATCGCGTACGCATTCGCCATCTCCAGTGGTGTGACGGTCAATGGCCCTTGTCCGATTCCCAGCGACACCGTCGAAAACTGGTCGCGATGCGCATCGACATGTTCCGCCGCTGCGACTGTCGGGACGCTCCCTCCCATCGTCCCCAGTCCAAATCGTCGATACCACTCGCAGAGCCGCGCAGCACCGAGTCGATTGGCGAGTGTGTAAAAATAAATGTTGCAGGAGCGTGCTATCGCAACCTCGACGCTCAGCGGTCCGCCAGTGATCTTCGTGTGCGTCGCCATCTTGAATCGATCGCGATAGATCCAACATCGTGCGGCATCGGTGCGATCCTTGAAAAAGTGACCGTTGCACTCGATCTGCTCGTCTTCGCGTGCGACGCCCTCGGCAATCGCCGCGAGGTACACCAGTGGTTTCACCAGCGACCCCGGCGGATATGCCGCTTCGAGCGCGCGATTGATGCGCCCACCGTCGCGACCCAACGCACCGCGCGAAGCATCAACCTGATCCTGAGGCAGCGGAGTTGATCCCGCTGCCAAGACCTCACCCGTCGCGATATCCACGATCACAGCTGCAGCGGGGAGCGCATCTCCAGCGCGCAACCCATCACTGTGCGCCTGCCAGGGTTGAACGATGGTCAGTCCAGTGCGCGGATCCAACGCCGCTTGCACCCGCATTTGCAATTGCGCATCAATAGAGACCATCACGTCGTGGCCCGGAACAGGCTCGATCCGCTCTTCATCGTTGGAATCGCGTCGATGCACGACATGACCGCGGAGACCACGCAATTCGTCCTCAAATTGTCGCTCCATTCCACGCGCGCCGATCGCATCGCGCCCAGCGCGATATCCGCCAAGATCGACTTCGACTCGACCATCCTCTGTGGTCCGCTCGAATGGGCGACGGTCCAAATCTTCTTTCCAGGTCTCATTGCGCACCGACCCCACGAGCTGGTCAATCGCTCCGTCCATCTTCAGGACCAGCGGGATCGATGTGCGAATCGGCCGTGGAAGTTGCGTCCGTTGGACCTCGACCTCGGCACTCTCCCACGGATCGCTGCGCATCGTTGCATCGATCACCTCGATCGCGCTTGGAAACTCATCGGAAATTTTTCGCAGGTCAAATGCTGATTCCGTGGGGAGATTCTGGGAAATGACATGCATCTCGCGCATCTCGCGGATCGGTTCAGGCTTCACATCGAGCGATTGACCGCGCGCCTGTCGTGCGGCTTGCCCCCGAGCGACCGCAGCTGCGTGGTCGTCAATGCGTTTGACGATGACTGCGAGCCGCTCTTCAAGTTCGCCTCGAGAGAGACCCGCGCGGGTTGCGAGAATCATCAGCAGGTCCGTCTGTTTCGACACCCACTCCGGCAGCATCAGCGTCGTGCGTTCGTCTCGCTGCGCTGGAGAAAGTTTCCGCCATGCCGCACCTGCGGCGGTCTTTGCGGCGCTGCGCGCACTCTCCGCGGCCCACTGACCCTTGGCAAAGGAGTAACTCACGGCAGCGTCGTAGGTGGCGATGTCCTGCGCGAGGATCCGTCCAGTGCGGTCAAGCAGTTTCCCACGCCACGTTGGAAGAAATTTTTCGACATCGAGCCGCTCGTCTGCAGCGTGTGCGAGGGCGGCACCCTGCACCACCGTCAGTGCGAAGAGTCGAATGACCAGTGCGCACACCGCCAGTCCCATCACGGCGACGAGAAAGAGCAGTCGTTTGCGAGTGTTGCGCTGTGCGCTCTGATACGCCAATCAGTCCTCCATGACTGTGGAACCTGCGGAGTGAGCAAGACAATTCACTCCCTCCAAATCTCTTTGACAGTGTAGCGCAGCGAGTTCGTTACTATCTCTCGCCTTATGGAATGCGGCATTGTTGGACTCCCAAATGTTGGAAAAAGCACCCTCTTCAACGCCCTCACGGCAGCGGGTGCGGCGGCGGCGAACTATCCGTTTTGCACGATCGAACCGAATGTTGGCATCGTGCCCGTGCCCGATAATCGACTCGCGCACATCAACGAGTTCATCAAGGCGCAGAAACTCATTCCAGCGGCGCTTCGATTGGTCGATATCGCCGGACTCGTCAAGGGTGCGAGCGAAGGCGCTGGACTGGGCAACAAGTTTCTCTCGCACATCCGCGAAGTCGATTCGCTCTTGCATGTGGTGCGCTGCTTTGAGGATCCCGATGTGATGCATGTCGATGGGACGGTCGATCCGCTGCGCGATATCGGCACAATCGAAACTGAACTGATGCTCGCAGACTTACAGATTGTCGAGACTTTGCTTGACAAGACGCGCCGCACCACCAAACTCGGCGACAAGGAAGCTGCTGCGCGGCTTGCTGTGCTCGAGCGGTGTGCTGTCGCGCTCAATGCATCGCGACCCGTGCGGTCGATTGACCCAACGCCAGAAGAGGCGATCATCCTGCAGCAGCTTGGCATGATTTCTGCCAAGCGCATCTTGTTCGTGGCAAATGTCGACGAGTCTGACCCGCTCGGTCAGGGCGCGTTCGTGCAAGTGGTGCGCGACTACTGCGCCAAGAATGGCGGGGTTGTGACTGTTGTCTGCGCAAAGATCGAGAGCGAACTTGCTGAGATGACCAAGGAAGATCAGCGCGAGATGCTCGATTCACTTGGAATGAAGGAGCCTGCGCTTGCATCGGTGGCGCGTGCGACATACGACCTGCTCGGATTGCAGTCCTATTTCACGGCGGGCGAAAAGGAGATCCGCGCGTGGACGATTCACAAGGGTTTCACTGCTCCGCAAGCGGCTGGCGTGATTCACACAGACTTCGAAAAGGGATTCATTCGCGCCGAGGTGTACGCCGTGAAGGATCTCTTCGAGCTCAAGAGCGAGAAGGCTATTCGCGAAGCTGGCCGACTCCGAAGCGAAGGCAAGGCGTACATCATGAAGGATGGCGACGTCGTGCACTTCTTGTTCAATGTGTGATGGGCACCTCGTTCCAGGCTGAAAGTGCCAGTGTGTGGGTATTCGGAGCACGCATCTGTGGGTGACTCGGGATAGGATTGCTGTCATGACTGCAGGTTCGATTTTTTTGACGGCGATCATGGTGTTGCAACCGGTGGCAGCTTTCACCTTGCACAACAACTCGACGCCGCCCTTGTCCCCTGCACCGCCTGCGCAGCACAGCGGGCCCATCAAGGTGTTTTCGGGAATCTCCCGTGCGCAAACACTGCTGAACTTTCGAGCCGGCATCGCCTATCAGGGGATTTCGCAGAGCACAGCGATCTACAACATTGTTGACAACAAGATTTTCAAGGGCATCAGTCAAGCCACGCGGGTCTTCACCATCAGCGACGAGAAGGTGTACGAGGGCACTTCCTTGGCAAAGTGTTTGTACAACTTCCACGGTGGCAAGATTTACGGCGGGATCTCTCGTGCGAAGTGTCTTTTCAGTTACAGCGGCGGCAAGATGTATGAAGGCATCTCACAAGCTGTCTGCGTTGCAAACTGGGATTCAAAGATCGAACTCACGCACGCCCAACTGGTCGTCGTCATCACACAGTTGCAAGGTCGCTGATCGACTGTTCCTGGTGGCATCGGAATCAATGTGCCGCCCGGGAACCCGCCTTAGCTGGGGACCACTGATTGGACCAAGCCATCTCCGTTGACATCCTTGCTGCAGGATTGCGAATGAGCGCCGCGCGTCCCCCCCCGTTCTGCGGGCAAATTTCGCCCGCAGGGGGTTGCCCGCAGAAGGGGGCCTGGCGCAATTCACGCAAAGTCCCCCGCGCGCTTCGACTCTATCGCCGCCGCGAGTCGCGCCATATAGTCGCTCGCGGGAATCTCGACCGCACCAAGCGACAACATGTGCGGATTGGCGTATTGACAATCAAGCAACTCAAACCCCCGCGCGCGCAGGCGATTCACCAGGGTAATCAAGCACACCTTGCTCGCATCTCGTCCACCCTCGAGCGGTCGACTGAACATGCTCTCGCCAAAGAACACTCCACCAATCGCAACGCCGTACAACCCGCCCACCAGTGCGTCGCCCAGCCACGCCTCCACACTGTGCGCATGTCCGTGCTGATGCAAGTCTGTATACAGCTTCGCGAGATCGCTGGAAATCCACGAGCGATTCTCAATTGAGCGATCGTGCGCGCACGCAGCGATCACACTCCCAAACGCTCGATTCACAACCACCCGAAACTTCCCATTTCGGTAGACCCGATTCAGCGACTTGGAGACCTTGAGCGCACCGGCCTCCAAGGGCATGATGCACCGCGGATCGCTCGAAAAGAACGCAATCTCGCCAGAATCAGGGTCCGCCATCGGGAATGCCCCCGCCCGGTACGCCGCAAGCACCATCTCGATGACCTTGCTCGAACTCATGTGGACGAACTCATCCTCGGCAATTCCGTAGAAAGCCAGTCGGCTCGAAGTGTTTCCCCCTTGCGATGCGCGGCAGATTGGGTAACTTCTCCGCTCCTCAAACAGGGGCCGTCGGTGACGGATGCGTTCAAGAATCTCTTGGATGCAGCGGCGCCGCAAGGGGTGTCTTGGCGCGGCCAAGGGACACTCCAGCCTAGAGGAAGCCGCGGCAAGGGTCCCAGCGATGGGCGCCCGACCCCGCGTCGAGCGTTCCCGTCGTCGGTTGAATCCGGCGCGGTGCCAACCGTGGACGCACGGCGGCATCGACTCGCAATGCGTCCCATCTCCTTGCGCGAGATGCATGGTCTAACCTGCAAACGAATCGTTTGGCCCATGGTGTAACGGTAGCACAGGAGATTTTGGTTCTCTTAGTCCTTGTTCGAATCAAGGTGGGCTAATTCGTTTTTCCAGACTCGTTCTTCCAGATTCGTTCTTCCAGACTCGTTCTTCCAGATTCGTTCGCACGCGTTCAAGACGGCATCCACAATTCTCTGCCATGAATTCGCCTCAGCCATCCTCGCGATCGATCACCGCCGTCATTCTCGCGGCGGGCAAGGGAACGCGCATGAACAGCGATCTCCCCAAGGTGATGCATCATGCGCTGGGCAAGCCGCTCGTTGAATGGGTTGTCGACTCTGCAGTCGAAGCAGGAGCGACACGCATCATTCTGGTGGTCGGACATCAACACGAGGTCGTGCGCGCGCACTTCGCCTCCCACCCTGCGCACATCGAATTCGTCCTGCAAAACCCACAACTTGGCACGGGGCACGCCGTCGATCAGGCACGACCGCTCATTCAAGGCGATGCGCCGGATTGCCCGCTCCTGGTCCTCTGCGGTGATGGTCCTCTGATCACGCCGGCGACCATCAACACCATTCTTGCAAAGCACATCGCTGCGCACGCCGCGGCAACACTTGCCACGAGCGTGATTCCGGATGCCGAAGGCTATGGACGCATTCAACGAGATGGCACAGGTGCATTCGAGGCCATCGTGGAGCAGAAAGATTGCTCGCAGCAACAGCGCACCATTCGCGAAATCAATCCGTCGTACTACTGCTTTGCAACGGGCGCGCTGCTCGACACTCTTGGGCAAGTGAATAATCGCAACGCCAACGGCGAGTATTACATCACAGATGTCTTTGGCATTCTCACCCGAGCGGGGCACACCGTGCAGGTTGTGGATGCCGTCCCGCCTGAAGAAGTTCTGTCTGTCAACACCGAAGCACAACTCGCCGAAGTATCGGCGATCCTGCAGTCTCGACAACCGCGTCGAACCCCTGCGTGTTCGAGCCAACCCACGGAGACACGACGATGAGCGCAAGCGATCGAGAACAACTGAAGATCTTTGCTGGATCAACTGGCCGCGCCCTCGCCAATGCGATGTGCGACCACCTGAAACTTCCCGTGGGCAGTGCGCAAACGACTGCGTTTCCGGATGGTGAACTCATCGTGAAACTGGAAGAGGATGTCCGCGGTCGAGACTGTTACGTCGTGCAATCATCAAGTGATCCAGTGAACCAGACCATCATGGAATTGCTGGTGTTCATCGATTGCCTGCGTCGCGCCAGTGCCCGTCGGATCACGGCGGTCATCCCCTACTTTGGCTACGCGCGACAAGACCGCAAGGACGAAGGACGCGTGCCGATCACGGCGAAGTTGGTTGCCAATCTCATCACAACTGCTGGTGCGCAGCGTGTGCTTTGTATGGACCTCCACGCAGCACAAATTCAGGGCTTCTTTGACATTCCCGTCGACCATCTCAGCGCCGCTCCTGTGATCGCCGATCACTTCCGTCGCATTCGCAGCGAACTCGGCGAACTCACCATCGTCTCGCCCGATGTCGGCAATGTGAAAGTCGCCAACATGTACGCAAACCTGCTGGGCGCGGACCTTGCGATCATCGATAAGCGCCGACACACAGGCTCCAAGGTCTCGGTGAAAAACCTCATCGGATCTGTCGAAGGGACGACCGTCTTGATGTTTGACGACATGATCTCGACCGCTGGCACCGTCTGCGAAGCGGCGCGCGTCGTGATGGAAGAGGGCGCACGAGCCGTCCATGTCGCGTGTACACACGGACTCTTTGTCGGGATGGCCTGCGAGCGACTGCTCGAGAGTCCCATCGCAAGCATCGTTGCGACCGACACGATTCCCGCTGGAAGTCGGCACAGAGCACTCGAATCAAAGTTGACCACCTTGTCGGTGGCGCCGCTCTTGGGCGAAGCTGTGCATCGCATTCACCATGATCAGTCCATTTCGGCGCTCTTCAATACGGGCGCCGGAGTCAAGCGTTAGTTCCATATTGCACGAAGGAGATTTCTTATGAGTCATGAAGTACCTGTTCTTGAAGCCCAGACCCGCGATCGTCTGGGATCCCGTTACACCAAGCGCCTGCGCGCGACTGGGCAGTTGCCCGCTGTGATCTATGGTCACGGAAGTCAACCCGAATCGGTCAGCGTCGACGAAAAGTTGATGCTCTCGTCACTGCGCCGAGGTCTGCATGTGTTCGAAGTGAAACTGGGCGGCAAGAGCGAGACGTGTCTCGTGAAGGATTTGCAGTTCGGATGGCTTGGCGACAATGTCATCCATGTCGACTTCGCACGCGTCAACCTTGATGAAGAGGTCACCGTGTCGGTCACGCTCAATTTCATTGGAACGCCAGAGGCCGCCAAGCGACCAGGATCAGTGCTCACCCACGACATCTCTGAGTTGCAGGTGCGCTGCAAGGTGCGCGACATTCCGGAGACGATCCGCATCGACCTCACTCACATGGCTGGCGACATCATGACCGTTGCCGAGTTGAAACTCGACGCGGGCGTGAAGGCCGTCAGCAATCCGCACTTCGCGTTGGCTCGCGTCGTCATCGTGATCGAAGAGGCAACAGGCGAAGCCGCTGTTGGAGTTGCTGCACCAGTCGCGCCAGAAGTGTTGACAGCGAAGAAGGAAGAGCCAGGAGCAGGCGCAACTGGTTCCGACGACAAGAAGGCAGACAAGAAGAAGTAATCCCCCTTCAATCGAAGTATTCCAAGGAGTTTTGTGTGAAGTTAATCGTCGGTCTCGGAAATCCAGGTCTTCAATACGCACGAACGCGACACAATGTCGGGTTCGAGGCGATCGACCGTTTGGCTCGCCGTGTCGTCAACCCCGCTGCCTCAGCCGGTGTTGGTTGCGCACGTGCGCGTTTCAACGGGTTGACTTTGGAAGCCGACATCGGCGATCAACGCGTGCTCCTGCTCAAGCCCACAACATTCATGAATCGATCCGGAAAGTCCGTGGCGGAAGCCATCGGGTTTTTCAAGATGGATGCGGCGACCGATCTGTTGGTGATCGCCGATGACATCGATCTGCCCTGCGGATCGCTGCGCATTCGTGGAGATGGCGGCGCGGGAGGACACAACGGACTCGCGGACATTCTTGCCGCGCTGGGGAGCCCCCAGTGGAGTCGGTGTCGAATCGGAATCGACAAACCTGGAATCATTCCACAGGCTGACTATGTGCTTGGCCGTTTTACAGATGACCAAGCGCCGCAGGTGGATGAATGCATCGATCAAGCCTGTCTCGCCGTGCAAGTGTGGTGTCGCGAAGGGCTCGCGGCATCGATGAATCAATTCAACAAGAAGGTGACCGCCAACGCTGGCGAGCCGCCACACAATTCAAACTGACTGTTCTATGTCTCACAAAGGAGTTTCTTATGTCAACTGACACCGTATCGAAGACCGTTCGCCAATATGAAGGCATGTTCCTCTTCCCGCAAGCCGTCACCGCAGATCTCACCGCTGCGTCAGATCATGTTCGTGATTCCATCACGCGACATGGTGGTGAAGTTGTCAGCCTCGTCAAATGGGACGAGCGACGGCTCGCCTTCGACATCGCTGGCAACAAGCGCGGCGTCTACTTCTTGGCGTACTTCACCGCGCCAACCTCGTCCATCGCATCGATCGAACGCGATTGCAATCTCTCGGAGCGCATGCTTCGTGCGATGATTGTGAAAGCCGATCATCTCTCGACCGAGCAGATGCAGGATGCCGAAGGGCAGGCGCGACTCTTGATGGAGTCAAAGCTCCGTCGCCAGACCGCCGACGCGGTCGAGGGTGAAGGCGAAGCGCCGCCGCCCGTCATGGACTGATCCGGGCGCAGCCTCACGCGCGATCCATTCCAACCCCGCTCCTTCTCACGATGAAGGCGCGGGGTTTTCTGTGGGTGGGTGTTGGGTTCTCCCGCGCTCGCGACCACAAGAATTTCTTCTCTGTTTGGATGGATCCTGCTGCACCGCGATAGGATCGCGCCAAGGAGACCACAACTATGGCGAGTTACAACAAAGTATTGCTGATGGGAAATCTCACTCGGGATGTCGAACTCAAGCACATCGCTGGGAATCAAGCTGTCGCAGAGATCGGATTGGCCGTGAACCGACGGTACAAGACGAAGGAGGGTGAAGACCGCGAAGAAACAACCTTCGTCGACTGCGAAGCGTGGGGACGCACCGCAGAGGTGATGAAGCAGTACCTCTCGAAGGGACGACCCGTCTTCATCGAAGGACGACTCAAGTTGGATCAATGGACCGACAAGGATGGACAGAAGCGATCGAAGATGCGCGTCGTCATCGAAACCTTCCAATTCCTCGGCGGACCAGCCGGTGGCGGTGAGGGCACAGGCGGCGGTGCAAGTCGCTCTGTCACAGCATCTCGCTCGGAGCAATCAGGTGGTGGCGAGGGGCATGTGCCGACTCCGGAGGAAGACATTCCATTCTGAATCAAGGGGTGGTTGAGGTTTCGGTGGGCAAGTCGGTCGGTCCTCCGGTGGGCCATTCACAGGTCTTTCGATAGGTCTTTCGATAGGTCTTTCGATAGGCCTTTCGATAGGCTTGGGTGGTATGAAGCCCCACAGCAAGAAGCCCCTCCATCTCGAGAGTCGATGCATCCACGGCGGACAACGCCCCGATCCAACCACGGGCGCGGTGATGCCGCCGATTTACACCTCGTCGACTTTCGTCCAAGAGTCGCCAGGTGTGCACAAGGGTTTTGAGTATTCGCGCAGCCACAATGTCACGCGGTTTGCCTTTGAGCGTTGCATTGCGGACCTCGAATCGAGCGGACTGAGCGAAGCGGAAGATCGCACGCAAGGCGGGTTCGCGTTTGCGAGCGGACTCGCGGCGAGCGCGACCTGTCTCGAGCTGCTCGACGCCGGGTCGACGATCCTGTGCATGGATGATGTCTACGGCGGCACCAACCGACTTCTCCAACGAGTTCGGCAGCGCTCACAGGGACTCAAAGTGGTCTTCGCAGACATGAGCGACCCCGTCGAGCTCAATCGCGTTGCGACGGCGTGCAAGCCACAGATGATTTGGACGGAAACTCCGACGAATCCAACGCTCAAGGTTGTGGACATCGCTGCGGTCGCACGCGTTGGAAAGGCGGTTGGCGCCATCACCGTCGTCGACAACACCTTCGCATCGCCCATTCTTCAGCGCCCACTCGAACTGGGCATCGACATCGTGATGCACTCAACGACGAAGTACCTCGGCGGGCATAGTGATGTCGTCGGCGGATGTCTCGTCACGCGCCATCGCGATCTCGCAGAGAAACTCAGATTCATGCAGAACGCAATCGGCAGCGTGATGGGTCCCTTCGATGCCTATCTCACGCTGCGCGGAGCAAAGACACTGAGCCTACGGATGCGCCGCCACTGCGAGTCTGCGCAGCGCATCGCAGTGTGGCTCGAATCTCACCCCGCTGTCGAGCGCGTGGTCTACCCGGGACTCGCATCCCATCCACAACACGCACTCGCCGCCCGTCAAATGCAATTGAACGGCGCACCTGCGTTCGGTGGCATGATCACGATCCATCTTCGCGGCGGCATTGATGAAAGTCGCCGGTTCTTGGAACGCGTTCACCTCTTCGCCCTCGCCGAGAGTCTCGGAGGCGTCGAAAGCTTGATCGAACACCCAGCGATCATGACACACGCGAGCGTGCCTGCAATAGAGCGCGCGGCGCTGGGAATCAGCGATTCGCTGGTGCGACTTTCGGTTGGCATCGAAGATGTCGACGACTTGATCGCAGACCTTTCGCACGCGCTTGTGAAGTGATCCTGTCAGCGGGTCGGCGCTGGCGGTAGCGCAGAAGAAGTTGCAGAACGGTCCACCCAGAAACCATTGCGCCAGAGTGAACGCGCGACGTCCGCGCCAAACAATTCGCTCGGCGACCCGAGCGGAGCATCTCCGATTGGTCGACCTTCGCCAAGTGCAAACGCATCGGACCAGAGATCATCTTTGGATCGCAAGAGCGCCCGCTCCAGACGGAGTAACGATTCGATCGTCTCGTCGGAGAGCGTTGGCGCAACCCCATTCACACTCTCCAGCGCGATGCGATCAAACTCTGCGGCACCGCCCGGCACTTCGGCAATGAGCGTCTCAAAGACCGCGCGTACCTGCGCGTCCTTGAGACGATCATTCGATCTTCGCCCGTTTCCTCGGCGATACTCGGTCAGCGCATCAACAATTGCCAGGCGCACCTGAGATCCGCTGCGTCGCACACTCGCGTGGGAGTCACCCTTGACCTCGAGTTGCGTGTCGCTGAATCGTTGCGCGATGGCGAACCACCAACGCGCGAGCGTCCCCCCGCTGGAATCGAGCGAATCCTCGAGCGCCGCCAGTCCAAGCGCCGCTGAGGTACCGACCTTCTGCGAATCCAGCACTCCAGCGAGGGCATACAACTGTCGAGCGAGAGCGCGACTCTCGGGCTGGCCCGAATCATCCGCGACCTCTTCCGCGAGGCGCAGATAATCCTCGGCCACCTCCGGATCGAGCGCCGCAAGTCGCGCACCCCACCGCTGCGATAGCTCGTTGGATGTTGGCACATCCCACTCGCGGGACGTTGGGGCATCCAATATGAAGGGCTCGGCTGCCCTCCATGGCGGCAGACCCAACGAGATCGCATCGAGCGCCAGCATTCCTCGCGCATTGGCGATCGCCTGCCCGAGTGCGGTCGATGCGTGCGCACGCGCTGCGGCTGCGTCCCCAAGCACGCCTGCGATGGATTGTCGATCGACAGCACGTCTCTCGGTGAGAGCGGATGATTGTGCTCGAAGCAATGCGCTCCCATTCAACACGAGCGCATGCAATGCTCCACCCAACTCCCAACGGTCGTCGCGAACACGCGCGGCGCTATTGTGTGGATTGATGCACCAAAGAAGTTCAGCCGGATCTTGCGACGAGGTGGTGATCGACAACCGGCGAGCGATCTTTCCAAGCGTGATGACTACATCTTGGGTTGCGCGATCCAATTGACTCGCACGCGACCCGCGCAACTCGATCATCTTCCCGACAAGTGCGGCGTGTGATCCGCAGTGCCCCTCAAGTCCACTCGGATCGACGCCACTCAGCGCACGAATCATGCCAGAAAGCGCAGGATTCGCAGCGAATTCGTCGAACCGTTCATCGATTGCTTCGAGCACTGACATCGCATCCATGCCGCGCGCCACCAGGATTCCCTGCGCGATTGTTCGACTCGCCGATGTGGGTCCCTTCAGAACCTCTTCCACCAATCGTCGCGCATCGAGCGGACCCGGCGCGATCGGACGCGTGCGGTACTCGCGAAGGATGGCGAGTCGTGCTTGATTCGTCCCCGCGAATAGAGAGAGGCTCTTGCGCAGTGCGCCATCATGTTCCATCGTCACGGGAAGCAGTGGCGAAGAGCGTGCTGGCATACTCACCGCAACGTCAGTCGAAACAGTTTCAAGCAGCAGCGAAGCCTCGCGATCCTCACCCACCTCCAACTGTCGCGCCACAAGGTCCAGGACCATCATCCGCTCGAGCAAGATCGTTTGTCGCAGTGGCTCATCGAGAGCGTCGATTGCAACAACTCTCTCGCCGCCGATGGTCATGGCCCTGGCGGGAACTCCAGATTCTGTGTTTGGAATGGCAGACGCTGCATCGACTGCACGTCGCCACCGCTCGCGCAGAGCCCGGGTGAACTCGGTGAGCTCTGGTCGATCGACAGTCGATTCTTCGGGGAGTGACTGCGACTGCGGGGTTGAACCCCGTGGTTGAGTGGATGGGTCAGTGGGTTGGGTATCGGGACGGGGATTCCGCGCGCTCCAGTCCTGCAGAGTGGTGGGCGACTCACCGACGACGGGCGCATCGGCACTGGCCTGTTGAGGTGTGCCATCACGAGGCACCAACGGAGATTGCACTGCAGTCGCCGACGCATCGACCGCCGAAGCTGCAGGGGTCTGTGATCGCATCATGACGATCTCACCAATCAGTCCAATCACCGAGAGCACGACTGCAGTCGCAAGCAACCACGGCACTGGGTGTGTGGCATCACCAGTGACGGGCTCATTGGTGACCCTCTGCACAACATCGATGGGACGATTCGATCCGACACACACCGCAGACCGATTGACCGCAGTCTGCGCAAGCAACATTCGCGCTCGACGGGGGTCTCGGCGCATGTACACCATTGCCGCCATCCCTCGAACCCGCAGATGCGGCGGATGTGATGGCGCGTGTGATGGCGCCGCGTCGGGTCGATCGGTTGGACCCGACCCGCTCGCCGCCGCCACGCGCTGCGCAGCGTTGCGAACTTCGCGCATCGCCATTGCAACGACTTGCGCTGGCTCATCGACATGCGCCGCAATCGCGCGAAGTCGAGCCTCCGTTGCAGCGATGATGAGTGCGCGAGTCGCCCCCAGACTCACCCCGAGCAATGCACAGTCATCAGCATCCGCCGCAATCTTGAGCAGTCGGCGTGCGTCACTCACTTGGATGATCCTCCCGACCGTGGTGGCGCCGAAGGCGTGACACCGAGGCGAGTCGCAAGGGTCTTCAACCGCGCACCCTCAGTTCCTGGCCCCCATTCTGGAATCAGCACAGCGTGCTGCGCCAAGATCTTTCGCACCTCCTCGGGTTGCGTGATCGCCATCAACTCGCAGAGATCAGCTTTGCGACCAAACCATTCGACGGATTGCACAGGAAGCGCACTGACCAGTCGTGAGAGTGCCTCGAATGCCGACGCCCGATCGCCTGCTCCAATCGCGGCGTCTGCGAGAATGGTAAACCCCTCGATGTCGTCGGGTCGCTGCGCAAGCAGCTCGCGCGCGATCGAGATCGCTTCTCTGGAGAGCGTGGTCGCAGGTGTCCCTCGGGGTGCATCGACTCCAAACGCACTCTGCTGGGCGAGTGCGTGCGCCGCAGCGAGAAGTTCGCGAGCGAGTGCCCGGTTCGCTGCATCTGCCTGCGCTGGATCGCCAGACTTTCGCGCGATCTCGCGGAGTGCTCGCCGAGCGGTGACGAGACCGAGACGCGCCTGCACGACCTGACTTGACGACCCGCCGGGCTTCGACAAGAACGCATCCATCGACTTGACATACAGATTTTCGCCGAAGGGCGCCCACTGCGCGTCCGCGATTCCTCGCAGCGTGCGTATCGCCTCGTGCGCAATGGCTGGATCGCCGCACGCGAGAGCGACTGCGAGCCTGCGCACAGCGAGTTCCGAGCGAATCTCCAGAGGCTCCTGCCCCACGGGAAACTCCTTCCAGATGCCTTCGAGAATGGTCTGCGCGTCATCCACTCGACTGACTTCAGGGTCCAGTGCAGCTTCCAACTGCTGTCGCATGACGATGTCGATGGAATTCGCTGGCCACCACTTCGCCTCGACAGGAGGGATGGCCAACAAACGCAATGCGTGATCCCGTCGACCAGATCCCGACGCCGCGCGGAATCGTCGATAGAGGAGTTCACCTGCCTTGACGCGTGCTTTCGACGTGCCATCACTGCGCATCGCATCCCGGACGAGTCGATCCACCAACGCATCATCGGTGTGCGCATCGACACGACGCGCCAGAATCGACGCAGCGTCCACTGCATGCAGTCCAGCATCGAACTGCAGGAGATAGGCACTCGCGAATTCGAACCCCAATCCTCCCGGCACTCCTTGCGAATCTGCGCAGTCGCCGCGAGCTGCGCAGTCAACGGCCATCCACATCACTGCTTCTGCACGCTGGCCAGTCGACTGATTCGCCGCCAAGAGAAAGGACTCCGCTGCGTCACACCGAGTACCCGCTCCGAGTTGCGACCACGCCAGCAACTCGACCACCGCCGCGCGGGTGTGCCGATCTTCAGGAACAAGTTCGAGCGCACCTGCGAGTTCTCGGGCAGCCGCGTGCATCAACGAGGTCTTGATCCCCGAGTCACTCTCGGATCGACCTCGGTCATACGCATCGATCCCACGGGAGAGTGCTGCCGAAAAATCTGTCCCCTCACGCAACGCTGGGGCGCAACGGGCGAGTCGACGAACCGCCGCAAAGTCCCCTCGGATCGCCGCCCATCGCATCGCAGCTCGTGCGAACTCGATCGCCGCCGTCTCGTTCTTAGACTCGTTGAGTGCGCGAATGGCTGCGCCCACCACGGTCGCGCCATCGAGCGCAACCGAAGGCACTTCGATCAACTTGCGGGCACGGGCATATTCCTGTGTGTCCACCAGTGCGTGCAGATACCAGGCAGAATCATCCGCCAATCCATCCCACACTCCGGGTTGGTCGAGCAGGTCGAACCAGCCATCAGCAATCGTCATTTCACTCTGCAACGCTCGCGTCAACGCCATTCCGAGGATGGACTGCGCGTAATACTCCTCACCAATCAGATCGACCGAACAATCCTGCGGTTCTGGAACGGCCTTGCCCGTCTCGAGAACTTCTGACCATGTCCCAACAAGCGAGTCCGCACGAACTTTCCATGATCCAGAGGCACTCGATCCATGCGCTGCGCTCGGGCGATCCATCCACAACGACCAGTAGAGACACCACGCCCGCAGAAACTTGGTCGAGAGAAGCGTTGTTGATGCCTCAGTGGAAGCAGCAATCAAGCCGATTCGTTGCTGCTCCTCGATTCCTCCAATGAGCAACTGGTTTTCAGCGATGTCGCTGGAAAGTAGTTCTGCGAGTCGATCGAGAGATTCTCGTGCATGCAAGAGTGACGACTCGCCGCGAACCCGATCAGCCTTGTCGTTCGATCCCTCTCGGAACCGTTCGATGCCTCGCAACGACATTCGGTACTCGGCTCTGGCAAGCGCGAGGAGCAACGCATATCGATCTGGAATCTGCTTGCCTTGGAGAAACCGGTTGATCCGGACCCGGAGATCTGCGATTCGATCTTCATCCGATGCGCCATTGATCAACCTCAAGTATGCGCCAGTCAATCGAGAAATCGAAGCGGGATTCGTGGTCGTCGATTTTCGAACATGTTCGTCCAGCACGACTGTGAGCAACTCGTCCAACCCCGCTCGCGCGAGCCATTCGGTGAGAGCCGCGGATTCCTCCATGCGTTGAGCATCGTCCGTCGACTGTGCGGCAGCACTCATCATCCCCTTCCCAACGCCCCCCGCCAACAGGACACAACTGAGCAACAGCATTCGCAGGGACGCAGTGAGTTGGATGGGATCGACGGATGCCCAGTTCCCGATCCATCGGTCATCATGCCGATCATGAGGTGTATCAGTGCGATGCGGCGACATAGTCAACCTTGGAAAAACCTGCATCGTGGGCAGCTTGCAGCGCTGCAGCCACCGCTGCAACATTCGGTCCAGCATGAACGCGAATGACGACACCAAGATCGCGCGGAAGTCGGCGCAACACGGCAGCAAGATCGTCGCGTGAACGAACCTTGTGCGATCCGATGCGAAAGACCGCGTTTGCCCCATCTGCCTCGACATCGACCACTTGCGGGCTCAGTGCAGATGATCCCGCGCCGGCGCGCGCTGCTGCTGCTGCTGCCGACAAGTGCGACTCGTGTTCACCAACTGCGGCAGTGAAGATGAAGTACGACAGCAGCAAGAAGGTTGCGTCAATCATGCTTGTCATGCTGAGCGAAATCGGACCGTGGACACCCCGCCGCGACTTGTCGCCGATCTTCATGGAGAGCCTCCCTCTGGCGTACTGGTGGCCACCCGCACCGAGCTGCATCCGCCGCTTCGCAAGCCCTCCATCACTTCGTTGAGTCGAGCGGCAGTCGCGTTGCGATCTGCACGAATCACTGGAATCGCAGAGGGATCCTGCGCCAATGCGGACTTCGCAATCTCGGGGAGCTCGGTTGGTCCGACGTCACGATCAAACACCGTCAGGGTTCCAGAGGCACTCACATTCACCACCAACCCCGCCGTGGTCGGCGATGCGTCCACTGTTCCAACCTCAAGTGGCAGTGCGACCGGTGATTCCGCCATCTGGGCGAGTTGCGAAGTCGTCAAGAAGAAGATCAACAACAGGAACACGACGTCAATCGTCGGCGTCATGTCGAGAATCGCGGTCTCATATCGCCGTCGCTTGATCCTCATCTCGCGGACGCTCGCTCATCAAGATGGGATGGTTGCATCGACGCCGCGCCCTCGCCCTCGAGTGCCATTGCGAGCGGCTCAAGCGCACGACCTGCGTCCGACGCGGCACGATCGATCCGGCTGCGCAACCACGAGTGGAGCATGACGCATGGAATTGCGACCACCAATCCCTGGAATGTCGTGATCAGAGCAATACTGATGTTGTATGCCAGCGTCTCGTAATAGGAGCTGCTCTTTGTCGCAGCACCTGCCACAGTTTCAAATGCGCCGATCATCCCTTGCACGGTGCCCAGCAATCCAAGGAGGGGCGCGACACTGGCGATCACAGCGATCGAATCGATCGCACGAAAGAGACGTGCCGTTTCATCTTCGCCAGCATCCTCCATCGCTGATCGCGCCTCCAATCCGCCCAACGGACCTCGAAGTGAGCGATCGATTCCAGCCGCGGCAATACGACCCAAGAATGTATCGCCCTCAGCTGATCGACACTCCGTGAGCGCAACTTCGAATTCTTTGGACTGAGCCCGCGTTCGAATCGCTGACACCTGCTCTGGCGGAACAAGTTGACTCGTCCGTGTGCGCAACATCGCTGCGATGCCATAGGCGAGTGCAAGGACGCTCAGCAGGAGAATGACGTATCCGATGACTCCACCACCATCGATGTATTTGAACAGCGTTTCCGTCAATGTCGGGCTCCTTCTTGGGATGTGATCGTGTTCGATGCCCCGGGCTGATACTCCAATTGAATGCTCCGCAGTTTCGCTGCAGCATCATCGTCTTGAATGCGGTCCAGCGCGATTGCGGACTGCGCGATCGCTGCGAGCGCGAGTCGCGGTGCCTCTTGCGCGTATGCCGATGGAATGAGCAGCATCTTCCCGACGCCTGCGCGAACTTCCTCCGGATCGCTCTCGAGGGAGAAACTGCGACCCTCCGCGTAGATCGCCCACAGTCGGGCCATCCCCGGTTCGCTCGCGGAAATCTTGCGAAGATCTGCGCGGGCGCGCTTGCGGAGCAGTGCATCAGACGACACCGCATTCGCCCACGACTCGATCAACCGGGCGCCGAGAAATCCGCTGGATCGCGCAGGTTCGGGTGCGGCATCAGGAGCTTCATTCGCCACTGCCGGAGTCGATGGGTTTGCTGGAGTTGCTGTGCGCGGTTCTCCAGCATCTGCGGCTGCGATTCGTGCTGCACACTCGAGCAAGTCTCCAAGCGCACCGAGCGAGTCAGCGCACGCGCGTGCGGATGCGGTAACGAGTTCAACTTCGGCGCGGTGAGCCGAGGCGCTGTCTGTCCACACTGGCGGGACAGCGAGCAGGAGCCCGCACCTCGAATCAAAGGGATCGCTCGCTGAGATCCGCTGGTCTTTCAGAGCAGACTGATTTCGTAAACTCGCCGCGGTGAGAGCACACTCGACACTCTTCGACCAATCGTCGTACGCCGCAGATGCCGTGCGACCGACACCCTCGCACGCTATCCGCCGCTCCACGCTCGCCGAAGTTTCGAGTTCTGCGATGGCCGCAAGAAAGCAGGGTCGGGCACCGCGCAGATCTCCCTGCTGCAAACGAAACCGTCCCCTCCAAATGTGTTCGCCACTGCGAAGTCGGGTCGCGCGTGCGGTCACCGAAGCATCGCCATCGATGGCTCGAATCTGATCCCACCGCAGAAACTGGACAAGCGCACCCGAGTCGCTTTCAATCTGAAGTTCGATGCCATCAGGCGACTCTCGCAGGAGCGTGCCGACGCGCATCCCGCCGCCATCGCGGAGTGCAACAATGCATGCGCCGTCGTCGCTCGCACTGATGAGAGGCGAACCGAAGAGCGCGAACCCAATGGCGACACTCCATGCAGATTCATGGGTGATCGTCATGGTGCGCGGCCCTGTGGGAATGCGGAGAATGTGCCGCCGGTTTCTGCAGCGATCCGTCGAAGCGGTGCCGCCGCAGCCTCATGACCGAATGCGATGCAGTGAATCACCGAGTTTGGGCCGCGTCGATTCAGTCGCAGAATCTCATCCGCAGCGTCCGAGGCAATCTCGCCATCACTCATAAAGAACACGACATCCGGACGATCGCGCCGCGTAAAGAGAAACTGGAATGCTGGGATTGGATCCGTTCCTCCCTTCTGTTCAATGTCGAGAATCCAATCGGTCAGTTTCGCAATCTCTGGCCTTCGGCAACGGATGAAACCAGCGTCGCGGTCAAGAGTGTCAAAGTCATCATCGAAGAATGCAATACACACCAATGCGAAATCTGGAAGCGCGTTGATGCTGCGGAGAATCTCCTCCTTGGCAAATCGCATTCGACCATGTGTTCCCATTGAACCGGATTTGTCAACGACATATCCGATGCGTTTGCCTCTTCCTCCGACGCCGAAGAAGGTGGTCTCACCGCCGAGACCGCCGCCGCCCGTTCCAATTCCTCCGCCCCCTCCAGACGCGAAGAGTCCGGGACCTCCAGCGGCGGCGATGGGCGATTCCCCACTTTCGTTTCCAGTCGAGACTGGCAGTCCAATCGATTCGATGGCATCGGATCCGCTGTCGGCTTCTGACGCGTGCAGTTCTGGAGCGACAAGCGAACCGCCCGCAACAACGCTCGGCGCAGGTTCCAAGAGATCACCCTCGATGAAAGAGACTTCGATTGCGTTGATATGCGTCCCCGCCAACGCCCCAACTCCCGACGAGATGCTCGAGAGAATTGCCAGCAAGACCCCATGCAACGGAATCGAAACGAGCAGCCCGATCCAGATCCACGAGATCGCTCTCCCTCTCGATCGACTCGATGGCGGCGTGTTCATCGGCGAGAGTGCTGGAGATTCCGCCGTCATTCGTAGGAGATTGTAGTCTTTCGCCATATGCCCACGGGATTCTCGACTCCTCATCCTCGGTACCGCCGCGTCTTGCTGAAGTTGAGCGGAGAGAGCTTTGCGCGCGAGGGCGCGTTTGGAATTCAACCAGATGAACTCGCTGGGATTGCCGGGGAAATCTGCGCCGCGATCTCCACAACCGTGGGAGAAGAGTTACAACTTGCAGTCGTCGTCGGCGGTGGAAACATCATCCGAGGCGCACGACTCGCGGAGGTCGGAAAGTTTGACCAGTCCACGGCGGATTACATGGGGATGCTCGGCACGGTCATCAACGGACTTGCGCTCAAGGAGGCGCTTCACGCTGTGGGTGTGGAAAGTCGAGTCATGAGTGCAATCCATGTTCCCAGTGTGGCAGAGTCCTTCATTCGAGCACGTGCGCTGCGCCATCTCGAGAAGGGACGCGTCATCATCCTCGTTGCAGGAACGGGGAATCCGTTCTTCACGACCGATACCTGCGCATCGCTTCGCGCGATCGAGTTGGGAGCAGAAGTCCTCCTGAAGGCCACGAAAGTGGATGGCGTGTATACGGCCGACCCCCGCAAGGATCCCAAGGCGACACGATTCGAGACCCTGCAATTCTCTCGCGCAATTGAACAGAAGTTCGGGGTGATGGACCTCACCGCGATGACGATGTGTATGGAACACGCACTTCCAGTGGTGGTGTTCGATTACAAGACCAAGGGCAACATTCGTCGGGTCATCAATGGCGAACGCGTCGGAACTCTCGTGACTGCCTAGGACAAGAGAAGGACGATCCAAATGGACATCGACACAGTATTGCTCGAAGCCGAAGAACGCATGTTGAAGAGTTTGGACTACCTGCAGCGCGAGTATCGCGGCGTTCGCACGGGCCGCGCGAACACCGCCCTTCTGGAATACATCAAGGTCGAGTACTACGGCAGTTTCGTGGACCTCCGCGAGATTGCAGCAGTGAGCGTTCCCGAGCCAACCCAACTGCTTGTGAAACCCTTTGATCCAGGAGCAAAGAACGAGATCATCAAGGCCATCGAAAAGAGTGGACTTGGTCTCAATCCACAATCAGAGGGGAATCAGATTCGAGTGATGCTTCCCTCCCCCTCCGCTGATCGCCGCAAACAACTCGCAGTGCAAGTGCGAAAAATGGCGGAGGATGCGCGCGTGACCGTCCGCAACGAACGACGAGATGCAAACAAGGCATTGGATGCTCTCAAGAATGATCCCAAGTCGAAGATGTCCGAGGACCAAGTGACCAGCGGCAAGGACTACATCGACGAACTCACCAAGACCACCGGCAAGAAGATTGACGACTTGACGACCAAGAAGGTCACTGAGATCGAAGAGATTTAGATTCATGCGATCATTCGTGCTGTGTGCGGTCATCGGATTCGTCGCCTCCTGTCCACGAGTCTTGGCGCACCCACAAAATTCCGCCGTGACTCCGCCTGTCGCTGCGCCGCTCCTTCAGGTGGTTGTTGCAGATGACAACACGCGGATCACCCAATCGTGTCGTCTGATCATCGCCCCGCGCCCCCTGTTCGACGCAGATAACAACGGCGTGATTCAGATCGAAGGCGACGACCTCACGATTGATCTGGGAGGTCAAACTCTCTTTGGCGCGAACCACGAAACGACGCCGCGGCATGAACTGCGCGGAATTGGCATCACGCTTCGTGGCAAGCGCATCACCATTCGCAGCGGAACGATTACTGGGTTTCGCGTGGGGATCTCTGGAACACAGTGCGATCATGCGCTGCTCGAGAACCTTGAACTCGTTCGCAACTTCTCGCAGAAACTTGGTTCAACTCCCGACGGCGAAGACGCCACTGACTGGTTGCGACCGCATGCCAATGACAACGACGAGTGGATCACGAGCTACGGTGCTGCGATTGCGATTCGCGATTCGCAGGGTGTCATCATTCGGGAGAATGGCATTCGTCAGGGACAGAACGGAATCGTGCTCTCACGTGTTCAACATTCGCAGGTGTACAACTGCGATGCATCCTTTCTCTCTGGATGGGGAGTCGCCCTGTGGCGAAGCAGTTTCAACACAGTCTGCCGGAATTCACTCGACTTCTGTGTGCGTGGGTACAGCCACACGGTCTACAACCGGGGGCAGGACTCCGCAGGAATCTTGTGCTTCGAACAGTCCTGCGACAACACGATCATGATGAATTCTGCAACGCACTGCGGAGATGGTTTCTTTGGCTTTGCGGGAAGCCAAGCGTTGGGTGATGTTCCCGCGCCGACCGATGGAGAGAAGCCCGCCACCGCCGATTGGCACGCTGGTCGCGGATGCAATCGCAACCTCATCGCACTGAACGATTTTTCCGATTCCGCAGCACACGGACTCGAGTTGACGTTTTCTTTCGACAACCGGATTCTGCGAAATCGATTCGATCGCAATGCAATCTGTGGAGTCTGGGGGGGATATTCACAGCGCACGCAGATTTCTGGCAACCTGTTCCGCGACAACGGATCCGCAGGCTATGGCAACGAGAATGGAGGGATCAACATCGAACATGGGGTTGGGACAGTGATCTCCAACAACCAGTTTCTTCGCAACTCCGCTGGAGTTCGCCTCTGGTGGGACGAGGACGCACACCTTGCGCAGTCGCCGTGGGCGAAGATCAACGGTGTGCGCTCTGCTGACAACGTGATCGTCGACAATGCCTTCACTCACGATGCGATCGGTATCTCACTGCGATCATGTGAAGACACGACCGTCGGCGACAACACCATGACCGATGTTGCGCTGCCGATGAAGCTGGAGGAGTGTCCTCATGTCACCGCGCCCAACGACACCGCACGCCCACATGCCCAATGGACCGAGCTCATGCGCATCGCGGAAGCACTTCCTGGTGGCGGAAATGCTGTCGACATCGTCGATGGGCTTCCTGTCACCAAGCGCAGCCCGCTCTCGGGTCGCGGGGCAATTCTCATCGGTGAGTATGGACCGTTTGACTTCATTGCACCGATGACGATTGCCGAGTCTGGACCAGCACACGCACACCGTTGGAAACTTCTCGGATCGCAGACGATTCAATTCTTGCAGGTTTCCAAGGGGTCAGGCGATCTGCGAACCAACATCGATCCCGAGAACAACACCGCCATCGTGGAGACAGAACTTCCCGGACAACTCTCCAACTATGAACTCGCGATCTTTTGGGGACGCGCGCCAAATCAAGTGCAGCGAGTGCGCGGAACACTTTTGAATGCAAACTGGCGCGTCGCGATCTTCCCCCTGCCAACACCCACGACGCCCGCTGGACAGGCGGCTGGAGAGTTGGTTGGACAGTCGGATACCCCACCGGATTCAATCGCGTTTGATCAAGCCGCAAAGCGGGACCCCTTCGTGGTCCATGTCGAGTCGCTCACCTTTCCATTTGGTTCTGGTGGACCTGACGCAGTCAAGTTGATGGCGAGACCCGCAACAATTCCAAGCGATCACTTTGGACTCCGCGCGACTGCGACCTTTCTTGCACCCGCTGGCAATTGGATTGTGCAAACGATCAGCGATGACGGCATCCGTGTTGCGTTGGATGGCACAATGTTGATCGACCACTGGGATCGGCACGCCCCCGCTAAAGATCGTGGCGCATTCACGATCGATTCACCGCGTGAGGTGACGATGACCGTCGACTACTTCGAACTCACGGGTGAGGCGCGACTCGATCTGCGGATACTGCCGGGGATCGAAACCGCCCAGATTCCTGCGGCAATCACGCCTTGACTCGGCTCGCCAATCGACCGAAGATGCACGCTCTGATCCCGCTGGCGAACCACCTTTGAACTGCCCACACTGCAAGATTCCAGACGCGCGCGTCATCGACAGCCGCCCCATCGAAAGCGGACAGGGCATCCGCCGCCGACGCGAGTGCCTCGTGTGCAAGAAGCGATTCACAAGTTATGAACGCGCAGAACGACTGACCCGAATCAAGGTGATCAAGAAGGATGGCTCGCGCGTTCCATTCGACAGCGTGAAGATCCTTCGCGGCATCCAGTCCGCATGTGGCAAGCGACCCGTCCCCGAAGCAATCAAACAGAAGATCACAGACGAGATAGACGATGGCATTCACCGCGACTTCGAACATGAAGTTCCCAGTGCGGAAATCGGACGTCGCGTCGCCGTCGCACTTCGCAATGTCGACCCCGTGGCATTTGTCCGCTTTGCCAGCGTCTACCACGATTTCCAAAGCGTCGCCGAGTTTCAGTTGGAAATCGCGCACCTTGCGGAAAAGCCGCCGACACCCCCCGATCACCCCTCCCTGTTTGAAGACAAGTAGACTTCAAGGCCAGAGCTTTTCAGATGCCCAAGATCACCCTGCCAGATGGCAGCATTCGACAATACGACGCGCCAACGACTGCTGCCCACGTTGCAGCTGACATCGGCGCAGGGCTCGCCAAGGCCGCGCTCGCCGCAAAGATCGACGGCAAACTCTGCGATCTCGCCGCTCGAATCGATGCGGATTGTGCGCTAGCCATCGTCACTGCAAAGTCGCGCGATGGACACGTCGATGCAGACGCGCTCTCGATGATCCGCCATTCGTGCGCCCATGTGATGGCAGAGGCCATTCAAACACTCTTTCCTGGAACGATGTTGGTGTATGGGCCAGCTCTCGAGACGGGCTTCTACTACGACATGGCATTCGCAGATGGGCGCGCACCGAGCGCCGATGATTTCACCGCGATCGAAGCGGAGATGGCAAGGATCATCCAAGAGAATCGCCCCTTCACTCGATTGGACCTTTCGCTTGATGCTGGGATTGCCAAACTGACCACCGAGGGAAGCAAATTCAAACTCGACAATGCGACACGTGCAAAAGAGGGCGGTTCGACCACGCTCTCGTGGTACGCCACTGGAACTCTAGGGACGCACTGGGAAGACCTCTGCCGGGGGCCGCACATTCCTGCCACCGGTCGCATCGGCGCATTCAAAATCACGAGTATCGCATCGAGCTATTGGAAGGGGGATGAGACACTCGATCGGCTGACGCGCGTCTATGGCACAGCGTTCGCAACAAAGCCAGAACTTGAAACGTATCTCAAGCAAGTCGAAGAGGCGAAGAAACGGGATCATCGCGTGCTCGGCAAGCAACTGCGGCTCTTCCACATTGATGAAATGGTTGGACAGGGGCTCGTGTTGTGGACTCCGCGTGGCGCTGTCGTTCGCCAAGAGCTGCAATCATTCATCAGCGAGGCGCTTCGTGTGCAGGGCTACCAGCAGGTGTTCACGCCGCACATCGGCAAACTGGAACTCTATCGAACGAGCGGACACTTCCCCTACTACCGCGAGAGTCAGTATCCACCGATCGTGGATCACGACCAGATGAGCAAGCTCGTGACCGAGGGGTGCTCCTGCGGCGAACTCGCCAATCGCCTCGAAAGCGGCGAGATCGAGGGATATCTGCTCAAGCCGATGAACTGCCCGCATCACATTCGCATCTTCGCGAGTGAGCCGCATTCGTATCGCGATCTTCCTGTTCGCCTCGCAGAGTTCGGCACGGTCTATCGCTGGGAACAGTCTGGTGAGATTGGCGGCATGACTCGGGTCCGGTGTTTCACACAGGACGACGCGCATCTCTTTGTTCGCGAAGATCAAGTCGCCGAAGAATTGATTGGGTGTCTCTCGCTGGTCAAACTTATCTTTGCGACACTTGGAATGACCGACTATCGCGTTCGCGTGGGATTGCGCGATCCGGCAAGCGACAAGTATGTGGGCGAGGGTTCTCACTGGGACAAAGCAGAAGAAGCCTGCCGAAATGCTGCGCGATCGCTGGGTGTTCCATTCACTGAGGAAGCGGGCGAGGCTGCGTTCTACGGACCAAAGATCGATTTCGTCGTGCGTGATGTCATTGGACGGTCATGGCAACTCGGAACGGTCCAAGTGGATTACAACCTTCCGATCCGGTTCGATCTCTCCTACATCGGCGCCGACAACAAGGAGCATCGCCCAGTGATGATCCACCGAGCACCATTTGGATCAATGGAACGATTCATCGGCGTGCTCATCGAGCACTTTGCTGGAGCCTTTCCGCTGTGGCTTGCCCCAGAGCAAGTGCGCGTTCTCCCAATCAGCGAGAAGAGCGAGGACTATGCGCGAGAAGTTCTCGCCGCGATCAAGGCGCTGGGGCTTCGAGCGACGATGGATTCTGGGAACGAGCGAGTACAAGCGCGCATTCGCGACGCAAGCGAAGCGAAGATCCCATACCTCGCAGTGGTCGGTCCGCGCGATGCCCAACAGCGAGTCGTCAGCATCCGCGCATTTGGAATTGATGCCAATCTGGGCGAATTGCCGCTGGATCGATTCCTCGCGCTCCTCTCTGCTGAGTACCGCACGCGTGGGGGCGAGACGCTCAAGGCAGACTTCGCGAACGCATCGCCGCGAGGATGAGCGTTCGATTCGTCAGGATTCACGCCAATCTTGTGAGTTTTCTTTGGAAAGTCCGAAATTGCGTGGTACCTTCCCCCCGTCTTGAGCAGGACTCAAGAATGAACGGCGCACCCTAGAGACCATCGGACTCATGATTTTCTCTCAACTTCTTTCAGCATCATGATGGGCTTCTCCCATCGTCGAGCTGGGTCTTGCGCCGTCCACAGAACTTCAACTCAACGCACCTGTTGTGGCTCGCGATCGTCTCGTGTGGACGCGATGTGCTGTCGATCCATCTGTGCAATATCTCGTTGCCTTCGTGGGACCTCCTCGATGGCGGATGCGTGGGATCACACCCATCGCATTGGATCCGCATTCACTTCTTCTCCTCACTGATCAGCAAAGGAATTCACTATTAGCCAGTTCAATCGTCGCCCACCATTTCGCGATTCACGAGACTCCGGTCCTCGTATCAATGATCGCATTCGCGTCACCCCAGTCCGCCTGCTCGATCACGATGGAACCATGATCGGGGTTGTGGAACTCGAAGAAGCCAAGCGCCGCGCCGCTGAGGTCGGACTCGATCTCGTCGAAATCGCCGCAGATTCCAAACCGCCGGTGGTTCGTGTGATGGATTTCGGCAAGTTCAAGTACGAGCTCGCCAAAAAAGAGAAGCATCAGAAGACGAAGTCGAAAGCTGGCGAAATGAAGGAAGTTCGCCTCGGGCGCTCGATGAAAATCGATCCGCATGATGTGGAGATTCGGGTGAACCAAGCGCGCCAGTTTCTGATGGAGGGGTATCGCGTAGTGTTCGTGCAAAACTTTCGCGGTCGCGAATTGGCCTACCGCAGCAAAGGCGACGAGCGCATGGGCGAAATCGCCAAACAACTCGCCGACATTGGTCGAGTCGAGATGACCCCCCGCCTGAACGGGAAACGGATGTCGATGATTCTGGTGCCAGATCGGGCGAAAATCGAATCGGCGAAGCAGAAGGGTGGCGCCCCCAAAACCTCCAAAGAATCCCCTGCCAAGGAAAAGGGTGCGAACGAGAGATCTTCGACGCCGGTGAGTCGTGCTGCGACGCTGGTCGCAGGTGAACCTACACCCGGCGAACAGGCTCCAGCCGCTGCTGTCGCACCAACCGCTTCGACCGCAACACGCGTCACCGCAGAAGCGAACTGAACCACGCCGACCGAGCCACGCAGCGGGTTCAGGTGGTTGTACGGAAACTGCGCGCGACTGGAGTTGGCTGGGGCGAGTTGACTTTTTATTCATTCGACTGCATAATCATGCGATGCCTTCCAAAGCCCAGCGCCACCGACAAATCATCAAGTTGATCGACTCGGGGAGAATCGCCAACCAAGCGGATCTCGCTCAACATCTTGAGCGGGTTGGAACCGCGTCGACCCAGACCACGCTTTCGCGTGATTTGGCTGAACTTGGAGTAGTCAAGAGTTCAACCGGCTATCACATGCCCTCCCCCACCGACGCCGCAAGCGCACCAGATCGCGGCGCGACCCTCGCCACGACGGTTCGTCGACTCATGCTCGAGGTTGCGATTGGTGGAACACAGGCCGTGATTCACACCCCGCCGGGGCAAGCCAGCGCACTTGCGTTTGAGATCGATCGAGCGAGTCTGCCTGGCGTCCTTGGGACAATTGCCGGCGACGACTGCATCTTTGTCGCCTGTCTCACGACGGCGGCTGCACGCCTCGTGATGCGTCGACTCCAAGCACATGCGCAGGGGCGGGTCGTGGCGCAGCGCAAGCGCTCGCACGCACATTCTTGAAAACCAACGCACGACAGACCTGACCGACATGACAAACTCGCCGCAGACCTTTTCTTCATCGCATTCATCCATCCCGCTCTGTCGCGCCGTCGTGGTAGGAGCTGCGGGCTACTCGGGATCAGAGATCGTCGGCATCTTGCTGCAGCACCCTCATGTTGAAGTCGTTGGACTCTTCGGGTCCGCAGCACGCGCCGAGAATGTCCTGCGCTTTGACCAATTGTTCCCGCGCTTTCGCGGGTGGACTGATCTCCAGGTGCACGCTGGTTCGCTCGAAGCGATCCTCGCGCTCAAGCCCGATGCGGTCCTCCTTGCCACGCCGCACGAAGCGAGTCACGACCTCGCACCAGACCTCTGCGCAGAGGGCGTCGCCGTGTTCGATCTCTCGGCAGCGTTTCGCTTGCGCGACTCGGAGGCGTATCCGACGCACTACGGCTTCAATCATGCTCATCCGCAATGGCTTGCGCACAGCGTCTACGGCATCGCGGAACTCAATCGGGAGGCAATTGCATCCGCGCAGTTGGTTGCTGTCCCGGGCTGCTACCCAACCTCGGTCATCCTGCCGATGCGCCCGCTCATGGAAGCCGGGCTTCTCGCATCCGGTCCCATCATCGTTGACAGCACCAGTGGAGTGAGCGGAGCAGGCCGATCGCCGGCGCTGAAGAGCCTCTTCTGTGAAGTGAGCCAGCAACCATACGGAGTATTCACGCATCGCCATCAACCAGAGATGGCGCAGGAGGTCGGGGCGGATGTGATCTTCACTCCACACCTTGGTCCCTTTGACCGCGGAATCCTCTCGACGATTCACGCCACACTCAAGCCTGGTGTCGATGAGTGCGCTCTCCGAAGGGTCCTCACGAATCGCTATGGGTCGGATCCGTTTGTCACGATTCTCAAGCACGGTGAGTGGCCATCCGTCGGAGCGGTTGAGGGGAGCAATCGATGCGACATCGGGCTCGCGGTCGATCTCCAGCGAAAGCATCTGATCGTCTGCAGTGCGCTTGACAATCTCATGAAGGGCGCAGCTGGACAGGCCGTGCAATGCTTGAACATCCGCTTTGGGTTCGCAGAAACCACTGGATTTGCGCTGCCCACCACGACAATGTCAACGCCACATGAGGTCCATTCGTGATGCGCCCCCATCCCATGGTTGTCAAACTTGGCGGTGCGTTGCTGGACGATCCAGCAGCACTCGATGCAACGCTCACCGCGATTTCCGCACTCCACCGCGAACGACCAGGATCAGTGATTGTTGCGCATGGAGGGGGCAGTAGCGTCGACCGACACCTCGCGGCGCTCGGAATGCACAGCGAGAAGCGTGATGGCATTCGTATCACGCCACCCGATCACATGGCTGAGATCTCCGCAGTGCTCACCGGCAAGGTCAATGCTGCACTCGTCGCACAACTTCATGCGCGTGGCGTCAATGCGGTGGGACTCTCACTCGCCGATGGACTCACCACCGCTGCTGCTGCGACGACGCGTTACCCGTTTGATGCAGGGCGTGTCGGTGAAATCGTGGGTGGCGATCCCGCCCTCTTGCGGACGCTCCTCAGCGGGGGATTCTTGCCAGTGTTGTCGAGTATCGCGGCGGATCAGAGCGGCGGACTCCTCAATGTCAATGCCGACGATGCCGCCGCTGCGATCACGCATCTCGTCGGTGCCTCGCAACTCATCTTTCTGACCGATGTTCGTGGAGTGTTGGACCGCGATGGGGCTGTGATTGGGCAGTTGAATCACGAATCAGCGGAAGAGTTGATCGCGCGAGGAGTGATTCGCACTGGCATGATCCCGAAAGTTCGAAACGCGCTCGCCACTGCGCAGACAATGGGCATCGCGGTGCGAATCGCCAGCTGGAATGAACCGAATGTGTTGACTCGAATCGCCAACGGGGAATCGGTTGGCAGTACGCTTTGCCCCCCAAACTCTGCTCCACACGCTGCTCCACACGCTGCCACAGTTCTCGCCCTGCACGAGCCATGACAATGCCAATCCCCACTCTCTTGACACGCGACCTGCTCCAGGTGATCGATCTTTCGGCACTGGAGATCACCCAACTGTTCGCACTGGCGACTCGCCTGAAGGCGGACTATTCACGATTCGCCGGGACGCTCTCGCAGCGCTCGCTCGTGATGCTCTTCGAGAAGCCGTCTCTTCGCACGCGCGTTTCGTTCGAACTTGGATTTCAGAAGCTCGGCGGTGGTGTCGTCTTCTTGGATCATCAATCCTCACCAATCGGTGCTCGTGAAACGGTCGAGGACTATGCCCACAATCTCTCCCGTTGGGCAAGTCTCGTTGCCATTCGGTGTCGCTCTCACCATCTCCTCACGCGATTCGCCGCCGCGAGTTCCGTCCCAGTCATCAACGCACTCAGCGATCTGCATCACCCCTGCCAGGCACTCGCTGACATTTTTACCCTCACCGAGTCGGGCATTGCACCCGCCGACCTTCATCTCGCATGGGTGGGTGATGGGAACAACGTCTGCATCTCGCTCATCGAAACAGTGGCAACACTCGGCGGCAAGATCACCGTGGTCACCCCGCCATCGTGCAGACCATCCGCAGAACTCCTTCGAGTTGCGCAAGGTCGCTCTGCTCGCAGCGGTGCGTGCATTCTCTGCACGGCTGACCTCGACGCGATCACAGGCGCTGATGCTGTCTACACGGATGTGTGGGTGTCAATGGGCGAGGAATCACTCGCTGCAGAGAAGACCGCTGCGCTCACTCCGTTTCGCGTCGACCGAGCACTCATGGAGCGTGCTGGATCGAAGGCTCGGTTCATGCATTGCCTCCCGGCCAAGCGCGGCGAAGAGGTCGCAGCCGAAGTGATCGACTCGGCGCGTTCCATCGTCTTCGATCAAGCAGAAAACCGAATGCATATTCAGAATGCCCTGATGCTGGCACTGCTCAAGAATGATGTCGCAGCCCAAGCCTCCCCCATCGCACGCACCACGATGCAATCGTAGATCACTCGCTTTTCGTTCCCCGCCACTCGTTCCCCCTTTGTTCCATGCCTACTGAAGGAGCCATCATGACTCAGCCATTCACACCCCGTCGTGTCTCACTCGCTTACTCTGGAGGGCTCGACACCTCCTGCATCATTCCATGGCTCGTCGAAACCTACGGCTGCGAAGTCATCGCCGTTGTCGCTGATGTCGGACAGGGTTCCCGCGAACTTGAAGGCATCGAAGAGAAGGCGATTCGTTCCGGTGCCACCAAATGCGTGATCAAGGATTTGCGACGGGACTTCCTCGAAGAGTTCGCCTATCCAATGGCGATTACAGGCGCGATCTACGAGGGGCGATATCTGTTGGGCACATCGATCGCTCGTCCAATCATCGCGCGAGCGCAAGTTGAAGTCGCACTCGAAGAGGGATGCGATGCCCTGAGCCACGGGTGCACCGGGAAAGGAAATGACCAAGTGCGATTCGAGTTCACATTCGCAGCGCTTGCGCCACATCTGCCAGTCATTGCACCGTGGAGACTCTGGAATCTCAAGAGCAGAGAGCAGATGCTCGACTACCTGAAAGTTCGGTCGATCCCCTGCGCGGCAAGCGCGGAGAAGATTTACTCTCGAGACGCGAACATCTGGCACATTTCGCATGAGGGCGGCGAGCTCGAGGATCCGTGGAAGGCTCCACCAGAAGATGTGTGGATGCTCACCTGCGATCCAGTGCGTGCGCCTGACGCTGGTGCTGAACTCACACTCTCGTTCCGAAGTGGATTCCCAACTGCCATCGATGGAGTGCCGATGGACTCTGTCACAATTCTGGAGACGCTGAACCGAATCGGTGGAGAGCACGGAGTGGGTCGGGTCGATCTCGTGGAGAACAGGCTCGTCGGGATGAAGAGTCGCGGCGCGTACGAAACGCCGGGCGGAACCATTCTGATGGAAGCGCTCCGAGGGCTCGAGCAATTGTGCTACGACCGCGAAACCACGCAGTGGCGACAACGACTTGCACTGGACTTCGCCCGCATCGTCTACGAGGGAACCTGGTTCACACCCGTTCGCGAGTCACTCTGGACAAGTGCGAAGCATGCAGCGCAGATCCTCGATGGCGATGTCCGCGTTCGCCTCTTCAAGGGAACGGCGATCGTCTCTGGACGGCGCAGCCCAAACACGCTCTATAGTGAAGCGTTCGCGACATTTGGCGTCGACGAGGTCTATGACCAAACCCACGCCGAAGGATTCATCCGCCTTTTTTCGCTTCCGACGCGCATTCGCGCCCTCAAAGCCGCGGCAAAGGCAGCGGTCGTGGGGTCACGCGCTGCGCACCGTGAGTCTGCCCCGCAGGGAACCCGATGAGTGTGACATGGGGTGGTCGATTCACGACTGCAGCGGATCCCATCTTCCGAGAGTTCAACGATTCCCTCTCGTTCGATCGCACATTGGTGCGCGAAGACATTGAAGGAAGCGTTGGATGGGCTTGCGCTCTCGAACGAGCGGGCGTCTTGACCGAGGCTGAACTGCGATCCCTCGTCGATGCGCTTGGCGATGTCTTGCGGCACGCAATCGAAAGTCCCTCGTCGCTGATCGACGCAGCAGATGAAGACATCCACTCATGGGTGGAACGAGAACTCGTCGCGCGAGTCGGATCGCTTGGCAAGAAACTGCACACTGGGAGAAGTCGAAATGACCAGGTCGCCACAGACCTCCGACTCTGGACGCTGAAACAAATCACCGCACGAAGCGACGAGATTGACGGATGCATCCGCAGTCTGATCGCAGTGGCCCAACGAGAACGCGAAACAGTCTTCCCTGGCTACACCCATCTGCAACGCGCGCAACCGATTCTCTTTGGGCACTGGTGCATGGCGTATGTTGAGATGCTGCTTCGAGATCGCGAGCGCTTCGCAGACGCCGCCATTCGTGCGGGACTCTGCCCACTCGGTTCCGGCGCACTTGCTGGAACCGCTTATCCCATCGATCGCGTTCAACTGGCGCACGACCTTGGATTTTCTGGACCCACCGCAAACTCGCTCGACGCTGTCAGCGACCGCGACTTCGTGGTGGAGACACTCGCCGCCAGTACGCTCGCATCGATTCACCTCTCGCGCCTCGCCGAAGATCTCATTTTTTACAGCACTGGTGAAGCGGGACTCGTGGAACTCTCCGACTCTGTGACCAGTGGCTCAAGTCTGATGCCACAGAAAAAGAACCCCGATGCGCTCGAACTCATTCGGGGAAAGACCGGCAGGCAAGTCGCCAACCTCGTCAACATTCTCACCGTTCTCAAAGGACTCCCACTCGCCTACAACAAGGATCTGCAGGAAGACAAGGAACCACTCTTCGATTCAATGACACAACTCTCGCTGTCGCTGCGGATGATTCCTCCGGTCCTCGATGGCATCATCGTGCACCGCGAACGCGCTCGGATTGCGGCGTGCGGCGGATACTCAAACGCCACTGAACTCGCTGATTACCTTGTGAAACAAGGGATTCCGTTTCGTGATGCTCACCATTCGGTTGGGCGGTTGGTCCGTGAAGCGATCCGCGAATCGAAGCCACTCGAGGAGCTGTCCGTGGCGCAGATGCAGTTGATCGAGCCTTCGGTCCGCGAAGATGTCTTCGTCGCGCTCACCGTCGATCGAGCGCTGGCGCAACGCGATGTCGTGGGCGGAACTGCTCCGTCAAAGGTCGCTGGATCGATTGACGCTGCGCGGCGTCAGATGGATCCCCGACACGAAGATGCTCCTCCTTCTGGACGCACCACGCTCCCTGTCACGATTCGAGAGGCGCACATCGATGACCTCGACGCGATTTGCGCAATCATCGAACATTGGGCGCGCGAAGGAGAACATCTCCCACGGTCGCGCGACGAGATCTTGGAGTCACTCTCGGAGTTTGCTGTCGCGGTCGACGGCGATCGCGTCGTCGGATGCGGATCACTCTGGATTTACACGCCGCAACTTGCGGAGATTCGATCGCTCGGGGTTGTCCCAGGACTCAAAGGCGGTGGGCTGGGATCCACTCTCACCCGCTACTTCGTCGATTGGGCTGCAGACCTGGGCATTCCAAAGGTCTTCGTGCTGACCCGCGCCCCAGAATTCTTCGCGCGCTGCGGGTTCTCGACCGTCAGTGTCAGCATCCTCCCCGAGAAAGTGCTCAAGGATTGTGCAAAGTGCCCGAGAAACAACGCGTGCGATGAAGTCGCGATGACGCTCGATACTGGCGCACTTCCGCTCGCGAGCAGCGCAGTTCAAGGACCTCGTTCATGACGAGCGTTGTCGGACACGCGAGCACCTCCCACACCACCGCTCCCGATTGGCCGAGAGGTTTCGCGTCGGCTGGAATTGCGGCTGGCATCAAGAAGAGTGGCGCTCCTGATTTGGCGTTGTTGATTGGCAGCGGCGTTGGCAGTGGGCTGGACGCCGAGGAACTCTCCGCCGCTGCGGTCTTCACTCGCAATCTCATTGCGGCAGCACCAGTTCAACTTTCACGCGCCCACCTCACGGAATCCGAGGGACGCATCTGCGCACTGCTCATCAATTCTGGTTGCGCCAATGCCGCCACTGGAGCGGACGGAATGGCACGCGCTGTGACCTCGACCGAGTTGCTCGCAGAAGCGCTTGGAATCGATTCGCGATCGGTCCTCGTCAACTCGACAGGAGTGATCGGCGCCGCACTTCCGATCGAACGCATCGGCAGTGCGCTTCCCGCACTCACGAAGTCACTGGCAACTGGATCCTGCGATTCTTTTGCTCGGGCCATCATGACGACTGACACTCGACCAAAGTGGTCGACCCGCAGCATCCATTGGATGGATGGCGTGACGCCTCGACACTGCACAGTGACTGGAGTGGCGAAGGGCGCAGGGATGATCCATCCAAACATGGCGACGATGATTGCAGTCATTGCGACCGATGCGACACTCACGCCGACCCAATTGGATGGGCACCTGCGATCCGCAGTCGATTGCAGTTTTCACCGCATTTCGGTGGATGGCGATACGAGTACGAACGACAGTGTCTTCGCGCTCGCTTCAAACTGCGCAGGAGTTGCTCCAACAGAGCAGCTCGCGATGGCCTTCGACGCTGTTGCGCAAGACCTGGCGCTGATGGTGGTGCGGGATGGCGAGGGATTCGAGCGCGGCATCGAAGTTCGAGTGTCTGGCGCTCGAACAAGTGCTGATGCGCTCCAAGTCGCCCGCACAGTGGCGATGAGTTTGCTCGTGCGCACCGCAGTCACTGGCGGCGACCCAAACTGGGGACGGATCTTGGCTGCGGCTGGTCGCGCTGGAGTCAACTTCGACCCTGCGCAACTGCGAGTATCCGCCGGTGGTGTCCCCCTCTTCGCCGATGGCGCACCCGTTGATGCAGACGCGACCGCTGTTCGCGGCGCTTTCACCGCGGACAGCGTCCGCCTCGAACTCGATCTTGGAATGGGAATGGCCCGCGACGTGTTCTGGTCGTGCGGTCTCACGAAGCGGTATGTTGAAATCAACGCCGACTACACCAGTTAGCGAATCCCGTTGTCAGCCCGGCGTTGCGCCCGGCGTCGCGCCCGGCGTTGCGTTTCGTGGAGAATCTTCCTGATCGATTCGTTGGCGTGCAGTAGCGCAGATCGATCTCCAATCTCCAGGAAGTGACGGACCAATCACGATGAGTCCCCTGCGAATCTCGGCTCGGTCGATCGTTGAGATGAGCGATCCATCCAATGCGAGGCACCCTGCGATCGCGCCGAAGTAACGCAAGAAGAAGCCCAGTGCGACTGAATCTCCGGCGCGAAGATCGCTCTCTCGAATCGACATCTTCGCATTGACCTTCCACGCAATCCACCCCTCTCGCGTGGTCGGGGTCGTGCTGCATTGGTCGAGCACCGATCGACTCCACTCTGCTCCATCAACTGCTGCGCAACGCGCTGCGAGTAAGTCAATCGGCAATGCCGATTCACCCAGAATTGCGCAGAACAATTGCATCGCCATGGAGTTCGTCACCACCGGCAGTGTGTCTGCGGCGTCACGATCCCCGTTCATGCAACACCTCCATCATGGCTCGAACTTCGAGACCGATTTCACTCGTGAGTGCGCCATCTTTGCGAAGAATGCCGTAGAGGGCGGTCCTCACCTTCGCAGCGACTGCAAAGGCTCTCTGTGCCGCTTGGGGCGCGGTCATGTTGCGCCGCTCTGCGAGGACTGCATATGGAATCCCATCAACATGATGACTCCAAAACAACTCCCAGTCACACCGAGAGCCCCGCGCATCGAGTTCTGCGATCGCCTCGCGCATCGCCATGTCGAGTGCCCCGAGCGCCCACGCACGCTCGAATTCATGATGTTGGGATTGACCCGTCGCCTCCACATCATGCAATGCGTCGGAACCATGACCGCCCTTGGAGTTTTCGCGGCGCTGTTCGTGGACATACAAATGCAGCCCATTACGCAACCACTGACGCAACCGAAGGCCGCTGTTCAACCAATCCTTGAGATACTCCTGCTTCGCCAGCCGATGAGCGAAGAAACCCACCACGATGTCCTGTGGTTCGGTCCGAATCGAATCATGCAATCGAAGTGCCCGGCAGTAGACCACCAGCGGACGCAGGTAACTCGTCATGACATAGCCGTTGGCAAGAGCACGGCCAGCTTCTCCCTCCGAGAGTTTTTCAGAAATCCAGAGGGTACGAGTCTCGGGAAACGTCTGGCTTGGGGTTGGGGAATCGGAGGTAGTAGCCATTATTGATCCAATTTGAAGGTACCTGAGACGCATAGATTTTTTTGAAAGTTTTTGTCAATGCGACCCTTCCAAGAACCTATATCTCTAGTTCGAGCCCTTCCAGGTTGCAGGCAGTATCGATGGTTGAAATGAACGTCGATGGTTGCGGGATTGGATTCCCAAGACCGCCTGAAAATAGCGAGATGAGGATGTCACCACCCTCCTTCTCGGTTTGGTGATTGTTCCCCAGCTGGTCAGTCCAAACGGGGCGGTCTCGCAGATGTGCGTTGCATGGATTGCGGCGACCGGTTCTTTGCTTGAGGTTCTTTGCGTGAATTTCTGGGGCGAATTTCTGGGGATTCGAGTCCGGGGGATTGGAGTCCGGGGGATTGGAGTCCGGGGGATTGGAGTCCGGGGGATTGGAGCACGCTCCCCTCGCGTGCGTCTCGGTCGAGTCCTCGGTGCTGATCCAGTCACCGAGAACGAGTCCGAACGTCGCGAGGGGGCTCTTTCGTTCCTTCCCAACATTGCTCGGCATTCGCCGATCCATGCGCCCCTACACTTGTGATCCGATGTCTTCGCCACTCTCCTCAACTGGCGCCTCGTTCGGTGAGATTGATTCGATCCTGCAGGAGGCGCTCCAAGAACTTGGTTTGGCATCATCGGCGGCCTCGCTTGAGGCATGGCGCACGAGATTCCTTGGATCCAACGGAAAGCTGAAGTCGCTGATGGGTGGTTTGAAGAGCGCCCCAAAGGATGACAAACGAGAGCTTGGACAGCGACTCAACGACCTCAAGGAAAAACTGGAATCGGCCTTCGAAGTTCAACGAACCAGCGTGAATGCAACGTCTGGAACTCCGCTGGTCGATCTCACCGAACCTGGAATCACAACTGGCGAGGGTCGCCGCCACATTCTTTCGCGGACCGTCGACGAAATCATCGACGTCTTTGGGCGAATGGGATTCACCGTCGCCGATGGACCAGAGGTAGAAGATGAGTGGCACAATTTCACTGCGCTCAATATCCCCCAGGGCCACCCTGCACGTGATGCAAGCGACAATTTTTATATGGGTGACTCTGTTGGAGTCAAGCGACTTCTCCGAACACAAACCTCGACCGTCCAGATTCGTGCGATGGAGTCGCAGCAGCCTCCGCTGAAGGTCGTCGCGGTCGGTCGGGTCTACAGACCAGACACACACGATGCGACGCACTTCTCCATGTTCCACCAGATTGAGGGACTCTGCGTCGACCGCAACCTGTCGCTCGTCGACCTCAAGACTGCCCTCCTGCAGTTTGCGCATGCCTACTTTGGCGCAGATGCGGAGGTGCGGATGCGCCCAAGTTTCTTCCCATTCACGGAGCCTTCGGCAGAAGTTGACATGAAGATGCACATCAAAGGACAACTTCAGTGGGTCGAAATCGGGGGCTGCGGAATGGTGGATCCAAATGTTCTCGAAGCCGTCGGACTCGACCCGGAACAGTGGAGTGGGTACGCCTTCGGACTTGGAGTCGAGCGGATTGCGATGCGCCGGTATGGAATCACCGATATCCGCTGGCTCTTCGAAAACGACGCACGGTTCCTACGCCAGTTCTAGTGCCAGAACCAAGACCAGAACCAAGACCAGAACCACAACAAAAGCCGAAGCCAAAGCATGTGGAACCGCGCGTCCGCTTGGCATCACGCGCGTCCGCTTGGCATCACGCGCGTCCGCTTGGCATCACGCGCGAAGTGGTGCACTCCTTGAAAGCGTTGTCGGCGCAGTCGGTCGTATCACTCTGTTGCTGGCGGGGCAACAGCAGACTTGGTCGTTTCCTTGCGGATCTGCGCGGCAAATGCCGTGCGTCGATCTGCAGTTCCTCGCCGGCCTGATGTTCCTCCAGAGACCTGCGATCCACCTTCACGACCAACGAGTTGGAGTACGACAAGATTCGTTGCATCACCAATTCGCCGCTTGTCCAACTTCACAATTCGGGTGTATCCACCCGGACGGTCCGCGAAGAGCGGCGCGACTCTGGTCATCAAGTGATGCACCAAGCGCGGAGCCTTGCGCAATTCGCCGAAGCGGTTGAACTCGATTTCATTGGCAGATGGAACCGTCCAGTAGGGACTCTGCTTTCGAGATTCCTTCACTTTGGGATCCGCAACCCATGCAAACACGGCGCGATCGGTCAACCTGCTCGTGAGCAAGCGACGCGAGGCGAGAGTGCGATGCCGAGCAATGGTGATCAGGCGCTCAACATATGGCTTGACTGCCTTTGCCTTGGTCAATGTGGTGACGATTTCGCCGTGCTCAAAGAGCCCAGCGGCCAAGTTGCGCAGCATCGCCTTGCGATGATCACTTTCGAGGCAGAGTTGTTTTCCAGCGACACGATGTCTCATAATTCAATACTCCTTTGGTCTTGATACCTAGATCTGCGAAGTCAGCTCGACAAGCCTAGGTCGACAATACAGTGAGCGCGATCGCTCATCCCTGCGCCGCAGACTTTTCTGGCATTTGCATGCCCAGTGACAACCCAAGTTCCTGCAACCGAGCGGTGATCTCGTGCAGCGAGGTCTTTCCGAAAGAACGCAACTCCATCAGATCCAACTCGGTCTTCTGGACCAATTGGCGGACGGTGACGATCCCTGCTGTTTGCAGACAATTCGTAGCCCGGACTCCAAGGTTGAGATCAGCCAACGACATGTCGAACTTCCGATCAGCATCGCTGTCCGGATTCTGCTCTGAGGTGAGCCCTGCTGCCACCAGATCATCGCCTGCGGCATCGAACTGCACGAAGGGATTGACATGCTTTCGCAAGATCTTTCCTGCCTCGACGATCGCCATCTCAGGCGAAATCGTTCCGTTGGTCCACACGTCGAGCACGAGGCGCTCGTAGTTCATCCGTTGACCCACGCGTGTGTCTTCAACTCGATAGCGCACGCGCTGAACTGGGGTGAAGATGGCGTCGACCGGAATCTCTCCGATGACTTGTTCGATTTCGAGATTGTTGTACTGCTCGCTCGCAGGTTGATACCCACGTCCGCGTTTCACAGTCAGGTCTGCTTCGAATGACACCTTGTCATTCACGCGACAGATGAGATGCTCCGGATTCAGAATTCGAATGGACGCGTCGGACTCGATGGATGCGCCAGTCACATCACCAGGACCCTGCACGCGAATGCGAACCGTCTTGGCCTCTTCGCCATCCATTTCAACAATCAATCCCTTGATGTTCAAGACGATTTCAGCAACATCCTGCACGATTCCTGGAATCGTGGTGAATTCGTGAGTCACGCCCGCAATGTGCAACTTGCTGATCGCAGCACCTTCAATGCTCGACAACAAGATGCGTCGCAAACTGTTGCCGATCGTCGTGCCGTATCCACGTTCAAATGGCTCAGCAGAAAACCGACCAAATGTCTGTGTCAGGCTGTTCTTGTCGACGGTCACTCGACCAGGTAATTCAAGACCTCTCCAGCGTAGATGCATGTTCAAATCTCCTATCCGGCAGTTGTCCAGTCCGAACCGAACGAGCCCAACCCCGATCGGAACCGCGAAACCCTGCCGGGTGCGTCGCGGCCCTGCTGTGGGGCCAAGCACAAGACGATGTTAGACGCGTCGCTTCTTTGGCGAACGGCATCCGTTGAATGGAAGTGGTGTCTGATCCTCGATAGTCAGCACCTTCAAGCCATTTGCCTGAAGCGCGGTGACCGCTGATTCGCGACCTGGGCCAGCCCCTCGGACTCGAACCTCGACTTCACGCATTCCCACTCGGCGGGCCTTGCCTGCAGCGCGCTCGCTCGCACGGCTTGCGGCAAATGGCGTGCTCTTGCGTGCGCCCTTGAAACCAACGCTCCCAGCGGAATCCCAACAGAGAGTCTCGCCGTTCGTATCGGTGATGGTGACGATCGTGTTGTTGAATGTCGCATTGACATGCACGATGCCCTTGATGATGTTCTTACGAATCTTTGGTTTCTTTGACATGGTGTTTTGCTCGATGGCGATCCGTGAGGATTAGCCGTTCACGCCTTTCTTGCCTGCAACGGTCTTCTTCTTCCCCTTGCGTGTGCGGGAATTGGTTCGGGTGCGCTGGCCGCGACATGGGAGCGAGCGACGATGCCTCTCACCACGGTACGCATGAATGTCTTTCAGTCGTTGTATATCCTGCGCAACCTGCCGTCTCAACGCGCCTTCGACGATGTAACTGTCGTCGATCTCTTTCGAGATGGCAGCGAGTTCTTGATCGCCGAGCGTGTGCGTGCGACGATCCGGGTCGATCCCCGTCTTCGACAGGATCTTGGCGGCGATCTTTGGGCCAACCCCATGGATGTACTGAAGCGAAAAGAGGATTTTCTTCTTGTCTGGAATGTCGATACCGGCAATACGTGGCATAGTGTGCTCCGAGTGTTGGCTCAGCCTTGTCGCTGTTTCAGCCGTGGGTTCTTCTTGTTGATGACGAAGCGCTTGCCCTTACGGACAACGATTTGGCAATCGAGAGTGCGGCGCTTGATACTGCTTCTAACCTTCATAAGTGACTCCGTGAATGTGTTCGAAAAACTATCTGTCGTTTGAAAAATGGTCTGATTATTGTCTGAATGTGATCCGACCTTTGGTCATGTCGTATGGGCTCATTTCAATCGTGACGCGGTCGCCAGGAAGAATGCGGATGAAGAATTTGCGCATCTTGCCGCTGACATAGGCCAAGATCTCATGGCCATTCTGGAGCTTGACGCGAAACATTGCGTCGGGAAGCGCCTCAGTCACTTCGGCTTCAAGCGTGATTTTTTCTTCTTTTGCCATGAACTCCTTTGATCGCCTTCAAACTGCCGTCTGAGTCGAGACCGAGGCGCGCGCCTCGTCGAGTATCTCGCACCCATTTCGAGTGATGACCACCGTGCGCTCTACCGCGCATCCAGCCATGCCACTTTCGGTTCGCATCGTCCAACCGTCTGGACATGCCACCAACCGGACACCGATAGCGTAGCCATCCGCGTCAACCGAACGAACGCCATCCGCATGTCGCACCACTGTTGGTTCGACCGACAAGACCATGTTGGGAAGCAGAGTGAAGTCACCGTGCAACATGAATTCGCGGTCGATCGCGCACGGGGCAATCGGCGCCTCGTGCAGATCGCGACCAATTCCATGACCCGCGTAACTCGTCACGATTCCCAAGCTGCGGCACTGAGCGACATCTTGCATCGCCTTTGCGACGGTTGACCATCGGACGCCAGGCGCCATCGTCGAGAGCGCTACCTGCAGCATCTCGTGACAGCCGTGCACCATTGCGAGACCCGCATAATCACCTCGACCAACAACCACACAGTCCGCGATATCAGCGCACCAACCACGGAGTCGCACCGCGACATCCACGGTCACCACATCGCCATCGCGCAGAGGCTCATCACTCGGAACAGCGTGAATCAATCGATCATTCACCGCAACACAGCACGCTGCTGGAAAATGGCTGCGATTGCCGATTCGCGCATCAAATGGCACGGACTGGATCACGCTCTCTGCACGCGCTGCGGCGATGATTCCAGAAGCAATGGACGCCAACGAGGATGGCGTCGCCCCAACGACCGCACATCGAAGCGCGGCGTCAACGGCGGTCCGAGCGACCAGAGCAGCCTCACGAATCGCCTCGATTTCATCCGATGATCGAAGAGCAACCTGTCGTCCACCGCCAAAGCGAGGCATCACGGAGTGCGCATCGATCGCTGCGGTTCGGTTGACTTCAGATCCCACCCCTTCAGCAATCCGAACGGTCGCGACAACTCCTCGGCGCCGAGCATCGGCATCGTTGAGAATGTCATCGGCAGTTGTTCGAATAGTGACCATGGGTTTTATCCGCGAGCCGATCGGATGCGAGGACCAGAATCATTTGTTCCGCTCGAAAGGAATCCAGAGTAATTCCGCATCAGCAGGTTTGCCTCAATGCGTTGGACAAGGTCAAGCGCCACGCTCACCACGATCAGCAGTCCTGTGCCGCCGAGAAACTGCGCCACAAAGAATGGGATCCCAAGTTGTTGACTCACGATGGTCGGAATGATTGCGATGAGGGCGAGCGCACCCGCGCCGACATACGTAATCCTTGAAATGACCGTTTCGAGGTACTCCGCGGTGCGAGGACCAGGACGCAACCCAGGAATGAACGACCCATGTTCTCGAAGTTGCTTGGCCATGTCTGTCGGCGAAAGTTGCACTGTCGTCCAGAAGTAGGAGAAGAAGTAGATCAACACGATTTCCACCAGCACATATGGATAGGCGCCGATCTGCAAATTCTGCGCGATGAAATTGGTGATGCTCGACCAGGTCGATGACGCGTCCACTTGCGCCGCCCGCGATGCCAGCCAGGCGCAACCCGATGCAGGAAACATCATCAGCGTGCTTGCAAAGATGATTGGCATCACGCCTGCGTGATTGATGCGAAGCGGCAGGTAATGGCGCTGCCCGCCAAAGACCTTGCGCCCCCGAGTGTGCTTCGCTTGCTGAATCGGAATTCGGCGCTGCGCAACTGTGATGACGATTGCTCCACCGATCACGAAAAGGAATCCCGCAAGCAGCACGATCAATCCCACGACGCCGAGTTTGGAATCCGATCCCTGCACACTCGCGTCAAAGTTCTGAAAGATCCATGTCGCAGCACTCGGCATTCGCGAGAGAATTCCTGCGGTCAAGATGATCGACACACCATTGCCAATCCCGTACTTGTCGACCTGCTCGCCGAGCCACATCAAGAAGAGACTTCCCGCAGTGAGTGCCGCAATTCCAGAGAAGTAAAAGATGACAAGCCCACCTCCGAGCTGGAATTCTGGTTGCACGAGGTTCTGACTGCGTAGGAAACCCAGCCACATCAGACCCTGCAAGAGGCACAAACCAACGGTCGCATACCGAGTCCACTCCATGATCTTCGTCTGGCCAGACATCCCCTCTTTCTTCAAGTCTTGAAGTGCCGGGACGACCGCCTGCAAGAGTTGAAAAATGATGCTCGCCGTGATGTACGGCATGATTCCCAACCCGAAGATGGTCGACTGTTGGAGCGACCCTCCAGAGAAGATCGACGCGTACTCGAGAAGTCGACCAAATCCAGTCTGATCGACGGATGCGCGTTCCGCAGCACGAGCCAGTTCCGATTGGTCGACGCCAAGCAGCGGAATCCAGAATCCAATGCGATAGACAACCAACACGCCAAGCGTAAAAAACACCTTGTTACGCAGGTCGCGGATTCGGAAGATGTTGGCGAAAGCTTCGAGCATGTCTGTTTCGGTGGTGCTTACTTCTTGTCTTCGGTTGAGGGCTCAGCGCTTGCCTTGGCTTTCGGTGCGCGCTTGGCAGCATTGGCAATCTTGGTTGCTTCTGCCTCGGCTTCGGCGGCTGCAGCTGCGGCCATTTTCGCTGCGTACGCGGTCAGCGTTGCCGTTCCGCCGGCAGCTTCGATCTTGGACTTGGCTTGAGCAGAGAATCGATCTGCGGTGACCTTCAGCGTGACCGCGATATCGCCGTTGCCGAGCACCTTCAGAGGGAGTTTCGAGTCGCGAACAATGCCGACTCGAATCAACGCTTCGACATCCACCGTTGATCCAGCGCCGAAGTGATGCGCGAGGTCCGCAACATTGACGACATGGTAATCAACACGGAAGTCCGCGTTCTTAAATCCGCGCTTTGGGAAGCGACGCAGAAGCGGGGTCGAACCACCCTGATATCCGGGACGACTAGTCCAACCGGCGCGACTCTTCGCACCGTTGTGACCTCGACCGCTGGTGCCGCCCTTCCCGCTTCCTTCGCCGCGACCAACGCGCATACGAAGCTTGTGCTTTCCGACTTTTGCTGTGACATCGTGAATCATCATGGCTGAATACTCCTCATCAAAGAATCTGAATCAATCTCGAACTCTGCGTCAGGGCTGAACTGGCGGCGATCCTGCTGCGGGCGCAACTTCCGGCGCAGCGATTGGTGTAATTGGCGCAGCGATTGGTGTAACTGGCG
>SIAP01000009.1 GCA_009691725.1 Phycisphaerales bacterium
TAAACGGGAGATTTCCTACATACAACTTCATGACATACCTTCCTTCAAGCGCAAGCTCAGCGAATCCCGATACGAAATGACGAGTAGGTCATCGAAGCTCATGCGCAAACCTTGAGAATTGAATCACGGACATTCCGAGATTCGAACGGAAGAACTATACAGTAAAGGCGATGTCAATGCGAGAGTCCTATATTCCATTTCGAAGATCGCTCCTCGCTCGGATGTTGCTCCTGGGAGTACTGCCCGTAACGCTCCTGCTTGTGGGGCTCTTGGTCTACGAATCAAACCAGAACCTCGGTGTCGTGCGATCCAGCGACGAACAGCTCATGATGGTGACCTCACAGGAGATCGGACTGGAACTGGCGGCCGGGACTGGATCCGCCCTCGATACCGCGTCATTTGTGGCGAAGACTCAAGAAACTGGCATGTACGGGAAGAAACTTGAGACTCTGGCAATGCTCCACTCGCTCCTGGAAACGAACGCAAGCCTTTCTGGGACCTACGTTGACTATGAGCCGAGCCTTGATCAACCAGACCCCGCGGTCACCATTCCAACGGGCGCCCTTGACCAGTCGGGTCGCTTTGCTCCCTATGTGTGGCGCGACTGGACCAAGAACAACCTCGTCAGCCTGAAGCCATCAATCGATCAGGAGACGAGCCTCTGGTACGGCGGAATCAAGAAAGAGTATGAACTCACTGGGGCGCGCATCGCACGAATCACGGAACCTTATGTCTATGAAGGGCAAATGATCGTGGAACAAACTTGCCCCATCGTGATTGATGGCAAGTTTGTTGGTGTCGGCGGCGCGGACCGAAGTTTGAAATCCATCGACGAGCATCTGCGCACGAGTGCAGCGCGGATCAGTTCCGACGCATTCCTCATTTCGTCGGGACGCACCACGCCGGGCTTTGAAAAATTTCCGGCGTTTATCGCAGCAACGACCGACGAGATCCGTACAAATCAATCGGACACGACTGGGTTGCTTCGAACGCAGACAGTGCGCAGTAGCCCCTACGGAGAATTGTTTGCAACGCTGGGGAAGACGAAGGAAGCGACGGTGCAGTACGCGATCGACCCAGTCCTGAAAGAACGATGCGTCTACGTGACGATCCCCATCGCCGAGGGAAACTGGACACTCATCATGCGCAAGTCGGAAGTCGTGATGCTGGCGACTTTCTGGGATCAGTTCTATGCGCGGGTTGGCGGAGCTGCCGTTGGGTTGCTCGTGATCGCGGGGCTGCTGACGATTCCCGCGGTGCAGATCACTCGGCGTGTCCGTCGTTCGATGGATGTGGCGGATCAAATCGCATCTGGCGACCTCTCGGCGACGATCGAAGTCACGCAGGGCGGCGATGAAACAGAGTCGCTGCTGCGATCACTCAAGTCAATGGCGCATGCGTTGCAATCCATCGTGCGTGGGGTCAAGCAGGCAACAGTCAACATCAATGCAACGGCGACGCAACTGGCCGCAACTGCGCGCGAACAGGATGGATCTGCGCAGTCCCTTGGCGCGAGCACCGCACAGATCGCTGCAGCCGTCAAGGAAATTTCAGCAACGGCTGATGAATTGTCGCGGCTCATGCAGGGAGTCGAGCAGGCTGCGAGTAACACCGCAGACCTTGCCCGCGATGGCAAGAGTTCGCTCCAAGAGATGACTACTGCCATGCATTCGCTCGACGAGGGGACGCATTCCATTGCTGGGCGACTCTCCACCATCAGCGAGAAAGCGAGTTCGATCAACACCATCGTGACAACGATCACAAAGGTTGCGGATCAGACCAACCTCCTCTCGGTCAATGCAGCGATCGAAGCTGAAAAGGCGGGAGAGCACGGCGTTGGATTCCTAGTGGTTGCCCGTGAGATTCGACGCCTCGCAGATCAGACTGCGGCGGCGACCCTCGACATCGAACAGACCGTGCGACACATGCAAGGTGCGGTCAGTGCTGGCGTGATGGAGATGGATCGATTCAGCGAACAAGTTCGAAAGAGTGTCGGCGAAACGGCACGGGTCAATGGTCAACTCGGTGAGATCATCGCCCAAGTCGAATCCGGAACGCGCGATATTTTCCAAGTCACCGAGGGGATGAAGGCGCAGACCGAGGGCGCGAAGCAGATTGCAGATGCGATGTCGCAGTTGACATCGGGATCGCGCGAATCGGTCGTCGCCGCACAGGAAACCTGCCGCGCAGCGGAAGCGCTCCAAGAAGCAATCGTCGGACTTCGCCAGGGCGTTGCATCCTTCAAGACCACGGACGGGGGATGACCAACGCCACCATGCGTGTTGTGGAAATCTGGCTTGGCACTCACCGGTTCGGTATCCAGATCGCAGGAATCGACGAAGTATTGCCGCTGGTCGAGTGTCGGTCGTTGCCTGGAGCTCCCCAGTGGATCATCGGCATGGCTCAATTGCGCGGTGCATTCGTCCCGCTGATCGACTGCGGAGCCGTCTTGAATCACACTCCTGTCGAACGCACCATGAATGCGCGCATCGTGTTGCTACAGGCTGGGGCGGTCGGTGGGAGTATGCGTCTGGCTTTGCTTGTGGATGGCGTCGGCGCGATCGTGACAGTCAATCCCACGACGGACGGAGCTCATCCTGGAATTGCCGGGACGGGTCGCGGAGCGTTGGGCGCGATCACCAACGATGACAAGGGCGAAATCTGCCTGATCGACCTCGCACGACTACTGAATGATCAAGACCGCCAACTCTTCCGAGATGCGGGCACATCGCCGTGAGTGACGCGAGTCGGCAGTCGGACATCGCCGCAATTGGCCAACTTCTTGCACGACGGGCCTCCTTGATGCCCGCGCTCCTCGAAGGACCTGGATTCGCCAGCGCAGTCCGCTTGCGAATGAGCGTGCTCGGCATCGTCGATACATCCCATTACGCGCAGCTCGTCATGGACGACGAGCGCGAACTGCGCTGCATTGCCAGCGAAATCGCAGTGCCAGAAACATGGTTCTTTCGATACAGCGCGAGTTTTGAATTCCTCTTGCAGTGGCTTCGAGATCGGCGAACGCGCAAGGGTGGGTCACTGATGTGTGCCAGCCTCGGTTGCGCGACTGGCGTGGAAGCGTGGAGCATCGCAGCATGCGCACTTGCGAGTGGTTACAGCGCGCACTCCATCGTTGTCCACGGACTCGATCGCAATCCGACGGCGATTGAGGGTGCGCTCGTCGGAACTCTGGGACGAGGAAGCCTGCGGGGCGATCTTCCCGCGTGGGCTGCTCCTTGGATCACATCCGCGGGGTCGACTGTTGAACTGTCTGACGAGGTTCGCTCATGCGTGCGCTTTCGCACTGCAGATGTGCTGGTCGACAACGATTTCTTTGACTCGCCGATCGATGTGATGTTTTGTCGCAATGTCGTGATCTACCTCGATCCCGTTGCTCGGATCGTGCTTCGGGATCGAGCGGCGCAGTGGCTCGCAAGCGACGGAGTGCTCTTCTTGGGGCATGCCGATGCTCTCGAGCGTGCCGATCTGTTCGAGACCGTTGGCGCCCCAGCTGCGTTCGCTGTGCAACACAAGCGCACGAGCCAGGCAAAGGTTGCGAGGGTTGCGACACGGACTCCGATCGCGCCCACCGCCGCCGTGCGACCTTCGCGTGTGCCTCCGACTGAAAAGACGACTGGAAAGACGACTGGAAGCCCAAAGGGGATTCCAGTCTCGGGTCGAATTGCCTTTGCCCCATCCACACCGACAATATCGACTGTGGATCGCACTCCGCTCCGCACTCAGATCAGCGCACTCATTCGGGTCAGCAAGCTCACTGAAGCTCGAAAGTGCGTGGAGATGTTGTTATCCCAAACGCCCGCTGACATCGAGTGGCTCGAAACGCTGGCGGGAATCCTGTGTGCCGAGAATTCCCTCGTCCGCGCTCATCAGACATATCTTCGAGTCGTCTATCTTGACCCACGTCACGGATCGGCATTGCTCGCGCTCGCCGAATTGTCTGCGGCACTCGGACGATTGGACGAGGCGGAACGATTCCACGGTCGATTGAAACGATTACATGATGGTTGACGAAGTGTGCCAATGAGTTCATCGCAGCCTCCATCTTCGCCGGCTCATCACGACGCGATTTCTCGACTCCTGAATCGACCCGTGAACAGCGCGACCGTCGCGCAGTCCACGAAGGAGAGCGCGCAACCGCGGAATCTGCGTCGCGAGCAACTCAACAATTTGCTGGTGGTTCGTTGCGCAGCGGAATGGTTTGCGATTCCAGCGGAGTGTGTCGTCCATGTCTCGCGAGTCTCGAAGGTGCACATGGTTCCCCATCGCTCTGCCCTGGGATTTCGTGGCGTGACTCCCCTCTCTGGTGCTGTGATCCCAGTTGTTGATCTCACTGCATTACTCGGGCTGACCCAACCGAATCAGGCACTTCCGCGCAACGCCCGAATGGTGACGGTCGGAACAGCGCAGGCACCGTGGGCCTTCGAGGCCGATGAAGTTCCGGGTGTGTATGCGCTCCCTCAGTCTGCCATCAAGCCACTGCCGATGGTCGTCGAAGCCGCACCGAGGCGTGTCTCTTCTGGCCTCGTGCATACCCCACATGGAATGGCCTCGGTCATCGATCCCCAGCGACTCTTCGCGATGTTCGCACGGGTGCTGGAGTAATCGATGGACCTCGGCGGCTTCTCAATGTTCGACCTCTTCCGCACAGAAGTGCAGCAGCATTGTGCGGCGCTCGCTGATGGGCTCGTCGCGCTCGAACAACGCGCGAGTGATCCCAAGATGGTTGAGCCGTTGATGCGTGCGGCACACTCGATCAAGGGAGCTGCGCGGATCATCAATCTCGATGGCGCAGTGCAGTTGGCACATGCGATGGAAGAATGCCTCGTGCGCATTCAGCGCGCCACCGAAGTGCCAGTTCCATCTCGCATTGACGACCTGCTCAAAGGAAGCGATGTCCTTCTCTCGCTTGCGGATCGCACGAGCGAGGCAGATGCCCGAGCGTGGCTCGAGAAGGAAGCAACCCAGATTGCTGCACTCTCCGAATCACTGAACTCTCCTCCACGAGCGGGGCTGGGGAGTTCTGCCGGCGCAAGACCAGTCGCTCCGACACCCGCTGAACAGTTGGCTGAACAGTCGGTTGGGCATGCAGTTGGGCAGACAGCAACGATGGCGTCAGCGCTGGCAACTCCACCGACATCCCCTGTCGCATCGCTTCCATCGACTGCAGCGAGCCCATCAATTGGATCGGGAGTGCTCGTCGCTGCGTCGAGTCTCGAACGACTCTTGCAGTTGTCGGGCGAGTCGCTCGTCGAGGCGCGGCGGCTGGAGTCCATTCGGAAGACGCTCACGCGTGCGAAGCGTGCTCAACGGACTCTTGCAGACGCGCTGGATTCGTTGGAGGTCAGCGGTCCGCGGGCTGGCGATGCAATGGATGCCGTCGCGCTGAGTCACCACGCCCTCGATGAGGCGCTCACGCAAGTTGAAGATCACCTGCGACGCGGAGAAGAACTCGCGAGCGCCCTGCACAACGAAGCGGTGGCGAGTCGGATGAGGCCATTCGGTGATGCGTGCGGAGGGTTTTCACGATCAGTTCGAGATGTGGCGCGCGCACTTGGCAAAGAAGTCAAGTTGGTGATCTCTGGCGAGCAGGTCCCGGTCGATCGAGAGATTCTGCGTCAGCTCGAGGCGCCGCTGGGGCACCTCGTCCGAAACGCAATCGATCATGGCATCGAGTCGCCAGCAGATCGCGTTGCTTCGGGGAAGCCTTCGCAGGCCACACTGTCGGTCGAAGCGCGCCATCACGCAGGAAGTTTGTTGGTGGAAGTGCGCGAGGATGGACGCGGCATCAACCGCGAAGGCTTGCGCGGACGAATCGTTGCGAAGAACCTGTCGACCGCGGAACTTGCTGCAACGATGGATGATGCGGAGCTCTTCGACTTCCTGTTCCTGCCTGGATTCTCGACCGCGGCACACGTCACGGACATTTCCGGGCGGGGCGTGGGGCTTGATGTCGTGCGGTCGATGGCGCACGCCGTTGGAGGCAGCGTCGAAGTACGTTCGAGCCCACGCGGCACATCGTTCGTGTTGCGTCTGCCCGTCACTCTGTCGGTCGTACGCGCCGCCGTCGTGTCGATCGCTGGAGAGACCTATGCGCTTGCGCTCGCGCGATTGGACCGCATCGATCGGATTGCGCGCACGGAAGTCACGACGATTGAGGGACGGCCGACTGCAGTCATCAAGGGCGATACGGTTGGTCTGGTGCACGCCTGGGAATTGCTCGAATTGAAAACTCCCCAGAATGCCCCGCACAGTGAAGATCTTGCGATTGTCAGTCTCCACGGTGGCGGACGATCCGTCGGGCTCATCGTCGACTCGTTTCTTGGTGAGGAAGACTTGGTGATCCGTCGACTCGACGCACGCCTTGGGCAGGTCCCCCATGTCGATTCTGCGAGCATTCGCGAAAATGGTGACTTGCTCTTGGTACTCGATGCTGACGACCTGGTGCAATCGACAGTGCAACTGTTGGAACGCGGGCAACTGCGTGGTGACAGTCGGCGGTCAAGTGCGAGTGGGCGAGCACAGAAGCGCATTCTTGTCGTCGAGGATTCAATCACGGTGCGCGAGGTCGAGCGGCAAATGCTGCTGCGAGCCGGATACCTCGTCGACACGGCCGTCGACGGAGTCGATGGGTGGAACGCCTTGCAGAAGACACACTACGACTTGATCGTGAGCGATGTCGACATGCCGCGCATGAACGGGATCGAGCTGGTGAGCAAGATTCGCGGCGACCGACGCTTTGAAGCAATCCCGGTGGTGATCGTGAGCTACAAGGATCGAGAGGAAGATCGGCTCGCGGGAATGGATGCCGGTGCGTCGGCATACCTCACCAAAGGATCGTTTCAAGATCAGTCGTTTCTGCGAACAATTGCCGACCTCGTGGGATCGGCACCCTGATGCGCATCGCCATCGTCAACGACTTGCGAATCGCACAAGAAGTCCTTCGCCGAGCCGTGGCTGCGATGCCCGGTGCATCGGTTGCATGGACGGCGCTCGATGGGCACGAAGCGCTGCTCGCGTGCAAGCGCGACACGCCTGATTTGATCTTGATGGACATGGTCATGCCCCTGATGGATGGCGCACTTGCGACGCGCGCGATCATGAAGGAGTGCCCCTGCCCAATCTTGGTTGTGACGAGCACGATCGAAGGCAATCTCTCGCTTGTGTACGAAGCGCTCAGTGCTGGTGCCATCGACGCAGTTCACACCCCGCAGCTCGCCTCCGATGGTTCCGTGACTGGCGTCGACGCACTCATCCGAAAGTCGCGCGTCGCACTCGCCGCCGTTGCGGGAACATATTCGGGACACGGCGAGTCTGTGGCACGAGTTCCCGCGCAGCCGCTTCCACACGCTCCTCACTCGAATCGGCTCGCCATGGTTGCCATCGGATCATCGACGGGTGGACCGCACGCACTCTCTGTGGTGCTTCGTGAGTTGCAGGGACACGCGTCCATCTGCACGGTCATCGTTCAACACATCGACATCAGTTATTCGTCGGGGCTTGCCAACTGGCTCACCCGCGAGATCAAGCGACCTGTACGGATCGCCATCGACGGCGAGCGACTCACTGTTGGCGAAACGCTGGTCGCAGCAACCGACGATCATCTCGTGATCATGGCAGGATGTGTGCGCTATGTGCGAGAGCCCGTCGCGCAGATCTACAGACCGAGTGTCGATGCGTTCTTTCACAGCGTTGCGGTTGATCGATCATTGCACGGCGCAGCGGTGCTGCTCACGGGGATGGGGCGCGATGGCGCAGATGGGCTGCGAGCGCTTCGTGCCTCGGGGTGGCACACCATCGCGCAAGATCGAGCGACCAGCGTCGTATGGGGAATGCCAGGCGCTGCTGTCGAACTTGGAGCTGCTGCAGAAGTCCTGCCGCTCGAAAGCATCGGCGCACATGCGAGTCGCAGAGTTGTGGGTCATTCGTAACATCGAACGACATCATGTCACTCTCCGCTCACTCTGATTCTGCCTCGCTGAGTCGCGTCGTCGTTCTCCTGGTCGACGATCAACCGATGATCGGCGAAGCCGTCCGAAGAATCTGCGCCACGCAACCCGGTATCGAGTTTCACTTCTGCTCGGATTCGACAAAAGCAGTTGAAACTGCGGTGCGTCTTGAGCCAACAGTCATCTTGCAAGATCTTGTGATGCCGGAGATTGACGGGCTCGATCTTGTGCTGCATTACCGCACACACGAGGCCACCAGACTCGTCCCATTGATTGTGCTCTCTTCCAAAGAGGAGCCCGCCACCAAGGCCGAGGCATTCGCGCGCGGCGCCAATGACTACCTCGTGAAGCTGCCTGATCCCATCGAGATCATCGCACGCATTCGATATCACTCGCGCGGATACCGCGCGCTGCTTGAGCGAAACGAGGCCTTTCGCCAACTCAAAAGCGAACTCGACCAAGCGGGCGACTATGTGCAGTCGCTGCTGCCATCGACGTTGACGGCACCAGACCTCACGGTCCGCGGCGCCTTTATTCCAAGCGCGCAATTGGGTGGAGATTTTTTTGGATGGCGCGAACTCTCCTCCGATCACCTCGCGATTTTCTTGATCGATGTCTGCGGACACGGTGTGGGTCCGGCTTTGCTGTCAGTCTCCGTGAGTAATGCCTTGCATGCCAGCGGGATCTCTGCCGATGATCTCTTGAGGCCAGGAGAGGTGATGACTCGGCTCAATGCCGCATTCCCGATGACGCATCATCGCGGGATGTATTTCACAGGCTGGTATGGAGTGCTGCATCGACCCACGCGAACAATGGTGTGGGCTGGTGCGGGTCATCCTCCTGTGATGGTCACGCGCGCCAATGGGGACTACCTCGAACTCGATTCACTCGGTGCGCCGGTGGGCATCATTGAAGGCAATGACTACGAAGAGTCCTCCGTGCAACTTGAGAGCGGCGATCGACTCTTCTTGTACAGCGATGGAATTGTCGAGATCGAATTGCCAGATGGGACGGTCTGGGGGCACAGTGACTTTCAACTCTTCGCTCGATCGGATGCGTTGAAGGCGGCAGATCCAATTGCACGAATGCTCGAATTCACGCGAGGAATGCAAGGGTGCGAGCAGTACGCAGATGATGTTTCGATTGTGGAACTCACACTGCCGTTTCGTTGAAAGCGTCGCACGGGATAGCCTGAAGCGCGTATGGCGCGGCGACCAGATCCCAATCAGTCTCTGCTCTTTGGTGATGGATCCGATGATCCAGCATCGCCCTCATCCACCACAGCGACGGCGTCGTCGACGACGCCCGCGATGTTTGATCAGACGCTCCATGCGGTCGCTCGGGGACTCTCGCAGCGCGTACGACTCGGCACGAGTTCGTGGAGTTTTCCAGGGTGGCGCGGCATCATCTGGGAGGGTGCCACGACGACGGCGGCGCTCGCGAAGGATGGGCTCCGTGTCTACGCGCAGCATCCACTCCTCCGCACCGTGGGCGTCGACAAGACGTATTACCGCCCCGCGCCTGCGGAGGAGTTCGCACGACTCCGTGCGCAGGTCACCGATGATTTTCGGTTTCTCGTGAAGGCGCATGAGTCGCTCATGCGGCGCGAGACCGCGGCGACTTCCGAGCGAGGTCCTGCACACTTCCTCGACGCCGCGTTTGCGCAGGATCAGGTGATCGAGCCAATCACGGAAGGACTCGGTGTTTCTGCGGGACCAATCCTCTTTCAATTCTCGCCGATGGGACTTCGAACCGCAGCGCATGCCGAAGCATTCATACGAAAACTTGGCGCGTTCCTTGGGGCACTCCCGCAGGGTCCGCTCTACACAATCGAGGTTCGCGATCGCGTGCTCCTGCGTCCGTCGTGGCCAGCCATGCTGCACGATCATGGAGCGACTCACTGTTTTTCAGTCCATCCCGCCATGCCAACCCCCGCAATCCAGGGGCGCACCGTGGATCCAGCGACGCAACGCGCGATCGTGAGTCGATGGATGTTGCACAGTGGGCTCGCCTATGCGACTGCGGTTGATCGATACCACCCATTCGACAAGATCGTCGATCCAGATCCCGCGAGCCGAGAACAGTTCGCACAACTCTGCGCACTCGCCATCGCACAGGGCAAGGACGCGTGGGTGATCATCAACAACAAGGCAGAGGGATGTGCGCCGAGATCCGTTGAGCGACTCGCTCGTGCGATCGCTGACGCAGCAGATGGCGCGGATGGCGCAGTCTCGGCCCAACCACCCATCGAAGATCATCGACCTCACCAAGATCATCACCCTTGAGGGGGAGCGGGCAGCGCGTCAGGCGCGAGTCTCTCTCCTCGCACTCGTGCCGCATCGCAGAGCGCATTGCGCTGGGCGCGACCGCGATCCAACTCTCCACGAACTCCCAGAAAGTCCGGGCGTGCTGCGCTCGCCCATGCTCCAAACTCCCCCGCCTCTGCGCGTGTGACCAACAGAGCAAGCTGCGCAGTGGCATCGGTGGCACGCCACGCAATGGCGGCTGCGGCGAAGAAGGTCTCCGCCGCCCGCATCTCAACCAACAATTCCTCGCCACTGAGCCTCGAAAGCGGATACTCGTTGGACTTGGTCACGATTCCCGCTGGCTCGCTCAATGCCGACAGATAGAGCGATGCGCCATTCGCACCCAGTCGAATGCGCTCCTGTGGACGGGTGATCCACCGTGTGTGCTCTGTCTGCACGCAACGAGCGATCGACGCATCCTCGACGGTGGCGTACGCCATCGCAGCATCGCGAATGCGGAGTGCGGCGTGTTGATCGCAATTCTGGAGGAACGCGTCAGCTCGTTGAATCGCTTGCCATCCCATTCGTGAGGCTTCCCGTTGCGTGTCGAGCCTTGGCACTTGCGCAAGGATGCGTGCGATGTGAAACATTGCGACGATGCGTTCACATGCTTCGTCGCGTCGACTGAATCTCTCCAGTCGTCGGCTATCGGCGTCCAAGAGTGACATCCAATCGCTGAACTCCTTGGAAGGCGGAGCACTGGCGTACCAGTCCATCGACCATTCGCACGCATGGCTCAATGCGATGCACAGCGAAGCAATCTCGACCTTCGCGCTCTCCAATTCCATGATCGCACTTTCACTTGGCATCCATCGGCGAGAGCGGAAGTACTCGCGCATCGTGCGGGGACAGCGCGCAGGAAGATCCACCGCAACCGCTGCGAGGCACTCGGGACTTCCGATGGCGCGTGCGGATGGCGGCGACACGGGGGTGGGTGCGACCTGCTGCGGTGACTGAAGTGTCATCACTCCAACGAGTTCCGCCACGATGATGAGAGATGCCACCATCACGGCAATGCTAATCGTTGCCACTGGATATGCTGATCGCTTGCTCAATAGTGAACAGCATCGCGAGTTTGGAACGCTCCGTTTGGGGCGCACCGATGCTGCGGGAGTTCTCTACTTCGCACGCGCGCTTGAGATCTGCCATGAGGCAATCGAGAGTTTCTTGGACTCCAGAAAAATCGACATTGCGCTGCTCATGAAGGATGGGCCGCTCCTCCCCGTCGTGCATGTCGAAGCGGACTTTCGATCACCACTCGCTGTGGGAGATGGCTACTGCACCATCATCGAGTCGGTGGAGTGTTCTGCCCGCTCTGTGAAATTCGCGTTGCGGTTGATGTCGAAGGACGGACGGACGATCGTCACCGCGCACATCGTCCACGCCTGTATCCATGCCACGGAGGGCGGGAGCATGGAAATCCCGGCGAGTCTGCGAAAGGCACTCACACCGGCAACGTAAATTGGGCGGCGGGGACAAACTGAAGTGATGGCACGGGCAGGGCAGGCGCGATTGCCATGCGGCCACCACGAATGGGTGCGGGGGGAACGACATCGGACACGAAGAGGTTGGCAGTTCCAAGTCCGTGGTCGCGGTCTGCAACCCCAAGCGCACTTGCCATGCGCGCGACGAGCGCAATGGTGTATGACGAGTCGATCGCAGTAGAGAGCACAGTTTCCGTCCCATGAATGCGACCCTGCGTGACCACGGACTCGACCGCCTCAAGCGAGCCGATCAAGGAGGGCTTCAGAATCTGCACTTCGATGCCAGGTGCGCCGAGGACTTCATCAATGGGCAATCCAATGTGCAGACTCTCATCGACTGCCATGACGAGATTCACTCTGCGCGAGAGTTCGCTGAGGTCGGAGTGATCCTTGAGCGGCTCCTCGATGTATTCGATGCGTGATCCGTCAAGGCGACTCAGCAATCGTTCGGCGGTGACCAGCGTCATCCTGCGATTCCCATCGAGTCGAATCTGCACAGATTCATCGACCAGATTCAGAATGGTCGTCACGGTGCGCAAGTCGTCGACTGCCTTCCCTCGCCCAATCTTGATCTTGATTGTTCGAAAGCCATCAAACTCGCCTGCAGTGAAGGCGGCCTTTGCCTCCCGCGCAGATCCAGAAAAGAATGCGTTCACACCGATGTCGCTCGCGGGAGCGGGATCCGCAAATCCGTACCGCGCAGTTCCTGCTGCCGTTTCAATCGCACAGGACAAACCAAACGCGGCACTCGGCAGGAGCGGTGTGGACTTGTTGCGGATCGCCTCTTGGAGGCTCTGCAACGCATCGACCAGTGTCTCGCGATGGAATCCTTGGAGCGGCGCGACTTCGCCGAATCCATATCGCTTCCCCGTCTGGCACCGCACCATCACTCCGCGTCGCACGGAGATACTTTCTCCGCCGATGTGATAGGGCTTGCGAAATGGCAGTTCAAAGTAGGCAAGATCCATTTTCATATCAGCCATCCGATTGAGAACAGAACACCGTACACGAGAATGGCTCGCCCAGTTGCAGCGAGCTCACGGTTCAGTGCGCGTCCGCTGGTCCCGTCAAGCATGCGTGACATTGATGGGATGAGCGCGATGCCTGCGACGCCAGCGCTCGCACTCCACCACCTCCCAGATGATGCAGCCATCACGATGGCGATCGCGATTGCTGCGATCACACATGCGCAGTAGCAACGGCGCCCCCATGCGCCGCCACATCGCACCGCGAGTGTGCGTTTGCGGGCGATGCGGTCCGTCGACTCGTCGCGAACATTGTTGACGCCGATGAGTGCGCTCGCAAGAAATCCGATGCCAAGCCCTGCGAATGCCGGCAGCATTGACCACGATCCAGTCTGCGCAGCGACCGTGCCTGCGACTGCGACGGGACCGAAGAAGAGCAGCGCGAAGAGGTCGCCCAGCCCGAGGTACGCGAGAGACCACCGACTGCCGGTGTATGCGAACGCGAGGACCACACACAGCGCACCGAGCGCGGAAAATGTCCACCCCGCGTGCATGGAGAGATACACCACACATGGCGTGACGACTATCAAGAGCACACAGATTGTGGCGATCATCATGGCGCGTGCCCCGATTCGTCCCGAGGACACTGCGCGGACTGGACCGAATCGTTGAGGCGTGTCCGCACCCTGGCGCGCATCGAAGAAATCATTTGCGAAGTTGCATGCCACCTGGATGCCGAGCGCACCGGTCAGTGCGGCGATGGCACCACCAAGATGAAATGCGCCGCTTCCCTGCGCAATCGCAGACCCCATCGCCACCGGAGCGATGCTCGCAGTCAGCGTCCGAGGTCGCATCGCTGATATCCACACCCAGAAGATTTCATCCTGTGTCGTATCGACTGTGGTCACGGGTGTCGAGTGAAGCTGCTGAAATCCGGGGGACGCTTCTCCAAGTATGCCTGATGGCCCTCCTGGCCCTCCTCGCTCATGTAATACAAAAGTGTCGCATTTCCTGCCAATTCCTGGAGTCCTGTCTGCCCATCACAGTCTGCGTTCAACGCTGCTTTGAGGCATCGGATCGCCAATGGCGACTTTGCGAGAATCTCCCGCGCCCACTGCACAGTCTCTGCTTCGAGCTGCGCCAATGGCACAACGCGATTAATCAATCCCATCTCAAGTGCCGCGGTGGCGTCATATTGACGGCACAGAAACCAGATCTCGCGAGCCTTCTTCTGGCCCACAATGCGCGCCATGTAGGAGGCGCCGAATCCGCCATCGAACGATCCAACCTTTGGACCCGTCTGCCCAAAGATCGCATTGTCGGCGGCAATCGTGAGATCGCACACCATGTGCAGGACATGCCCACCGCCGATGGCATACCCCGCCACCATTGCAATGACTGGCTTTGGAGAAGTTCGGATGTCCCGTTGCAGATCGAGGACATTCAGGCTCTGCGTCCCGTCACCGTCGGCATAGCCAGCCTCGTGACGAACCCGCATGTCACCCCCCGAACAGAACGCGAGGGTTCCTTCGCCCGTCAGGATCACCACTCCAATCTGCGGATCGAATCGCGCCGCACGAAGTGCTGATCGCATCGACTCGACAGTTTGTGGTCGAAACGCATTGCGAACCTCGGGACGACAGATGGTGATCTTGGCGATTCCCTCCGCTGTCTCGTAGCGAATGTCCGGATACGCACCAGCCATCGTCCATGCGATGGGTTTCATTTCAGCGGGGATTGCGGTGTTTTTCTCTGTTGTCATGGAGTTCCTGTCGTTGAGCATTCTCGCACTCGAAGCACCTCGAACGCAAGCGCTGTGGGCTGCTCGATCGCAACAGCGTGATCAGCGCAGCGGACGCGCAGCGTACGAATTCCTCGTCTGTGCGCACGGTCGGCAATGGCGAGATACTTGGCGTCTGCCTCTCCAACCACGAGAGTGCACATGTCAGCGTTGTCGCAGAGCAGATCCCACCGCGAGATGGAGCGTCCTGGCGAAGCGTCGCTGACCATGGATGCCCACACCAACGCAGAATCGCCGCGAGCCAAGTCGACTGTGCGGCGGTCCGCGAACGATTGATAGTTCTCCGTCGCACGAAGCATCGCAAACATCGCCGTCGAATACCACCCGTCGATGAATGCCGCTGCCATCCTGGTTCGTGTTGCGGCGTCGGCATCTGCAATCGCCACGAGCTGGCGTGCACGATCCTCATCGCACGCGACACGCGACTCGCGCAGTGATGTCTCTTCGATTCCAGGATCGGCACTCACGAGGATGCATCGCATCGGTCCGCGACCTGGATCGATTTCGCCTCGCCGCTGAGCGAGCAATTCCAACGCAATGCGACCTCCCATCGAGTACCCGATCACATCGAATCCGGCGTTGGTGCGCGGATCCTCTGCGAGTTGTCGCGAGATCTCCCTCGCAAGTTCGCTCAGTCCGCATCGGCGTTCGTTCTGTAATCCCCGCGCAACGGTTCGGGCAATCTCACAGAGGTCCACGACGATGCAATGTGGTCTGTTTCGGCGACTCTCCACTTCGAGCGCAGCGCGCAAGGGCTGCCAATCGTCTGGCGATCCGAGGAATCCATGAATGAGGACCAGCGGTCGATGGGAGTGACGATCGTCGTGGTGATCGCTCATGTTCGATCTGCCACAGCTCGCACGCACACTGCCGAATCAACCACGCCACGATCGAGATGAGTCCGAATTGCATCCTGCAAGGATCTGTGGAACTGCAGGTTCTCATCGCGGTTTGTGCGGACTTCGATGAGTGACGACGCAGTGCCTCCCGCAGCAGCATGCAACGCCTCATTCAGGGATTGCACAACAGCACTGCGCAGGACTGGTGCGTGATATCGCAGTCCAAACATCTCCGCCGCTGCGGCGAAACGAAGCCCGTGCGGCGTTGTCGTCCAGGGAGTGAGCATCGTCGGATGGTCTGCAACCGGCAGGAAGTGGAAGATGCCACCGCCGTCATTGTTGACGACCACGATGATCACTGGAGCCCCGGCCGCGCGCACAAGTGCGAGCGAACCGATGTCATGCAACAACGCAAGGTCTCCCAGTAACACGATCGAAGGGCGTGTGGTGACGCGCGCGTGTCCAACGGCAGTGGCGATCACACCTTCAATTCCAGAGGCGCCGCGATTGACCGCGATGGTTGGCGCAGCTGCGCTCCGTGCGGCGTGCATGTCGGCATCTCGGATTGGCATGCTGTTCCCAAGCATCAGTGTTGATTCACTCGGTGCGAGTGCCGCGACGATGCGTGCGGTCGATGGTTCGTCCACACATGCGTGTGGTGGATCGAGATGTGCATCAAGCAATCGACCGACGGCGGCATCCGCACTGCTCCATGCTTCGACGAATGACTGATCACACTCAAGTCTGCGTGCAGTAGGCGTTCGTCGCACGGGGGCGCGAGAGAGCAGTGCGCTGGCGTCGATCGAGATCTCCACGCTCGCGCTATGTTCAGAATCCATCCGTTCAGGTCCATCGCGAATCAGAATCTCCTGCGCACCGAGTCGTCGCGCGCACGCAAGGAACTCATGAATGCGCTTGCTCGAGATGGCGCCGCCGACTCGAACCACGATGTCTGGACGCAACATCGCTGCAGCGGTTCCCGAAAGTGTGATGAGATCGCCGTGCGCCACGACCCTGTTCGACGAGTCGCCGTGCCGCAGTCCGCTGCCAATATCCGCTATGACCGGACACGCCAACGCGTTGCCAAGATCTCGGGCGAAGGATCTCATCACCGGCGAATAGAGCGCACCGACGCAGAGCACACACCGCCGCCCACCCTGCGAAGACTCGACAATCCGATCGATCACGCGTTGCACCATTTCATCCATCGATGACCCGACCGAGGTTGAGCATCGCCACCGTTCGCGACCAACCGACCACTCCTCCAGCCCCTCGATCGCAGCGCGATCCCATGCTTCAACTCGTGGTGCAAGCGGTTCTCGGAATGCCCAATTCACATGGACAGGTCCCGCGCACTGCGACGATGTGTGCGCTCGTTGCCACACTTCATCTGCAGTGGAAAGGATCCACCGCCCATCGATCGCGGTCTGTGCGCATGGAATCTCGAATGACCACCGCGCGAATGCGCCGAACAATCCCCGTTGTGAAATGCTCTGATTTGCCCCGCAATCATGCAACTCTGGGGGACGATCGGCGGTGACCACCAACATCGGCGTGCCAGTCTTGGATGCCTCGATGACCGCTGGAAGGAGGTTTGCAGCCGCTGTGCCAGACGTTGTCACCACCACCGCAGCTCGACCCGTGGCTCGGGCTGCACCGAGTGCCACAAATCCTGCTGCGCGTTCATCGTGCGCAATGATCGACTCAATCGATGGGTTGTTGGAGATGGCGTATGCCAACGGCGCAGATCGTGACCCGGGACACACAACCGCCAATGAAAGCCCGCACCGAGCCCACTCATCGAAGGCAACTTGCGCCCACAGTGCATTGAGGTTGGGGGCCTCGGTCGGCAAGAACTGTGCAGTGCGTCTGCTCACGATCCCGCAACCAATCTGAGGGGGACATTCGCCATCGGTCCACGTGCGGGTGCTCGTGTGGGATCTCGCATGGGATCAGTCCGCGCGGGCTCAATGAGCGCAGCGCGATCACTTGCCGCGCGGATCACCAGCGCATCGAATGCAGCGAGTTTTCGTTCGGTCTCCAGCCACTCGGCATCAGCATCGGAACCGCGAACGACTCCGGCGCCGGAAAACGCCGTCATGTCAGTCCCAGAAATGAGCGCTGCACGAATCGCCACTGAAAAATCGCTCCGTGCGGGACTCGTCACTCCGATCACGCCGCTGTAAAGACCGCGGCTCAGGTGCTCATGATCCCGAATGAACTCGCGGGAGCGATCGACTGGCCATCCACAGACTGCAGGCGTCGGGTGCAGTGCACCGACGATTGTCGCATCGTTGATCCCGGGCTTCAGTCTCCCCTGCGCATTCGTCTTCAAGTGCTGAACATGGCGGAGTCGCATGATGCTGGGGGATTCGTCACAGCACAACTGATCCACCATCGGCGCGAGGACCGACTCGATGCGGCGGATCACAATCTCATGTTCTCTGCGATTCTTGTCGCTGCCAAGCAGTCGTCCCGCAAGTCGATCATCCGACGATCCATCTGGGCCGCGACCACATGTTCCAGCGACGGCCTCACTCTCGAGGCGATTGGCGATTCGTCGGAAGAGGCGCTCCGGACTCGCGCCCACGAATGCGGATCCTGCATGCTGTTCCACCATGAAGTGAAAGGCACTTGGTTCTTCTTCCATCAATCCAAAGAGCACGGAGCATGGGTCGATCGACTCGAATGCGCAGTAGCTTCGCGTGCGAGCGAGCACCACTTTTTCCATCGATCCCGACGCAATCGCGCCGAGCGCCGCGTCAATTCCATCAGCCCAGCCCACAGGATCACCATCGCCGCTCAATCGCAATCCTCGCGGAAGCGGCAAGTGCGCACGGGGCTCTTGGCACTCTTCGAGTGCAGTGAGTGCGTCCATCACACTGTCACCGAGATGCACTGCCAAGATCGTTTGCTCCGCGTGCTGTAACTCAATCAGCGGCAGGACCGAGATTGATCGATCGAAACTCGCCCACTGAGGCGCGTGTTTCCCGCGCGATTCTGGATCGAAAAAACTTGAGTGAAAGAACAAGGGCGCAGTCGGCTGATTCGTTCCCTGTATCAGAGGGTCGTCGCCGCAGTGCGCATTCTGCGCAATCGCCTCTTCGAGCGATGTCCACGACCTCGCACATCCAATCCCCGCGGCAGTGAGCGTCCCCTCCCGACTTCGAAAGAACCATCGTTGTCCAGCGGGTTGGCCTGCGAGCCAATGAAGCACATCGGTCGGCTCGATCTCGATTTCGATCCGATCGATACTCGACGACGACCACCGTTGAACTCTGGATTGGACTGCATGACGCAGCATCTCGACTCCGTCCGACAACGACACGCGCCCCTCAAGGCGCGACACGACGATGGATTGGTGGAGTCGGACTGACATGGATCACCCACACTTGAAGGCGGTTCGTGATGATAGGGAACACAACATTCTGACCACCATCGCTTGAACCGAGCCGCCACCAGGTCGTTATGGGACGGCCGAGTTGACGCTCCGTGCGCTGTACGCTCGTGGGTTCGATGAACTTTCGACGACGAAAACGCGCAATGCGCCACGAAGAGGCGCACGACGAAGCCTCGGCACCGACCGCGAAGATCATCGATCATCCGGCTGTTCCGCAGGGCGAAGCTGAACTCATTTCGACTCCGGATCGACTCGGTGAGTTCATGCGACACGTTCGCACCCAAGGGTGCTTTGCGTTTGACACCGAGTTCATCGGCGAAGAGACCTTCATTCCAAAGATTTGTCTTGTCCAACTTGCAACTCAATCGCAGATTGCCCTGATCGACCCATTCGCATTCGAGGGCACCTTGCTCAATGTTGTGTGGGACGCCGTCTGCGATCCGACACTCACCACGATCGTCCATGCAGGTGGACAGGACATCAACGCCGCGCAGAGGCACACCAGTCGACCTGCGCGCAATGTCATCGACACCCAAATCGCTGCCGGTTTCATGGGCATGCCATGGCCGACCAGCCTTGCAAATGTCGTGCATGCCGTTGCGGATCTGCGCCTCAATAAGGGGCACACTTTTACCGAATGGGATTCGCGCCCTCTTTCAAAGCAGCAACTCTCCTACGCTGCCGACGATGTGCGATACCTCCCCCTTGTCTGGCAACTGCAACACCACAAGTTGGAGACGCTGAATCGCACGGCGTGGGCAGTCAGCGAAAGTGAGGAGTCGCTCCGCACCAGCGATGAGTTCGCACCCGAGAGCCAGGTGCGTCGCGCCGCGCGCGGCATGGGTCTGCGGCCACGAGTGATGACCATCCTTCGTGAACTGGTCATCCTTCGCTACTCGATCGCACAGACGAAAGACCTGCCGCCGCGCACCGTGCTGCCTGATAGTCCGATGCTGGAGCTCGCTCGACGCAAGGTTGCGTCCACCGAAGAACTTTTGGATATCCGCGGTTTTCCAAGACAAACCGTCCACGAGTTTGGCACAGAGATTCTCGCTGCGATCCAAGCGGCACGGAATCTTCCCCTCGACCGCGATCTCGTGTGGGTGACGCCAGAAGAGGGTGCCGACGACAGAACACGCATCGATGCGCTCTGGTCGATCATCACCATGCGCGCAATCTCGATGGGGATCGCCACATCACTCATCCTGACTCGGGGAGAACTCTCACGGTGGTATCTCGCACGCGGAGCGGGGGCGGCACCGCTCTTCGCGCCCGACTCGTGGAGACATCAAGCAATCGGCCAGTGGCTCGATTCGTTCCTTGATGGCAACGAGACGCTTCGTCTGGGTTGGAAGGATGGAGGACCGATCGTGCCATGAGTCACTGGATTCCCACGCCGCCAGCGCTTTCGAAACTCACTGACCACGCTGTCCAATTGGAAGGTGAACACCTCCTCGGCAAGCGAATCGCTCTGCTTGTCACTGGTGGAATCGCTGCGATGAAGGCGCCACTCCTCGCGCGCGCACTTCGGCGTCAGGGAGCGGAGGTGACTGCATTCGTCTCTGATGAAGGACTTCGATATGTCACTGCAGAATCATTGGCATGGGCCACAGATCGACCGGTGATCTGCAAACTTGGACCACGCGCCGAACATCTCTCAGACACCGATCGATTCCACGCATATCTCGTCGCGCCTGCGACCTACAACACCATCAACAAGATGGCCTGCGGAATTGCGGATGGGGCACTCACTGCCACGCTCGCGTCTGCGCTTGGGCGGTTGGAGCGCGGCGAGTGCGCAATCCTCGTCTGCCCAACGATGCATGGATCGATGCACACGCGCATCCTCACGGAGAGTTTGGAGCGGTTACAGCGATTCGGTGTGACCGTCGTGCCGCCGCGTGATGATTCCGGCAAGCACAATTTGCCCGATGAAGAACCCATTGTCGTCGCCGTTTCACGGGCGATCAGCACATCATCTCTGCGTGGCAAACGCATTCTCGTGACCGGCGGACCCGTCCCAGTCAAGCTCGATGCCGTGCGCCGACTCGGTAGTCGGTTCACTGGCGCACTCGGCATCACTATCGCAAAGGATCTCGCCTATCGAGGAGCGGACGTGCATCTCATCCTCGGCGCAGGGAGCTCGGCAGCACCACCGTGGTTGTGCGCCTGCATCGCCCAGAGTCTCGACGACTATCGCGCAATGGTGCTTGCCGCGCTGGACACTGCTCCCTACCAAGCCGCCGTGCTCAGCGCAGCTGTTGCGGACTTCGCCCCAACAGTGGTGCGTGATTGCAAGGTCAAGACCTCAGATGGACCGTGGACCGTGGAGTTGCGACCAACCGCCAAGGTCATCGACGCCGTCCACGAACGCTTCCCCGCACTGCATGTGGTTGGATTCAAGTATGAAGAGACATCCACCCACGAGGCGCTGATGGCGACAGCCCGCGTGCGCGCTGCGCTGCACGGTGCGTGCGTTGCAAATCGCGGCGAAGAGATGAAACAGGGAGCCCCGCAGATTGCGTGGCTCGTCACTCCTGGACACGATCCAGTTCGGCTCGAGGAAAAGCCAGTGATCGCTGCTGCCATTCGAGTTCACTTGGAACATGTTGCCGCAACGCACCGAATGGCGCACAACGAGGGACTGCGATGGCGAAGCGCATCTGGGTGACGGCGGATACACACTTCGGACACAGCGAAGCCATCGGTCTCTTTGCGAGACCTGTCGCGGACGGTGATGTTCACTCCATGGACGAGCTCCTGCTCGATCGAATCAACACGCGTGTGCAACGTGAGGACTTCCTGTTGCACTTGGGAGACTTCACAGGACCGCGCCGCTGGAAGGGCGAGGAGGGCGCTCTGAGCATGCAATTCGCACTCGACTTGCGACGACGCATCTACTGCAAGAAGATCGAAATCCTGCGCGGCAATCACGATCCATCCTGCAAGCGACTCCGAGACATCTTTGACGACGCGCACGACCTGCATTCCTTTCGCGGATGGACGGGCGGAGATGAACGAGTGGTCTGCTGTCACTATCCGTTGCGCACATGGCAGGGAATCTTCGATGGTGCGGTGCACCTCTATGGTCACACACATGGCACCTTCGAGGCGCTTGGGCGGAGTTGCGATGTCGGCGTCGACTGCTTTGACTACGGACCCGTGTTGCTCGACGAAGTCATGGCTCGCATCGTCCAACAGTCATCGCCCGCTCGAGAGGAATCGCTCCCACGCCGACAGGCGATGCGCCATCCTGAAATGCAGTGATCACCCTCTATACTTCGCGGCGATGAAAAGCAATCCTCAATCGTATTCACGCACGACGCTCGCGATTGCCCGCCGCACGATCGCTCTGAGCGTGACGGCGTGCGCATTCGTTGGATGCGAATCGGAGGAGTCCATTAGCACGGATGCGGGACATTCGCGTCTCTCGCACGCGGCGAACAACATCCAAGATCAAGGTGCATGGTCGCTCGAGAACACAGACATGGAAGAGCGATGGGATCAAGATCCAACCATCATGGAACCCGACTATCCCTCCGCCGGACAGCAACCGGGCTTCGGACCGTAGGCGCTGCTCCACGACGCGAGCCACGCAACTCGAAGCAGGTAACTTTTTGCCGGACGTGCGCTGGTGCGACTACTTCAGCGCTCGCCGCACCGCGCTCGAACCCGTGGGCATATCGGTGATGGAAACGCCTGGTTTCCACGACTTGGAAAAGCTCGTTCCATCTGCCGCAATCTCGATCGACGTGTGCCATCCATCGGCCCAGTACACATGTGCGACCCCGGAATCGAGCAGCCAGATCCCCTGCTTGATCGCATCGATGTCTTTCATTGCCATCCCATCTGACCGCAATGCGATTGTGACTTCATACTTTGCACCAGCGAGTGCTCCTGGAATCGTCCACACGCCGACGAATGGAAGTTGCGCGCCTGTGAGCAACACCGCTTGTCCATAATTGGTCGGCTGATCCGTTGAGCCTGCCTTGGGTGCGAGCCCCGGTGCATACGAGAGTTTTCCAAAGCCGAGCGAATTGGTGGTGATCACATCGCGCCATCCATCGCTGTATCGAATGTCGAGGACGCCGTTTGCCAATTCCCAGCGACCGCGTTCGCCTTTCGTGGGGTGTTCACCCTTCCACCATGTGCTGACCGCTGCCCCATCACTCGAGACGATGACATTGAAGAGTTCGTTCTGCCCATCAGTGAGACTCCATGTTCCAATGGCCTGCTCGCGCGTCAGTGGCGGCGAGTCATCATGGTGCGACGCAGAATTGGTCGCACAACCCATCAACGCCGATGTTGTCAGCAGCGTCAAAGTCACGAGCTGGGTGCGGATCGATGGTTGCATGTGATCACTCTATCACCCCGTACATTGCCGCCATGCACGATGTCGAGTATGCGCAAATCTTTGTCTCGTTGCTTGCCATCGTCAATCCGCTGCTTGGAATCCCGCTCTTCGTGAGTGTGACAGAGCAGATGCCATCTGCCGCACGCCACCGTGCAGCACGGTCCGCGGCGATCACAGTCTTCGCAGTGCTCGCGGCCTCGGTCGTTGCGGGCGAATTCATCCTTGGGCTCTTTGGCATCAATGTGATGGACTTCTCAATCGCAGGTGGAATCTTGGTTCTGCTGATGGCGATCAACATGCTCAATGCTCGAGCCGATGGCGGCGCGCGCATTTCTGCTGACGAGAGACTCGAGGCATCGCAGAAGGCAAGCATCGCCATTGTGCCGCTGGGCATCCCATTGCTCGCGGGTCCCGGCGCAATCTCGACTGCCATCATCGTGGCGGACATGTCGAATACAATTCAACACCGAGTGATTCTCGTCGGACTCTGCGTCGTCATCGGATTGCTGACCTACGGAGCGCTGCGTGCGGCGCGCGGGGTCTCGGCATTGCTTGGAATCACGGGCATGAACATCGTCAACCGAATCATGGGACTCCTCCTCGCTGCGGTCGCGGTGAGTTTTATGGTCAACGGGATTCAGCGACTCTTCCCGATCCTCGCGACGACGCAGACACCGGCTGTGGCCATTCACGAACCCTGAACAGGCGGAGTGCTGCAACGACGATTCTGGCTGACGATTGGTGCGAGAATCACCACGAATGCAGCGATTGGACAGGTGACCTGCCATCGAGAGCCGCCGCAGAGTGCAGCAGATTGCGCCGTGAATACCCCTGCGCGAGTGACTCGCCAAGTCCGCAGGCAGTCCATGGTTGTGAACGGGATTGTGGGCGAGCGTCCTCTGCCATCGTCTTGGCGCAGCCTCGCGAGCGCTCACGACTCGTGACTGCGACTCGTGACTGCGACTCGTGACTGCGACTCGTGACTGCGACTCGTGACTGCGACTCGTGACTGCGACTCGTGACAGACGCTCGCTACGATTGGCTCCATGGCAGGACCGAGACCGATTGTTGGCGTCATCATGGGATCGCGAAGCGACTGGGAGACGATGCGTCACGCATGTGAGACACTCGATGTCCTGCGAATTCCATACGAGCGCCGCGTGGTCAGCGCGCATCGCACCCCCACCGAGCTCTACCGATACGCAGACCGCGCCGAGGCTCGCGGGATTGAAGTGATCATCGCAGGCGCAGGCGGCGCCGCGCATCTCCCTGGGATGACTGCAAGCCGAACATGTCTGCCCGTGCTGGGAGTTCCAGTTGAAAGCAAGACACTGGAAGGGCTGGACTCGTTGCTCTCGATCGTGCAGATGCCTGCAGGAATTCCTGTTGGAACGCTCGCCATCGGAAAGGCTGGAGCGATCAACGCTGCCCTGCTCGCGGCAGCGATTTTGGCGCGGGGGAATTCCGCCATTCGGCGAAGGCTCCAAGCGTGGCGATCACGACAAACTGCTGCGGTGAGGGCGAATGCGGATCCCGCTGCGGTCGCTGTAGTCGCACGCGCACCCCGTCGAAAGATCTCGCAAAGGAAGAGCCGTTGAAGATCGGGGTCGTGGGCGGAGGACAATTGGGGCGCATGCTTGGGCTCGCGGGCGTGCCGATGGGATTCCAGTTTCGATTTCTCGAGCCATCATCGGATTGCCCCGCTGGAGCGCTGGGAGAGTTGATCCGCGCACCATATGACGACATGGATGGGCTGGAGCGATTCGCACGAGATCTCTCCTTTGCGACATACGAGTTCGAGAATGTTCCAGCAGCGACGGCCCATTGGCTTGCAGAGCGATTGACCCTTGTGCCCACACCGCGCGCACTCGCCATCGCACAGGATCGCATCGTGGAGAAGACCACCTTTCGAGAACTTGGCATTCCGGTGCAGGCATTCGCTGCCATCAGCTCGCTCACAGAAGTTGCCGGAGCTGTGCAACGCGTGTCAATTCCTGCGGTCTTGAAGAGTCGACGGATGGGATATGACGGCAAGGGGCAGCGAGTGATTCGCGCCGATGGCGTCAATTTCGATCCTGCACTGGCGGTGCGGCAGGCATGGGACGAACTCGGTCGTGTGCCGTGCATCCTCGAGTCCTTTGTCGACTTCACTGCGGAAGTATCGATGATCGCCGTGCGCTCGCGATGCGCTGGAAGTATTGGTGGCAGTGGGGTGAGCGGTGGTGCGAGAGGTGGCGCTGGCAGTGGGACTGGGCGCGGCGCAACCATCGCGTTCTATCCGCTCATTCAGAACGAACACCGCAATGGGATTCTCTTCAAGAGTCAGGTCCCAGCACCATGCGATCCTGACGGCACACTCGAAGCCGCTGCGCAGGCGTTCGCGAGATCACTGATGGAATCGCTCGACTACATCGGGGCAATCGCTGTTGAGTTCTTCGTCACGAACACTGGTCTCGTCGCCAACGAGATGGCGCCACGCGTTCACAACTCTGGCCACTGGACAATCGATGGCGCAATCACAAGCCAATTCGAGAACCACTTGCGCGCTGTCGCCGGATTGCCTCTCGGCTCCACGGACGCGCGGGGTGCGAGCGTGATGATCAACCTAGTGGGGCGGACGCCGATTCCTGCGAGGATTCTCGAGCTCCCCAACGCCAAGTTGCACCTCTACGGCAAAGCACCGCGTGGGGGCCGAAAGCTCGGTCATGTCACGCTGACTGGGCCAACGGCAGAGGACCTTGTTGCTCCGACTGCTCAACTCGAGCGGCTCGCGGTGTGGGATGTGTGATCGCTCCATCTCCTCGATTGCACTCAAGACGCCGACGCGAAACATGCAACGCATCGGATGATTGATCGATCCCAATCGCACGTCTGCCCGACTGCACTGCGGCAACCAATGTCGTGCCACTTCCACAGGTTGGATCGAGAACCACTCCGCCGACGGGACAACACGCGTTCACCAACATCGTGAGGAGCGCGATGGGTTTTTGGGTTGGATACCCGGTGCGCTCGAAGGCCATGTTGTTGATCGAAGGGATCTCGATGACATCGGTTGCTTTCTTCATCCTTCCACGAAGCCTCGCACTCCGCGCTGGCACCATCGGCGGTTGAAACCAATAGTCCTCGCTGCGGGAGTAAAAGAAAATGTCGTCATGCTTGCGCGCGAACGACCTCGGACCAGACCCTCCCAATCCGTATGACCACACCAGATGATTGACGAACGCGTCCGCTCCGAAGCAGTCGTCCAGCATGAGCCGAACATGATGACTCGTGTGCCAATCCACATGCACCAGAATGGATCCAGTGGGACGAAGGACGCGATGCATCTCTGCCAACCTCGGCGCGAGAAAGGCGCGATAGGCACTCGCATTCACAAATCTGTCTTCGAACGAAAGCCCGCCGCGTCCCTTGCGCACACTTCCCGAACTGAATGGTGGATCGACATAGACCAGATCGATCGATCCCGTTTCGATCGTGGGCAGGACATCGACGCAATCACCCTTGAGCAGTGTCCACGGGAGTCCAGTTCGAGACAACTCCGCCACGGGATTCGTCAGGAGGCTTCCGCTCGCGGGTGCGCACGGTCATATGCCTCACGCATGCGAGCCGTCGTGAGATGTGTGTAGACCTGGGTGCTGGACAGCGACTGATGCCCGAGCAATTCCTGGACAGCCCGAAGATCCGCACCGTTGTCAAGGAGATGCGTCGCAAACGAATGGCGAATCGTGTGTGGTGAGATGTCGGGGTCAAGTCCCGCAATCTTGAGGTACTTCGAGACCTTCCGGCGAACCGAACGACTCGAGAGCCGCGATCCGAGTTTGTTGACGAAGAGCGGACAACCCGCATCCATCGGCACTTTTTCAGCCTCGGCTCGAACGAGATAGCGCGCGACCGCAGCAAGAGCGTGCGTCCCAATCGGGACGGCCCGTTCGCGACGACCCTTCCCCTTCACCTTCAGCACGCAGCCTTGGATGTCCATGTCGCCCCGATTGATGGCGACAACTTCGCTGACTCGGATGCCCGTCGAGTAGAGCGTCTCAAGAATCGCGCGATCGCGTGCCCCAAGAAGATCGGATTCACTCGGTGCGGCAAGCAACTTTTCAACCTGATCGACAGTGATCGCCTTGGGCAATCGTCGCGCCTGCTTTGGCGTGCGAATGAGCGTCATCGGGTTGGACGATGTGTGACCACGCTTTTCCATCCACTTGTGAAATGAGCGCAGTGTCGCGATCTTGCGCGCAGTTGTTGCTGCGGAATAATTCTGCACCGAGAGATGTGCGAGGAATCCTCGAACCGCATCGACATTCGCGGCGAGCATCCGACCGCAGATTGTGTTGAGTGCCGTGGCATCGCGCTTTTCAAGGACCATTCGTTCCCGTTGGAGGTCAAATTCGATTCTGTACTCGGCAGCGAGGAAGTCCGCGAACTGGCGGAGATCCAGGCCGTAACACCGAGATGTGTAAGGACTGAAGTGCCGTTCGTCGATCAGGTACGAGAGAAACTGTTCAACGATCGGGATGGATCCGCTCATGTGGAACTCTTTTCGTGGGGAGTCGTCGGGTCGAAGAAACTCAAATGCGCCTACTGATAACTTGTTATCCAGACTGTAGTTAAGCAATCAAAGTACGCTGGTTGCTTGCTGCCAAGGTATTTATCGGCAATCTCTTGCGAAATCAGTAGGGTTCGTCCGATAAATCCCCTGAATTTTCGAGAGTTTCCAACGGTGGTCTAAATTGAGCCAGTCACGACAGACCTCTGTACACTCTTTCCCCAACTCAAATCACAGATTGCGTAGCTCAGCTGGTAGAGCAAGTGGCTTTTAACCTCTAGGTCCTGGGTTCGATCCCCAGCGCAATCATTCGATACTGAATTGCAGAGATTCAAGAAACATGCTTGTTGTTCACGCAAACTGGTCTGATGAAACCCTGCATCTTTGGGCTGAGTCGCTGTCTTGCGCCGTCACACTCGAGAGCGTCACGGCGCCGATGCATCCGTTTGTTGCAAGCCCCCGAGATCTCCGCGGCGCACTCGAGTCGGTCTTTGGGTCACTCGACGGCGCGATGGATGGTCACCTCGATCTGCTCCTCCCCCACTTTCATGCCACGCTCGATCGACTCGACTCGACACGATCTTCCACGCTCCCATCGAGCCGGCTCGCGGGACTCATGGGTCGGCCGACGCTCGATGAGGAATCACTCACACTCGAGCCGACGCGCGTTGCAACGCTGGCTCTCGCACCAGGCGCGGCACTTCAATTGTTGTTAGCGATGCGCGCCTGTGAGGAGAGTCCGGCTGATGAGTTCGTTGTTGCACATTCGATGCACTGGTGGTTTGCCCTTGCCCAGTTTGCACTTGACTCTGTGATTGATCAGCGCGTGATCCCAACGGTCCTGCAGCGGCGCGATGGCACCTTCGCAGGACAGTGGCGACCGTGGCTCAACGACCCGGATGCGAACACCCAACTCGCTGATCTTCTTGCCAGCATGCCCGCCGCCGCACGCGCGATCGACGGTTCCGATGGACAACCGTGGCCCATCGTTGATTCGTTTCTTGGTGCGACCGTCGATTCCATCGTTCGTTCGACGCTGGTGGGCGAAAACTTCGACGAGTCCATCGAGGGCTTTGACACAAGCGTCGATGCACACGCCGCGTGGCTCAGTGGACTCTTGAGTGCAAACGATTCGATCACCGTCGCACGCAGAACTTCCTTTGATGTCTTGCGCGACACTCGCGGGTGGCTCAGCGTGCTCGACGAAGCACGCGTCACAACCGGGATGCGATTGCGGTTTGAGGTGCGCGAACCGGATCTCGATGCCGCCGAGGATGGCATCGACGCGCAATGGCATGTCGGATTTGGACTCGTGGATCCAGACGCGCCCGACACCGTGTTCGATGCACAGATGCTCTTTGATCGCCCAACTGGAAAGCGCAAGGGCGGCGCTGCCTCTATCGCTGGAGGGCGCAATGATGAACTCGCCGAGATGTTGTTGAAGGAATTGGCGCGAGCGAGCCGAATCTGGCCGCAGTTGGATGAAGCGCTCGAAGATGAAGCTCCATCTGGCATCGATCTCGACACGCGACAGGTCTATCAATTCATGCGCGACCTGCGACCGATTCTGCTCGAGGCTGGATTCTTCGTGGAAGTCCCCGAGTGGTGGGGCGAATCTGCCAGTCGCATCAACGCAAACCTGTTGATCGATTCGCCAGATGCACCGCCGACATCGGCCGAGAGTGATGGAAACCGCGGAGCTGGCTCGTTGGGCTTGGGATTGCAATCGCTCGTGGGGTATCGCTGGCAGGTCGCGCTGGGCACTCAGAATGTGTCGATCGAAATGCTGGAGAAGCTCTCGCAGAAGGGCTCGCCGCTCGTGCGAGTCGGAGGTCGGTGGGTCGATCTGCGTCCCGAGGACATTGAATCTGCACTGAAGTTCTTGCGCAGTCACCCCGGCGGCACGATGACGCTCGTCGAAGCAATGCGAATGGCCCATGGCATCGATGGACCGCCCGAGGCACTCCCAGTGAGCGGAGTCCAAGCAACGGGATGGGTGAAGCAACTCTTGTCTGGAACGGATTCAAGCGAGGCGTTCCAAATGGCGGGTCCTCCTGCAACATTTCAAGGAACGCTGCGCCCCTACCAGTTGTCGGGGTTGAGCTGGCTTGCGTTCCTTGATCGACTTGGGCTTGGAGCGTGTCTTGCGGACGACATGGGACTCGGCAAGACCATCCAGTTGATCGCGCTGCTCCAGCACGAGCGAACGAAGATCGGGGCCGCCAAGATTGGACCATCGCTTTTGGTCACACCCATGTCCGTGATGGGCAACTGGAAGCGCGAACTCGCGCGATTCGCCCCCGAGTTGACGGTCATGATCCATCATGGACTCGATCGCGCCGCGGGCGAACGGTTTGCGTCGCTCGTGAGTGACCATGATGTGGTACTCACCACCTACTCGATCGTGGTGCGCGACAAAGAAGTATTGCAATCGATCCAGTGGCGCCGCGTGGTGTTGGACGAAGCGCAGTACATCAAGAATCCTCCAACGAAACAGACCGTCGCCATTCGTTCACTGAACACACAATCACGAATCGCTCTGACTGGAACTCCAGTCGAAAACAGACTCGCCGAACTCTGGTCGATCTTGGAGTTCTGCTGTCCGGGATACCTTGGCACGAATCAAGATTTCCGGCGCCGATTTGCTGGACCCATCGAACGCAATCGCGATCGCAAGACGGCCGATCGATTACGTGCGCTGGTGCGACCATTCATCCTGCGCCGTCTCAAGACCGATCCGAAAGTCATCAACGATCTTCCGCCGCTGATCGAGAGCCGCCAGCACATCGCCCTCACCGACGAGCAAGTGAAACTCTACGACGAAGTTGTCGCAGAAATGTTGAACAAGGTCGACCACTCAGATGGAATTCGCCGCCGCGGACTCGTATTGAGCGCACTCGTCAAACTCAAGCAGATTTGCAATCATCCAGCCCACTATCTCGGTGAGGCCATAGGCACAGCCACACGAGGCACTGAATTGGTCGACGACTCCGAGAGCGACTCCGCAGTCTCGCCGCTCCTCTCGATCCAGCAATCATCGTTGACTCCCAGCCGCAGCGGCAAGACGCAGCGCCTCATCGAGATGCTCGGCGAAGTGGTCGCAGCCGGGGACTGCGCGCTGGTCTTCACACAGTATCGGCAGATGGGACATCTGCTCGACGCGATGATTCGGCAGTCGCTTGACGTTGAGCCACTCTTCTTGCACGGCGGAACGTCGCAGCAAAAGCGCGATGCTCTCGTCGAACGCTTTCAGAAAGGCGATGGAACGACGCCGATCTTCATTCTCAGCCTCAAGGCCGGAGGTGTCGGTCTCAACCTCACTGCGGCAAATCACGTCTTTCACTTCGATCGATGGTGGAATCCCGCGGTTGAGAATCAGGCGACCGACCGAGCGTTCCGTATTGGACAGACCCGCACTGTCAACGTCCACAAGTACATCTGCACGGGCAGCCTTGAGGAGCGCATCGACCAGATGATCGAGCAGAAGACCGAACTCGCAACACATGTGATTGGTGCTGGCGATGCGTGGCTCACTGAATTGTCCACCAATCAACTGCGCGATCTCATCACGCTTCGAAAGACTGGGTTGGAGGGCAGCGAATGACGCAGTGGCAAGAACCAAACACTCCCAGGCCGCCCGAGAATCCGCGCCGAGTGATCGGCGGGTACAAATTCAAGCGCAAACAGGGAATTGAAGACCTCCCCTGGACCGCTGAACCGCTGCTGCGCGCAGTGCTCGAAGCTGCGGATGCCGAAACACGCGAGGAGGGATATTCCTACGCACTCTCTGGGCAAACGGTCACGATGCTGCCATTCGACGCACGAATCGCCGCATCGGTGCAAGGCCGTTCATCGCGCCCCTATCAACTCGAGATCACGTTCACGCCGTGGACTCCAGAGGAGTGGGACAAGATCATTGCGGCGTTATGCGGTGAAGCGATATTTGCAGCGCGTTTCCTCATTGGTGAAATGCCTGCGTCCACGGCCACTGTCGTTGCGGACCTTGGTATTCGAACCCCACTCGTCCCGATCAAGCCAGGTGCGAAGGGCAATTGCGATCCCCTCATGAAGTGCTCGTGTGGGGCGACTCAGCCATGCAAGCATGTTGTGGCAATGATGCACATCCTTGCGGAGCGGCTCGAAGAAGAACCCCTCCTGCTCCTGCAGTTGCGGGGAATGCCAGTCGCGCGCGTTCTTGAACGCATCCACGAGAAGCGCACACTCGCCACGCGCGGTGCGAATCAAGCGCACCCAACGCCGCAAGCCGCGAACGATCACGCACTCGTGACCCCACTTGAAACGATGCTCCATGATTTTTGGCGCCCCGGGCGGCGCCTGCATGATTTGGAGTCGCGACCAGTGCCGACGCACACGCCGCACGCGCTCTTGCGCCGACTTGGTGCGAGCCCTCTCGGCGGGCGCTTTCCGCTTGTTGGCCTGCTTGCCACGATCTACGACATCGCTCGTGAGCGCGGGACGGCGCTGCGCGACCGAGTGTGATCGCCTCCCCCTCGCGGCATTCCAAACTACGATCACGATTGAATGAGTTCGCGTGCGAATCAACCACCTGCGACCCTGCGGGCGATTCAATATGCCTCCCGCGCATTGCGCCGGGGTGCGCCGTGTGAAGCGCGCACGCGACGGCGGCTTCCAAGTCAATCTGCCATCGCGTGGGCTGCGCATCAATTGCACCATGTGATGCTCTCCAACAAGGTCGAAATGGAAGAGGTCGTCGAACTGCTTCACCCCGAGATGGTCTGTGCATTCATGAGTGCTTCGACTTCGCAGCGCATCGGGACCGCACGTGCGAATCGTTCGATGTGCGCACTCCTCCGCGCTCTGCCAAAGATTCAGAGGGTGCTCTTGGTGGATCTCGAAGGTGCCTTTGAACGCGACCCCGCCGCACGAAGTCGCGCCGAAATCGTCTTGTGCTATCCAGGAATTCGGGCGCTCTGTGTGCACCGCGTCGCACATGAACTCCACAGGTTGCGCGTGCCGCTGGTCGACCGCATGCTGTCAGAATCCGCTCACGACTCGACAGGGATCGACATCCACCCAGGTGCGACGATTGGTTCTGGATTCTTCATCGACCACGGAACAAGTGTGGTCATCGGAGAAACAGCGGTGATCGGACGGAATTGCACGCTCTATCAAGGCGTCACACTCGGCGCACGACGATTCGATCGACACGCAGACGGTTCCATTCGCAGAGGTTCCAAGCGACATCCGACGCTGCGAGACAATGTGACCGTGTATGCAAATGCAACCATTCTTGGTGGAGACACCATCATCGGTCGGGGATCAACAATCGCTGCTGGAGTGCTCGTCCAAGAGAGCGTGCCGGCAAACTCGATTGTCAAACCTGCGAGGGTTGAACTGACCGTGGCGCGCCGCGGTCGCGGTCGAGCGCACTAGTTCATCGATTCAACTCGCCCCGCCGCCCTGACCGCCCTGTCCACCCTGACCTCGTCCACCCTGTCCGCCCTGACCGCCCTGTCCACCCTGACCTCGTCCGCCCTGTCCGCCCTGACCTCGTCCGCCCTGTCCGCCCTGACCGCCAAACCCGCCCTGATCGCGCAGCATTTGGAACAGTTCGCCGCGCTCTGCGTCATCGATGGTTCCATCGTTGTTCTTGTCCGCCTTCTTGGCGTTGGCTTGGAACTGCTCTGGCATCTCCGAAATCTTGCCGGATCCAAAGTTGTTGTTTCCGCCGCGTTGGCGTTGGCGTGGCGCTGGCAGCAACTCCTGCTGCTCTGGAGTCAAGATCCCCTTCAGCTGGTCGAGATACCGCTTGTCCATGTCGTCGCGTCCCTCTTCGAGATCGCGCACCGGATCTGCCGTGCCTTCACCTTGGCGTCCAAACATCTGGAATCCAAACGAGTTCCCAGAGAGCATTCCGATGATCCGCTCTGTTTCCTCAAGGCGCCTCTCTGGTTCCTGCTTCCGTGTTGCAGCGACGATGCGCTCATTGATACCCGCGAGTTCTGCGAGATACGCAACCTGCAATCCTTGCGCCGCCGCGAACGATTCGGGCGAAAGTGCATCCATTGCGAGCACCGTCGTAAACGCCTCCTGAACCTGTGTCGTGCGATAGACCCTTCGGAATGCTGCCGTCAACGCCGCTTGGTTGAAGAGTGCGCCATCTTCTGCTGGCATTGCTCCAACGATCATCGTTCGGAATTGATCATTCACTTCGCGCACCGCCTTGCGAAGCGTGATCTGCCGCTCTGCGATCGACTTCGCTGACACAAGGTCAGCGTCGAGCACGGCGCGCATCATCTTTGGATCGCTCTGTTCAATGAACTCGTCGCGAGTCTTGAGTGCGTTGTCGAGTTGCATCTCGTAGTCATCGAGGGACTTGACCGACGCGTCGATCGATGGTTGAGAAACTCCCGCTTCATCAATCACCACCAATAGATTGGTCGCCTCGCCAGAGAGCACAGCGTTGTCCATGGACTTCTCTCGGCGCAGAAATCGCTCGAATTTCGGCCAGTTTGCTGTTTGATCCTTGGTCAGCGTGGTTTGAATCCCGTCCACAACGACCTTCCGAAACGCAGCGCGTTCGCCAGCCCAACGATTCGTTTCTGCAAGGATCTCCTCCATGATCGCCTTCGTCTCCAGATCCGCGCCGGTTGCCTTTCGCTCGGCAGCAAGTTCAGCTCCCATCTTGGCTCTGAAGTCAGCGGACAATTTCTGACGGGCCTCATCGGTCAACGCACCTCCGCCTTCGACTTCCATCTGTTCGATCGTCTGTTGCAAAGTATCGCGCATCGTGCGCATCTTCTCGCGCATATCTCCGCCAAAGAAACCTTGGAACATGCGCCCCGCTGCTTCTTCGATTTTCTGGCGTGATGCGTCTGCCGCAGGATTGAACGCAAGGTCGTAATCGTTGATCAGTGCTTCGACGATCGCCATCTGACCATCATCGAACTCGAGTTGCTCTTTGAAGAGCGGAATGTCGCGGCGCAGGAACTCACCCTTGTATCGATTCATGAGTTGTGCGAATCCGCCCATGCCGCGCCCGCCGCCGCCGCCGCCGCCAAATCCGCCCATTCCCCTTCCGCCCTGCCCGCCCTGCCGACCCTGTCCACCACCTTGAGCTTGTCCACCACCTTGAGCTTGCCCACCACCTTGAGCTTGCCCACCACCTTGAGCTTGCCCACCACCTTGAGCTTGCCCACCACCTTGAGCTTGCCCATCCTGTCGCTGTGATGGCGTCGAAGGTGTGGTGGCTTGACCCTGCGGCGCACCCTGCACTGCGAACGCGGTCGCAGCGCTCACGCAGATTCCCAACACAAAGCTGGACGACAAGGCAGTGAATTTCACGGTTGATTTCTTCATTTCAGTTTCTCTCAATGGGGGAATTGGAACTCGACACGCAACTCAAGAGTGTAACCCGACGAGCCTTGCGGTCGTAGGAATACTCGATGCGTGTTGCTCTCTACTCGGGGTGGCGGGACGATCACCATCCAACTTCTTGGTGCCGATGCCGCCTTCACGGCGCCGCTGAAAGTCGGTAGATCGACCCCGGGCCATCGGCGCCACCCTCGGTTCCGCACATGAAGAGCGATCCATCGGCCGCCTCTCCAAAGCTCGCGGGATGAAATCCGCGCTTCCCGCCAACGACGACCGGAGGTGCTATGACTTTCCCGGCGACCGCACGAAGTCCCCACATCGTGCCAGACTCGTAGTCGGCGTAGTGGTAGATCCCGTGAAGTCGTGGATCAGACGTGCCTCGCGCGACAAACCCACCGGTCACAGAGACGCCCTCTCGGCGCGGATATGCCGCGATCGGTTCAATGAACTGCGCGCTCGCCTCGCTGCTGTCGGGAACTCCGGGTGTTGGATGAAATCCCTCTCGCGGACGCCATCCGTAATTGCCGCCTTTGGTGACGATGTCGATCTCCTCCCACGCATTTTGACCAACGTCGCCCGCATAGAGCTCGCCAGTCTGGCGATCGAATGACATTCGCCAGACATTGCGCAGTCCCAGTGCGTAGATCTCTGGCGCTGCATCCGCCCGTCCAACAAATGGGTTGTCCGCAGGAATTCCATAGGGCTTTCCCTCACCTGGATGATCAACGTCGATGCGCAAGACCTTTGCGAGCAGCGACTGCATGTTCTGTCCATTCCCCCATGGATCATTGCCTGCACCACCATCTCCCGTGGAGAGGTAGAGAAAACCATCCGCTCCAAAGAGCACCGTCCCGCCGTTGTGATTCCACGCTGGGTCTTCGATGTGCAGGAGCACGACCTGCGACGCTGCGTCGATCGTGCCATCTTCATTCGCAGTAAAGCGTGCAAGCACATCGCGGTCTGGAAGCGTTGCGTCCTTCTTGGCGGTGTACCACGCATAGACGAAGCGGTTCTGCGCAAACTTTGGATGAAACGCGACCGAGAGGAGACCCTGCTCGTTGTACTTGTCTTGAACGGGCTCCTTGATGTCCAAGACGAGCCGTCCCTCACTCTGTGGATTTGTCGCATCGATCTCAAGAATGCGCCCCGCTTGTTCCACGACATAGAGCAGTTCTGGTCGATCCGCGCGCGAGACAATCTGGATCGGTCGGCGCAGTTTCAGATTGCTCCACACGCGCTGCATCTTCACCTTGGGAATCGCTGGCACTGCCGTGGTTGCTATGGTTGGGGCGGATGCGCTGGGCGTTTGTTGAGCATCAGCGGCGCCAAGAAATGCCAGACTGATCGCAAGCGGAAAGACCACCGAGAGAGATTCGCATGTCATGGACTCAAGAATAGGCAGTTCGTCGAGATGCGCCGCGCAGCGCACAATCCAGCGCGCAGCCCAGTGCGATGCGTATCCTCAACGGATGCAATTGATCAGTGTTGTGCTCGTGACCGTGACGCTCGCACTCGCGCAAAGCCCATCGCAAGCCCCTGCGCCTGCGGGTGCGCCGACTGCGCCCGGGAAAGAGGTCGGATTCGTTTCGCTCTTCGATGGAAAGACGCTGCAGGGCTGGATCGGCGACACGACGGGATATGGCGTCGAGAATGGCGCAATCACCTGCCTCCCGTCCGGCAAGAATCTGATGACGGAGAAAGAGTTTGCGAACTTCCATCTCAAGTTTGATTTCCAACTCACGGCCGGTGCGAACAATGGGGTCGGCATTCGCGCTCCAGTCGATGGCGACGCCGCCTATGACGGGATGGAGATTCAGGTGCTCGACAATTTGGACCCCAAGCACGCCACGCTTAAGTCGTGGCAGTATCACGGTTCCGTCTACGGAGTCGTTCCAGCGAAGCGCGAGTTCTTGAAGCCCGTGGGTGAGTGGAATTCGCAGGAGATCATCGCGCAGGGAGAGCACATTGTGGTGATCCTCAATGGTCACACCATCGTTGATGCAGATATCTCCAAAGCGGCAACGGAGGGGACGATTGACGGAAAGCCCCATCCAGGACTGAGGCGCCAGAGCGGTCACATCGGATTCCTTGGCCACGGCGATCGGGTGGCGTTTCGGAATCTGCGAATTCAGGAGTTGCGATGATTTTTGATTTTCTCTGCCGGGGATCGCAGACGTGATTGAGGGTGTGGATGCGCGACTGCGTGCTGAACTCGCAGTCCTCGAGCGCCCGCTCGCTCATGCGGGATACCTGATCGGCGAGGTTCGAGTGATCGACGAAGGCACATGGGGTCGGCTTGATGCGGTCGTTGAAGGCACTCACTTGTCAGGAAAACTGCAGATACACCTCAGTTCCAAAGGGCGTATCAGCGTCGTCCCACAGGGCACTGCGGCGCGTGCGATTGCGACGGCACTCAAGGGAATTGCGGACACTCTGACAGCGCCGAACTCATCGTGCACTCCCCCCGCCGCGAAAGTCGCGCGCATCCAAGCGCATGAATCAACGACGGCCCCGATAACTCGGACTGCCCAAAGACCCACGAGTCGGGTCCATGGAAATCCCCTCGAGCTTGTTGTGGATTGTTCGAAGTATGGCACGTCGCTGATTGGACCGACGGAGTGGCGCGGCGTGACCTACTCGGCAACAGGAGAGTGGCGAGAGACATTCCACAGTCCTGTGTATGCGCGCGGGCACAACAATCTCGGCGAGTTTCTGGCCATCGTTGATGCATGTCGGCGGATCGAACGAGGTGAGACGACCTGCACGACGCTGTGGAGTGATTCGAAAACGGCACTGAGTTGGTTCGCCAAGGGCGTCATCAAGACGACCATTGAAGTTGATCGCGTCTGCGACGATCAATTCGCAGCAGCCGTTGGTGAGGCACGGGCGTGGCTCGAGCGAACAAGTCGCACGAAGTGGAGGTCGATGATGCATCGATGGGACACATCCGTGCGCGGCGAAAACCCTGCGGATTTCGGACGTAAGTAAGTCACGAAATCGGGATCCCTGCGCGCGTTGGTGGCGGTGGGCGTGCGCTGAAACGGCGGCAGCTACAACCCGAGTGGCGTGATCGCCGTGCTGATTCGCGACGCCAATTCGCTGTCACGAATCGAGAGGAAGACTCGACCCAATTCGGGATCGAAGTGGGTTCCGAGGCATCGCTCGATTTCGCTGCGAACCTCCGCGATCGAGCGCGCCGGACGGTAAAAGCGTGCGCTCGTCATGGCGTCAAAGCAATCGGCGATGCACAGCAGGCGACCGAGCATCGAGATCGACTCCCCCTTCAGATTGTGGGGATATCCAGAGCCATCCCATCGCTCGTGATGCTGCATCACCCCTGGCAAGAGGTCTCGCATTTGCGGGATGTCCCGCAAGATTGCGTGGCCGATTTCTGGGTGCTGACGAATCCGATCAAACTCATGAGCTTCGAGGTGTGTCGGCTTGCGGAGAATCTCCTCTGGCACGCCGATCTTTCCGATGTCGTGGACGAGTCCACACACGCGTGCCTGCTCGATGTGTTCGTCGGAGAGTGCTGCGGCGCGTGCGAGCAGCACGGCGAATTCACTCACGCGATCCGAGTGACCTCGGGTGTATGGATCCTTCGCATCAATGGCGCGAATCAGCGCACGCATCGTTCCACCAAACATCTGCTGCGATTCGAGATCAAACCTCTGCTGCATCTTGCCACGAGCAATGTTGGCCAGTGAGAGTCCAGTCAATCGTGCGACCGCAGATGCGAAGCCGGCCGCCTCCAATTCGTGCAACTCAGAGGTCCCACCAGATCGGTTGTCGAGATAGAGCCACCCGAAGAAGTTCGTTCCCGCTTCAACAGGAACTGAAATCGCCTGTCGGATCGACAGCGATTCCAAACTTGCGCCGAGCGTGCCCGATCCCGCACCTCCGCCACGGTGCACATAGATACCGTTGCGAGAGCGTTTGAGCAGACTTCGACTCACCTGCACTTCCCCGCGGGATCCCGAAATCTCTCCAACTTCGGCGACGACCTCGATCATTCTCGCATCGGAACCCGGTCGAAGGAAAGCGACGTTGGCGAATCCCGTCGCAGAGGCGAGTGCCTCGATGGCAGCTTGACCCACTGAGAGTTCATCTGGCGCCTTGGCGATGTCCTCGCTTGCTGCGAGCAAGCGAACAAGCATGCCTTGTGCAAGATCCTTCGGCGACTGCTCGCCGAGTGCAACGAACTGCTCGCCGCTGTCGGCGTCATCGGCGAGAGTCTGACAGACTTCTGCGATGGTTTGGTCCGAGGAGGGTCCCTCGACTTGAAATCGCCAGGGTCGAATCTCGAGTGTGTCAGAGTGGTAGAGCCGCACCTCGCGATGCGGAGTCAACTTCACGCCGTTGAGGAATGATCCAGAAGTCGATCCACAATCGCGAACGCGCCAGTGACCACGATCGATGCCACTCTCCGGCGCCCAGTGCATCTCTGCGTGCAACCGCGACACTTGCCTCTGCCCCAGATGAATCGTGCAATCCACATCCCTCCCAATGGTGATGACAGTTGGCGGATTCAACGCGAAGTCAATGTCGCCGTCTACCGAACTTCCAATCAGTCGCCATGGCATGCCGTGGATGATCGTATGCGCGGCGCAAGCGCTTCGGGTGGCTGGCCATGCGAACCGCGTCACCTGGCGATCTAGTCCGCATCAGTACGGTGCGGTGCCCTTGGGATTCCAAATCAACTTTGGCTTGTTCCAGTCGCCATCCGTCTGATTGGGATCACGACTCCCCTGCGCAGAACGAGTCGCAATCTCCGAAAGAATGTGCGCCACATGTCCATCCGCGAAGACCACATGACCCCCCTCGAAGTGACGGTTCGGGAAGGCGCGCCAATCTGTCTGGCAGAGATCCAGCGGCTCATTTCTGTATGGATCTCCTCCCGCCAGTTCGTCGGCGGTTGTCCGCACCTCACTCATCAGGACGGTGGATGCGCTGTCGGTGATCTGCACGATGGAGATCACCTTTTCTCGATCTGGCCCGACCTGCGCGGCAACCGAATCGTTGAGGCGACTGTTTGGTACATAATTGAAATAGAAAGACTGCCCTCCACCGGTGACCCAAGGTGCACTTGGATTCGCCACGGCTCCTGGGTCCGTCCATATGGATGCGCGACTGCTCGGCGACGGAAGAATCTCGATGCCTGTGATTGCCGCTTGGGTGAATTGCGCATAGGGTCGTTCACCCGCAAGTTCGGCGACGCCGTTTGCCCAGAAGGACTTTTCCAGCAGATTGAGTTCCATGTCGCTCGCCAATGGATTCCCCTCCCATGGCAGGCGATCCTTGTTCACCGTGGTGTAGTTGATCGTTGCTGCTCCCCACTGCTTCAAGTTGGATTGGCTGGAGGTTGCTTGGCTGGACTTCCGCGCCATGCCGATGGCGGGAAGCAGGAGTCCTGCAAGGATGACAACGATCCCCAAGACGACAAGGACCTCAACGAGCGTAAAGGCGTTTCTGTGAGGAATCCTCATCGCCCAATAGTAGCCCGATGTGGGGCGAATTCAATTGTTGCGATCAGTTCTTGGCTCTTTCGCCAAGTCTTCTGCGTACCCAATCGCGTCCTCGAATTCGCGGTCTCCGCTCACATACCTTTGGAGGAGTTCTCGCACCTTTGGCACATCGTGTTGATCGAGCGCTGCCTCAAGCAAATGGAGTTGTGTTTCGAGTTGCTCCCACGGAGTGAAGCGCTCTCGCGCCTGCGTAATCCCCCCGTGCTCCGTCGGGGCGCACTGGGTATCGATCAGAAGTTCCTCGTAGAGCTTTTCTCCTGGCCGCAGTCCAGTGACTTGAATCTCGATGTCTCCGTTTGGTTGTCGCTCATTCTTCTCGAGATACCCGGCCAATCGAATCATGTTGCGGGCAAGGTCGATGATCCGCACTGGATCCCCCATGTCGAGCACAAAGACCTCGCCGCCACGTCCCATCGCCCCGGCCTGAATCACCAAAGACGACGCTTCTGGAATCGTCATGAAATAGCGAGTGATCTCTGGGTGAGTGATGGTGACGGGGCCGCCCCTTCGAATCTGCTCGGTGAAGTGTGGAACCACGGAACCACTCGACGCGAGAACATTTCCAAATCGAACCATCACGAAACGCGTGGTTGGATGCTTCTTGTTTCTCGATTCCCAGTCTGCAAGTGCCTGCAGGCACTTTTCCGCGAGCCGCTTGCTTGCTCCCATCACGCTCGTGGGTCGCACCGCCTTGTCTGTCGAGATCAACACGAACGACTTGACGCCTGCGCTGATGGCTGCCTGCGCGACGCGAAGCGTCCCGATTGCATTGACGCTGACCCCTTCGACTTCATTGGCTTCGACGATGGGGACATGCTTGTACGCAGCTGCGTGATAGACCGTCTCAATGGAGTGTTCCCGCAACACGCACGCGAGTCGAACCTGATCGAGGACCGATCCGAGCACGCCGGTGATCTGCACTCCGATCGCTCCCGCCGCGAGACTGCGAAGTTCGCCTTCGATGGAGTACAGATTGAACTCGCAATTGTCGAGAAGCACGATCCGTCGAGGTCCCTGACGCACCGCCTGCCGCGCAATCTCAGATCCGATCGATCCCCCCGCACCCGTAATCAACACATTCTTGCCGCCGATATCACGCGAGAGCAATTCTTGAATTGGCGCAACAGGAGCGCGACCGAGCAGGTCTTCAATCTTCATCACGCGGACTGCATCGGTCCGCGAAGTCCCCTCGGCGATCTCGTTGAGGGTTGGAACCATCATCAACCGTGCTCCCGTCGAACTGAGCTCCTGAAAAATCTCGCGGCGGCGACGGCGGCACGATTCTGGGAGCGCAAGAAGAACCGTGTCGACTCGCTCCTTTCGGATCACCCTTCCAATGTCAGCCGGTGCATAGACGCGGCGGCTTTGGATCTCGCTCCCAACGCGCGAGGGGTCGTCATCAACGAATCCGACCACGATTGACTTGCGGTCTTGCGAGAGGAGCGACACAAGTCCAGCACCGACATCGCTCGCGCCATAGATCAAGATCCTCGATCCCGCCCTTTGACCGCCGCTGCGAATCAGCTGCCGTGCAAGGACACGCGTCGCACCCACTCCGATGAGTGCTGCCATCCAGAATCCGATGAGCGCCAGCCGTGGCAATCCCTGCGCACGGTCGATCATCAACGCCAAGAACCCCAGCACGAGTGTGGTGATCGTCACCGCATACACCACGCGAACCGCAAATCGATGGCCGACATAGCGGGTGATTTCGCGGTACAGCCCACTCGCCCAGCACGTGGACACACCAATGACCACCGCAGCCAAACAGACCATCACCAAGTCCTTACCATCGGGGCGCGGCCACCATGTTTCGAGTCTGATGGCGAGAGCCATCCAAAGCGCAACGGCGAAGATCACGGCATCAGAAACCAGCGCGATGAATTGTTTGCCCCGTCTTGGAAACCGGTCGATCCACGCAATCATTGCGTTGAGAGTATCAGCGCGCCCACAGATCGAAGATCAAACTCGCAAATGGATCCAACGACCAATAAGTCGTCGCACCTTCCAATGGACTAGGCCCGCCGGGACTTGAACCCGGATGAGGGTGAACTCTGCGGATTTTAAGTCCGCTGCGTCTGCCAATTCCGCCACAGGCCTCGTTGGCGAATCGTAGCCCAATCAGCGCACCGATGACCGCCCAACTATTCTTTTGTGATGCCCTCATTGGACTGCACTCCGCCCATCGCTGGTATCACCGTCATAGACCTCGGACGGGTCCTCGCGGCACCCTTCGCAACATCTGTCCTCGCGTCACTCGGCGCGCGCGTCATCAAAGTTGAACGCCCCGGCGCCGGTGATGACGCACGCGCATTTGGTCCGCATCACAACGGCAAGAGTCTTTACTTTACGAGTGTCAACTGTGACAAGGAGTCCATCGCACTGGATCTGAAAGTTGCGGAGGACCGCGCCATCTTTGAACAGTTGCTTGATCGCGCGGATGTCCTCGTGGAGAACTTTTCCCCCGGCGTGATGGACGCTCTCGGATATGACTGGGACACGATCCACGCACGCTGGCCCCGAGTGATCTATGGCGCACTCTCTGGATTCGGAAAGACCGGACCGCTTTCCGGCGCTCCCGCGTACGACATCGTGGTGCAGGCACTCGGCGGAATGATGAGTCTCACTGGGTTTCCAAAGAGTCCGCCAGTCCGCGTGGGTGCATCCATCGGAGATCTCACCGCGGCCCTCTATATGGCGCTCGGCATCGTCAGCGCAATTCACAAACGAACCCGAACGGGTGAGGGATGCCTGATCGACATTGCCATGCTCGATTGTCAGGTTGCCATTCTTGAAGCCGCAGTGACCACCTTTACCGCGACGGGAGAGGTGCCGCAACGACTCGGATCTCGACATCCATCCATCGCTCCCTTCCAGGCCTTTCAATGCAAGGATCAGTGGATCGTCATCGGTGCCGGGAACGATGCCCTCTTTCGAACACTCTGCATGGCGCTCGACCGATCGGATCTGCTCGAGCGTGCCGAGTTCTCCACAAACCCCCTGCGGCTTGCCTCGATGGATTCACTCGAGCGGGAACTCAATACCACGCTCACAGCAGCCACCGCGCAGGAGTGGATCTCTCGATTGATGACGGCGGGGATCCCATGCGCGCCGATCCAGTCAGTCGCCGAGATGGCCGCGATGCCGCAGGTCGCGGCGCGCGGGATGATCGTGCCCGTCGACGATCCGATGCTTGCGGCAACTTGCGTGCCCGGGAATCCGATCAAGATGAGTTCTGTGACACCCCGGTTTTCGCGTGGACCAGCGCCTGCGCTCGACGAGCACCGGCACGCCATCTTGGCTGAACTCGCCGTCCAGAAAAATGGACGGATCTCGCCACCACACCCGTAACCTACTGCCGTGAAAGAGGATATTGAGAACGCAACGCTTTGGTTTCTCACCGCGCGGGGGATGGCAGCTGCCAGCAGCCACCAGCACGTCGAATCCCAACCTGCCGCCGCCGGGCTCTTCGCTCAGGCTGTCTTGCGCCTATCGGAGGATGTCTGCATCGAAGGCAAGTCCCCTGCGCGCATGTCGCGACTCTCATTGATTGATTGCCTCTCGGGAGTGGCCGCGCTTCCTATGGACATGCGCGAGAAGTTTTTCATCGGTGCAATCATGATCGCACTCCTCGATCGACGGATGGATCCGTCGGAAGTTCGCTGGGCATCTGCGCTCGCGAGCGCGATGCAATTGTCGCCACGCCAAATCGAAGAGTGCTGCCTCGGCGCGCGCATCCTGACGGACATGCTCCATCCCATCGCGCAATCGGCTTGACGATGGAAGATCCCATCTCAAACTTCAGTTTCCTGTCGGCGCTTGATCGACGGCTCGCGAAACTCGGATCGCAAGCCGAGAACTATGTCCACTCTGATCCCCAGGCGTGCCTCTTCAAACTTCGACTGATGGTTGAAATGATGGCCTCGACCCTCGCACGGATCACACTGGGGAATGCGTTGCCACCTGAACTTGGTGTCACGCTGGGAGAACTCGAGCGCACTGGAGTGCTCCCTCGACATGAAGCGGACACCATGCACGCGATACGACGTGACGGAAACTCCGCCGTTCATGGCGGAATAGCACCAGCATCGACGGCGCTGCGGAGACTTCGTGATGCTCACTCACTCGGTCGCTGGTACTGCCGGTCGCTGAAGCATCCCGCTGCTGATGCAACGTGCGCTTTCCAGCTTCCGCGCCGCGCTTCAACCCAGAACATTGATCCGCAAGTTGCTGCAGCAGAGGTACTTGAAGACCAGATCGAGAATCGTCGCAAGCGCACTCGAGAGGCTCTCCTCCTCTTCCGTGACGAGGCGGAGCGAGCCGAACTCACTGCGCGATTTCGAAGTGAGTTGGATGGACTCGATGCCGTGGCCGCCACAGCTGGCGAATCTGAAATTGATGCCGAGACGATGGCGCTCTTCATGGCACTCGAAGTTGAGCAGCTGCTTGAGCATCCAACTTTTGGTCGCGCGAGCCGTGATGCGCGCCGCGAAGCACAGATGCAACTTGATGCTGTCAAGCGACGACTCGACGCGCAAGAGGCGGCGTTCCGAGAAGCGCGCGAGCGATTAACCACCGACAATTTTTAAGTTCGTTAGTTGATAATCCCGAAGCGTGAGTACATTCCAACCCAAGGAGGATCGACCATGGACGGCGACCTATCAGTGGATTATCTCGGCGACGGCTACTACGCACTCTTTCGAGACAACGGGGATCGAAGAATCATCGAATGCGTTGCACCGTGCGTGACGGATATTTTTCGAAGTGTTGCACGGCGATTCGGGCACGATCATCCGGTGGAGATGTCGTACGCCGCACACTTGGTGTTCAAGATCGAGGCCGGGATAGACATCTCGACGGACGGGGGAGAACTCGCAGAGGGCAACGGAGCCGATGTGGATGGCGAGGACTTGGGCGAAGACCTGGGCGGAGGCTGGGGAACAATCGACTCGAAGGAGTTCTAGAAGAACACCTTGGACGAGCGCGCGATTGCGCAGGAATCTCAACTACTTCCGATTGCCGAACATCATTGCAAGCCGGAAGACCAGTTTGAGTGCTTCCAAGTACACCCACGCCAGCGTGACGATCAATCCAAATGTCAGATACCACTCAGACGACGCTGGGGCGCCTGCGGTGACTGCGTCTTGAACTTGCCGGAAGTCGACAATGAGCCACAGCGCAGCGACGATCAAGACCAGCGCATTGATGCCCAGTCCGATGAGCGCTGCATTGCCACCCTCAGATGCTGAGGCGAGCGACAGGAATGGCATGCTCGCTCCGAAGAAGCTCATCACCATGGAGATCAGGAAGATGAAAAAGATGCCTAGCGTGACGACCGACAGCACCGACTGAAACATTGCTCCACCGGTGAGGATTCCCATTCGGAAGAGTGTCAGCATCGCCAACATGAGCGCGACGACGATGACAAATGCCTGCAGTGCGATTCCGCCCGGGACGGAAATCTGGTTCGCTGTGAGGATGCCTTCGAGCAACATTCCCAGTGCGCCGAGCATGAAGCCTTGCGCAACGGAGTAGAGCACTGTGATCGATGCCGCCATCCTCGGCGACTTCCGAACCAGAAAGATCGCGCCGATCGAAACGGCGAGCGAAACGAAGAAAGCAATCCACATGGCAGCGGGAAATGCCTTCGTCGTGGGAACCGCAATCGCCCCCGAAAGAGCCGCCAACAGCACACATCCTGCAGTCTTGTTGATGACACCAGAAACAGTGCACACACGAGATTCACCACGCACCTGTTGAAGGGCGCCAGCGAGAACGCTGTCGGCGAGAATGGGGTTGGTTGAAACGAGTGACATGGTCTAGTTTTCCTTTCGAGTCTGTGCGGATTGCATTGCCCGGTGAATTTGGTCGGCGACGACCTGTTGATGTGACAACTGAAATGTGAAGTCGAATGACACTCCGATGTATGTGCGCTGTGAACTATCGAGATGCGTGTGAACCACCTTGCCAGTGACCACGATTGGCACTGGATGGTTGCGCCCGAGTGGAATCTCCAACCAAAAGATGCGGTGGCGCCCCAAGACCGATGCGTCTTGCGGTTCCACGCGCAATCCGACTCCACCACCACCGATGTTCACGAGCGTCGCAGTGAATTTTGGACCAACGGATGGCATGGGTGCGGTGTCAGATGGAAGCGACTGCGATTCCGTGAATGCGCGAAACGCAATCTCGTTAGCGACTTCCGCCGCAACAATTGTGCGGGGATCCAAGAGTGGCCACATCGTGACGTTCGGCAAGTTCAGCGCACTCGCTTCGACACGGACGAAGCGGCGCATGCAGCGCTCCACGTGATCGGGGAGTTGCAACCGCATGCATTCCCCACGAGAACCTTCGGGATGCTCGTCAGAGAGCTTCTTGGAGAGAAACCTCCAGCGGTTTTGTCCGATCGTGATCGCACCGACAAGCGCCATCCCATCCTCGATTCGCATCGTTTGACCGAGTGCCACGGGCGCTTCGACGAGCACCGACTCTTCGTCCAGCGACACGATCTTCAGCCTCCACACAAGGTCGACGGAATCCGCGTCTTCCAGCCGATCCAACTTCGAAGAATCACTCGCGCCAGGTTGTCCAACCGAGATCTCGAGCGTTCCCCCGCGCTCAAAGACCTGTTGCATACTTCGCTTCCATTCGACAGTTCGTGATCGAGATGCTGGCATTGCACGCATCATAGACAGGTTGTTCGATCCACTCTGCGATCGACGGACATGCTCCTCACCGGCGTTGCTCGATGGCGCTGCGAAGCCGCAGAACCAGCCGATGATCCAACCCCCGCCGGAGGGCGTCAGGCCGTTGACCTCCAAAGCGAATCGCGTAAAACCGCTCCACGATCTCGCCAAAGACTTCGCCAGCCAATCCATGCTCCGATGCCAGCTGCAGTGCAAACGCACGTGGAAGGAGGTGCGATGGGCGATCAAATCCGCGTGCATGCAGGAGCGCGATGGAGTCGATGTAGAACGCTGCATCACGCACTGTCATTCTGGCGCGCGCTCGATCGCGTCGCGTGAGACCGCGGACCTTGAGACCCAGCGTCTCGTGACCAATGCGCCACCTTCGCCGAGCCATCCACACCGCGGCGCCAGAAAGCCCGATGGTGAGCGCGACCGAGCCGATCCACACAAATGCGGTGACGCCAAGTTGCGACGATGCGCTGGTCCGTCGTGCAGTCTGCTCGATCGTTGCCCATGCCCGCTGCGCCCAATCCCGAAACCACACATTGACACGGTTCATGAGTTCTGCCTGCGCACGGGCATCGAATTCTGCGATGCGGTCGCGCCAGAGCGATTCAATCGGCGCGTAGAGCATGCGAGAGAACTGGGTCCACGATCCCATCTCTGGCTCGATTGAGGTCATGTCATCAACAGGTGTTGCATCGATCATCGTCCACTGGAAGTCGCTTGTCCGCACCTCGACCCATGCATGCGCATCCGACTCGCGCACGATGTAGCGACCCGATGCTGAGTCGTATTCGTCCACGAGAAATCCTGTCACGATGCGTGCATCGACTCCCACCGAATGGCAGAGAGCGCAGAGGGCACTCGCAAAGTACTCGCAGTGACCGAACCGATATTCGTTCAAGAACAGTTCGATGGGATCAAGGTCGTCATGGCGCACGAATGTCCTCAGATCCAAGGTGTAACGAAAGCGATCACTGGAGAGTTCTGCCTCGAAGACCCGTGCAAGCCTGATGTTTCGCATCCACCGAGCCGTGTTCTGCTCTGGAGTGTCGCCTCCATGGAACTCTGCCGCAGCTTCTCCGTCGAATCGCTTGAGAATCGCGATCGCAGCCTCGCGAATCGCTGGAACTGGAAAGGTCGGCGCAGGTGGAACGCGGCTGGAATCCCCGAGCAATGCATCCATCGTCGACTTCGACGCATACTGTTGCACCCGAAGGTCGTAGCCGACAATCACGCCTGCCGTGTCCAGGTCGAGGGTGCGCAGTGCGAGTGATGAGGCGGTGAATGTGAAGACCTGCGCCGTTGGGCTGCGGATGGCCACAGGCGCCCACGGACTCAACACCACACTGGAGTGAAGTCCGCGCAGCAGTATTCGCACCGTGCAGGTGTTCAATCGCTCGTCGATGTCGACGGTGCCGAGCGACTGAAACTCGCCGGGCTGCGTGATCACAAAGCGTTGGCTCGACGACTTTCGCGCGAACCACTCTGCTGCTCCACGGTCATATCGATCCAGGACCGCGCCACGCAACCGGATCTGCTCCTGATTGGGCGGCGGTTCGTCGTCCGGACCGAGCCATTCCACCAAGAGGACTTCACGCTGCGATGGGGTCAGCAGCATCGGATCCATCAGCGAAATGCGATCAGAAAACTCCCGTTGACCGTATGGCGACACCCCAAAGAGTGCGCTCGTCGGTTGGGAACTCCGAGGAAAGAGCACAAAGATGCCGATGGTTAACAGAAACACAAGCGCGAGCGCGATGCGAATCGTGTGGCGCAGGTCGCGCCATCGTGCTCGGCTTTGCAGGGATGTCTGTGCGAATCCAGCCACGCCGCCGACACCCTCCGAAGTCGCCGCGATCTCCTGGGACACCAGCCGAAATCGCACGACGCAGCCAACTGCAGCGAGCGTCGCACAGACGATGGCGATCCCAACAAGGAGGTCGCTTCGTTGCAATGCTGCGGCCACGAGGAGCACGCTCGCGAGCATCAATACTTGTCGCTCATCGCTCACCGTGCGCCGCGCGTACAGCCGCAGCAGCAACGCCACTGCCACCACGACTCCGATGATCGGTGGGATATCAACTGGGTCCATGTCCTGGGAGAATTCAGTCGCTGCACCGGCGAAGGTGAGTGACAACAAGAAGATGACGAGCCACCTCGGAAGCATGCGCTGACGGCATCCAGCCGTGACCACCCAACTCCCCATCGCGATCGTGGAGCAGACCACGAACAGCGTGATACTTCGTGATGTCAGCGCGAACGCAGCGGTCGCAAGTCCCGCGAAGAGTGTGTTCTTCCAGCGCGCGGACTGCCAATCACTCATCGCGTTCCACCTCGCAGAGCGTGGCGATGAAGTCCGCTCCGACCGAGTGCGCTCGGAGCGGACCATCAGAGCAGATCGGTCGACCGCCGCCGGGGCGAATCGTCAGGCACGTCACACCAACGGGTCGTCGCCGAGAACTGGTCGTGGTGCGGGGCTGATCGAGATCAATCGAAGCGAGCGCATCGAGGACTTCAACGCTTCCGCGCCCAGCGTGATGTTCATGAGCGCGGTGATCCAGAGTGCGATCCAGAGTGCGGTCCACACCGCAGCCCAGGACATCCACCATCACATCCCAACCCGCACGCTGCGCATGCACGACGAGACTCGCCGTCATGGCAATGGCGTGCTCGTCACTCTGCTTCAATGGCTCAGATGAAGAAAGGCGAAGATCGAGCACGATGCACAGGCGATGCGTGTTCGGTGCCGAGCGATCCATCACCACCAGCGCTGGAAGCATCGCGCTGCGCCGCCATGCGACAGTCCGCAGTGAGTCGCCAGCGCGATACTCGCGCAAGCCTTGAATCTCGTCGCTGCCGCGAGCCACACTCGTCAATTGTTGTCCTGTTCCGCCCGCCCGTGCGAGCAACCTCGGCAGGGTGTCGACCCGCAATCGCGAAATCTTTGGGTGAATCATCACATCCGCCGGTTGCGCGAACTCGACGGACTTGACGATCAATCCAAATGGAAACCCGCTCGCGCATCGAATGCGATTCATACGCAGCAGACCGCGCGTCGTTGGGTGGAGCTTTCCCTCTGATGCATGCGTCGTTCCCCGCGCGCAGTGCTGGAGTCGAGCGGGAGTGGACGGCACCTTGGTCTGCTCGACGATGCGGAGGTCGAAGATCGACCAGAGCTTCGAGACCGAGGAGATGTCGTATCGCACATGCAGCGGATCTCCGACCGCACCACGAGTTGGCATCACTCGTCGCACGCGCACGGCCATCATCATGCCTCCCGAGAGGAGCCCCGAGACGATGACCCATGCGAGCATGGATGCGAAGACCCACACCAGCAGATTCTCCCGCCGCTGCGAAGTCGCCGCTCCGATCAACACCGTCAGGAGCACAAAGACCACACCACCCCATGTCAAGTGGTAGCGCCGACGGACTGCCACGTCCGACGTCTGTGGCATCACTCGCACTGGGCGAATCCAGTCGAGAACCAGATCGCAAGTGTGACCACCACCAAGACCAACGCTGCGATTCGACCCGCATTCACCATCGACTGACCAATCGAATTCATGGCATCTGCTCGGCCGAGTGCCTGTGCGGATGATTCTTCTTCGCCAACATCGACCATGTCCCAATCCACGCTGTCGGCAAGAAACTTGTTGGAACGCAGCGCGGACTGCGCACGCTCCACATCCACAAGTCGTACCTGGACAGGTATCCCTCCCAGCGATCGGTTCCCCGCTCCGGCGAGTCCGAAGGCCTGAATTGCTGCACTGAACACGACCGCATCGATTTCCCGATCGCGCAGAATCGCGGCGACTGTCTGCGCTTCGAAATCGCTCGTTGCGATGTGGACTGTCACGAGTCGGTCGCCATCCTCGGGCGAGCTCATGTCGATCCTCCCGTCGACGACTGTGCGTCATCGACACCTCGCACACGATCGACTGCCGCCAACAGCGCATCGACATCATCCGGGTCATACACCTCATCCGCAATCTCGACGCGCCAATCTGTGACGATGGAATTCGCCAAGACAAGGTGCGATCCGGGATCCAAGTCCGGACGAGTCACTGGGCGATCCACGACTTTGACAGTCAAGGACTCGTGATCGATTCCCTGGAGCGAGAACCACGCCTGCTCGATGCGCGGCTCACCAGATCCAGGCACGGGCGCTTGCACAGAGAATCCGTTTCGTGCAATCTCCTGCCACTTTGGATTCCCCGTGCGAACCAGACTGACGAACGCTGTCGCGAACCCTCCCCATGTTGCGCGCGCGCGTCGTTCGGATGCTCGAACGCTGTGCTGGGTCATGTACAGGACCGCGCCACCGGCAGCAATGCGCTCGACCACTTCCTGCGGCCACACCCAGATGGGGCGATAGGTCCCCTTCTGCTCTGGCGCGCAAATCACGGCGCGTTTCAGCGCGAACTCGCTCAATCCGTGGGCACGCGCCTGCACTCGCCATGGCTCCGATCCCGCCGTGCTTTCGTTGACGCACTGCGACGCCTCCGCCGCCGTTTGCAGTACCACCGAGAGCGCATCGCCAACTTCGATTTCCTCTCCAGGTTCTGGAAGGTCATTCTCCAGCAGGAGTCCCGCGACCGTATGAATCAAGACCGCCGCCGATTCTGCGAGATCTCGCGGAACCTCGAGCAATTCCAATTCGGGGATCCCACATCGCGCCAGACCATGTGTCCCGAGCAGCACAAGGTTGGAATCCCCATCCGGCAGCGCCTCATATCGACCGAGCCTCCAGAGAAGGCGCTCCACTGGTCCGGCATCTTGCGCAAGGAAGTCGCGATCAATGCGCTTGCGTGGATAGACCTCGCCGGTGACAACATCCAGAATTGAAACGATGTCTGGCAGCGCACCGCCGAGCATCCCGACGCTCATGAAGTACTCCTCCGCGGGTTCGTCCACCGAGAGAATCGTCTGCATTCGAATCACCCACGGGCACTTCGATGCGTCATCGCCAATCTGACTTCGATCGCGATCCGAAAGTGGTCGAGCGCTCTCACACCACACCACGAATCCAGAGTCGACTCCGGGGATCTGAATTCCAAAGGCCCACAGCGCATCGTCGTCTGCCTCGATTGGTTCGATAGCGACCTTTGACCCAACCCACGCGGTGACTGCCGTGGAGAATTCCGCGCCCGTCAACGCGTCAGTGTGAGGCCAGAATGCGACGAATCCGCTCTCTTGTGGTTCGATGTCCCATCCAGAGGGTGACTGTGCATCGGAATCGTCTTCTGTCATCGACAATGTGGGCCGGTGAAGCGTATGCGCGAATCACACCAAGAGATTGACCATTCGCTGTGGCACAACAATGACTTTCTTCGGCGCACGACCCGCGAGAAGTTCCTGCACCTTCATATCCGCGAGCACAATCGACTCAATCGCGCTCGCATCTGCCCCGGTCGGGACCAGGACACGGGCACGGATCTTCCCGCTGATTTGCACTGGTAGTTCGATGGTGTCGGCAACGAGTTGCGACGCATCGAACGCTGGCCATGGCGCAGTCGTCACGCTTCCAGTCTCGCCGATCTGCATCCACAGTTCCTCCGCCATGTGCGGCGCGAATGGGGCGAGTACGCCCAGGAATCGCCGCATCTGATCCTGTGTGAGACCACCCTGCGAAGGATCCTTCATCTCGGTCGGCCGAGTCGCCGAATTCACCAATTCGATCAGGGATGCGATGGCCGTGTTGAATGCCAATCGCTCGATGTCCTGAGCAACCTTGTGAATCGTGCGATGCAACTGCCGTTCCACGCCTGGATCGACGATGCGTGCGGTCAGCACTTCGCCAGTGCGCTCATCAATCGCCAGCCGCCAGACGCGTTGGAGGAATCGAAACACGCCGGCGATATCACGGGTGTTCCATGGCTTGGAGTCTGCGAGCGGTCCCATGGACATCTCGTACAAGCGCAAGGTGTCTGCGCCATATTCGGCGATGACCTCGTCTGGTGTCACGACATTCTTTAGGCTCTTGGACATCTTGGCGATCACCCGAGTCGCAGGCTCACCTGTGGCGATCTCGAACCACTTCCCGCTCTCTTCGCGCACGGCATCGGTGGCGAGCAATGATCCATCTGCACGCTCAAACGCAAAGCTTGTAATCATTCCTTGGTGAAAGAGTTTTGCAAACGGTTCCGGCGTGAACACCTCGCCGAGATCAAAGAGCAACTTGTGCCAGAAGCGGGCGTACAGAAGGTGCAACACCGCGTGTTCTGCTCCACCGATATAGAGATCGACTCCGCGCTCTCCCATCCAATACTTCTGCAAAGTGGGATCCGCGAATCGTGCGGCATTCTTTGGGTCGCAGTAACGCAGGTAGTACCAGCATGAACCGGCCCATCCTGGCATCGTGTTGATCTCACGACGAACTGGCGTGTCCGCATCGAGCAACGACGAATCGACTCCCGCCTCGCCCGCAGTCGTTGTGACCCACTGCGTCGCCTTGCCAAGCGGCGGCATCGGATGATCGCTTTCGATCGGCGTGTAATCCACGAGCGCTGGAAGTCGCACCGGCAGCGCAGTCTCCGCCACGGGATAGTGCATCCCCTGCTGATCAAAGACGATTGGAAAGGGTTCGCCCCAATATCGTTGGCGACTGAAGAGCCAATCCCGCAGTCTGAAGTTCACCCGAGCGCAACCGATGCCCGTGGTCGTTATCCATGCAATCATCTTCTGCGTCGCTGCGGCAGTCTCCATGCCATCGATCGAAATCGAAGTGCTGGACGAGTGACAGGCGATGCCCTCATCGCTTGTCGCACGCTCGCCAGTCCACGCGCAGCCATCCTTCGCCGCCACGACCTGGCGGATCGGAAGATCGAATCGCGTGGCGAACTCGAAGTCCCGTTCGTCATGCGCTGGGACGGCCATGATCGCTCCCGTGCCATACGCCATCAAAACATAGTCGGCAATCCACACCGGGATCGCCTCGCGGGTTGCAGGATTGATCGCCGTCACTCCAAGCGCAATGCCCGTCTTCTCGCGACTCTCTGCTTGGCGATCGACATCAGACCGATTGCGCGACCACGCCACATACTCCTCGGTGGCGTTGCGATGCGCTCCACCCTGTGAACACACCCATTCCACGATGGGATGCTCTGGGGCAACCACCATGTATGTCGCACCAAAGAGCGTGTCTGGTCGGGTGGTAAAGACTGTGAGGTCGCCAAACCCCTCGACCTCGAAACGCAACTCGGCTCCCTCGCTGCGACCGATCCACTGCGACTGCATCGCGCGTGTTGAGTCGGGCCACTGGACCAATGTCAGATCGTCGAGCAATCGCTGCGCGTATGCGGTGATCCGAAACATCCATTGCCGCAGCGGCAGACGAAAGACAGGATGTCCTCCTCGCTCACTGCGTCCGTCGATGATCTCTTCATTGGCCAAGACCGTGCCGAGCACCGGGCACCAATTCACCGTCTGCTCTCCCAGATATGCCAAACGGAATCCATCCAAATGTGATTGCTGTTGGAGCGGTGTGCTCGCTGACCAACGCACCTGCGATCCATCCACGAGAGTGATCAGTGCATCGTCGTGCTCGATCCGCGCACCAAGTTCTGCGATCGGCATCGCGCGCATCGATGTCGTGTCGTAGTAGGAGTGATACGCGCGAAGCCAAATCCACTGCGTCCACCGGTAGTAGTCGGGATCGATCGTTGCGAATTCACGCGACCAGTCATAACGAAATCCCAATCGCTGTAACTGCCGACGAAAGTTGTCGATGGCAGACTGCGTGGTGATCGCTGGGTGCACTCCTGTCTGCACCGCATACTGCTCTGCAGGCAATCCAAACGCGTCCCAACCCATCGGATGCAAGACATTGAACCCGCAGGCGACCTTGTAGCGAGTGATGATGTCCGTTGCGGTGTATCCCTCTGGATGTCCGACATGCAATCCCGCCCCCGACGGATAGGGAAACATGTCCAAGATGTAGTACTTCGGTTTCGCCGGGTCGAAGTCGGCGTCGCCTGGATTTGGCGCACGAAATGCGCCAGATGCCAGCCAATGCCGCTGCCACCGCGTCTCGATCTCGTCGGCGCGCGTGGCGTCGTAACGATGAAGGGTCTGCGGTTCAGCCACGGGGGTCAACTTGCGAGATCACGCGGGCTGTGATCGGCGCGCGTGAGAATCCGTTTGTTCGTGGAGGAACCGCATCGCGTCGCCAACGACATAGAAACTGCCTGTGACGCACACGAGATCGTCCGGTGTGGTCGCTCGAAGTGCCAGCAGGATCGCTCGTCCCACATTCGGTGCGACTTGGCTCATCTTTCCGCTGCGCTCTTGGAACATCCGTTGGAGATCTTGCGGATCCGCTGCGCGCGGATTGCCGGTGGCGCGCGTGAAAATCACCTTGTCTGCGCCCAGGTTGAGACGGTCGAGCATCTCGCCGACATCCTTGTCTTGGCAGCATCCAAAGACGCACACCATGCTGTCATATGGAACATGTGCTCCAACACAGCGCATGAGCGCATTGAGGCTTGCTGGATTGTGCGCGCCATCCACCAGGATCTGCGGCCGATCACTGATGAGATCCATCCGCCCCATCAACTTGGTCTTCGCAAGTCCACCAGTCACAAGATTCTCTGGGCAATTGAATCCGGCAGCGCGAACGCATTCGACCGCTGCGAGGGCGAGTCCGCAGTTGATCGCTTGATGCTCGCCTGGCACGGGCACGGGCAAGTGTTCGATGCGCGATTGCTTGGTGTAATAACACACCCGCGTGTGTGGCCCAAGTTCGGGCGAAGTGCAGAAACGACTGGAGAACTCGATGTCCTTGTTCACAATGCGAAGTTCCGCACCGACCTTTTCGGCGACTTCGATAAATGTCTTATTCACTTCAGGCTGCGCATCGAAGATGATTGCGGGAACGCCTCGCTTGAAAATGCCAGCCTTTTCGCGAGCAATCTTGCCAAGCGTGTCACCGAGAATCTTGGTGTGATCGAAGTCGATCGCGGTGACGACCGACACGAGCGGAGTCAGCACATTGGTCGAATCGAGCCGTCCGCCGAGTCCCACCTCGATCACGGCGATATCGACCGCTTCATCTGCGAAGTACTTAAACGCCATCGCAGTCATCGCTTCAAAGAATGTTGGCTCGACCTTTGCCTTGAGGGCTGCAGCCTGAACTTTCTTTGCCATCTCCACCATCGAGGGCTTGGAGATCATGCGGTCGCCGATGGTGATGCGCTCACGAACATCCACAAAATGGGGGCTTGAGTAGACACCGACGGTGTACTTACATTCGGTGAGCATGTGCGCGATCATGGCGCAGGTCGAACCCTTGCCAACCGTTCCCGCCACATGCACGGTCTTGATGGCCTCGTGCGGATTCCCCATCGCAGCAAGAAGCGCGCGCATGCGGTCCAGTTTGAACGCGCTGTCGTCGTACTTCACCACACGCATACGCTCGATGTCTGGTCGCTCTGACAGCCATTTCAAAGCCGCTTGATAGCCGCTGATATCAATCTTTGCTGGCGCAGCCACTGGCGTTGGCTTCGCAGAAATGTGGGAGGGTTTCGCGGTCGGCTTCACCGTCTTTGCAACCGTGGTGGTCGAACGCGTCTTCTTGGGTGCGCTGGCGACAGCCTTTGGACTCTTCGAAGTCGTTCGTGACGAGGGGACCGCATTCGTACCTGTCCGACCTGTTGGCTTGCCATTCATAGGAGTTTGAGTGTAACCCTCTCCCCAATGGAATCCAAACACACTAAAGCGGCGCTGCAACATGAGGCATGGCGAGCTCTGCGAATCATGAGCGAGTTCGTCGATGCGACAGACACATTGGTGCGAATTGGTCCCGCTGTCGCGGTCTTTGGATCAGCCAGAACGGCACCAACCCGACCCGAATACCTGCAGGCGGTGCATTGTGGGCAGAGACTGGTGGAGCGCGGCTTTGCGGTGATCACGGGCGGAGGTCCGGGAATCATGGAGGCCGTGAACAAGGGTGCGCTCGAGGGGAATGGCGTCTCGGTGGGGTTGAACATCTCGCTTCCCTTCGAACAGAAACCAAATCCCTACCAGAGCATCGAGTTGACCTTTCGATACTTCTTCATTCGCAAAGTCATGTTCGTGAAGCATGCGCGGGGCTTCATCATTTTCCCAGGCGGCTTCGGCACGATGGATGAGCTCTTTGAGTCTCTCACACTCATTCAGACGCTCAAGATTGTCCCCTTTCCTGTGATCATGATCGGCACGAAGTTCTGGCAACCGCTCCTCGATTGGATGCGCACCACACTCGCCGAGGAACATGGCACGATCTCGAAAGAGGACTTCGACATGTTCCACGTCACAGATAGTGTGGACGAAGCGGTCACCATCATCCACGAGGTGCAAACGGGTCAGCGTCCATGGGCGACTCGATTGCCACGATTCGAATCAGATCCACCGATTTCCGAAGAAGAGGGAATTCGGCAAGGAGTTCACCCCCGTCGGCATTTGAAGGGTGATCCGTCGATGGGCGTGGACAATCTTGAGTAGAGGATCGACTCTCAACGCCACTCATGTCGCGGATAGCGGCGGCGCAGTTCGTTCCGAAGTTCTGGATAGAGAACCCGCCAGAAACCTGCGAGATCTGCGGTGACTTGCAGCGGTCGGTGATTCGGTCCAAGGATCTCGAGGCGGACGGGCACGCGCGATCCAGCCACGCGGGGAGTTTCATCAAGACCGTAGAAGTCCTGGATCTTGGCGCGACCGCACGGAGTCTGTCCAGGTTCGTATTGCAGTTTCATGCGAAATCCCCGAGGAAGTCGGATGTCGGCCGGCGCCATCTTCTCGACGAATGTGCGATCCTCCCACGAGAGTGCGCCGACCACGATTGCAAGACTCGGTCGTGTGCGAGCCTGACTCCAACGCGTCGTCCCGCACACGATGTCGTTCAAGAGAATGCGCACATCGTCGTCGGTGTAGCCCAGCAATGCGCGCTGCGGAAACTGCTCGCTCACCCACCGAGTGCGCGCGATCCATGGCTCTGCATGCTCCTGCCAATCGTCGGGGCGCAGGTGGTGATCCATCATCTGCGACACGATGACTTCCGAAGCAGCCTTCGTGTTGCGTGGCGGACGCACGGTGCGAGCAAACACCGTCTCATCGAAGAGTCGCTCCTCAACCTCTTCGACGGATTGCGATGACTCCTCCCACCGCTCCTCGGTGCGACACGAGAAGCGATCTGGAAGCAGTGTCTCGAGCCCATCACGGTCGAGCGCCACCGTCATCGCCAGCGTGGTCTCGGTCTTGTCGCCGCTGCCACTGTGTCGAACTTCCAACGCAAGCAGTGGGCCCTCGCCTTCGTGCAGGCTTCGTTTGTCGATGGACACTCGGCGTCGACCAGCCATCGCGGCATGTGGACGATGGCGGTCGAGTCGCCACGCGATTCGATCTGGAAATCCAAGTGCGAATGACTCAGCGATGGCTTCGTCGGCGCGCTGGCTGGTGATGGGTTGCCCAGTCATGGTGCGTCTTGCGGCGTCTGCCAGTTGATCAGCCGCCCGCAACACCTCATGCGCGCTCTGGGAATCGATCGATGAACTCCGCGTTTTTCCTGCACGAAACAACCCCAGCAACCGCTCGCGCGCCAGCACATCGCTTGGTCGATCATCTGCTTCGAGAGCGCGGCGCAGCGACTCGGCGCTCTCGCGATCAAATGGATCGCGCTCGGCAATGAGCGCGCCCCACACGCCTGCGCGATCGGCGCATCCTCTGCGCGCCGCTTCGATGAGGGCGCGCGCGATGCGTGGATGCGCTGGAATGCGAGCCATCGAACGACCAATCTCGGTCAGTGCGCGCTCGGAGTTGAATGCCCCTGTCGCCACCAGCACCCGCTGCGCACGATCAATCGCCGCAGGGTCGGGCAGATCGACCCACGGAAATCGTGTTGGATCGCGCTCGCCGATCACGGCAAGCGTCAGGAGCGCTTCCGAGAGATCGATGCGGTGAACTTCGGGTGTGTCAAACGCATTGCGCCGCGCGTGTGTCGCAGCACTCCACATCCGAAAGCACACACCAGCAGCCGTCCGCCCTGCGCGACCTGTCCGTTGCCCAGCGCTCGACTGACTAATCGGCTCGAGTGTGAGCGCGTTGAGATCCCGCAGCGGATCGAAACGATGCACGCGTGCGAGCCCGGAATCGATCACGAATCGAACACCGGGAATCGTCAGGCTCGTCTCTGCGACATTCGTCGCGACGACAATCTTGCGGCGAATGGATGGAGTGAGCGCACGATCTTGGTCTGCTGGCAGTTGTCCGCCGTGCAATGCAAGGATGTCGCATGTTCCATGCGGCAGACGTGATTGCAATGCGTCGATCGTCCATTGGATCTCCTTGCGTCCGGGCATGAAGACGAGACCATCGCCTTCGTAGTCGCGAGCTGCTTGAACCGTCGTCGTGACTGCGCGTTCGATGAAGTCGTCCTTCGATCCAACATCGCCACAGAAGCGAATGTCGACGGCATGCACTCGTCCGGGCACAGCGAGGGGCTCGACCTCAAAGACCTCGGCGAGACGGGCTGCGTCGAGTGTCGCGCTCATCACCACCACCCGCAGATCGCGCCGTGAAGTGCGCTGAAGTCGGCGAACGACTCCAGCGGCGAGATCAGTCGCAACCCCGCGCTCGTGAAACTCGTCCAGCACCACAACACCGACGCCGTCGAGATGTGGCGAGCCTTGTGCCAGTCGCACAAAGAGCCCATCAGTCATGAAGAGGATCTTGGTGTGCGCACTCTCGACGCGCTCGTAACGGGTTCGATAGCCGACGAGACCACCCTCGCGCACACCCATTTCCCATGCGACTCGCCGAGCGACGGCGCGTGCAGCGAGCCGTCGAGGTTGCAGCACAATGATTTGTCCATCACCTGCGATGCCAGATTCCAGCAGGATTTGTGGGAGTTGCGTGGTCTTCCCTGATCCGGTGTCCGCGACGAGCACGAGGCGTCCATCGCGTGAGATGCGTGCGACGATTTCGCGTGCGAATTGGTTGATCGGAAGCAGCGGAGTATCTGCGCCCCGTTCAGAAGGCATCGGAATAGCGTTTGCGAACATCGTCGAGGAATCGCGCGATCTGCCCCTGCTGTTTTGGACTCGCGGTCACTTCGACTTCTTTTTGCCAGAGACTCATGAATCCAAGCGCCCCATCCGGACTCAGCGGAGCGATCGTGCGATCTTGCAACCGCTCTTCGTTCCGCTCTGACTGTCGACGAACGCCTCGGATGCGCTCCTCGTCGGTGCGCTCGCGTTCCTTCCCCGTGGCGAGTTTCTCGCCCATCTTCTCCCAATTGACGATCCATTCATCGATGTACTTGCCTTGATCGCTCGGAGGCAACTCGAAATATCCCGTCGCACCCTGCATCAGAATGTCTCTGACAAGGACTCGCACGTTTTGCGTCATCTGCTTGCGGGCTGGACCTGTCACCCCTGCAAAAAATCCAGCCATCGCGGCACTCTCTGAAGATTCCATCCCGCGGAATCGATTGCTCAAATCCAAGAGGAACTTCATTCGCTCCTCGAGCGGAAGTTCGTTGAAGTCATCCATTGCGAGATAGCCCAGCACATCATCGACTGGCGTGTCAAAGATGGATGGTGGCGGGCGCCACCGGACGGCCATCCACCACCATGCCGTGCCCGACACGATGAGCAGCAGCAGCAGGATGATGCCAGCACGAATCAACTGCTGACTCCGCTCTCGCAGCGCATACTTTAGTTCGTGGAGATCGATGAGTGGCATGGTGCTCCGAAGTTACTTGGCGACTGAACCTTGCTCGATGATAATCGCATGCACCGCGCCATCAAGATAGACACCGTTTCGGGGAACCCGAGTTCCAGGGTGACGATCTTCGCTGTCGAGGAGGAGTGGGAAGAGACCCTTGGTGTCGCTCTCGAAGAGTTTCAGCACGAGTTTCGATTCAGTCTCCAACCGCACGCGATTCCGTTGTCGTTCACTGGTAGATGCAGGGAGATTCATCAGCACTTGCGCCACTTCGAATTGCACTTGGGGTGAATACCGAAGCAGTCCTGGCAGGTATGTGTAACTCGTGCCAGTCGAAGTGGATTCGGGATCGAAGTCCGCCGGGCACAACCATGTGAGACTGTCGACGGGCAAGAAACTCGCCAAGAGATTCGGCATTCCACCCTCGATCCCCACGGGCGTCACGATGGGAAGAAACTCGCACATCGGCATCAACCCCTTGTTGAGGGTCTGATAGGACTGCCACGCCACAAAATTCTGTCGCAGATTGCTCAAGCAGCCCGCATTGCGCGACTCACTCCGCACCATCTTGAAGGCGGGCATGGTGATGCCAACCAGCACCGTGATGATCCCGATCACGACGAGAACTTCGACCAGTGTGAATGCGCGCGCTCGTGCAGAAGCGATCATGCGGAAATAGTAGACCCGGGACCAGAAAATTGACCCGAATTCTCTCCCACAAACTGCGCCGAAAACACGGCATCGACAAACCGGTCCGCATCGAAGGGTTGCACGTCCTGGGGCGTTTCGCCAACACCGATCAACTTGACCGGAACTCCAAGCGCATCATGAATCGCGATCACCACACCACCGCGCGCTGTCCCATCCATCTTGGCAAGAAAAATCCCGGAAATGTCGACTGCGCTCTGAAAGGCGCGAGCCTGCGCAATCGCATTCTGCCCACTTGTCGCATCGAGAACCAAAAGTGTTTCGTGTGGCGCGCCAGGAATCCGCTTGCGTAGGACATCTCGGATCTTGACGAGTTGACGCATGAGGCTCGCCTCGTTGTGCAATCGCCCAGCTGTGTCTACCAGAAGCACATCCACGCCACGCGCAACTGCCGCCTCGGCACCATCGAACGCGACTGCCGCTGGATCGCCGCCCGCAGATCCGCGAATGATGTCGACACCGAGTCGCTCAGCCCACACACTAAGTTGCGCAACTGCGCCTGCGCGATAGGTGTCCGCCGCGGCGAGGAGAACGGTTTTTCCAGAGGCGCGGATCGACTGCGCAATCTTGGCAACGCTGGTCGTCTTGCCGACTCCATTGACACCAACCACCAGCACCACCGCAGGCTTGGTTGAAGAGGTCGCAAGTTCGAGGGTCATTCCGGCGCGCGGCGCGAGTCGCTCTTTCATGCGTCGCTTGAGATGCTCCAGCGCATCTTCGCCGCGTTCCACGCGCCCAGCGCGAAACTCGCAGCGGAGTGAGTCAACGATTTCGCGTGCCGCGATCACCCCCACATCTGCCGCAATCAACTGACTCTCGACTTCGTTGATCAGCGACTCATCGAGCCGACGACCGTGCAGGATCGAACGAAGACCGAGCCCGACTGCCGACGCAGTGCGCGCAAGTCCGCGACGTACCGCGTCGATGGCTGACTTGAAGATCATCTGTGCTTCACTCTCTCAAAGCGGAGGAAGCGTCGACCCCGACGGTCGCAGCGGGATCAATCACCAGTGGATCAGTCGCCGCCGATTCGGTCGCAGCAGTCGGATGCGCGATGCGATCAAGCACAGCATTGATGAACGCTGGGCTCTCTGCAATGCTGTAGATCTTCGCCAATTCAACCGCCTCGTTGATTGCGAGCGCGACTGGAACCCCACCGTGCTTGATCTCCCAGTAGCCCAGACGAAGGATGTTGCGATCGACATTTGGCTGTCGGTGCGTTGGCCACTCTGGAGTGAGCAATTGGATGGCCGCATCCGCTTCGCCGCGCACTTCCCACGCCCGCTGCGCCACGGCGATCCCTGCGGCGACGGCGGGTAGTGAAAAATCGCATTCGCATTCCAGTGGATCAGCAGATCGTGCCTCGCGCGAACGAGACTCGAATGACTCTCGAAGTTGTGCGATGTCAACCGTGCCTCCGAGATCAAACTGAAACATCGCCTGAAGTGCGCAACAACGCTGCTCGCGTGCCACGCTCATCGTTCAGCTCCCACTGCATCGATGCGTCCCGCGCGAATCATCTGCATCGAGCGCGTCGCAGCGATCGCCGCATTCATCGCGTCCGATCCCTTGTTGCCCTTTGACCCGCCAGCGCGCGCGCGGGCTTGTTCAATAGTCAGACACGTCAGAACTCCAAATGCGACTGCTTTTCCCGTGCGGATCGTGATTTCAGTCAGTCCATGCGCAACGGCATCGCAGAGATACCGATCGTGGTTTGTCTCGCCAGTGAGTACGCATCCAAGTGCAACAACGGCATCGATGTCGGTGCGCTGAGCCATCTCCAAAGAGACTGCAACCAACTCAAATGCACCCGGCGCAAATGCATGCACAAGCCCATCCGCGTCGCCGCTGGCTGCAAAATATGCCTCGGCTGCGCCCTTGCGCAACTCTCCACAAATCTCCTGGTGGTAGCAACTCTCCACAATTCCGATGCGAAAACCCGACGCATCGATTGCGTCCGACGGATCTGAGACAGCAGGTTTCATGGGGTTCATGGGGTTCATGGGCTTCATGTGGGTTTGGAATGGTAGCCTCCTGCGGTGCTTGGCGTATCAAGGAAAGTTGTTTCCGCAGTCGAGCTGACACGACTTTCGATGGCGTTTGGAGCAATCACGGACTTGTGGCTCATCGTCATTCTCTCGCGCACCGACGACAGTTACCATTACATGCCAGTCGCATCGATGCCGTTGGCGCAGGCGTTGGTGTGCGCAGGGATCACGGCAGTTGGGCTCTTTTCGTTCGCTGCTGCGGTGAATGACCTGCTTGATGCCAAGCACGACCGAGTCTTCAGTCCCAGTCGACCGGTGGCGTCCGGCACGATCGGTTCCGCACAGGCATTCTCCGTCGCGCTTGCATCGCTCCTGCTGGCCCTCGGTGGAGTGCTTGCATTTGGTCCAGGCGCACTCTTCATCGCACTCCTGATCGCTGGCGGCACGCTTTTCTACAACGCCACTGCGAAACACATTCCTGGAGTTGGGCTCCTCACGATTGGACTCTTGCACGCGGGGAACATGCTGATCCCCAATGACCAGTTCACATTCACACTTCCCGCGTGGCTTGCGATGACACATGCGACCGCGGTCACGACGATTATGCATCTCCTGCAAGCGAAGCGACCAGCGCTCTCCAAGCGCGCGCTGTGGTTGCTGATTCTGGGATGGCTCGTGTGCAGTGCACTCATCATCGGACAGGGAATCTCGAAGTCCAGCGGATCGCTCTGGCCAGCCTCCACTCCCCAGTGGGGATGGGTCTGCCCAATCCTGGCGATTGCCGCGTTCATCTGGGTCATCAGACGCAAGATCACGCGCGCGAATTCGCCCGCCATCGCGGCGGAGAAAGTCGCGCGTTATGGCGCGCTCTGGCAATCGCTGTACGCCGCTGCCTGGCTCTTCTCATGGGGTCAACATGGATGGGCCGTCGTCGCGCTCATCGTTGCAGGAGTCGGATTTGGCTCGATGACCATGCTCAAGGAAATCGGCGGCTCTGCGGACCACCCCATCGCATACCGCGGTTAGACATCCCGACGCGAGCGAAGATTCGTACCATCCCTCGCGCATGCCGCGTGTGACTGGAATCTCGATTCGCCCCCTCCTCGTCGCGCTGCTTCTTCCGGCACTCTGCTCTCCAGCGGTTGTCGCCCAAGAACTTCGCGATGTCCCCATCACCGGAGGTTCGCTTGGGGGGTTTGTCCTGCCGATCGAACCGGTTGTGACCGACATCATCATCAACGGCGTGCGTGCCTGGTCGTGGACCGACGACGACACCAAGCGCGTGCAGATTGAGGGAGATGTCCGCGTGAAGTTCGGTGGCTACTACTTCTCGAGCACCGATGCAGTCATCTGGATCAATCGCATTCCAAGCAGTCAAGGGATCATCAATCAGATTGCCGTGTATTTCCCAGAAGCAGAAGAGCCAACTCGGCGCGCAGGTCTCGGCGCCAGCGGCAGCGACTTGCTCGTGACTGGAAGTACCCGTGGCGAGGTATCGCTCTCGATCACCATGCTCGACGAGCGTGCTCCGCCGGCGAACGCGATCCTGCAGCGCGGGGAATCGCGCGTGAAGGGATACCTCGAGTCCATCGCGCAAGCGAGTGGTTCTGCCGCACTCCTGCGATCGCGGCCGCAGCTCGACTCGCCTGTGATTCCAGTCGAGCCAGCATTGATGGTTGGCGGAACGGTCCAAGCGCCGCCACCACCGGCAACGGATCCCGCGCCAACCGTACGGGTTGCGACGGATGACACCACGATCTTCGCGCCCAAGGGGACGATTTCATTTTCCGCTGGAAGTACCACCATCGAGACCCAGGATGATTGCGTCATGCTCTCGGGATCAGTGCGCGTGGATTACGCAAGTCCGCCTAGTGTGGGACAACTGAAGGAACTGCAACTCTCCGCCGATCGTGCGGTGATCTTCCTTGCGCCGAAGGCTGGCGCCAACGCATCGAGCGACACCGGACTGCTCGATGCGAAGGATGTCGTGGGCATCTATCTCGAAGGTGATGTCGTGGCGACCGACTATCAGTACACGCTGCGCGGGCGGCGGATCTATTACGACTTGCAACTCAACAAGGCCATCGTGATGGATGCAGTCATGCGCACCACCGTGCGCGGCGGCATCTTGGCGTATGCGCGTGCCGATGAGATGCGGCAACTGGCAGCCGATGAGTTTTCAGCCCAGAACGCACGCGTATCAACCAGCGCTTTTTTTACGCCTCATCTTGCAGTCGGCGTTCAACGACTGACAATCTCGCAACCGCCTGGAGGCGACGCATTTTTCACCGGGACCAGTGCGACACTGCGCGCCAATGGGACACCGATCTTGTACTGGCCATACATTGCGGGATCGCCGAATCAGATTCCTCTCAAGCACATCAATGCTGGGTTTCAGGACTATCAGGGTGCAGCCATTGATTCGCAGTGGGACCTCTTTGGATTGATGGGTGTCGACGCCCCCGCGGATGGCACTGAACTCACCTTGATGCAGGAAGTGTTCACGAAGAATGCATTTGGACTCGGCGTCCAAGCGCGCACCACCATCTTTGGCGGCACGGGGAGTTTGGAGGGGATGGGCTACTACGACTTTCAGAATGAGGAGCAGACTGCAGCGGGTGACATCGTGACCAGCCCGAATGTTTGGCGGGGCGAATTGCGTGGCGATTGGAATGGCGCGCTTGCGAGCGATGTGACGCTGAACATGCAACTGGCGTACTTCAGCGATCAGAACTTTGTTTCAGTCTTTCGATGGGACGACTACCTGCAGCGGCGCGAGTTTGAAACGAGTGGTTATGTGAACTGGCAGAGCGGCAACAATTCGTTGTCGATCTTGATGAAGTACAACCCAAATGACTTTCTCAGCAACGCATACATGATCGCGTCGCGCCCATATTCCGTCGACAAATTTCCAGAACTCGCATACCACCGCTTCGGCGAATCACTCTTTGGCGAACGAGTCACTTGGACACAGGACTACTCGGCGAGTGTCATGCAATTGCAAGTGCAGTCTGGCACGCCAAGCGATCTTGGCATCAGTGCCCGAGCATTTTCGGAGAATGCTGCGTTCACCGCCTCGCAGTCAATTCAGCAGGAGTACAACGATGCGGGGTACGACGACCTCATGCGAGCGCGCGTCTACACCCGACAAGAATTGGCAATGCCACTCGCGCTGGGCCCCATCAAAGTCGTGCCTTTCGTGCACGGGCAAGCGACGGGATACATGCTGAACAACTTCGACGCCTACTCGCCGGGTGGCTCGAATCTGCGCACCCTGCTCGGCGGAGGAAGTCGGTTTTCGACGGAGTACACAAGCAAGTACAACTCGGTCCGCAGTTCGTTCCTCGACCTGAATCGGTTGCATCATGTCATCCAACCGAGTGGCATGCTCTGGTATGGATGGAATTCAACGAGCGTGCTTGATATGCCGGTGTACGACCAGGAGATCGAAGCGACTTCCGGCGCCGCAGTTGCGCAGGCGCAAATCACAAGCACGTTGCAGACGATGCGTGGTGGCCCAGGCAACTGGCGATCCGTGGACTGGGTGGTGCTGACGGCCGGTGTCGCCGTCGACAATCAGAACGATTCACTCCAACCCACACAGACCATGACCGATCCCTTTGGGCTCCGGTACGCGCAGTCACCGATGCCAAGTTTCTACTCGTGGCGCCCCGAGTATTCGCAGTGGGGCGATCATGTCTATGCAAGTGGAACTTTTCAATGCAGTGATGCGCTCTCGTTCTACGGACAGGGAACATACCTTTTGCAGGATCGCGGAAACTCGGAGAATAGTTTCGGGCTCAACGATCTCGGGCGTGGGACGATTGGTGGGAGCATTCAACAGTCGCCCGATGTTCGCTTCTATTTAGAGTATCGGTATGTGAACAATTTCGGCGTGAATGGGTATCCCGCTGATGAGTTCATTCAAGGCGGCATCGCATATCAGATCTCGAAGAAGTATTCGCTCACCATCAGTCCGCAGTACGACCTTGTGGAGTCCAACTTCCGATCGGCGACTGTTGGGCTCACACGCACCTTTCCAGACTTCTATCTCTCGCTCGGTGCCTCCTTCAACCAGATCGTCGACAACACCACATTCTTTGCATCCGTGCGAATTCCCGGTGCGGGCGGAGGCGGCACAAGTTTCAATCCAGGTGCTCCCGGTGGCGGGCTCCCCGGATTTGGGCGGCAGGAATAGGCGAGAGATCGCGATGGTGGTTCGCGCTGGTGGTTCGTGCTGGTGGTTCGCGGAGATTCTCCGGCACGAATTGCATTCAGCAGTGTGCGAAGTAGGCTGACACATCATGCGAGTGTGCCAAACACGCCCCACCCTGTTGATCCTTGCGCTCGCCCCCATCGCGATCACCCTTGCCACAGTGAACACGGAAGGCGCAGACTGCACGGTGACTTCCACAGGACTGACTCCGCTCAACGCCTTTGCACCAGGAGAGTTGTACTTGGGGCTCTTCGCAGGAGGGCTCTATCCAAATGCATCGAATCAACTCGCTGGACCGCATCTCGCGCGCGGACTGACTGCGGCATCCCAGATCAAACCGCTCGGCACCGATGGTCAACCCAGTACGCAGGGGAAGATCGTGTTGATGTCGATCGGCATGTCCAACACAACTCAGGAGTGGTGCGGCGCGGCGAATCCAACGCTCCCGTGCGGACCGACTTCATTCTCGACGCTGGCTCATGCAGACGACTCCATCAACTGGAACACACTCGTCGTCGCTGATGGTGCAAAGAGCGGACAGACTTCGCAGACCTGGGACTCGCCGACGGATCCGAATTACGACCGAGTGCGCGATCAGGTGTTGAGCGTCATGGGACTCACGGAAGCACAGGTGCAAGTGGTGTGGGTCAAGTCGGCCAATGCCGGACCGACCGTGAAGCTCCCTGCCTCCAATGCAGATGCCTTCGCTCTCAAGGGGCAACTCGGCAACATCTCGCGGGCGATCAAGACGCGCTATCCAAATGCGCGGCTCGTCTTCCTGTCGAGTCGCATCTACGCGGGATACGCGAGCACCACACTCAATCCAGAACCCTACGCATACGAGGGCGCATTCGGCGTGAAGTGGCTGATTCAGGCGCAGATGGAACAAGCTGCCGGAGGTGCCGCCGATCCGATTGCGGGCGATCTCTCGCCTGCGGTTGCTCCGCATGTTTCGTGGGGACCATACTTGTGGAGCGATGGAATGACGCCTGGTGTCGATGGCGTGCGCTGGGAATGTGCGGATTTGACGAGTGACGGGACGCATCCATCGACGAGTGGTCGCGAAAAGGTTGCGCGAAAACTCTTGGCATTCTTTGCAGCGAGCCCATTGTGTGCCGAGTGGTATCGCGCAGTTCCACCGCCGGTGGCAGACTTGAACAACGATGGTCTTGTCAACGGTTCGGACTTGACGATTCTCTTCGCACAGTGGGGAACGGACAGTGCGGTTGCGGATCTCGACCGCGACGGCATTGTGGCGGGGTCCGATCTCGCGCTCGTCCTGGGAGCGTGGGGTTCGTGATCCAGATGCACGCACGCGGATGCGCGAGCTGCTCTTTCTTCACTTGATCGACTGAGTCGTCGCTGAAGGGACGACGCTCCACATCGAGTCGTTCCTGACGCAGATTCGCGCGCACTGGGGGAGCGACCTTGTGTCTCTGCATGTCCTGCGAACTCCTCCGCTCGGTGACATGACCGACTTTTCCATTCGCTAACGCTCTGCGCGGTGCGCTCGGTGGCGATCGCGCGCGCATTCCAATCGTGCTGCGTCTTGGAAAGGAAACATTCCGAACGAGCGCAACGCCATTTGGTGGCGCGCATGTCTGCATATTCAACGGAGTGATGCGTGCGGCAAGCTGCAAACAGGCAGGCGATTCATTCCGCATCGAGATTGAACGCGACACTGCCACGCGCAGAGTGACGCCTCGCGCTGACCTCACGCGTGCACTCAAGGTCGCGGATGCGGTGGATGCATTCAAGGAGTGCGCCCCGAGTCATCAGAACGCGTGCGCGGCGAATTGCGAAGTGCGTGGCGATGGTGCGCAGAGGAGAAAAACTTCCCTGATCGCCTGACCGATTGATCGCCCGACTGGCTTTTCGCCTGACTGGCAGCGGCGGCGAAAGCGCGCCGCACACGTTTCATCGCCACAGAGTCCTGGGTGATAGATGGCTAGCCGCGGAACAGTCCCGGCTTCTCGTCATCAGTCTCCAGCGGAGTGTCCACCGAGATATCCAGCGGGTTCTCACGAGGTGCCTTGGTGCGGAATGCCGCACCAATGTGCTCGGCACCCGCGCGCGTCACGCAACGACCCTGCCGAGTGCGTGCGACGAATCCGCTCTGCAAGAGGAACGGCTCGACGACATCTTCGAGTGTTCCGCCATCCTCTCCCATACTGGCGGCGAGCGCTTCGACCCCAACTGGTCCGCCCTCATAGACCGTTGCGAGCGTGCGCAGATAGTTTCGGTCCAGCGCGTCCAATCCCAGTGCATCGACCGATTCCAACTTCAATGCGTCATCCACTGTGGCGTTGCTGATCGATCCATCTCCTCGCACGATCGCGAAGTCCCGCACTCGGCGCAAGAGTCGAAGAGCCACACGCGGCGTGCCGCGGCTTCGCGTTGCAATCATCGCGAGTGCAGACTGTCCCACACGACCGATCTCCAGAATGCCGCACGCACGCTGCAGAATCGCCAACAGATCGGTCTCGCCATAGAAGCCCAGATGGTGCGAGATACCGAATCGCGTTCGCAGCGCAGCAGTGAGAAGCCCTGGACGGGTCGTCGCGCCAATCAGCGTGAATGCCTTCAAGTTGATGGTGACCACTTTGGCGTGCATCCCTGAATCGACGGTGAAATCGATGCGAAAGTCCTCCATCGCGGGATAGATGTACTCCTCGACCGCCACCGGAAGTCGATGAATCTCATCGATGAACAGCACATCGCGATCCTGCATCCGAGTCAGCGTGCCAACCAGATCACCCGCCTTCGTGAGCGCGGGACCGCTGGTCACCGATGCGTGCGATCCCAACTCGTGTGCGATGACATGTGCGAGCGTGGTCTTGCCGAGTCCCGGAGGCCCGTAGAGCAGAATGTGCTCCATGGATTGCTTGCGCCGACGCGCCGCTTCGAGTGCGATGCCAATTCGTTCCTTCAACGCAGACTGACCGACATACTCGGCCATGCTGCGCGGGCGGATCGATGATGCGACGACTTCTTCGTCAGCGGTCTGTTCGGTCGCAGAGACAATTCGTTCTTTGGCCATCCGTGCCTGTGTTGATTGACAATCAGAAGTTCACAACTGGAACGCTGCGCGACGCTTCATCTGCTTTGAAGAACTCGAATGGCTTGAAACCAAACATTCCCCCGATGATGTTGGCTGGGAATTGGGCAAGTGTCGAGTTGAATCCACCCGCAGTGCCGTTGTATCCACCACGCGAACTCGAAATGGCGTTCTCGAGATTCGAGAGTTCACCCTGCAATTGCAGGAAGTTCTGATTCGCCTTGAGGTCTGGGTATGCCTCTGCGATCGCCATCAGCCGACCGAGCGCACCAGACAGTTGCCCCTCTGCATCGGACTTTTCGCCCACCGTTCCGGCGCTCATCGCCGAGGCACGTGCCTTGATGACGGCTTCAAGCGTCCCCTTTTCATGCGCTGCGTAGCCCTGCACCGTGTTCACAAGATTTGGAATGAGATCGTGACGACGCTTCAACTGCACATCGATTCCGCTGAGCGCGCTCTCGGTTGCAACGCGCAGTCGTTGGAGTCTGTTGTAGACGCCGACGATGAAGATCGCGGCGATGAAGAGGACGACCACCACCACCAGCACCACCAGTCCGATTCCGCCAAGCAACGCTCCGCCCATTCTTCGACTCCTTTGAGGCTTACTGCCTCTGAAAAACTTGCCGCCCATCGTGAAGCGAATCTTGCAGCGCAGACTCAAACCGCGTGAGATCGCGATAATCGCGCAAGACTTCCTTCGCACCAGCCGCACTCAAGCGCAACGCACGCTCGCCGTGACCGACCCCAACAAACCCGTATCCACCGACGCGCGCCGCTTGGAGATCCCAGTGGCCGTCGCCGACATACACCACGGGGATGCTAGCGAGTGTGTTCTCTGGATTCGCTCGCCGGATCGCCCAGCGGATGATGTCCGTGCGAGCGAATGCGTCGTCGGCGCACGAGAATGCATCGACGTGAGCATCGATCGAGATCCCAACGCACTTCAGTTTGCGGTCCGCCGAAGGTCCCCACCCCCCAGTTGCGATGGCGACCATCCATCCCATGGCGGGCAATGCTTCAAGCATCGCACGCGCACCATCGACTTCCTTCCACGGCTGCGATGGCGCACGCGACTCTTCGCCGATGAGTTCGATAAATCGGGCCCGAACGGCTCGCATCTCGCGCAGCGATGGTGCGCGCTTCCCATGCGTGCGGATGAGTTCGCTCAAGATGCCGTCATCGGTCGAGTGCGTGTATGCCCCCCAGTCGGTCGAGAATCCAGTGAACCCAAGGACCTCGGTGACCGCGCGTGCGTAGCACGACTCATCGACTGCATTCGTCTGTGCGAGCGTGCCATCCACATCAAAGATGGCGAGACCGTTGGTCGGACACACTTGTGAGTAACCACGCGTGGACATGAATCGCACGATACTCCTTCCACGTCCCATCCCCACCCCACTCCACCCAAGTTGCGGGCAGATACCAAGGCGCAGCCTGAGGATCTTCCCGCAACCGCGCGGGGGCGAATCATGAGGGTTACGATTCTGCGATGCGCTGTGCGGGGTGTGGTGATCAGATGCTTGTCGAGCAGCTGCGTTGTCCCGAATGCGGCATCGAGCGGTGCAATCCAACGCGACAAGAGTTGATCGAATGTTTCCCGTGGTGGGCTGCTGTCGCACGCACTGGACTTGGACTCTTTGCACTTGTCGCCATCGCGCCACTGCCCGTCGTACTCAACGAATGGCCGGCATTTCCCAGCGCGATGGGCGCAGTGCTCGGTGGTGCATATTCGCGCGGGTCACACCAAAGCGTCTTCTGGGCGGCGGGTTACTCGGCTCGCTTCCCATTGCGCTCGGCACGCTCTGTCTTCTGTGCGCGACGCCGCCTGCGCGCGTGCGAAAGTCGCGACGATTCGCGATCGGCGCGACGCTCGCACTCCCTCTCCGTCGGAAGTCTTCGCTGCATGCTGCGTGGTGTGGCTCGCTTGTTTGCCCGTGGCAGCACTGGTGATGGGTCGTGGATGGCGCAGCGTCGTCGCTGCGCTGATCTCGCTGCTCGTTGCCGTGCTCATGACGCCGATGTTGACTGAATGATGGGCTGGCAGTCGCTCTGGCAGTCGCTCTGGCATTCGCACGCCGCGCCGCTGTCCTGCTTGCGCCCCGCCCTAATTCCAACTCACGCCACGCGGAGTTTCTCTTCCCAATTGTTGCTCTGCCTTGGCAATGAATCGATCAGTCTTGTGGAGGTCAGTCCAAATGAGCTTTGCCCGTTCGTAGCCATCGCTCTGCGAGAGAATCTGATATCGCAACTCCTCGTCTTTCACCAATGCGAATGCGACGAGTTCGAGTGCTGCCTGATGCGAGAGTTCCTTACGTTCGATCCACGCCAGCACTGCCTGCGCACTCTGCATGCGTTGAAACCGCAGACCCGACAGCAGCGTGCGCAGCTCGGCGCGCATCGCACCCAAACGAGGAACGCGCGCTCCAGGATTCTCCAGCGGTCGCAAGATTGCTTGCCGATAGAGCCGAGGCGCCACAGGCTCCTCTAAACGCTCGATGCACGCGCGGCAGAGTCCCTGCAGAACCAAGTGAAAGCACCCATCGTCGTGCTCGTGATGGCGCAAAATGTGCGCAACGCAGACGGCGCGGCGCAGTGGCGGAGAGTGCTGCGTTGGATTGGCATCCGGAAGGATTGATGCGATCGCAATCGGGCGCATCGCACCGCTCTCATTCTCACCCACCGCATGGCGAATCATCTGCCGATACCTCGGCTCAAAAACATGCAACGGCATCGCAGTATGGGGCAGCAGCACGACGCCCGGCAGCGGGAAGAGCGCCACAGGTTGTGCAAAGTTGATCGAAATCATTTCCGCCATCGCTGCTGATCCTATTCATATCCTTGGCAGCGCATGAACATTTTTGCTCAACATCCGTGGATCATTGGACTCTCTCTCGGGTCTGCGACCGCTGTGTGTTGTGTCGTGGGTCTGCGCAGGAGTTCGAAGCCGCTGCTCCTGTGCGCTGCCGCGCTGGCGATCACGCTCATTGCGATGATTGCCATCGCGTGGACCTCAGTCACTCCAGCCGACCACGGACGACTCGTCATCGAGCGACTCGTCGCAGCAGCAGTCACAGGCGATTCGCAAGCGGCGAAGGCATGTTTCTCGCGCATCGCGACGATTCACATGGGTGCGCCCGAACATCCCGGCGAGGATCGATCGCGCATCGACCGCGCCTTCGATTCATTTCAGACGCGCCACAGGATTGAATCCAATGACATCGGATCGTTGCACGCAGAGACGACCGACGAGAATGCTGCGACCGTCTTCCTGTCCTGCCGCACGCAGACCGCCGCCACCTACGGCGCAGTCCCGACGCGCTGGCAGTTTGAAATCGTCATGGAAGCGGATGGCGTGTGGCGCATCATGCGCATCACCTGGCGCAGCGTTGGCGGGGACAAGCCATCGCTGTCGATGCTCTGACATTCACACGGGGTGTGGCAACCGCGCAATCAACTCGTCCAGAATCTGGGCGACGTTCGCTCTGCGATCCACGCCTCCCGTATCCCGTGCCACCACACGATGCGCGCACACTGCTGTGATGTTTTCCAAGATGTCCTCGGGAATCACAAAGTCGCGCTCCGCGCACCGAGCTTTCGCACGAGCCGTCTGCGCAATAGCGAGTGCGCCGCGTGGACTCACTCCCAACTGCAAGGCTGGATGGTGTCGCGTCGCGTGAGCGATCGCAATGATGAAGTCCACAAGCGATTGATCAATCCGCACTTGATCGACTTCGCGTTGCAAGTTCGCAACATCATCGCCGTCCATCACTGGCTGCATGGCGGCGAGCGCAGTCCGAGCTGGCTGCTGATAGATGATTCGAGACTCGTCCTCTGCTGCCGGATACCCAAGCCCAATCCGCATCAGGAAGCGATCAAGTTGATTCTCTGGCAGCAAGTACGTGCCCTCAAACTCATGTGGATTCTGCGTCGCGATGACCATGAATGGATTGGGGAGTGCATGCACTTCACCCTCGGCGCTCACCGTGCCCTCCGCCATCGCTTCCAAGAGCGCGGACTGGGTGCGAGGAGTTGCACGATTGATTTCATCCGCCAGCACGATGCTTGCAAAAACGGGACCTCGCCGAAAGGTCACATGACCAGTCTCGCGATCGAACATGCCGACGCCGGTGATGTCCGATGGCAAGAGGTCGGGGGTGCATTGAATGCGTCCAAAGGAGCAATGCACACTCCGAGCGAGCGCCTGCGCAAGCACCGTCTTGCCAACACCTGGAACATCTTCAATCAAAACATGTCCGCGCGCGAGCAGGCAGACGATCATTCGATCGATCGCATCCCCATTCCCCATGTAGACCGAGGCGATGCTGCGCTTAAGCGCTTGGATCTTGCAGGCCGGTGCCATGTCGATCGAGGATACGCTCGATGCATGCCCGACTCGAGGATCGCCGTCACCCATGAACTTCGCTGCATCGGCTGCAAGCACATGCTGCGCGGTCTGCCCGTGACGGCACAGTGCCCCGAGTGCGGCACGATGGTGATGCGCACGCTCGTCGAGACACTCGACATGCCATCGCAAGCGCTCGCACGGCCTCGCCACGCGCGACGGATCGCAAGCAGCATGCTGTTCATCGGCGGCGGGATTCTCTTGTGGACGGTCGGTGCGACTGCACCCGCGGCAAGTCGAGGCGTGATCGAATTGCTGACCCTGCGAACGGTTCCATTCGGTGCTTTTCCAGACCAGTTCGGCGCAGTGGTCTCATTGCTCGGCGCAATCTTGTTGACGATTGGATCATCCGGATTGAGCCGACGCGACGATCGAGTTCTCTTGGAGGAGACAGGCACTGCGGGCAGATGGCTCTCGCTGGGGGTCGGCATCTGGTTCTTTGCAAGTGCGGTCAACGCACTGCTCGCATTCGTTGACCTGCGCGCACTGACTGGTCTCTCGGATGATGGCTCCGCATTCACAGCATTGGCGGTCGTCTTCCTCGGGGCATCCGTCGCGGCTTTGGGACTGCGAAGCTTTGTGACAGTGCTCGGGCGACGCTGCCGCCGCTACCGGCAGGCGTACCACGCTCGACAAGGAATTGAGGCGATGATCGCCGCAGGGGCAATCGCGCTTGTGGCATCTCTGGGCTCTGCGATTCTCCCCTCTCTAAGGTGGGAGGACACCGCGATGCTGGCGAATGTTATTTCACTTATCGCAGGGGGACTCCTATTGATGGGTGCCGTCTACCTCATGGTCAATATCATGTGGATCTACCGGATCCTCTCGAACCCGCCGCCCCATTTAGAAGATGTGATTGTCATTCCTGGCGATCCCAGGCCTGGTGAGTCTTCAAACTGACCCGCTCGACCCTGCGCCGCCCTTCGCATGGTCCCATCGCCGTCTGCGCCGCCATCGGTCCCCCTGCCTCTTTGGCATATTTGCCAATCGCTTGACGATTGGGAGGTAACTGAGCGCGCTTTCTGGATCAGACACCGTGGCATGGGCTTTGCTCTTGGGGGCGAGCTCGTTTCGTAACAAAGAGCAAAGATCTGAACCCCAACGCTGGAGAACACTATGGCTGTCAAGGACCTCACATTCGATACCCAAGCCCGCAAGCAACTTCTCGCAGGCGTTGAAAAACTCGCCAATGCCGTCAAGAGCACCCTCGGTCCACGGGGAAGGAATGCGATCCTCGACAAGAGTTGGGGCGGTCCAAGCGTGACCAAGGACGGCGTGACTGTCGCCGAAGAGATTGAGTTGCGAAACAGGATCGAAAACATGGGGGCCAAGTTGGTCAAAGAGGCGGCCTCGAAAACCTCCGACGACGCCGGCGACGGAACCACCACCGCAACCGTGCTCGCAGAGGCACTCTTCCGCAGCGGTCTCAAGTACATCGCTGCGGGCGCAGATGCCAACGCACTGGTGCGAGGTATGCGCAAAGCGGTCGCGTCCGTGACCGAGACCATCGCCGACATGGCAAAGCCTGTAGGCAACATCAACGGCGGCATCGAAAATGTTGCGACGATCAGTGCGAACAATGACACCGAAGTCGGCGCGATCATGGCCGACGCATTCGAGAAGGTCGGCAAGGACGGCGTCATCACCGTCGAAGAGGGAAAGGGTCGCGAGACCATCGTCGATGTCGTTGAGGGCATGCGCTTCGATCGCGGATACCTGAGCGCAAACTTCGTCACCGACACTGAAGCCATGGAAGTCGAGTTCGAGAAGGCACTCGTCCTGATTTACGAAGACAAGATCGATTCGGTCACCAAGTTGGTTCCATTCCTCGAGAAGATCATGGAGTCCAAGAAGCCCCTGCTCATCATCGCAGAGGACATCACCGGTGAAGCACTCAGCACACTCGTCATCAACAAGATGCGTGGAGTCCTGAATGTCTGTGCGGTGAAGGCTCCCGGATACGGCGATCGTCGCAAGGCGATGCTCGAAGATCTGGCGATCCTCACTGGCGCAACTGCGATCATGAAGGATCTTGGGATCGAACTCGACAAGGTTGCCATCGGGCAACTCGGTCAGGCCAAGAAGATCACCGTCGACAGCGACAACACCACAATCGTGGAGGGCGCTGGCAGCACCAAGAGCATTCAAGGTCGTTGCACCCAGATTCGCAGCGAGATTGAGCGAACCGATTCGGATTACGACCGCGAGAAGTTGCAAGAGCGCCTGGCGAAACTTGCTGGCGGAATTGCGCAGATCAAGGTCGGCGCAAGCAGCGAGACCGAACTCAAAGAGAAGAAGAGTCGCGTTGAAGACGCGCTGCACGCCACGCGCGCCGCAGTTGCCGAGGGCGTTGTCGCCGGCGGCGGCCTCTCATTCATTCGCGCGATTCCATCGCTGAAAGCAGTCCGCGCTGCATGCAAGGGAGATGAAGTCTTCGGAGTCGACACCGTCTGCGAAGCACTCGTGGTTCCACTGCGAACCATCGCAGAGAATGCTGGCGAACGAGGCAGCGTGGTCGTTGCGAAGGTCTCCGCGATGAAGGGCAGCGAGGGCTTCAATGCACTCACTCGAACCTACGGCGATCTCTTCAAGCAAGGCGTGATCACGCCAGCCAAGGTCGATCGCTCAGCACTGCAGAATGCGGCAAGCGTTGCAGGACTGTTGCTCGTCACCGACTCCACGATCACCGAAGCACCAAAGCCAAAGGAAGAAGCCAAGGGCGGCTATGGCCACGACCACGGTGGTGGCATGGGCGGCATGGGTGGCATGGGCGGCATGGGTGGCATGGGTGGCATGGACTTCTGAACCAGCGCATTTCACATTCACAAGCACTTTTCAAATTCACTTTTACTTTCAACACACGGAGATTCACACATGAGTACTGTTCGACCACTCGAAGATCGCATCGTCGTCAAGCCACTTGATGCACAGACCAAGACCTCATCTGGCATTTTCTTGCCAGAGTCCGCGAAGGAAAAACCAATGCAGGGCAAGGTCGTTTCTGTTGGGCCAGGCAAGCTGCTCGACAGCGGATCGCGTCTCGCCCCAACTGTCAAGAAGGGCGACACGGTTGTCTATGGCAAATATTCAGGCACTGAAATCGAAATCAAGAATGTGACCCATCTCATCATTCGCGAGAGCGAACTGCTCGGCGTCATTGATGGTTGAGTGCGGCTCGTCCACACTCCAATTCACCTCTCGCAATCCACTCACCGACCAAACACTCACCGACCAAACACTCACAGAGGAGTTTCCACATGTCCAGTAAGCAAATGAAGTTTTCCACCGCCGCACACGCTGAACTCAAGCGCGGCGTCGATCAGATCGCCACTGCAGTCGCAGTCACGATGGGTCCAGCCGGACGCAATGTGATCATTCAGAAGTCTTTCGGCAACCCCTCTGTCACCAAGGACGGCGTGAGTGTGGCGAAGGAAGTCGAACTCGCAGAACCCTTCCAGAACATGGGCGCCAAACTGGTGCAACAGGTTGCGAAGAAGACAGCCGATGTCGCAGGTGATGGCACAACCGCCGCCACCGTTCTCGCAGCAGCCATCTTCAATGGCGGACTGAAGTTTGTCGCAAGTGGCGCCAACGCCGTCGCGATTCAGCGCGGCATCAATGCCGCGGCACAGGCCGCGGGTGAGGCGATTTCAAGCGCGTCGATCAAGTGCAAGGGCAAAGAGGACCTGTGCAAAGTCGCCACGGTCAGCGCGAACCATGACAGCGAGATCGGCGAACTGATCGCAGAAGCCATCCACAAGGTTGGCGCAACTGGCGTGGTCGAGATTGAAGAGGGCAAGACCGCAGACACCACGCTCGATTACGTCGAGGGGATGTGCTTCGATAAGGGATATCTCTCTCCATACTTCATGACGGACCCGAAGAAGGCCGAGTGCGTCCTCGAAAATGCGTTCGTGCTGATCTACGAAAAGAAGATTTCCAATCTCGTTGACTTCCTTCCCCTGCTCAACAAGATCGCAACGGCTGCAAAGCCACTGCTCGTCATCGCAGAAGAAGTTGAAAACGAAGCACTTGCGGCGCTCGTTGTTAATCGCCTCCGTGGCGTGCTGCAGATTTGTGCGGTCAAGGCACCGGGATTTGGAGATCGACGAAAGGCAATGCTTGGCGACATCGCCACGCTCACGGGTGGCGTGTTCTTCGCAGAAGACATTGGTCGCAATCTCGCTGATGTCGAACTCTCGGAACTTGGCACCGCGCGCCGCGTGGTGATCACCAAGGATGAGTGCACCATCATCGAAGGCTCTGGTAAGAAGGGCGCAATCGCAGATCGCGTGTCGCAGATTCGCGCACAGCACGACAAGTCGACCTCCGACTATGACCGTGAGAAGTTCAATGAACGACTTGCCAAGTTGACCGGCGGCGTGGCCATCGTCCATGTTGGCGGCGCAACTGAAATCGCCATGAAGGAGAAGAAGGATCGCGTCGATGATGCACTCCACGCCACGCGTGCTGCTGCAAAGGAGGGCTATGTCGCCGGTGGTGGCGTTGCATACCTGCGTGCGATCGCCGCCGTCAATACTGCTCGCAAGAGTGCGGTCGGTGACGAAGTCTTTGGCTATGACATCGTCGCTGAAGCGCTTCGCCAACCATGCTGGCGGATCGCCACGAACTACGGCATCGACGGCGATGTTGTGGTCGAGAAGGTGCTCGAAGGCAAGGGCGCATTCGGATTCAACGCATCATCTGGCGAGTACCAGGATCTCATCAAGGCAGGGATCATCGATCCTGCACTGGTCGCGAAGACAGCCATCGACAACGCTGCGAGCATCGCAGGTTTGATGTTGACCACCGATGTCTTGGTCACCGAGTTGAAGGACGAGACCGCTCCAACCGAAGGGGCGATCTGCTGATTGAGTCGCACATAAAGCGGAGGATCGAAGTCGACCCCACGGTTCTTCGATCCTCCGTTTTTCTTTCATGCGCATTTTTCGCTGACTTCTTTCCCGGATTCGCACCTGAGATCTGACCATGGCTGTCGAACGCGACTACTACGAAATCCTGTCCGTGGAACGGACGGCGAGTGGTGAGGAGATCAAGCGCGCCTACCGACGGATGGCGATGAAGTGGCATCCCGATCGGAACCCAGGGGATGCGAAGGCTGAAACTGAATTCAAAGTTTGCGCAGAGGCATACGAAGTTCTCTCCGACACCGAACGCAAGGCACTCTACGACCAGTATGGGCACGCGGGCCTGCGGCAGACACCGGGTCATGACTTCACGCGGATGCGACCCGATGATATTTTTTCGATCTTCAATGACATCTTCGGCGGCGGCGGTGGTGGAGGAGCTCGTGGCGGGCGGCGTGGACCAGTTCGCGGATACGACTTGGAAACAACCGTCGAAATCGATTTGATTGATGTTCTCAAGGGGAAGGATGTTGATGTCGCCTTCAGCCGGCGTGATGTCTGCAGCTCATGCGAAGGATCCGGCGCGAAGGCTGGAACGAAACCCATCAAGTGCCCAACGTGCGCTGGCACCGGTCAAGTTGCGCAAGCGGGACTCGGCGGAATGTTTCGCATGGTGACGACTTGCCCAAATTGTCGCGGTCGCTGTCAGGTCATCACAGAATTCTGCCAAGAGTGCCGAGGGGCGGCCCGCGTTCCAAAGCGACGCAATCTCGTGGTGAAGATTCCGGTTGGAATCGAACATGGTCAGGTCATTCGTGTTTCGGGTGAGGGCGAACCACCGCCGCCTGACGCAGACGCTGCTGGCAAGGGACCGCGTGGTGATCTGCATGTCGTCATCGTTGTGCACGAACACGAAACCTTTGAACGCATCGAAGATGACTTGGCCAGAACGCGCGAGATTTCCTTTTCGCTTGCGGCGCTGGGAGGCATGACGGCGGTGGAGACGCTGGAGGGCACGCGAACGCTCGATATTCCCCGAGGAACCCATCACGGCGAGATCTTGACCATTGAAGGGGCTGGACTGCCGACCCTTCGTTCGCCAACGACTCGCGGCGATTTGCGCGTCGCAGTGGTGATTCGCGTTCCAAATAAGCTCACCGGAGCGCAGCGCGAGTTGTTGGAACAGTTTGCGAAGACTGAAAACAATCCCGACGAGGAGTTACGCCCAGCTGGAAAGGGTGTTTGGAAGAAGATCAAGGACACGATTTCAGGCAGTTGAGAGTTGAGGAACATGATGATGACTGAACCAACGAAACCGCTCTCTGACGAACCCGCTGTATGCGACCCCGGTTGTACCCCCGGTTGCACCCCCGGCGAGACCACGGCCGACGAGATGTCGCCACTGGCAGAGTTACAGAAGCAGGTCGAGGAAAAACAACAGGCATACCTGCGCGTGCTGGCAGACTTTCAGAATTTTCAGCGGCGATCTCGCGAGAATGAAATGCGCGCACGAGATCACGGGGTGAGTCATGTTGCGCGAGCGATCATCCCCGTGCTCGAACATGTGGACTTGGCGCTCGGGCATGACCTGCGCGCACTGCCTGCAGACACGTTGGCGGACTCAGTCGGTCTCTTGCGAAGCGAACTCTTGAAGGCGCTCAATCAATGCGGCATCGAACGCATCGAGCCGGCTGTCGGCGCAGAGTTCGATCCAAACTTCCATGAAGCTGTGATGCAGATACCCGTCGATGGCGTCTCAGGTGGTCATGTTGCGCAGTGCATGCAAGCTGGATATCGCTTTGGAGAAGTGCCGCTGCGTAGCGCCAAGGTCGCGGTTACTCCCAAGTCGGATTCTTGAGAATGCCAACATACGAATATGTCTGTCGCGCTTGCCGACACGAGTTTGAGCGATTCCAACCCATCACGGCCGAGGCGATCAAGCTCTGCCCCAAATGCAAACGACGGCGCGTGGAGCGCAAGATCGGCATCGGTGCGGGAGTGCTCTTCAAGGGCGGCGGTTTCTACGAGACGGACTATCGCAGCGAGTCGTATCGCAAGTCAGAAGATGCGGAGAAGAAGGAGTCAGAGAAGAAACCAGTTGAGAGTGCGAAGGCAACCGCCGGAATCACAGATGGCTCGAATGCCCCGACAGGCAGGAATGCGGAACCTTCTGCAGCGAAGCCAACGGACACCTCCCACTCGAAGGCTGCGCCAACAGCGCCAATATCCCCAACAGACACGACGACGAAGGACGCAATCAAGCCTTCTCCGGTCAATCAAGAAAAGAAGTCCGCTCGCGAAGGTCGCGGGTTTGGAAATCTCAAACAATCGGCTGCGCCACGGGCGAAGCCACCACGCCGTGCATCGAAGCCGGCCCGAAAGAACACCCACACATGAGCGAAATTTTTAGACATCAGATATTGAATCACTTGGGACACAACGGCTATCAGCCGGTGCGATCCCGCGAACTCGAGAGGCAAATGCGCATCCTCGAAGATCAGGCACCAGAGTTCCGCGCAACACTCGACGCACTCGCCACCGAAGACTTCATCGACATCAGTAATGACGACATCGTTCGGCTCACGCGTTTCAAGGATGAGACGATCGGACGCATTCGCATCAGTTCGCGTGGCAACGGCAGTGGATTCGTCGTGCCGACGATTCCCAGTCGCGAAGGCGATCTCTATGTCGCAGCGAGCGACACTGGCGGGGCGATTTCTGGTGACACGGTTCGGGTTGCGATCGTTCGCCGAGGCAAGGACTGGGATCGCGCACCAGATGCGCGTCCGACGGGTCGTGTCGTCGAAGTGATGGAGCGCGGACAAACTCGATTCGCCGGTCGACTCGAAATGGAAGGGCGCGGATGGATCGTCGTGCCAGATGGTCGCAACATGACGGAGCCCATCGTTGTGCGTGATCCCGGAGCGAAGGACGCGAAGGTTGGCGACAAGGTCATCGTCGAGATCACGCGCTTCCCCGATCAACGCTCGCGCGCAGAAGGAGTCATCACCAAGAGACTTGGCGCAGCAGGCGAACCCGATGCGGAAACGCAATCGGTGATGGCGACCTACGAACTCCATGATGCATTCCCCCAAGAGGTGCTTGACGAGGCGGCGGAGGCTGCCCGTTCGTTCGAGGTGCACCGCGATGGACCATGGCTCGGACGCGAAGACCTGACGGCGATGTCGGTGTTCACGATCGATCCGCCAGACGCACGCGACTTCGACGATGCCATCTCGATTGCCTATGACGACAAGCGCGAAGAGTGGACCCTCGCCGTCCATATCGCCGATGTCGCATCATTCGTCACGCGTGGCAGTGCGCTTGATGTCGAGGCGCGCGAGCGCGGGACGAGCGCATACCTCCCCCGCCGCGTGATCCCCATGCTGCCAGAGACGCTCTCGAATGGCGTCTGCTCGCTGCAAGAGGGCGTCGCACGATTCACCAAGAGTGTGTGGATCACCTTCGACAAGAGTGGACGGGTTCTCTTTGAACGCTACGCATCGACTGTGATTCGTTCGCGCAAGCGCATGACATATCTCGAAGCGCAGGCGATCATCGATGGCGACACGACGACTGCACGCACGCATGCCAAGACGGCAACGCCAGTCGACGACGCGCTCATCACCGAACTGCGCATGTGCAATGACCTCGCCAAGATTCTCCGAGCGCGGCGCATCAAGGACGGGATGATTGTGCTGTCGCTTCCCGAATCCGAACTTGTCTTCGCCGATGATGGACGAGTCAAGGATGTCGAGCCGGAGGACAATGCCTTCACACACACGCTGATTGAGATGTTCATGGTCGAGGCCAATGAGGCAGTGGCGAGACTGTTCGCATCACTGTCCATCCCCGCGCTGCGGCGAATCCATCCCGCACCATCGTTTCATGACATCGAGGAACTGCGTATGTATGCGCGAGCGGCAAAGATTCGCCTGCCCGAAACACCAACGCGTCGCGACTTGCAGGCACTGCTCGACAGTGTGCGCGGCACAGAGAGTGAGCGAGCGATTCACTTTTCGGTCCTGCGTTCGATGGCGAAGGCGACCTACGCCCCTGCGCTTGTTGGTCACTTTGCACTCGCGAGCGAGCATTACTTGCACTTTACGAGTCCCATTCGGCGCTATCCCGATCTTGTGACGCATCGCATGCTTGAAGTGTGGACAGAACTGACGGACAACGGCACTCAACCGCCAGGTGGCAAGCGGCGGCGCGAGTTGCTTGATCGCATGCGCGATGACCCGCGCGTCGAGAATGCCGACTCACTCGTCGCATGTGGGCAACACTGCAGCGAAACTGAAGTCAACGCAGAACACGCAGAGCGCGAGTTGCGTTCATTCTTGATTCTGCAATTCTTGTACGACAACTTTCTCACGAAGACGCTCACCGGTGTGATCACCGGAGTGTCTCCCGGAGGTGGCGGTGTCTTTGTGATGCTTGATCGCTTTCTTGCGGACGGCATGATTCGTCTGCGCGAAATCGGCGGTGGTGGCAGCGGCGGCGACAAATGGACGCGCAATGCGTCGACTGGTCGAATGACGTCGCCGCGAAGTGGTGCGAGCCTTGGCGTTGGTGATGCTGTTGAAGTGACGATCGCAGAGATCAACCTTGCGACGAGGCAGATGGAACTCAAACTCGTGCGCTCACTGCGTCAAGCACAGTTGAGCAAGGCCAGCGGCGAAGATGGCGAGGTGCGCGGAAAACGCAATCGAGACTTCGTCGGTGGTCGCGGCGCGCCCAAGGGAGAACGCGGTCACAAGAAGGGATTCAAGCAAGGTCGCCGCGGCAAGCGCGGAAAGTAGGCACGAAACCACTCACTGCGGTGAGAGTGTGCGGATTGACCGTCGTCTTCTACCGCAGTGAGGACAATTCGTACGCACCCATCCCTGATTGCCAGTACTGTCACGACCATGCACAGGTTGCTCAAGCCGTCATCACCCTGGAGACTCCTCAAGAATCGCACGCTGCCCTTGCTTGTGGCACTCGTCGCGTTGATCGCGCTGCATCCACTCTTCATGAGTCACGGCGTCATCGCGATCGGCAGTTTTCCACTCGCCATCCTGCTCGTGCCGATGATTGGGGTCGCAGCAATCGGCAGTTGGACTCGCGCCCTGCCTCTTGGGTTGATTCTCGTCGCGATCCTCACCTGGGCGATTGTCGCCCACGATCTTGACGCC
>SIAP01000028.1 GCA_009691725.1 Phycisphaerales bacterium
GGGGACAAGATCGGTCCGCCGATCGCTGGGTTCGTCGAGGAGCCTGGAAAATTGGTCGCAGTCATCGTCTTAGCTTCGCTCCCGCGGTACCCATGGACCTTGAATGGAATGTGCTTTGGTGCGGCAGTCGGTGCAGGCTTTGCCGCTTTTGAGTCTGCCGGCTATGCGTTTCTCGCGGCGGCAGAAGGAACCGACGCAATGGCAGGAGGCATTGCGCTCCGCGGAATGCTCTCTCCGTTTGGGCATGTCGTTTGGACTGCAGTGACCGCTGGAGCGGTTTGGCGCGTCAAGGGCGCGGCGAACTTCAAGTTCTCCATGCTGGCAGATCGCCGTTGCCTCGCTCCAATTCTCGTGATGGTGGCCTTGCATGCAACGTGGAACTCCTCGCTTCCAGCGATGTTTCCGTTCTTGCTCGGATACTTTGTCCTCGGGGCTGTGGCTTGGCTTGTTGCCATTGGAATGTTGCTCGGTGGCGTACGCCAGGTGAGCGAGGCGAAGGCATTGGATCGGTAAGCCTGACGCAATCGACTTCATTCACATTCAGTGGGCGCTCAGTCTGACGATCTCCGTCCGAGCCGATTGGACCTCCCCAGATTTGGTGGACACTAGTTACCGGCGAGTTTGATCTCGCCAGAAGGAGAGTGTCTCATGGTCACGATGCGTCAATACACACCCGAGTTTCGTCAGTCCGCCGTCAATCTTGTCCTTGTTGAAGGTCTGACCGCCCGCAAGGCGGCGGAGAATCTTGGCATCCCAGTTCACACGATCAGCAGTTGGATCGCCAGCGCCCGCCACGGGGTGGGCGGCCTGACGTCGCCAGCTGCGACCGATCTGACCGCACGACTTCGCGAGCTCGAAGCGGAGAATCGGTTCTAAAAATTGAGCGAGATATTTTAAAAACAGCTGCGCAGTTCTTCGCCAGGGAGCACCCATGAAGTTCGCGTGCATCCGCGATGAATTGCAGCCTGCCTTTGCGGTACGAGATTGTTACCGCGTGCTCGCTGTGAGCACGAGCGGGTACTACCGCTGGAGAATCGCAACTCCATCTGCGCGTTCGGTGCGGCGCAGCACGCTTGCGACAGAAGTCCGCGGCGAGCACGAGCAAAGCCGCGGCGTGTACGGATCTCCGCGCATTCGTGCGCAATTGTGCAAGCGGCAGATTCATGTCAACGTGAAGACGATTGCTCGAGTCATGATTGATGCGAATATCCGCGCAAAGACCGTCAAGCAATGGCATCCGCGCACGGCGCACAGCAATCACGCGATCACGCCAGCTCCCAACGTCATCGAGCGCGACTTCACTGCCGATGGTCTCAACAAGAAGTGGATCTGCGACATTACGTACATCCCTACCGAGGAAGGATTTCTCTATCTCGCCAGCGTCATGGATGTGTGGAGTCGAAGCACCGTCGGATGGAGCATGTCCAACACGCTGCATGCAACGATTGCGATGGACGCGCTCACGATGGCCGTGACGCACAGGTCTCCACCGACAGATCTCGTGCATCACAGCGATCACAGCGATCGCGGCGTGCAGTACGCGTGCCGCGTATGCCGAGAACTGCTTGAATCGCACGGCATGCAGCAGCGCATAGTCGCGCGGGAGATTGCTACGACAACGCGATGATGGAAAGTCTTTGGGCGACACCCAAGAAGGAATTGATTCAGCAACAACAATTCACGACACGCGCCCACGCGCGCAGCGCGATCTTTGAATTGATTGAAGTTTCGGAACGTGTCAATACCTTTGAGACACTTTTGTTTATGAACCTGCGACTTTCTGGGCGGTTTTGTTCGTGGTTTGTTCAGGTGACTGCGGTCGGTTGATCCAGACCTGGTCGGGAAGGGAAGGTGCTTGTGGTCGTCCACGAACAAATCGTTCGGGATGCTGCTTCCACAATTGGTCGAGCGCGTTCTGCCGAACGCGATGAAGTTGCAAATGCTCGCCGCGGTGGACTTGCGATGGCGTGAAGTACGCGATGCCCTCGTGGTGATGTCGATTGTTGTACCACTCGAATGCGATCGGACACCAGTCTTGCCACTCGTCGAAAGTCATTCGCCGATCGGGCCACGCGGGTCCGTACTTCAGCGTCTTGAATTGCGACTCGGAGTACGCGTTGTCATTGCTCGTGCGTGGCCGCGAGTGCGACTGCGTGATGTTGAGTTCCGCAAGGCACTGCGAGAGGTGGTGCGATGTCATCGCCGCGCCACGATCGGCGTGAATGGTCAAGCCATCCGGATCGACGCCGTGCGCGAGAATGGTTTCCCTGACGAACATCGCAGCGAACGCGCCGGATTCGCTGCGTGAAAGTCTCCATCCAACAACGCACCTGCTGTAGAGGTCGAGGATGACATAGAGGTTGTAGTAGCCACCGATGGCGGCGGGCAGTTTCGTGATGTCCCAAGTCCAGACTTGGTTTGGTCGCGTCGCACGAAGTCGTGGAATCGCTGCCTGGGGATGCGTTGCGATTCGACGACGTTCGCGAATCGCCTTGCTTTGAGCCAATATTCGATACATCGTTCGGACCGAGCACAGGTACGTGCCTTGAGAAAGAAGCGCCGCGTGCGCGCCTCGCGGCGTCATGTCGAGGAATCGATCGCTGCAGAGCGTTTCGAGAATGCGCGTGCGATCCAGACACGAGATTCGACGTGGATGGAATCGCCTTGCGGCATCCATGAGTGAAGTTCCGTCGCAAGAAACAGATTGTGCATTCTTCGCGCGCCTTCGATACCACGTCGCATGCGGGTGCGATGCCGACATCATGATGGTGTTGATCGACGAGATTCATGCCAGTTTCCCTCCGCTGGATTGCCGCTCGTCGTGGTCGATCGCATCCAGAATGTCCGACATCTTCTTTTGAAGAGCGATCAATTTCTCGGCATGCTCGAGCTTCAGGCGAAGGCGCGCGTTCTCGCGCTCAAGTCGTTCCTTCTCATGTCGAATCTGGCTTTCGGTCGGCGGCTTGTTCTTGGGAGCGAGCGTTGGATGCATTCGCAGACGCCACCTGCGCCAGTTTGCCAGATGCGATGAGAAGAGCCCCTCGCGTCTCAGAAGCAGACCGAGTTCACCAGGCTTGGTGCAGCGGTCTGCGGCTTCGACGATGCGCAACTTCTCGCTGTGGCTGAAACGTCGTCGGGTCGTGCGAGGTGCGAGCGAGGCTGGATTGGGTCGATTCTTCGGGTTTTCTGCCATGATTGAGACTCCTGTTTGCCCATAGTGTCTGGAGCGTAGGGAAGTGTCTCATCAATATTGGCACGGAGGGAATCGTCAGTGAATACATCGCCCAGTTCTTCAATCCAATCAGGAGGCATTCAACCAACGGATGTTTCAGCCCAATCGAGTTCGAACTTCGCTGGCAATCACGTCAACTCACGGTACAGTCACTGTGTCCACAAAACGCAGGCAAGCTCAATGCAGTACTTCTACTACCTCGATGCGCAGCGCGAAACCCAAGGCCCGGTTCTTGGCGGGCAATTGGTAGAGCTCGTCAACACGCGAGTGATCGATCCCGATTCGCTAGTGGTCCCCGCTGGCGAGTCACAGTGGCGACCGCTCAGCCAGTTCCTACAGAAAATGGAGCCTGCGCCCGTTCCCCTCTGTCCAGAAACAAAGGACTTCTACGTTCACCAAAGTGGCAAGACATTTGGTCCTTACTCTCCCAACCAACTGGATAGGTTTTGGTCGAAGAACGCGATTCGTCCGCACGACCAGATCGCGCGAGGCGGTGGCGATAAATGGGTATCCCTTGCTTCTTGCACTAGCGGAGCCATCATTGGATTCCTTGCGGCAACGTTTCAGCAATCGAGCGCTGCTGCCGAAGAGGGACAATGCTGCTATTACTACGACTTTGGTGACGGCGAAACGTTTGATGCTGTGTATCTGGACACCAATCATGATGGACTAATCGATGCGGTTGGTTACGAGACGAATGGCGATGGCGTCATCGACCTCGTCGCCGCGGATACGAACTATGATGGGCAAGTCGATCTTGTAGCCTCGGATACAAACTACGATGGAAGCATCGATGTAGTCGTAGCCGATACAAATTACGACGGGATTGCCGATGTGGCTGCAGTCGACACGGACTTTGACGGGGTCGCCGACATCGCTAGTTCGGATGGCGGCATCGCGGACTTTTTGTCTGACTGGTTTGGCTAAGCGAAACAGTCCGTGGACGCCACGCTGAATGAAGTTGAAAACGCAGTAGTCTATCGAGTTTGGGTCATCGCACTCATCAGCGGGTCGTCGATGCCCTGACTGGTGTCGTTCAGAGTGCGATCCACTCAATCCAATTGAGGTTGGCGACCGCCGCCAAGTCTCTAGCGCGATGACCCGTTCGCCATGCCGCTGGTGGCAGCAGTTCGACGCGGTCACGAGAGTGTGTCGGGCGACCCTGTCTCCGCGAGGCTCAGCAAGGTTTCAGTGACACCTCTGAATGCGGCTGGAGTCTGCCACTTTGGAAGTCCACGCACTGCAATTGGGTGGTTTGGTTCGCGCGTGTCCCTTTCTCGAGAAACAGGCGGCGGACTCAGCCACTTGAGAGATTCGAATGGGAGATTTCGCAACATAAAGTACGCAACAAGAGCGATTGCGATACCGTAACCGACTCTTGGAGCCACTCTGAGACGCGGCGCGCTTCCAAGTACGACCGTGGAGAGAAGGGTGGCGCTCCACCATGTGCCGAGCGGAACCCCGACGAGGACGAGCGCGGGGTTCATTCGCAACGCACTCGCAAATTCTCCATGCAGAAGGTCGTAAGTTGTCCGCGTCGAGCCGCACCCAGGGCACGCTAAGTTCAGCAGTCGACGAGATGGGCAAAGTTCGCCAAAGCCCAGCGTTCTAGGGTCCTTCAAGCGCAGCACCCCAAGACAACCCAGAACGACGATTAGCAGCGCACTGGCGAGAATCCGCTGGCGCAAGGACTTTCGGTCATGCGTGATCCAACGATTGGGGTTCGCGAGTGGAGTCGGCACAAGTTGACCTTCGGCGAAAGGTAGCGCCAACCTGTGCGCCGCAGTGACACGATTGACGAGCAACGGCGTACTTGGAAGTCACTGCGTGGCTCCGCTTCAGCCCGTATTCCGCTGTTCCGTGTGCGCACGTGTTGGATGACAGTTTGGCGGGGACATTGGTGGTTCGTAGCGAGCGAATCTATGAGCCTGCCTCGATTTCATGGGCGCCTAGATTGGCGAGGATTCTCACAACGAGTGACCCGCCAGATTTAGTGTCCACTGAAAGTGGGGAAGCCCAGTCCACGAACGCGAAGCAGGCGCAGGGATGTCGGAATGCGTTCAAGAATCTGCCAATCATTGCGGTCCGTACTGGCAATCCACCCTTGAGCGAGTATGACGCAATCGAGTCCTTGGCTAGAACCTTGCATACACGTGGTTCCAAGGGGGTCGGTTTCGGTTGCACTTTGAGAGGAGTCATCATGTCTCGGATACACACGTTTATTGTTGGCGTTTTATCGCTCTTTGCAACCGGAGTTGCTTCAGGGCAGAACTGCGTGGACGGCCAGCCTATTCGGCCGACCTACACGAGCGCGTCTTCGCATTATTGGGGAAACATAGGCGTCGCGCTCGCTGGAAGTGACCTCTTTCTGGCGAAAGACGACGCCGTCGCGGTGCTGCGGCCGACCGCCACAAGCGGCTACAGCCAAGTGCAATTGATCACTGGGGTGTCCTCGGTTCGTCATCTTGTGGCAGAGTCGGGCACTCTAGCTGTTGGCATGGAGTGGTCCGTAAACAGCGACGTCAAACTCTATCGAAAGCAAGCGAATGGCACCTACGCGTTGGGGGCGACGCTTTCCGGTTCGGTTGCCGGGGAAGCCTTTGGTCACAGGGTGGCGCTCAGCGAAGATGCGCTGACGCTAGCCATCGGAGCACCGATGGCGGGGGTCGCGCCATTTGCGAACTCGGGAAAGGTCTACGTTTACACCAAGTCCGTGACGACCGGGCTCTGGACTCTGTTGACCACTTTGACGCCAGCCGCAGGTCTAGCCGCGAACGCGCAGTTTGGAACAGATGTCTCGGTTTCCGGCAACAAGATTGCAGTCGCCGACGTCTCGACCTATGGCTATGTTTTTGTGCGCAACGGCAATGTCTAAACACAACAGCAGCGCATCACGAACTCCACTCCAACCGCATCCTCCGAGGCGCGAATCAGGGTCTCTTCCAACTGGGTCTGGTTCCAGCACGATACGCACTACGACGCGTTCGAACAGCCCACTGGTGCGACGACTTGGACCCTGAAGCAAACCTTGATTTTTAGTCTCTGGGGCGCCGACTCTTCGTGGAACTTTGAGTCCGGTCGGTTCGTCATCGCAGACCAGCATGACGGTTCGCATTCTCGGGTTCGCGTTTACACGCAACCAACTACGGGAGCGAACTGGGCTAACTCATTCACTGGGGTGTCGGCTGCTATCAGTTCGAGCGCATACCCTCAGGTGGCGATTGACGGCGACCTTATCGCTGCGACTGCTCCCAGAATGGCCTACGGGTCCGTTGGCTATTTTGGGGGAGCGTTCATCTTCGATTGCGTCTTCAACGACTGCAACGGTAACGGTACGCGTGACGAGTGCGACATCGCAGGGAGCACCTCAAGCGACAGCAACGGCAATGGGATTCCCGACGAGTGTGAGTCGCTGTGTCGCGCGGACGTCAATGAAGATGGGGTGGTCGACGGCGTCGATATGTCTTTCATCCTGAGCGGATGGGGAAACTGTCCACCGTAGCAGCCGTGGCGTGCCAACGGCTGCTGTGGTTGGCTCGCATGAAAATCAAAGTTGCTGGCCTCAACTACAGCGACAACCTCAGCAGAACGAGCACGCCTGTTGTCGCGCACACGCCGGCAACGAAACCGAGCAGTAGCAGCAGAACGATCTGTTTGTTTCGAGTCATTTGTGCTGCCGTCGACTTCATCTCCAGAGATGCGGGTTGTATGCTAGCGAGAGCACTGTGGAGTTTCACGGGATGTCCATGCGCGCACACACACTCAAGGTAATCGTGACTCATGAATGCACGGTGCGTTCGTCGTCTGCGCCCGTTCCGAATGAGCTGCTTCTCGCCGCGCGAAAACTGGTTGCATCCGGCGCGAGTGATGCAGCGATCGCCGTGCCGTTCGCGTCGTCTGGGCAGGCGATCCTCAAGCGTGTGGGTGACACGAGCGAAGTTCGCGGGATCATGATGGCTGCAGTGGTTACCCGGGACTCTGGCATCGCACTCTGCGAGGATCTCTCCTTCTGGGCACGTTCCGCGTTCACTCTCGGAAAGCCAATCGACTCTGGGCTGGAGACCTCTTCTGCGGGTGAAGCAGCTTGGAGCGTTGGACTTCCTGTGTCACCGTTCGCGAGAGAAGGGCGAGTTGATGCACGAGTTTCATTGGCATCGCGGCCAGTTGCGCACGCCTCGATGGAGAACTCTGAAGTTTTCACGGCAGTGATTGATCATCCCGAAAGTGCACACGAACTGCTTCCTCAAGGAGTGGTCCGCGCATGCGCGTTCGTGACGATCGGCGCAGTTAGTTTTCTTCTCGCAGTGCTCGCCGCGCGCGCGGCACTCGGTGAAGGTGGTGCCACATGAGGTCTCTCGAATGCCCGGCATGCGGATGCGTGAATCAAATCTCCGATCGCACTCCCGGCGCCACCACGCGCTGCCAGCGCTGTCAGAAACGCCTCGTTGACCCGAGCCCAACATCACAACCGGCGAAGTCTTCTTCGCAGCGGTCGGATCGGTCCGATCGATATGGGGTCCACAGACTGAAGGAGCCTGTTGCTCCCAACGCCGCGATCTTCGGAAAGGCCTGGCAGAATCAGCGGACAAGTCGGTCGTTTCCGTGGCGATGGGTGGGAGCGGCTAGTGTCCTTGTGATCGTGGTCACGATGGGGGTGCTCGTCTTCGACCTTGGAAAACCAACTGCCGCGACCCGCTGGACTCTTTCCGATAGGTTCGGATTTGCGACAACTGTTTACGCGTCCAGCATCCTCGGACTGCAAGGTTTTGATAACAAGTACCTCGTCGGACTCGACTCTGATACCGCATGGCAATTGCTGCGGCACGAGCAGGAGTCTCTGCACTGGAGTCGGGACGCCCTCGATACAATTTTTTTGGCAGACCTCATAGCAAAATTTGATGATCTGAAAGCGGAACGACCTCAATTTGAGTTTGCGCTCAACGCTGGAGCTGCTGGGATCTCGGATGACAGGGTGACAATCGTATTGAAGATCGATCCGAAGTACCGCCACATCTTCTCGGTCAACGCAAGCGGTGAGTGTACGTTGTTGGAGAACGCCGCTCTTGTCGAGTCGGAGCGACACAGCGGCGCTCGGGTGATGGTGGAGGATGGGGTTTATCGGATCCCAGTTGAGCTTCCTTGGGCGAAGGATGGGCTTCGCCAGATCGACCAGCCCATCGATGTGCATGTCGAGATCCAAGCCCGGTTCCAAGATGGCACAGGGCACACGAAACAGTATTCAATCAAGGTGCACCCGCCGAACCAGATTGAGTACTTGTACCCGTGGGGATTGGGGTTTGCGGCATGTGTTGACGAGGATCATCCGTGGGTCGACTACATCATTGCAGCGATCAGCAACGAACCACAACTGAAGGCAGCAGGTGTCGTTCTCGCTGGCGGAGGCGGAGACTCGCGTGACGCGCGCGAGACGATGTACCTCGTATGGCGGTATCTGGCGCGGCGCGGGATTCGCTACTCGATGATCACCGGCACGGACCCACACCATCAAGGTGTCCAACTCTTCCACGACGCATTTCAGGACAAGGTTGCCAATTGCGTCGATGGATCAGTGATGCTAGCAAGCATCTTCGGAAGGCTGGGTCTCCATTGCTCGCTGGTCTTTGTTCCCGGGCACTGCTTTCTCGGAGTGGCGGTGGAGGATGACTTTGTATTCGTCGAAACTACGAACTTGGGGCGCACCTTTGATTTCCAGCCACCGGAGGAGTTCTTGCAATTGTTCCACGAAACGGTGAGAAGTGATCCGGAACTGAGCAGTTTCTTGGCGGCACTCATCGATGGAGAACGCCGAGCGGATGACGCACTGAAGCGCGCAGAGGCAGCGGCAAACCACTTCGACGCGCGCTTCGCCGCATGGGACCAAGCGCGGAGTCCAGAGACACACCAATCCATGGTGGACGCTGCGGTGATTGTCGGAACGCACCTCAAGATCGTACGAATTCCATGGGCTCGCGACACGCTCGGCGTCGACTCGGTCGGCGCTCCATCAAACCTTCCGAAGGTCCCTCCTCCATGACGCTTCGAAAGTCCATCATTTGCCCTGCTTGTTGGCGCGAGTTTCCCCCTGGGATGGTGAAGTTCATCGCGACGAGCGAACGATTTCAAGCCGATCCGATCGCCGGGCCAGGTGAACCGCTTCGATTTCGCGCGATGCGTTTTGACTCGTTGGGAAATGCGCTTGATCCGGGAGACTCGCGCTGCAGCGGCATTGCGTGCCCGCACTGCCATTCCGAGTTTCCACGGGTCCTTCTTGAACTTCCGCCCATGCCGATCTCCATCGTTGGTGCACCTGGATCTGGAAAGACCAATCTGCTGGCCTCCGGACTCTGGCGAATGGCTCAACGGGCGGCGGACTTGGGCTGCTCGATCACAGACCCGGAGCCGCGGTTCAATACGATCGTGCACCGCAACGAAGACATGTTGTTCTCAGCTGACCGAGTCGACAGCGATGTGACGCTTCCAAAGACTGATGTTGGTGGCGCAGAACTTTATCGAACGGTGCACATAAACGGGACGTCCGAGATGGCGCCCCGCCCGGCGTTCTTTGTAGTTGGCATTGGTTCAGAGCCGAAATCGGTGCTCGTGTTGTATGACAATGCAGGAGAGCACTTCATGCCTGGGAGCCGCATCGCTGGGTCTGACTCGGCAACAAGGCATCTCGAGCGGAGCGTTGTGATCATTGTGGTCTTCGATCCGCTGCAAGATCGGCGATTCCGGCAGCGATTCGCACCGCACGCGGTGGGAGTTGGCATGGACGGACACCAGCGCCAAGAACTCGTCTTCTCGGAAGCTATCGCGAAAGTAAGGCGACTTCGTTCGCTTTCGCCATCGGACCCCATCGACATTCCAATCATCGTGGCTCTGACGAAGGCGGATGTGTGGGGAATGAGCGCACTCGGAGACTCTTGGGCGAAAGTGCAGGGGGCGAGCGCCAAGGCCCTCAGCAGTTCGGAAGTGCTAGCCCAGCTCAAGTGTGTCAGCGATGCGGCTCGTGCGGCTGTCTCATCGGTCGCCTCAGAATTCACCAACACAGTGAAATCGCAGGCGTCTAACTCATGGTTCGTTCCCGTCAGTGCACTCGGAACATCCCCAGAGATGCGCGACGGACGGTATGTGATTTCAGCAGGCTCTATTCGTCCATGTTGGTCTGAAATGCCGTTCGTGCTCGCTATGTACTTGGCGGGAAGTCGCGCCTCACCGTCAGGTGCGGTCGTTGACTGATTCGATCCTTGAACTCGTTCACACTTCTGCACCCTGCGGTCTCCTTGACCCCGCAGGCGGATATACAACTGTCGCCTGCACCGAGGGCATGCCTCCAACACTGGTTGCGCGGCTCGAGCGGGCTTCGAGCGGCGCCACGCCGCGCTACCGATCGGACGTTCCACTCGACGATCTCAGTGTGATCCGGATCTGGCCACTCGACATGGACGGGGCATGGATTGTCCTGACGCGGGTCGTGCCAGTGCCGGCAGATTTCACCGGACGACCCGCTCGGCTCACCCACCATGTGTTGCTCCCACGCGCGGCGGCGAATGGGGGGCATGTTCGCACGCTCCTTGAGCGCGCGAACACCTTCCGCGATCGTTGGGATGGTGCGCCACAGATGCTCCCACGACGATCGATCCCGCAAGCGACGGCGCAACGACCGGCTTCCTCAGCGATTCGATCGATCAGTCATGATCCTCAGGCTTGGCTTCAACGTGTCTCCGCACTCGCGCAGTTGCGCGGAGGAATGCCGAGTGCTGTCGCGGTGCCAGGAGGCGTTTCTCGCCGGCAGGTAATCGCAGAAGTTTGTGGTCGTCTGAAATCGGTTGATCGCCTTCGGATCGCCTCAACAGCCGAACCATTCGACGGGCAAATCGCGGCTGTGGTTGTGATCGGGACTGACGACGCGCTGCCAACCGCGATGCAGTGGATGCAAGACTTCGCGGTTGGGCACTCGAACCGCAGCGACCCTGTCGAGAGCGGTGCACCCGCGTCAACCACACGGAGAGACCCAACTGGATTCGATCTTGCTGGATTGCCCACACCGCCATCAGTCGGCGTGGCCGCAGTCGCTGAACCACTCCAAGGCGACGATGAGTCTGACGACGACGCCGAAGATGATGCGCCAAGAGGGGCATGGTGGTCTGGGCTCGCTGATGTCGGATTGATCGATGCTCGCACGATTGCCCTGCTAACCTTTACAATTGGGATCGTTGTGGGGAGTGCCTTGACCTTGTTGGTCGCAGCGCTTTTCAACTGAACGACTGCCGGCACCAACATGACCAATGCGAGTGACCATCTTGAACTCGGCAGTTGGAATCCAGCGCGCGAAGAAGAACTCGTGCGCGAGGCGATTCGACTTACGGCAGTCGATCCTGTCGCCATGCGGAGTTCGATTCGAGAGATGCGCGAGGAACTCGAACGAGTCATCGGTGATTGCAACCATCGCCTTCGCGTCTTGGCCGAGTGGATGGACCGCGGATTGGTGGTTGAAGCGGCCTCAGTTGAGGCAGCCAACGGTGGCATGTGCCGCGCCGCCGTGCGCCTCATGTTGTCGCAGCACCGAGCGCTCTGGGATAAGGCGTGTGTTTCAGCAGGGGTACTCGCGAATAGCCCGATTTCAGAACAGGCGATTGACAGGCTCGACCGAGGGCTCGTGACCGCGAACAAGGTGAGTGCTGCTGCAGAGGCTCTCCAGGTTGCGGTGCTCGGGCGAGAGCCGCTTCTCAAACGTGTGAAGCGACTCAGGTCATTGTTCATGCTTATGCCCCAGAACGTGGCCATCAAGGAATTGGTTCGTAAGTACGAACGAGACTCTGTGCTTGAGATGACCGCTGCAATTCAGGAGGCGATCGCTTCGAACAATTCATCCGCAATGGAAATGGCTATCGAGGCGATCGACGGACTACAGTGGCAATCGCAGTTCTCGGCGGACTTGACGACGAATCTGCGAAACGCCATCAAGTCACTCGCGGAGCAGCGATCGGCTGCAGAGTTCTCACGCATCGCGTCTGCGGCGGTCGAGGCACTTGCGGCCAGTGACATGTGGCGGCTTGGGCAACTCGAAGATGAACTCTCCGATGCGTGTCAGCGACTGGGTGGGGAGCCCGATGATGCAACGCGGAGGCGAATGCAGCCCGCGTGGGATTGGCTCGCCGCGGAGCGCACCCGCATGCGTGCGGAAGCCCAACATGCACAAGCGACTGCGGCGCTTCGCGATGCGCTCGATCAGGGCGCGTCATGGCTAGAGATTGAACCGATCCGAGCGAAGGTTCTTGAAACTCAACTAGGCATCGCGGACGACGTAGAGTCTCGCTGCTACACCCTTGAGCAGGAGTGGAAGGCCGAAAAGCGACGCGCGAATCTCCGCTGGATCGGTGTGAGTTGTGTCGTCGCCGTCATGATTCTGGGTGGAGTTGGATGGTTCATGTACGAGAGTTCCCGTCATCAGTTGGCGACCGAGGAAGCGACACGAATAGCTGCGATGATCGACCAACTCGATTTCGCTGAAGCGAACCGAGCCCTCGCAGCACTTTCCATCTCGGATCCGACTCTGCTTGCGCGTGCGCCGCTGCAGGCGGTGCAGAAGCGGGTGAGCGATGACGAACCGACATTTCACGCGCGTCGGATTGCTGTTCGGGCGGTCCTAGATCGTGCCCAGCATTGTCAGGATGATCCAACCGCGCCAGAGGCGGCACTGCGTGAACAGCAAGGCAAACTCGATGAGGCCATTGCGCTTGTGGGTCTCAGCGCCATGGTTCACGAAGAGACAGTGCGGGCCAGTGCACTGAGGAAGGCGATCGCTGACTTAATCACCGCAAGGCGTGACGAGGCGACTCAGCGACGATCCGACGCGATCGCAGGCCTCCGCAGGAGGTCGAAGGGGATCCCACTCATCGACGAACGACCACGAGCCGACCGTGTCAGTGCTGAAGCGACCAAGGCGTATCAGGCAGCACTCACCCTGCTTCAGGGGGAGATTGAGGCATTCAAGAATGGGTGCCCCGCGGATGCTCTCGAGCGCGCGGCGGCGGAAGCACTCCTCGACCGAGTGAACAAGGATCTCCTGTCTGCGGAGCAACTGCAGGCAAAGCTCAAGAAGTTCGAGGAGGCACGCGGGCATATCGTGGCCAAGCCGATTTCTGGAGAGTCATGGGCTGATGCGGCTCGACGTCTGCGAGCCGAATACGCGGAGATTCTCGCATCACGCGCACTGCGTGAAATGGAGGCGCTCAACGCAATCATTGCCTGCGAAGTTCCAGCTCGTCAGATCGAGGAGTGGCGTGAGCGCGTACTCCCCGCAATCGCGTCGCGGTCTTCGTCATCGACGGTCGAGATCCCATCGGATCAAGCGAAGGCAATCGAAGTGCGCGAGATTCTAGACCTTTATGTGCGGGAGTCTCCAGAGTCTCCATTCCGAACCGCCGCGATACGCTGGGCTGCGCTGGCCACAGTTGCGGTAAAGATCGCTCCGCACAAGTCAATCAAGGCTGCCCTCGAGAGCGAACTCGCTCCGCGCGGATTGGTGGATTTACGCCAGGTAGCAATGGGGAAGGGCGCTCAAACTGGGGCATTCGTCTTCGTGCGAAACTCGGGAGGTGGCGCTGTTGGAATCGTCGATCACCTCGTGCGCGAACGAATTGATCTGGAGGTTGATTCAGCGACACTCAGGGGCGACATGAAATTGCGCGAACACGCAGTGCTCGCGAGCGGGCGGATGCCAGTGCCGTTTTCGGAGTCCATTTCAAAGACGCTTGGAAAAATCGGCACGAAAGACGTGATTCAGATCCAGAGTGACTGGCTGCGCATGGTGAGTGAGATCGCTAGTTCGTCCAAGCCGACCGAACCCGTCGCACGTGCGGCAGTTGCGCTGGGAATGCTTCGAGTTTTCGTCGGAGTGTTAAGCACAAGCGAAGCAACTTCCGACCCGTTCAGCGCAAGGGTCGCACGAGTGCTTCACGACTACGAAGAGGTCGAGGATGCCGATTGGCCGCGAATTGCGCTCACTCCCGACAAGGCGATGTCCACGAAAGCAGAGTTGGCCATCAAAGCAATCAACGGGCTGAAACTTTCAGCAGAATCTGGCCGAATCATGAGCGATTGGACGGCTGAGGTGAAGTTCTCTGGTGCGGTCAGGTTGGTTGGAATCCTTCCAGTCAGATTGCCAGATGTCGCGAGGAAAACGGTTCCCAACGACCTCGAGGGATCACACTTTATTCTCGTTCGCGACCCCGCAGGTGCCGGACGCTGGCGCCTCGCACCCATCAACATCTCGGCCGGCTCTGTGCCGACTGAGTTTGAGCCGCTCGACACAACTCTTATCTATGCAGACCACTAACGTTCCATCTCCCCGAGCCCCAGCCCAAGTTCGACCGATCGAGTTCGAACTGAGATTTGTGGATGTAGATGTTGAGGGGCGGTTCGGACTCCCCATTGGTCGACTGACAAATCCCCACTCGATCACCGGTGCCCTAGTCGCGGCAGTCTTGCTCGCGACACTGTACGGAAGCGTATGGTTGGTGAGGACAGTTGAGCCGTGGGGATCGACTGCGTGGATGTGGCTTACGAGTTACCAAGGTATTCCAGTGGCGATCGCCGTTCTGACATGCTGGGCGTGCGCGATCTTGTTTCTCAAACTTTGGAAGATTCGCGGCCAGCGGCGCGCGTTGCAGGTGTCGCTCCTCCCAAAGGATCCGTTGTGGGTGCTGGACGGCGGTTCCGCTGAACAACTGATCCGAAAGATCGCTGTCACGGTCGAGGAAGCGGAGTCATTCATGTATCTTCGTCGGGTGCTTGGGGTGCTTCGGACGATGCGCAATGTCGGACGCGTCGCCGACGTTGAAGAGCTCTTCGAGTCTCGGGCTGGCGCCGACGAGGCGATCATCGATAGCGGCTACGCCCCAGTGAAGGCCTTTATCTGGGGGGTGCCAGTTCTTGGATTCATCGGGACCGTCATTGGACTCACGCAGGCAACCGGACGCTTTGGCGCAGTCCTCCGCGATGACTCGATGAAACAGGACCTTGAGAAGCTCGCGGGCGGACTGACCGATGTTCTCGCCGGACTCGACACCGCATTCATCACAACGGCAGAGGGGCTCATCGCAGCGTTTGTGCTCTATCTCCTTCAGATGCTCGTCAAGCAAGCCGACGACCGCTTGCTCGATGATGTACGAGAGGCTTGCAGCGTTCGCATCGTGACGAGGGTTCGGATCGCACCATCGGCGGCGACCTGACATGGCTCGGTATCGGCGAGGCGCGGATGAGACTCCTGTTTCATTCTTCTCGTTTCAGGACGTAATGATGTGCATGATCGGCGTGACGATGATCACGACGCTGATCTTGATCCTGCAGTTGGGGCGCGTGGTTCAGACCAAGATGGTGGCGCAGAAGTCGCAGTTGCACAGTGAGACTTCCGCGCGGATCGCAAGTCTGTCGGCAGTCAACGCGGCGCTCCTCACGAGGCTTCGCGAAGCGGAGGAGGCGCGGGGGGTGAGCACGGAATCCAAACTCGCAAGAGCGGTGGGCACGATCCACGACTTGGGAGATGCGCTTCAGAAAGCGAAGTCTGAAATCGGGCAAGCACGCGAACAACTTGTTGACCTCGCATCGGAAGCAAAGGCTGATCAGCGCGCTTTGCTCGTCCTCGAGTTCATGCGTCAGCGCGACGAGTTGCGCGAAAAACTCGAGGCGCTTGAACAGCGGCGCATGATCACCTATCTCGTTGATCAGGCGGAGCCCCTCCATCCACTGGTGACCGAGATCTCAAGCGCCAGAATTGTGCTTTCCCTGGATCGTTCGCGGGAAAGCCCGTTGTGCGTTGTCGAAAGTGATCCTGCTCTCGCAGCTGACGCAATCGTCACTCACTTTCGAACCCATCCGCAGACATCCTCGATGTACCTGCTGCTCGTGGTCAAGCCGAGCGGGATTCCCGTTCTCGAAGAGTTGATGACACGACTGGCAGCCGACCCAGCACTCGCAGAGATTCAAGTCGGTATTGACCTCATTCCAGAGGACCACTGGACCACCCATGCATTCCCCGGGAGGGTGGAGCAGGGAGGGGCGACACCATGACTCGCCGGCGCGCGGAATCCGATGATCTCGGTAGTCTGAATCTGCTTCTCGACACGATCTGCAACATGTTCGGAATCTTTGTCTTCTCTGCACTCATCGTTGCGCTTCTCGCGACGACCCGCTCAACGCAGGTTGTCCAGACGATCAGTGCGCCGACCTTGACCGCAGCCGAATCATCAAAGATCGGGGCGCTCGAGATGGAGGCGGATGAACTTTCTGCGCAACTCACAGCGCTCTGGTCGGGGCGCGGTGCGTTGATCGCCGAGAAGTCTCGCGAGGCCAATGCACAGGTCGGGCAGGCGACGCGGGAGTTGGCAGTGCGCCAGCGGACACTTGAGGAGTATCGCGAGAAGATCAAGCGCGACGCAGGTTTCGTTGCAAACCTGCACGAAGAACTTCCGACAATCAAGCGCGAGGTAGAGGACCTCACTGAGGCAATCCGCAGAACCCAGGAACTCAAGGACGTCCAGGTCCGCACGCCTCGCCGGCGAGAACTCGAAGGGCGGACGCCCGTACAGATCGTGCTCGATAAAGGGCGGGTCTACGTACTCAACCCGTGGTGGAATCATGCACTCGACGATCACCCTTGCGATATCTGGTCTGACTGGAATCGTGATGCGGTGGTTGTGTCTGCCAGCGTGTGTGAGGTGATTCGGTGCGAACGTGGCGGTGCGATTGAGATCCGAAGGTCAGCATTGCTGCGGTCGGATGGAGGCATCTCCGCCGAGGATCCAGTCGCGCTCGCAGCAGACCCGACATGGCAGAAGTTTTTGAGATCCATCGATGCAGCGAGGCATGTGGTGTCCATCAGGTGCACCGCGACGGGGTTCAGGGCGTTTGGTCCCGTCCGTAGCGCAATCGTGTCGCATCATGTTCCGTACAACGTCGCTCCGATTCGGCTCGATCCTCTCTACCGCGATGCAATCATTGAGGGAACGGCCATCGGGCAGTGATTCGTCTCCGACTGAAGTGCGCTCAGTGAATCTTTTGAAACTGTCCGTCATTGTCAGCCGCGACCGCGGAGAGCATGGCTTGATCCGCATCGTTACCAACCGCAAACGTGTCGATCCGGGTCCGCGCCTTGGATTGCCCATTGAGTTGAGCAACGAGACTTCGGGCATCGATTTGCATCAGCCCGTCGGTCATGAAGAAGATCTGATCTGGCCTCGGGGAGTGTCGAAACGCCAACTGCAGAGCGCTTGTTGGGTCGGTCCCGCCAAGGACGGGAACGCCTGAGATAGCCTGCACCAAATCGGCCGATGCACGCGACTGCGCAGGAATCCAGCCTTCAAAGCCTGGAATTGTGAACGCGGCATTCGAAAAGAAAACTACAAAGATATTGGTGTCCTTCGGAAGCGCCTTGATGGCGCGAATGAGTTCCGCCTTCGCAGCGTCGAGCTTGCCGTCATCGCCCATAGATCCAGAGTTGTCGATTACGAAGGCAACGTGGCGACCGCGGATCTCGGTACCAAAGAAGTCGATGTGTGCCGCTCCAGATTTTGGGGTGGGTTTCTCTGCGCTTCCGCCTGCTCCTTTTCCTGACGGACCCTTTGCAGTTTGCTCGATCTTTATGTCAAGTTCCGCACCCGAGAGCACTGGCTCGCCTCGGACGATCCGCTCGGCCACGCTCTTTGGAATTCGGCGATACTCCTTCGAGTGAATGATCATCGTGGAGTCACTCGCTCGGGAGGACCACTGAGCGGTCAGCGTCTTCCCGCTCGGAGGGGTGATCGTGCACGTGGCGCCCCCACCGAGAGGAATCGTTCGTGGTTGGCTTGGGAATTCCGTGGGGCGAACTGAGCTCGGTCCAATCGTGCAGACCCCACTTTCATCGAGCGTCATACGGAACTGTCCACTCACGGTCACGTTGCCGAATGTGCGATAGAGGAAGCACTCATTGCGTTTGCCATCGATGATGAGGTACGAGTGGATGTACCCACCAGGACCGAAATCGGGACCGTTGTTGGCGGGGAGCCCGATTTGCTCCCACGCGCCAGACGCGAGTTCGATCGGCGTGCCAGCATGATCCAGAATCGATGCGGTAGTAGGGGTATCGATTGGACTGAGGTCCAACTTTGGAACTGTGAGTTCTTCTGCCACGGGCTTCACCGATAGTGCGTCAGTCGGAACACTCGGGTTGTTCGACGGTGCCACAGGAGCCAATGCGTCGGGAGGCGACGTGGGATTGGCGGGCTTCGGACTCGTGGATGGAACTACCCCTTGCAGGTCACCCGATCCTGATGCCGATCCTTTGCCAGTGTCGCGACTTCCGTTCGCTGAACCGCCGAGCGCATCAACTGGACTGCTTCCTCCTACGGATGGACCGGAGGTCACCCCAGTGGCGCCTGTTGACGCGTCCGCCGACTTCTGTCCCCCTCTGTTCGTTGGGGAGCCTGTACCAGCGCTGGCTTCGCGGACAGCAGTGCCACTTGTGGTATCTCCTTTCCCGGCACCGGTCTTGCCGGTGCTGCTTGCGGAGGCAGAACCATTGGATGTTGCACCTGGAGTCGTGCTCAAACCAGAGCCTGATTGACTTCCTGGAGGGCCACTGGCGGCAGCGGTGGATCCACCGCTTGGGCCTTTTTGGGAACCGTGTGTTTGGCTTGGTGCGATGGCCTCCGTGAGTGGAGTCGTTGAACCTGCGGGTCCTGCGCTCCCCGCACCGCCCCTCTTCCCCGAACCACTCTGTCCCGCGCCACTCTTGCCTGAGCCACTCTGCCCCGAACCACTCTGACCCGAACCACTCTGCCCCGAACCACTCTGCCCCGAACCACTCTGTCCCGCGCCACTCTTGCCTGAGCCACTCTGCCCCGAACCACTCTGCCCCGAACCACTCTGCCCCGCACCACTCTGCCCCGAACCACTCTGCCCCGAACCACTCTGCCCCGAACCACTCTTGCCGGAGCCACTCTGGCCATTCCCCCCGGATTGCACACCACCGGTCGATCGGCTACTGCCACCTCCTGCGAGTGTCGCATCCGTGAAGGGGGTGTCACGGGTTGGACCAAACGCCGCTACCGCGGGCGGCGCCGCAGTTGACGAGATACTTTGCTCCGATTCGCAACTTTGCTGCAAGAGCGCCACAGCAACAATCAATGCGTGCACTAATCGGATTCTTTGCGACATGGTTATTGCCTCCATCATGAGTTGATACTGCACACCAAGGGAATCAGATCAAGAGGGCTATCCCCGCAACTATCAAAACAATCATAAGCAGAAGCGCCAACGACGATGCGATGAGTCCGAGGTACGCAGAGGTCTTGTGTGCACGTGTAATGCGCACTGCCACGATTCCGGCAATGACTCCAGGAACCGACGTAGCGAGGATCGAACACTGGATCCCAGTCAAGATTGGATGCGCGCCAAACTGCGCTCCCTCCTCGGGTGACATCTCGCCTTGCGCTGACGCCCGCACAAAGAACATAAAGAAATAGAGCGTCCATCCAACCCAAGCCAGCGCTCCTGCCCAGAGCCCGATCCGCGCGGCGATCTTTCCGCGCTCTGGCAATTCCGCGACAAAGCCCAGAAGCGTCACTGCGCGACGAGCGAATGCTGCGTAACTGGGACGCTGTGTCTCGGGTGTGCGAGAGAGCATGTCCATCGCCGATGCGATTTCGTCCTGCGATGCTGGCTGCAGTTGGGCTGCCGTTTGGATCAGCAGGTCGTCGTCAAACGTGCGACACGCCAGCACGACTTGGAGTAGAGCGATCTCGCGTGCGAACGTTCGTCGGGCGTCCATCGTGTGCAACTTCTGGAGTTGCTGGGTCGCGGCACCATGCGTGCCGCGTAACACCGCAGTGCGCGTCGTCGACAGTGCATGTTCCATGACATTGCTCATGGGATTCCATCCAAAAGTTTACTCACCATGTCGCGGACTTCTGTCGTCGAGACTCCTGGGTCAACGTTGCCGATCTCTGCCCTCCAGCATTGGGCGAATTCGGCAGCGGTCGTGCAAGCGGGACACTGTCCTAGTGGCTTGGAGTCGACCTTCGCGCAAAATCCAACGACTAGTTCGAGTTGAAAATGTGCTGGGGCGACTTTGCGGCGAGTGAGTGCCTTGCGCATACTTTCCAGTTCTTTCTTTGAGAGCAAATTTTTGTCGCACTGCGCAGAAAGGTGGCGGATTGCGGTGACGATCACGAGGGCCTCCATTCGATCTGGTGCGAGATTTCCTGGAGCATTCTTGTAGTCGTCATTCGCCTTCATTCCTCGGTCCACGAGTTTGTTCAGGTCGGGCTCCAGTAAGTCGAGTGCCGCAATCGATTTGCCGCAGTTTTCCAAGGCCGTACGGACCGCGGCATCCCGCTCATCTGGTTTCAATGACTTGTTTTGATCTGCGGCAACCGCCTCCTCCCACGATATACGAAGCGCCTTAAGTTGAGCCACCATCTTGTCGCGAGCAACCGTAACGTCGTCGAGAAACTTCTTCAACTCATCCCGCAAATCGTGACTTAAAATCGAACCGAGCCTCTGACCAACGACGGCTGGGGACGGAGGACTGAACTGCCCAGTCGCTGATTGGACGGTGTACGCGTACTGGTATTCAACGCCGGGCGAAGCAGTTGTGTCTTCGTAGAACCCCAAGTCACCAGATACAACGAACGATTTCTTCGGGAGTTCTGCCTTGGTCGCAGTGCGCTCGATCGTCATTGTGCCTGCGAGCAACGGGGTCCATGTGATTCTTACGGAGTCCGCAAGATCGATTGTCGCCTGCAGTGGGCCAGTGCCGCGAATGGCGCCTCCAGTGGCGGGGTCACTCTCGATGCTTGTGCTGCTCGTGGTGACGGCTCGAATGGTGTACTGGTATCGCTCTCCCGGGTGAGCCTTTCGGTCGGACCACGACGAGGTCGATCCAAACGGGATTTTCTCCTCGTAAAAGAGTGCAGGAGATGCGAGGTTTGTCCTAGTAACGACGTAGTGGTCGATGTACGAGGCCCCTTTGGGCGGTGTCCACGTGAGGAGTACTTCTCCGACCCGATCCACCGATGCATGGAGTCCGTGGGGCGGTTCGAATGGGCGGGTTCCTGCTACTTCGAGTGAGGGCGTGCTATCTGCACCAACTGCCTTTGCGATGACCGAGTACATGTACTCCACTCCAAGAATTGCATCCTTGTCGAGGTACTCATTCTTTCTAGCCTTTTCGTTGAGGGGAAGGTTAACCCTCTTCTCTTTCAACGCGCCAGTCGCGTCGGTTCGGATGAGTTCGAACCCGGTTGCGCCAGTGACTGAATCCCACGAGACTATTGTGTGGTTCTCGCTCGTCACTGCATCAACTGTGGGTGCGGCGACAGTCTCCAACCTGCGAATGCCTGTCGTAGGCTTGCTCTCGCGGCTTGGTCCGACTTCTGTTTCCGCGCGGACCGAGTAGGTGTAGCTGACCGCGGGAGAACCAGTCGCGTCGGTCCACTCAGGCGTCGTGTTCCCTGTGGCGACTTCCGTCGAAACACCCCCTGCGCCCGAACGGGTAACCGTGTAGTCCGTTGCGGGTTTGCCATCAATCGGATCATCAACCTGCCATTTGAGTTTCACACAGCCGGTATCAGGATCGACTAATGGGGTGAGGTCTCGTGGCATGTTTGGTTGCTCCGCGCAACTTCCCGCAGCAGCAACGCTGAAGCGACTCTCGCGCTTGGCGCGAAGTGCTTGAACGGAATACTCGTACGTGAGACCTGGTTTGACTTCGGTATCGCGAAACATCGTGGACTGTGCATCTTTGAGCCAGACTTTTCGCTCCTTTTCTATCTTCGATCCGTTCTGTGACTGGGACTCAAACCTCGAGACTCGGTAAGCGGTTGCCCCAGGGACTTCGCTCCATCCGACATCGACATGAGCCCAATGCGCTCTGTTGGTCGCGGTGACACCTATGGGCGCTGCGACGCCAGTCATGACCCTCGTTACCAAGAAGACTCCGCCGACGAGAACCGCGAGGCATGCGATTCCGAAGAGCGACAGAACCAGCGCGGATCGACTTTGACGGAGGGTGGCTTCGCGCGCCTGCACGCTCTGGCGCGGTCGATTCGCTGCCCGCGAGTTTCTGGCGAGGCCCTGCGCATCGACGGGAGTAGTTACTGCACCGCCGTCGATGATGGCGAGAAGGGTCGGCAGCCGCTCTGGGCGGGCGAGGCGTGCTGATTCGATTCTCGGGTTGACGCACTGTCCTCGTGCAATTCCAAATGCGGGGCGGCTGGTTCCTGGCGTCCCAAATGGTGAAAGGATCGTGATGTCAACCCAAGGAACTGGACGGAGAAGTCCGATCCCCCACGAGAAGCTGGAGACATCCTGCGCATCAATGAGCGCAGGCATTTTGAGGACCTCGCCCGCCAATTCGGGCTCGACGAGGATGCAGTGTGGGCGCCGAGCTTGCATACTGAACCACGCATCGAAGATTCGCCACGACCACTCGCTTGGTTGTGGAGCGGCCGCGTGAATGGCCGGCAGTTCGAGACACAACCCCGCGCCAAAGTTGGGGGCATGCCAGAGATCACGGTCCGACACGAGATCCGGCATTGCGGCACGAACTCTCAGAAACTGCTCCCTGCTGAAGATGAGAGTGCGAAATTCAAGGGTTGCTCGCCCCGCAACATCAGGGTTTCCACAGAGAACGCGGGTGACCGCATATCGCCCAGTTGGAAGTTCGCGCCCGAATGCTGTGGGGTTGTGCGCCAGCCCTTGAAGGAATCCATCGTCAGAACTTTGTCCGAACCCGAACTGTGATAGCGCGTCGTCCTCTGACTTTGAAACCCCCGCCGACATCGCGAGGCATTGATATCCGCGCTGCGAACCGAAGAGATGTGTATCGATGTTCATGCGTGTTCGTTCCTCAACCAACGCAACGGATCGTTGTCGTCGGAGGCAAGTTTGTGTGGAGTGTTCATGAGGCTCCTCCGCCCCTTCGGATCCACCAGATCCCGCCAACTACGACGAGCGCCAAGACTAAGAAACACATCGATACCACCCATATTGATAACACGCTCGCCTTTTTTGCGTCGTTGTCTTCCTGCTCAGTTATCTCTTCTTGGATTCGTCGCACTGTGGCAATTTTCGCGCGATGCTCGGCCTTGTTCGCATTCGTTACGACAATCTCGAGGCATGCGCGAAGCGGCTCCTCGACGTATCGCGCAGGCGCATCCCAGTCTGGGCGTTCCTTTCCAAGCGCCCCAGGCCGCGACCGGACGGCAATGCATGTGTACGCCATCGTGCCGCGACCCCTCGCGGTGTCCACGAGAGTGGGGTAGTGGTGACAGAGAAAACCCTTGACATCGCCCGCAGCCTTCACCTCCTCGCGGACCAAGTCGTACTTCGTCACGACGAGGGCGATAGGAACATCTTCGCCTCCAGGGGTGGTCCTCAGCCGTTTGATGGCTTGTGCGAGCCCGAAGCCTTGCTCGGATCCCTCGAGAAGATTGGTGCCGATCATCACCAGCGGATCGACGAGGAAGATGATGGCCTGCGCACGGTCAATGGAGTCAATCAGTGCACGCTCGTCTGCGCCAGTGGTGTCTTCCATGAACGCCTTGCGGAACACCTCGCCCGGATAGTCGGACACAACCATGGTGAAACTTGATGAGCGAAATTTGAGATCGAAAGTATGGCTGTCTGTGGCGGTTGTGGCTGCAGGCCACTTGCCGTCTGCGAGTTCTTGCCAAAATTTAACGATGGCTGTGTGCGTCACGCCACTGCAAGCCTCCATGCGAAGATCGCCCTTCGCGCGAAACAGCAGGTGATAAAGGCGAGCGATGAAAACAGTTTTTCCTGAGCGCGTCCTGCCGAGCACCACGATGCGATCGCGAATCTTCGGCCCCTCCGGAACGGTCGGTACCGTCGCGGCGGCGGCTGGCTCGGCACCAATTCCCACGGCGGGCGGAGGGGCGAGCGCCGGACTGGACTCCGGGAAGTGCACGTTCTGAAGTTCGGGCGCGGGTGGGGCGGGGCGGAGAGGGATTGGCTGTGGGTTTGGTGGCTGTGGGTTTGGTGGTGGTGGGGGTGGGGGTGGTGGGGGTGGGGGGGGGGGTGCCATGATTGGATGAGGAAGGTGGTTTCTAAGAACACAGAACGACGATGGGGCTATGGGTCTCTGGCGACTCGGAGACCTTTGGTGTGAGGCTCCTCCTCGTCGGTTCGGTGAGAACATCGAATCATCGAGGTCGCCGCAGTGCTCGCCGACCCGCCTCGGTAGATGGGATCATGATTATCAATACCGGATGCATCTTCTTTGGTTTTGGTGTCAGTCCATGGGTTGCACGGGTCAACGACGCCTGACTCACATTGTCTGTAGAAATTCGAGTCGCCCATCCAGTCCTGAGTCGGCTCTGAGACATTGCCAAGCAAGTCGTACAGTCCTAACGGATTTGCACTCTTGGTCCCAATCTGTTGGGTCCTGGCGCCGTGGCTGAACCGATGCGTGGGCCTCAACCCCGACATGTCATGACGAGCAATGCACCACGCAATCTCTTCGAGTTCTCCGTATCGGGGCCCGGTAGTTCCAGCGCGGCATGCGTACTCCCACTCTGCTTCGGTAGGAAGGCGCAGCGACGCCTTCTTGCAGAACTCCTTGCACTGCGATGCGGTGACAGAATCTACTGGGAGCATCAATCGCAACTTCTCATTCTGCTCGCGCGGTCCAACCTGTTTTTCAGCCTCCTGGAGCGTGAACCCGTCATCCTGCAATTCCCTGACCCTCGCCTCTCGTCCCGTGGGATCTCGGTTGCTGCTCGGATTATCT